>JAWXUM010000015.1:0-57875 GCA_044432645.1 Clostridia bacterium | reverse complement strand
ACTATTTTAGTTGTATAATTTACCATGACATATTTCCTTTTTGTAGTTGTATTTTTTGTGGTAAATTAATTATACTACTTTTTTGGAAATATGTCTTTTTTTCTTAAGTTACCGACTATGAAGGTCGCCCCTACTCTAAGGGGAACGCTTTGGTGGAACCCCTACACTACCATACTGTTATTTTTATTCGTATTTTGTACGATTTTCGTATATTTTTCTGCTTGTTTCGTCTATATCAAAACGAATAATATGTCCCCATTTATGGTCGATATTATGTGATAGACCCCAATTCATGCCTTGAAGTGGATTTTCAAAACTTTCTGCATCTCTAAAAGGACCACAAGCCTCTGGGCCACCTTTGATAACAGATTTTATTTCAAAGTTAATTCCGTCTTCTGCAAATTGAAGAGTGTTTTTCTCAACACCATCTGTTCTTAAAAACGCAGCCATACCACCATTATATTGCCATAGGCAAGTTTCGTGGCCACTGTTTGTTACTGGGTTGTAAGGACTTCTTTCGTAAGGGCCTAAGATATTGTCAGCAATTGCAACGCCCCATTTTGTTTCTCTGCCACCCATGTACATTTGTTCGCCCATTGGTTCGCCTTTATAATAAAGATAAAATTTACCTTTAAAAGCAAATAGAAGTGGGTCATGCACTTTATGGCTGTCAAAACTACCTTTTTCAGAAACCAAAAACCTGTTGTCTATATCGCCTTCCCAAACACCGTCTTTTGTTGGCTCTAAAATTGGTTTATCGCTTTTAACAAAAGGTCCTGTTGCACTGTCAGAAACAGCTATAGCTATATTTTCGTGAACTCTGTTAACATATGGATTTTCAACAGTTTGGTAAACCAAGTAGAATTTACCGTCGTATGTCATAGCTTCAGGTGTAAACACGCTTCTTTCGTCATAAGCACCTTTTTCACCACGTTTAACAGCTATGCCTTGTTCTTCCCAAGTGTATCCATCTTTTGAAGTAGCATACCAAATGTCGCAGTAATCCCAAGGGAAAACTTTTGCGTCTAGGTCGCCTGTGTTAAAACCAACATGTGCGCCGTATGATTTGCTATACCATACATAATATGTATCGTCTACCTTTAAAATACTGCTAGGGTCACGGCGATGCACACCTTCTTCGATTTCAAGACCTTTGATTTCGCTTTCTTTAAAATCGCAAAACCAAGTTGAATCTTGAAAATAATTTCTTTCCATTGCTCTTTTTGTTGCACTGCTTAAAAACATTGTAAAATCCTCCAACTTATAATTTATTACATATTTACATGGTCGATAAATGTTAGGAAACCTTTTATCCCTTTTCCATCACATTTGTAAACGCCTGCATGGTTTAAAACTTTTGCAAAAACCACACCGATTTCATGCTCTATAATTTCACTTACATTTTCACTTGTAATATTGTAATTTTTTCTAAACCCATTTGCCCAGTCAGCATGAATTTGTAAATCTGCTGGAATTTCTTCGCCTTTTACCAAAACTTCGCTTAATTTTGCAATTTCAGCTTTTAGTCTTGATGGTAAAACTGCTAAGCCCATAACTTCAATTAGCCCTATGCCCTCTTTTTTGATGTTATGAAGTTCAGCATGTGGGTGATATAACCCGTCTGGGTGTTCTTCTGTACACAAATTGTTTCTTAAAACTAAATCTAGTTCGAAATTTTCACCTTTTTTTCTAGCTATAGGTGTAATTGTATTGTGTGGAACTTCGTCAGTAAATGCAAAAACATTACTGCTTTCGTCGCTATAAGCTCGCCATTTTTTCAAAATAACATCAGCTAACTCAACTAGTCTTGAGTCGTCTTTACCACTTAATCTAATAACTGACATTGGCCATTTAACTAAACCAGCGTTAACGTCGTCAAAGCCTTTAAGGCTTACTTTAGTGTGAATTTCTGCTCTTTCCATAGCGAATTCATAATTACCACCTTGGAAATGGTCATGGCTTAAAATAGAACCACCAACTATAGGTAAATCTGAATTAGAACCTACAAAATAATGAGGGAATATTTTAACAAAGTCAAGTAATTTTCTAAAAGTAGCTCTATCGATTTTCATTGGGTTGTGCGCACCTTTGAAAACAATGCAATGCTCGTTGTAGTAAACATAAGGTGAGTATTGGAAAAACCAGTCTTCGTTGTTTATTAAAACAGGAATTGTTCTAAGGTTTTGTCTAGCTGGGTGATTTATTCTGCCAGCGTAACCCATATTCTCTTTGCAAAGCATACATTTTGGGTAAGAACTTTCTACCATGTTTATTTGTGCTGCAATAGCCTTGTTGTCTTTTTCTGGTTTTGCAAGGTTTATTGTAATATCTAAATCGCCAAAATCGCAGCTATGAACCCATTTTAAGTCTTTTTTAACACGATATGTTCTAATATAATCGCTTTGAGTTGAAACACCATAAAAATATTCTGTAGCTTTTTTAGGGTCTTGCTCATAAAGTTTATTGAAATTTTCTATAACTTCCGAAGGCTTTGGTGTAATTGCACCCATTAATTTTGTGTCAAAAAGGTCACGTGAAGTAACACCGTCTTCAATAAGTTTGTTTTTTACTGCATAGTCTAATATGTTTTTTAAAGTGTCTTCAAGGTCAATAACTTCGTCTGAAAGTTTTACTTCTTCATAATCGTCTAAGCCTAAAATGCCTAAAATCATGTTAGTTGTGTAAATTTTGTCAGCTTGTTTTACCAAACCTTTTTCAAGTCCATAGGCTACAAGTTTTGTGATTTCTAAATTAATCATATCATATCTCCTTAATAAATTCGCCTGCTTTTAAACGGCTTTTTTCGTAGTCTTCGCTTTCTATTAAGTATGGTTTTATAGGCTTAACAGCGTTTGGGTCGGCTGGGTTAAGCTTTTTTTCCATTACTAACACATCAAATGTTTTGCCAAATTTTTCGAAATCATCTTTTATAATTTCTTTTTTAGTAAATCCCCATTTTTTATGAAATTCTATAGCTTCGTCGTTTGGAAGTGGTATTTTGGCAAAAACTTCTTTTTTATTTCCAAACTCCATAATGTCAAACATTAAGCTGTAAAGCGAAGAGCCTACTCCTCTTCTTTCAAAACCTTGCTTAACGTAAAGTTCTATCATAGCACCAAAAAGATTTGAAGGGTCGTAATCGTTATGTCTTAAATGACAAAAACCAACGGTTTCACCGTCTATTTCGCTCATTATCCAACCTAAGCCGTAAGTATATAAATCTATTGTATTTATATAATCTTTTAAAAGTGGTAATTCTTTTTCTTTTGTGCAGTGACTATTTTGAACATAAGGTGCATATACTTTTAACATAGTAGGACCGTCCCACTCGTTAATTCGTCTGACAAGAGTTCTCATAAATTCCTCCAAATTTTACAAAGTAGGTGTTAAAATGACAAAAGACAAATATATTCTTTGGGGTATACCCGTTATTTTTATAATAGGTTCAGTTTTCCATTTCATATATGAATTTACTGGTGATAATTTTATTATAGGACTTATTGCACCAGTTAATGAAAGTGTTTTTGAGCATATGAAAATGGTGCCTGTGCCAGTTTTAATATGGTGGATTGTAGGCTGTGTAAAGTTTAAACCAGACAAAGATATATGGTTTAGCTCGTGCCTAATATCCTTGATTTTAGGGACAATTTTAGTTCCACTTATATATTATTTTTACACATCTGCCTTTGGTATAGAAATAATAATAGTTGATATTTTAATATTATTTATAGCCGTTTTGCTAGGTCAATTATTAGCTTTGCACTATTTTGAACACGGCAGTGGAATAAACTATAAAATAGCTTTAGGAATAATGGTTGCTGTTATAGTTGTTTTTGCAATTTTCACTTTGTTCCCACCAAAACTTCCTATATTTATGGACAGGTCAACTGGAACTTATGGAATTAATCAAACAACTTAATTTTCATCCACTTTTTGCTTTCAAACCTAAACAGGAATAAGAGTCCACGAACAACAAGTTCTGCGCTCATAGCTATCCAAACAGCACTTAAACCAAATGTTGGTGCTAGTAAAAAAGCTAAAGTTATACGCACACCCCACATTGTAATTAAACAAATGATAAACGGTGCTTTTGTATCGCCAGCGCCACGTAAAACGCCTGTTATAACAATTGCAAGTCCAAATAACGGCTCTGCAAATGCTACTATTTTTAAAACTTCTGACCCTAAAGCTATAACTTCTAGGTCGCTACTGAATATTTTAATAAGTGGTTCTGCAAACATGAAAAGGGCAAAACCTGTCACAACCATAATTGCAACTCCAAAACAGTTGACTATTCTACCACATTTTAGTGCTATGTCTTTTCTACCAGCACCCATTGCTTGCCCTACCAAAGTTGTACCAGCAGCTGCTACACCGTAAGCCGGAAGATAACTAATTGCTTCAGCAGTTACAGCAAGGTAGTTAGCTGCAACGGCAACTGTTCCCATTGATGTAATTAAAACTGTGATAACTATTTGCGCTACACACATAAGTGTACGCTCTAAAGCAACTGGTATACCAAGGTTTAGCATGGTTTTAAAGCAATCTTTTTGTATTTTAAAGCTTTCTTTAAAGTGAATTCGTAAACTTTTGTACTTATGAAAAATTACATATAAGTAAATCATACTTATAATAAACAGTGCAAGACCAGAACCAAGCGCTGCGCCTGCCACGCCAAGGCCAGCACCCCAAACAGTTATTTCTTTACCAAACAGAATATAAGTTTTGGTAGCATTTATAAACAAAAAGTTAAAACATACATTTAAAATGTTAATACATAAATTTAAAAGCATTGGAGTTTTTGAGTCCCCAGCACATCTAATAATTCCACTAAGCATTAAAACACAAAAGTTAAAAGGAATTGTCATAGAAAGTATTCTAAAATACATACCAGCGTCGGATATAATAGCAACGTCAGCTCCAAGCCATGTTGGAAGAAAAAACGAAATGCTAAAGCCTATTGTAGCTAAAGAAATACCGAATATTAAAACAAAAGTCAAACTTTGCCTTATAACAGACCTTGCTTTTTCTATTCTGCCAGCGCCAATATGCTGTGCCACTTGAACCGAAAACCCTATAGCTGCGCCACTTAACAAACCGTTAAAAAGCCATGTTGTGCTAGAAGTTAAGCCAACGGCTGCTGTTGCGTTTTGCCCCAAACTTCCAACCATTGCTGTGTCTATGTACTGAACAGCCGTTATCATAATTTGCTCTATAATAGCTGGCAAAGCTATTGTCAAAACAGCCATTAAAGTAATTTTAAGACTTGGATTTTCGTGTTCCTTTAAAATGCTTTCAAAATTAATTTTTTTCATTTAATATTCAAGTAAACTTTTTTTACTTTTCTCCTTTTTTATGTGCATTTAATATTTTATTTAAATGCTTCATATACTGATTTTTAACATCAGTAGGTGAAACAATTACTGCTTTTTTGCCTAAACCTGCAAGCCAACCAAAAAATTGCTCACTTATTTCTATTTCTATATTTATACAAAATGTATCATCTTTATTTTTTGTTATGATAATATCCTTACCAAAACGGTCGAACACCACACCAATTAGCGAATTATGAATTTTAAGTTTTACTTTTTCAGTAACACCGCCAAACATAGAAAAAACTTTTTTAGTATAAACAGCTAAATCCTCATAAGTGAAAGCCTCTGTATTTTCTCTATTTTCGTCTAGATTATCAATTTTAAGCATTTTATCAACTCTATAATGCTTTAATTTGTCTTTTTCAAAAGCTAAAAGATAGTAATTTTCATCATTCCAAATTAAAGCCATAGGGCTAACTATATATTTTTCGCCATCTCTTTTAACTTTTTGAGTTTTTTCCAAAGTGTACTCAAAATAATTAAAGGAAATTTTTTTATCATCTGCAATAGCTGAATAAATATTACCTATATTGTAATAAATTGTTTCATTAGAGGTTTTTACTCTGCCCGATACATTTACTTGGCTTTGCAAAGTTTCAGCTTGATAAACGCTACAAAGGCTTTGAATTTGCTTAATAAGTTGTCTTGATTTTGACTCTGTTATAAATTTTGATGACTGAACAGCGTCTACCAAAAGTTTAAGTTCTGGCATTTCGAAATCCCCTGAAACTGCGTAATATGCAGTAGCTTTTGCATCGCCTTGTTTAATTATATCCATGCCAAAAATACGAAGTCTTTCAAAATCTTCGTAAAGCGATTTTCTTTCAGATTTAATTTCGTATCTTTCAAGTTCTTTTTTTATTTCACTTATAGTTAATCGATTATTTTCATCAGTTTTTTCATGAAAAATTTTATATAAATACAAAAGTTTCATTGATTGATTGTATTGTTTGCTCATTTAATATCACCAAAAAAATTATAACACATTTAACAGCAACTAGCAATTATTTTTTTTAAAAAAATACATAAGGGTCTACCCTTTCGCCGTTATAATATACTTCGTAATGCAAATGGTTTCCTGTAGAATTGCCTGTCGAACCAACCACTCCTATAACTTGACCTTGTTCAACATAATCGCCAACGCTTACATACATTTCATACATATGTGCATATCTGGTTGAGTATTCTTCGTTGTGATATATTAGAACATTATTCCCCCATGAATTATGATACTCTGATGAAACTACTGTTCCACTTTGCACAGCTACAATTTCAGTACCTTGATACGCTGCTATATCGTAACCGAAGTGACCATTTCCGAAAACACAAGTTACCCAACCAAGTCCAAAACCAGGAACAGGCCAAATTGGGTTGAATTCATCATCATATTTTTCGTTATAATCGTCAACACTGCTCTCAATTTGTTCTTTTAGCTTTTTGTAACTCTCTTTTTGAAAGTATAAAAGCTTAAGTTCGTCTTTTTTCGTGTCGATTTCTATTTGAATATTATTAGGGTTGTCAGTGTCGTCGTTTGAAATTAACTCTATTATAGAAGCTTTTGTGAATAAGTCGTAAATCACATTATCGCTTAAAGCTGAACTTACCGAGCATAATGTTTTGATTTTTTCACAGTACACCTGATAAGCTACTTCATAATTTCCTTCAAGTTCGGTTATTTCGTTTGTTAAAACTTCTTCTCTTTCTTCAATTTTTGTAATTTCTATTTCTACATTTTCAAGTTTTTCCACCAAAATATCATTGTTTTCAATTTCAAGAGCATTAACATTTATTCCACTTAAACAAAGCGAAAAGAAAAATAATATTATAAATTTTTTCATATGGTTATCCTTTTAATTATTTCGATTAGTATATGAAAAATCTATAATATTATTTATTTTTTCTAAATTTGTCTATAAAACTTTTTAAATCTAAACTTTCAAGTTCAATTTGAGCCATATTTTCAGACATATTTTCTAAATAATGCGCATCTGAATTTGTGATAAAATTCAGATTTTTAAGCGAAGAATTGGTTTTTAGAAAATCCTCTTTATTTGTTTTTGAGCTTAACTCTATAGTTTCAAAGCCATATTCTACAGGAATATCTCCCAAACTTGCCATTAAACTGTATGACGATTTATCCACATGAGCTGGTATTGCTACACCACCAAATCCTTTAAGAAGTTCTACTATTTCGGTACAGCTTATATCTGCAGCAGTTATTAAAAGTCGTTCTTCGTGTGCTACAACTTCGTCGTTTTCGTTCATTACGACTTGCTCACCAAAAATTTTCTCCTTATTTTTTATAGGTGGAATTTTTTCGTAAACATACTTATCAAAATCCATTGCACCTTTTACACTGTCAAAAAGGCAAAGAACATGTGCCTCTTCTAGTGTGCAAAGTTCCATTGCTGGCACAAGTAAAACACCTAACTCCTTTGCAACTGCATAAAAAGCTGGTAAATTTTTAGCCGTATTATGGTCGCTTAACCCTAAAATATCGCAACCTAAAATATGAGCCATATTCACAGTGTTGTTAGGTGTCATGTCCAAATCGCCACAAGGAGATAGGCAAGAGTGAATATGTAAATCGTAATTATACTTCATTTAAAATCTCATTCACTTTAAGTATTGCACTTACAGCACTTAAATCGGTTTGGTATACTGCAATTTCGTTTTGCTGTGCCCTTGCTTTAGCATCTTCGTCTAAAGTAGCACCTTCAATTAAAACTATACAGCTTACATCTTTTAAACAAGCTACTGCAACTGTGTTGACATTTCCCATAACAGTAAACCACATGCTGTCCTCGGTTGCTTTTGCCATTGCCCAGCTTAAAAGGTCGCAAGTGTAAAGGTTTAACACTTCACGGTCGGTGCCTTCTGTACTAGTTAAGAGTTTAAAATTTAATTTTTCTGCAATTATATTTGATTTCATATTATAACCTTGCTTTCGTTATTTTGAATATTCTTACTTATTTCGCTTATTTACCAATTCAGACAATCTCATTTTATTGTAGGAAACGACGCCCTCGTCAAGCGTGTTGACTAGGGAAAAAATTGCAGATTAAACCCGTAGGGGCGAGCTTTGCTCGTCCGAGAGTAAAGCGTTAATTTGCTTGTTTTCATAGGTACGATAAAATATTGCCTTTATTTGTATAAAAAAATACAACAGTTACCATTCTATCCACGGACGACCAAAGGTCGCCCCTACTCTAAGGGGAACGCTTGCATAAGGTGCGTTCCCTACAATAAAATATAATTTTTCTTAAGTTACCTCTAACACTTTATAGGGCATAGAAGCCCTACTCTACAAATCCAATGCTCCCATTAAATCTTGCATTTTTTCTTTTAAAATAAACAAGCAATCAGATTTTTTGCATTTTCCTTTTATTATATCTTCTGCAAAAGCTCTACAACTTGGACTGCCACATGCACCACAGTCAAGTCCTGGAAGTTCTTCTTCAATGTCATCAATTGCTATCATCATTTGCATAGCTTCATTTATATCGTTTGACAAAGTTAGCACGTCTGAAAACTCTAATTCATCTCGCCAATTCATGAATTTTTGGACTTCGCTTTTTATATGATTTTTAGACACTGGTAAATAACGTCTAATATTTTGAATTCTAACCTTTGCTATATAAGGGTTTTCCACGCATAAAACACCACCAACACAGCCACCAGTACAGGCATTAAGTTCTATGAAATCAAGCTCGCCTATACGTTCGTCTTCTATTTCTTCTAAAATTCTTATAACATTTTCTATGCCGTCAGCAGCTAGGTATTTTATGTTAATAAGTGCAGCAGATTCCCCGCCACTTGTCGCCCAACTAACACCAATTCTACCTGTATTAGCTAAACTTTCAAGCTCTTTTAGTTTATCCATTTTGCCTGATAAAACAGGGAAAATTTCGCTTATTGCAATTGCTCCGTCAACAGCTGATTTCTCCACTGTTATAGGCGCTGTCACATCTGTAACCTTTGCTGGACAAGGACTTATAAAAAAGCAACCTATGTCTTTTAGGTTAAGACCTTGTTCTTTGCTTGCTTTTTCTTTTGCTATTTGAGCAGCAATTTCCATAGGCGAATTTATAGGCAAAACATGTTTACAAAGGTCAGGAAAACGCACTCTAATAAGCCTTACTATAGCAGGGCAAGCAGAACTGATAACTGGTTTTTCAAGTTTATTTTCTTGCATTAATTTGCGTGTTGCTTCGCTTACAAGTTCGGCTGCTACTGAAACTTCTAAAACTTCGTCAAAACCTAGTTGTTTTATGCCGTTTAAAACATAGTCTAAATCGTCTAAATTGTTAAATTGTCCGTACAAAGCTGGTGCTGGAAGTGCAATTTTATATTTAAATTTATCTATTTCGGCTAAATGAGAATATACAGCCTTTTTTGCATGATGAGGACATACCCTTATACATTCTCCACAGTCTATGCATCTTTCTTTCATAATATAAGCTTTGCCATCTCGCACCCTTATAGCCTCGGTTGGGCAACGTTTTATGCAATTGGTACAACCCACACATTTATCTTTATCCAATGTTACTGAGTGGTAAAATTCCATGAAACATACCACCTTTCTTAATCTCTATCTGAATAAATCACCATTTTAACTTGTGTGCCTTTACCAACTTCTGATTTTATTTCCATTTCGTGAGAATATTTTTTCATATTAGGTAAACCCATACCAGCGCCAAATCCTAAAGCTCTTACATTATCTGGTGCAGTTGAAAAACCAGCTTCCATAGCTTTGCTAACATCTGCTATACCTGGGCCTTCATCAATTAAATATATTTCTACTTTGTCTGGGTTTATGTCGACAACTGCTCTGCCACCACCAGCGTGAATAACCATGTTGATTTCACCCTCATACATAGAAATAGCAACACGCCTTATAGCGTCAGATTTATATCCTAATCTTTTTAATTTCTTTTTAACGTCACTTGAAGCCTCGCCAGCCCTTGTAAAGTCGTCGCCTGGAACTTCGTATTTTAATTCTAACACACTCATAAGTCACAGCCTCCCCTTAATCCGTTGCTGTAAAGCAAGCCACAAGCTGTAAACATTCTATATGGAGAAGAAAGAATTGTAATATTTTTTTCTTCAGCTAAAGCTAAAACGGTAGGGTCAACTCTTTTGCCCCTAACAAAAATAACACAGTGCATATCCATCATTTCTGCAGTACGCACAACTTGGGCATTCATAAGACCTGTCAAAAGAACTGATTGGTCTTTTACAAAAGCTAAAACATCGCTCATCATGTCACTTCCACATGCAGTTATAACTTCTTCGTCCATATCGCCTTCAAAAAGAACTTCGGCTTTTAAAATTTCGGCTATTTCAAGAACTGTCATAAATTCAACTCCTATAATTTTTATATCATTATAACATATATTGCTAACAAAAAGCAAATATTTTATTGAATTAAAACAAAAAATAAAAAAGCTTTCACGTTAAGTAAAAGCTTTTTTGTATTAATTTAACCTTGTGTTTCGCCGTTATCTGCTAATAAAGTGATTTCAGTAGTATATGAATAGCTATCTCCACTTTCTTCTACTCTATATAGTGTAACTTCAACAACATCACCAGGGCTATAGCTTAAGAATAACTGCGATAACTGCGTTAAATCCGTTATTTCTTCGCCCTGAAAGTGCGTTATAATGTCGCCAACTTGTACTTCGGTACCAATAAAACTACTGTCTTCATCAATTGTATAAATCAAAACACCAGTTGGAACTCCATACATATACGCTGTAGAGTCATCGATTACAGTTGCAGTTATGCCAAGCCTTACTCTATCACTAGCGACCCCGTTTTCCAAAATAGCGTTAATAATATCTTCTGCATCAGAAATAGGAATTGCAAAACCCATGCCTTCATAATAATCTGCTACAATTTTAGAAGTGTTAATTCCAATAACTTGACCGTACATGTTAACAAGTGGACCACCAGAGTTACCAGGGTTTATTGCAGCGTCTGTTTGAATATATGTCATAGTGTCATCAGTACTGTAACCAACTGTTCTATCAAGACCAGAAATTACACCACGAGTTACAGAACCAGTGTAATCTGCACCACCTGGAGAACCAACAGCCATAACCCAGTCACCCATTTCCATTTCGTCAGATGAACCAAATTCAGCAGGAGTAAAACCTGTGGCGTCTGCTTTTAACACAGCAAGGTCGGTTGCTTTGTCGTAACCAACTACAACAGCTTCGTAATCTTGACCATCAGAAGTTGTAATAACTGCATAAGTTGATGTACTGTCATTTACAACATGGCTATTAGTTAATATAAATCCATCACTAGTAATTATTATACCAGAACCACTGCCCTCTTCATAAGAGCCGTCAGTTTGTAGCACATACGCTGTAATTGTTACAGTTGAAACCACAACTTTTTCGTAAACTTCGTTAGGAGAAAGTTCTTCAGTGTCTGGTTGTGAATTTATTGTAATACCATCAGTGTAAGACTGCACATCAATATCTGGTATAGTATAACTTTGTTGCTCTTCTACGGCAGGTTCTTCTACCTCTTCTTCAGGCTGTGAACTGTCGTCTTCGTCGTCGTCATCACCATAACTATAACCATAATCATAGTCATAACCGTAATAATAATCATAAGCTGGTGAGTTTGAACTACTTAATGAGCTATTAGAGTTGTTAACAAATGTAAAAATTACACACAAAGCAAAACCAAATACACAGACAACGGCCACTAAACAAGCTATTACAGAAAAAACTATAAGTCCTTTATTGACTGGTTTCTTTTGTGCATAGTAAGGTGGTGGAACTTGATTGTACTGTGGTGGATAAGGACTATTATATTGCGAATAATGTGGATTATACACAGGTGGTGGATAGCCATAAGGTTGCCTTTGTCCATTAGGATAAGGCTGTGAATTTTGCTGATTTTCCGTTTGTTGTTCATTGTAATTATTCAAAATTCATCTTCCTTTCAATTTTTTAATCTTCAACATCAACATCTTGTACGTCAACTTCAGCACTCGCTGATAAATTTATAACAGAGCCATCTGTCATATTTTGAGATTTATCTTTTATATTAGGCAAGTAAAATTCAAATTTTGTTGTTAAATTTGGTGAAGAGCTTACTGTAATATCTCCTCCGTGAAACCTTATAATAGTTTGAACCAAATAAAGTCCTAACCCCATACCGTTTTTATCTTGACTTCTTGATTTGTCTGTTTTATAAAACTTATCAAAAATCATAGGTAATTCGTCCGAGTTAATACCAACACCACTGTTTTCAATAGAAAAACCTACACGGTCAAAAGTATCATAAATACAAAACGAAATAAAACCACCCTCGTTCGTAAATTTAACCGAATTTTCAATTAAATTATAAATAACTTGGTGTAAAAGGTCTTGGTCGCCTGTTACGTTAAAACTTGCAATTTCGTCAAGTCCTCTAATTTCAATATTTTTTTCTTCAATACGATTTTCAAATGAAATTAAAGTTGTGAAAACTTTATCTGTCAAATTAAATTTAACTGGTGTCAGTTTAAGTTCTCCACTGTCAATTCTAGATAAATCTAGCATTGATTTAACAAGGCGTGAAAGTCTTTTGGTTTCTTGTGAAATTATATTCAAATAATAAGATTGTCTGTCAGCTGGAATAGTTCCGTCCAAAATGCCGTCTATAAAACCACTAATAGTCGTCATAGGAGTTTTAAGCTCGTGTGAAACATTGGCTATAAAACTTCTGTGAATTCCCTCACTGTTAGACAAGGAGTTTGCCATATTGTTAAAAGCTACTGCAAGTTCACCAATTTCGTCATGGCTTGGAATACTAACCCTTGCTGAAAAGTCGCCACTACCAAAAACTTTAGCAGCGTTTGACATTTGCCTTAACGGTTTTACCATTTTATAAGTAAATCCCCAAACAGCTATAAAAGTTATGCCTAGTGTAACAATTGCTGCTAATAAAAACATTTGAAGTGTAGCATAAGTGTAAATTCTTACGCTAGAAACACTAGTTGATGCAAATACAACGCCAGCAATTATCTCGTCGCCGTTTTCGTCAGTTATTGAAATAGGAACACCTATAGTGTAGTAATCTTGCTTGTAAGCACCGTCAAAATTTCCCATTTCTTCGTAAAGTCCACTTGCTGCCATTTCTATTTTATCAGCAGGTATTAAAGCAAAACTTTCAGTGTCTAAATCACTTTTAAGGTACGAGCCTAAAATTCTGTTACCCTCTAAGTCTGCTACAAAAATATCGGCATCAATATTGCGTGCAAGCATTTCGATGAAAACTGACAAAGTACTAGCGTTAAGTGTATAGCCTTGACCTTCAGTGTATTGAGTAAACTCTGAAGCAAATTCAGCTATAGCAGTCGCATTTGTTGTAAGCAAATTCTTTTTTTCATTCTTCCAATAATCAGAAAAGAAAACAAGCATAATACTGCCTAAACCGATATAACTACACAAAACTATAGTCATAGTAATGCCTAGGTATTTTTTGAATAAGGATTTATGCATACTATCTCCCTATTAATCTTTCACTTCGAATTTGTAACCTACACCCCAAACAGTTTTTAAAGACCATTTTGCAGAAACACCCTCAAGTTTTTCTCTAAGTCTTTTAACATGTACGTCAACTGTACGGCTGTCACCGTAATAGTCAAATCCCCAAACTTCGTCCAAAAGTTGGTCACGAGTGAAAACTCTATTAGGGTTAGAAGCTAGGTGGAAAATAAGTTCCATTTCTTTAGGTGGTGTGTCAATTTGCTCACCTTTAACTTTAAGTTCATATGTTGTTAAATCTATAGATAGATTTTCAAAAGATACAGCTTTTTTAATGTTTTGGTCTGTTCTGCCAGTACGTCTTAAAACAGCGTTAATTCTTGCAACTATTTCTTTTGACTCAAAAGGTTTTGTCACATAATCATCAGCGCCAAGTTCTAAACCTAAAACTTTGTCAAAAACTTCGCCTTTTGCTGTAAGCATAATAATAGGACAATTTGAAGTTTTACGAATTTCACGACAAACTTGCCAACCGTCAAGCTCTGGTAGCATAATATCAAGCAAAATTAAATCTGGACTAAAAGAGTTAAAATACCCTACAGCCATTCTACCGTCGTTTGCAATTGCTGTTTCAAACCCCTCTTTTTCAATATAAAGCCTTAAAAGCTCGCATATATTTTTATCGTCATCAACTATTAAAATTTTAGCCATTTCAATATTTCCTTTCGGTACTAATTATTTATTTTACATTATTATACAATTACCATACGAAAAATCAAAGAACATACGGTGAATTTTGTGTGAAGTTAACGCTTGTATAATTTAGCAAGTCCACCTTCAGAGGTTTCACGGTATTTACTGAATAAATCCAGGCCTGTTTCGTACATTGTTTGAACTACCACGTCAAAAGAGATTTTTCGTGTATGTGTCAAAAAATTCGCTAAACTAAGTGCGTTAATCGCCCTCATTGCTGCTACTGCGTTTCTTTCTATACAAGGAATTTGCACTAAGCCAGATATTGGGTCGCATGTTAAACCTAAATGATGTTCCATAGCAACTTCGGCTGCGTATTCTATTTGGTCAAGTTCCATACCAAAAAGTCCAGCTAAAGCAGCTGATGCCATAGAGCATGCTGTTCCAATTTCGGCTTGACAGCCACATTCTGCACCACTTATTGAGGCGTTTGTTTTTATAACATTGCCAATTATTCCACCAGTTGCAAGAGCTTTTGCAATGTCTAAATCGCTAAAATTTCTCTTGTTTTGCATATAATAAAGCACTGACGGAAGTGTTCCACAAGCGCCACAAGTTGGCGCTGTTACTATAATTCCACCACTTGCGTTTTCTTCACTTACTGCAAAAGCATATGAGCAAACAAGTCGGTTTTCTTTGGTTTCAGGGCTTTCGTCTATATGCCTTTGATTAAAAAGAAACTTTGCTTTTCGTTGAACTTCTAATCCACCGGGCAAAATTCCGTCAGCTTTTAACCCAGCTTTTATAGCCTTTTTCATAGTATACCAAACATCTTGTAGAAAATCTAGAATTTCTTCGCCCTCATATTTTACAGCATACTGCCAAAGTTCTAAGTTATTATCAAGGCAAAAATTTTTTATTTCACTAAAATTTTTATGTGGGTAAATGTCTTTTACAAGCTCTTTTTCGCTACCCTCAATTATAATTTTTCCACCACCAACGCTGAAAACTCTCCAAAAATCGGTTCTATTTCCGTCGTTGTCAAAACCCTCAATCTCCATTGTGTTAGGATGAGTGCAAGCTGTTTCATCTAAAGAGAAAACAACTTCACATTCATTAGGTTTAAACGCATCAAGAACGGCTTGGTCGGTTAAATGTCCTACACCAGTTTTTGAAAGCGAACCTTTTAAGGTAACTTTGAATTTTTGAGCAGTTGGATTTTTTTGTTTGAATAAATTGCAAGCGTTGTCAGGCCCCATTGTGTGTGAGCTTGACGGCCCTTTGCCTATTCGGTAAAGTTCTTTTAGTGATTCCATTGTTTTTCCTTTTTTTATAATATGTGTATTAATGGGGTATATACTAACTTATTGTAAGGACGACTTGTGGTCACAATGCCACGAACTTAAGGATTTCAGTAGGGAACGCATCGCATGCGTTCCAAGGTGGTGAGATTATCTTCGTTTTTCAATTTTTATTTAAAAGAGGAATAATACCAATAAATAACATATAATTATGCGAAAAAATTTCTCCTTACGAACGGTATGCATACGATGCATACCCTACTATGGATATTCTTGTTCCTTAAGTTCGTGACATTGCGTGTGGTCATCCGTAAGTAAAAGAATAAATTTAATGTTATTGTATGGCACGCTTGCATAAAATGCTCGTCCTCTATAGCAAAAATTACTCTTCGTCCAATTTAAGCACTGACATAAATGCGTCTTGTGGCACTTCTACTGTACCTAATTGGCGCATACGTTTTTTACCCTCTTTTTGTTTTTCAAGCAGTTTTTTCTTACGTGTAATATCGCCACCGTAACACTTAGCTAAAACGTCTTTTCTAGCTGCTTTTACGGTTTCACGAGCAATAATTTTTCCACCTATACAAGCTTGAATAGGCACTTCAAACATTTGGCGTGGAATTTTCTCTTTTAGTTTTTCACACATTTTTCTACCTCTAGCATAGGCATTGTCAGCGTGTAATATGAATGAAAGAGCATCTACAATATCGCCGTTTAACATAATATCAAGCTTAACAAGTTTACTTTTTGCATAACCCATAAGTTCATAGTCAAAAGAAGCATAACCTCGTGTCCTTGATTTAAGTGCATCGAAAAAGTCGTAAATAATTTCATTAAGTGGTAGTTCGTAGTGAATATCAACACGGTCAGTGTCGATATATTTCATATCTTTAAACACACCACGTCTGTCTTGGCACAAATCCATAATATTTCCAACATAGCTAGACGGAGAATAGATATGTGCGTTAGCCATAGGCTCGTCAGCACTTGCTATACTCATAGTGTCTGGGTAATTTGTTGGGTTGTCAACAGTCAGCTTTGTTCCGTCAGTTTTTGTTATATGGTACACAACGCTTGGCGCAGTTGTAATTAAGTCAAGGTTATATTCACGCTCTAAACGCTCTTGAATAATTTCCATGTGAAGTAGTCCTAAAAATCCACAACGGTAACCAAAACCTAAAGCGATAGAAGTTTCAGGTTCAAAGCTAAGGGCAGCATCGTTAAGTCTTAATTTGTCAAGTGCATCTCTAAGGTCGCTATAATGTGCGCCATCTGCTGGATAAATACCACAGAAAACCATAGGCTGAACTTCACGGTAACCAGGCAGTGCCTCGTCGGTAGGGTTATCTTTTAAAGTAACAGTGTCGCCAACAACAGCGTCACGAACATTTTTAATAGAAGCGGCAATATATCCAACTTGACCAGCTTCAAGCATGCCTGTAGCGTCAAGGTCAGTCGCCCTTAACATGCCACATTCTACAACGTTAAATTCATTGCCTGTAGCCATCATTTTAATGGCGTCGCCGTTTTTAACTGTACCCTCTTTAACTCTTAAATAAATAATAACACCCTTGTAGGAGTCATAATATGAGTCGAAAATAAGTGCTTTTAAAGGTGCATTTTTGTCGCCAACAGGTGGTGGAACATCTTTTACAATTTGCTCCATAACAGCTTTTATATTGATACCAGTTTTGGCAGAAACCCTTGGTGCGTCCATTGCTGGAATACCAATGACGTCTTCTATTTCGTGTGCAATTTTCTCTGGGTCGGCACTTATAAGGTCAATTTTGTTTAAAACTGGCACAACTTCAAGTCCACCGTCAACAGCTAAATAAGTGTTTGCAAGAGTTTGAGCCTCGATACCTTGCGAAGCATCAACAACCAAAACAGCACCCTCGCAAGCTGCAAGCGAACGTGAAACTTCATAGTTAAAGTCAACGTGTCCTGGTGTGTCGATTAAGTTAAAAGTATAGGTTTCACCGTCGTCAGCTTTGTAGTCAAGGCTAACAGCATGAGCTTTAATTGTAATACCTCTTTCACGTTCTAAGTCCATATTATCTAAAATTTGGTCTTCCATATCACGTTTAGCAACAGACTCTGTCTGCTCTAAAATACGGTCAGCTAGTGTGCTTTTGCCGTGGTCGATATGGGCGATTATACTAAAATTTCTAATTTTATTTTGTTCCACTGTAATTTTCCCTCACTATTTTATAGATATATTAATAATATCACATATTCGGTATAAAATAAACACATATCTTAGATTTTTTAATACGAAAGGAAAAAAATTATGCTAAAAGGAACTAAAACTGAAAAAAATCTACTTGCAGCCTTTGCTGGCGAAGCTCAAGCACACACAAAATATCAATATTATGCTGAAAAAGCTAGAAAAGACGGCTACCAACAAATAGCCGAAATTTTCACTGTGACTTCTTTAAACGAGAAGGCTCATGCTAAAATGTGGTTTGAGCAACTTCACAGCGAAACAATGCCAGACACAACAAGAAACCTAAACGATGCAATTTGTGGTGAAAATTACGAGTGGGTGAAAATGTACTCACAATTTGCCAAAGATGCAAAAGATGAGGGCTTTGAAAACATTGCCAATTTGTTTGAAATGGTAGGAAAAATTGAAAAAGAACACGAAGAAAGATACACAAAACTTTTAGACAACATTAAAAATGGTGAAGTGTTCACCAAAAAAGACGAAGAAACATGGCAGTGCATTCACTGTGGGCATATTCATAAAGGAAAATCATCACCAATGATGTGCCCTTGTTGCAAACACCCACAAGGTTATTTTAAAATTGACCCTAAAAATTATTAAAAAAATGGGGACAATCGTCCCCATTACAGCTTGTCGAAAAAGATTTTGTATTTGTGTAAAATACCGAAAATATATTTTTAAAATGGTAGGGGCGAGCTGTGCTCGTCCGAAATCAAGATGTTAATTTAATGCTTTTATAAAATCAATAAAAATATTTCTCTATTTTACACAAAACAAGACAAAACTCTTTGTTTTATCCACGGACGAGCACAGCTCGCCCCTACAATGTTTGTGCAACTTTTTTTCGAATATAGGTTTTTTGACAGTCTGAAATGGGGACAATCGTCCCCATTAAATTGCGTTACATACAAAAACTATTAAAACCGTAATTACCATTAACAATACCGATGTTAAATACATCATACGATTAGTTTTTTTGATGTCATTAGCTTCAATTTCTCTTATTTTATCGCCTATAAATGGTTTTTTATAAAGCTTGCCAAAATACCAAGCGTCGCCAGCTAACTGAATTTCCAAAGCTCCTGCTACAACTGACTCAGTTTGTGCAGAGTTCGGCGACTTGTGGTTGTGTCTGTCACGGACAAAAATTTTCCAAGCATTTTTTCCGTTATACCTTAAAAGAAAAGCTGAAATCACCATGAAAACTGCTGTTATTCTAGCTGGTATAAAATTCGCTATGTCATCAAGTTTTGCAGCGCATCTGCCAAAAAGTAGATATTTTTCATTTTTATAACCCACCATTGAGTCCATTGTGTTAATTCCCTTGTACAAAAAAGCCAAAGGAGCTCCACCTATTGCCATAAAAATTAATGGGGCAATTACGCCGTCGGTTGTGTTTTCAGCTACTGTTTCTACAGTGGCTTTTATTATACCTTTTTCTTCAAGCGACTGTGTATCACGCCCAACTATGTACGAAATATATTTTCTAGCCTCTTTAATATCACCCTTTACAAGTGGTTCATACACCTGTATCGCTGCGTTTTTAAGTGATTTAGCAGCAAAAATTTGAAAGCAAAAAAACGTTTCCAAAACAAAGCCTATAAAGAAATTAACAAAATATGCAAGCTTTAGCAAAGCAAAAGGCAAAGCAAAACATGTGAAAATTACAACTAAAACTAATATAACACCACCAAAAAGTTCATTTTTTACATGTTTTCTGATGAATTTTTCAGTGTTTGAAATGAGTTTTCCTATAAAACAAATTGGATGTGGAATTTGGGCAGGGTCGCCAAAAATAGCGTCAAGTAAAAAAGCTATTAAAATAATTAAAGCTGTTTTCATATTAATAGTTAGCCTTTCTAGTCAAATATTTTCCGTCATATTCACAAACAAGCGTTTCGCCGTTTTTAATTTGGTACGAATAAAAATCTTTTTTCTCACGGTCTAAGCCTTGCAAAATAGACATAATTGTGCCACCGTGGCACACTATGACGATTTCGTCTTTGCCATTTTTTGCGATATTCAAAAAAGCTTTTATACATCTTTCATTAAAGTTTTTTCTGCTTTCGCCACCAACTGGGTCTTTAATTCCATCTATAAAGTCACGATAATCTTTATTGTTTTTAAGCTCTTCATAATTTTTGTTTTCAAAATCGCCAAAATCTGTTTCATTTAAATTTTCCAGCTTAATTACTTCACGGTTTGGGTACAAAAGCTTCGCTGTTTGCACGGTGCGTTTCATAGCACTTGTATATATTTTCGACGGATTTTCAGGCAAATTTGACGGAGGAGTTTGACTTTCTGCTTTGTAAATATCCTCATCGGTTTTACCTATATATCTTTTTTCGAAATTGCCCTTTGTTTTTAGATGTCTTACAAAATAAATTATCATTTTATTTTTTGAGCAATGCCACAGTTTAGCCTGTAAACTTCATCAGCTTTTTTAGCTACAAGGCACGCAGTCCTTCCCACAACTTCACGGTAAATTCTCTCTTGTTTGTCAAGTGGAACTATCCCACAGCCAACTTCAAGACAAACAATGACGCTTTTTTCATCTATAAATAATTCATTAATTTTTTCTTCTATATTTTTGTTTTCTTCAAGCCAATTTTTAATTAAATCTTCTAAATTATCAGTTAAATTAAGCTTAAAACTTTTAGCAAATTCTGTCTTGCCTTGACTTTTTCCACCAGTTATAAAAATCATAAAAAATGTCCCCCAATCGCTACACAAAACGGAATTATAAGCTCTACTGCCATTACTATAAAACCTGTTAAGTCCCCTGAAATTCCGCCAAAGTCACGCTTGATATAGCGAATATAAATAGCCAAAAACAAAGTGATAGCAATTGCTATAATTACTGCCATTATGTAGTTTAAAACAGCAAAAATCACAAAAACTAGCACCATCCACAACACTAATGTAATTTGGTTCACCTTAGTGTTTGAGGCATTTGAGAAACTTGCGCCTAACCCAGTTTTTTTAGCTGGCTGAACTGTTAGCATACAAAACGAAGCCAAAGCACGGCTTAGCACAAAGCTAAATGGAACAAAAACGTATAATTTAGTGTCTAAAGCTAAAAGCTCGTTATAACTTGCAAACAATAACGCAAGATAAACAGCTGTTCCAATTACACCAAAAGCGCCTGTTCTAGGGTCTTTTAATATCTCTAATTTTTTCTCTTTATCGCCGTATGAAAACATAGCATCACAAGTGTCTAAAAGTCCATCAAAGTGAATTCCACCAGAAATAACGACCGAAATCAACATTAAAATTATAGCTGAAAAAGCTATGCTAAAATTTTGTAAAAGTCCATAAAGTAAAAACCACACAGCTCCAATTATAACGCCAACAACTGGCAAAAAGCAAAAACAGTACTTGCGTTTTTCTTCTGTCCACTGTATCAAAGGCATTGGAATAATGCTGTACATTGCAAAGCATATTACCAAACTACATATAATGTTCATTGCTTTTCTCCTTAATTTTAACGGCTATTCCACAAACAACTTCTGTTACTTCGTCTGCAATAGTCGCAAGTTTTGCGTTGATTTTTCCCAAACTTTTTATATAATTTTCAGTTTCTTCTGGATAATTTATCCCGTCTGAAAAAACTTGATTAGTTATAACAACAAGGTTTTCTGCACTGTTTTTAAGGTGTAAAACTGACTTTATAATTCGCTGTTCGTAGTCTGCTTGGTTTTGGCTAAACATTTCGTTAGCTACTAAATTGGACATGCATTCAAGCAAAATAGTGTCGTAATTTTCAATTTGACAAGTATGTAAATCACGATATTTTTCTAAAGTATCAAAACCTTTTGATGCCCTTAAAGCGTGATGTCTTTTTATTCGGTACAAGGCATCTTCGCCAAAAGGCTCCATAGTAGCAAGGTACAATTTTTTGCCACCTTTTGCTAAATTGCAAGCTGTTTTTTCGCCGTATTCACTTTTTCCACTGGCACTAGCGCCTATAATTAGCACAAACATTCGTTACTCCAACACTTGATATTTTTCTACATTGATTTCTTCGAAATTACTCATTTGATTATAAACAGTGTTCGCAGTTTCGAACACATGAAAAGCCATAACAGCGCCTGTTCCTTCGCCTAAACACATGTCTAAATGAAGCATAGCTTCAAGTCCCAAAGCGTCTAACACCATTTGACCAGCTGGCTCTTTTGAAACATGGCTTGCAAAAATAAAATCTTTTACTTGTGGGGCAATTTTTACAGCTACAAGTGCAGCAACAGAAGAAATAAAGCCGTCAATAACCACTGGTACTCTGTAAACTGCTCCACCTATAAAAACTCCAACCAAACCAGCAATGTCAAGACCACCAATTTTCGACAAAACATCTATCATGTCGTTTGTGTCAGGCTTATGCATTTCTAAAGCATTTTTAATAACTGAAATTTTAATTTCTAAACCTTTGCTAGAAAGCCCTGCGCCTTTGCCAGTAACTTTTTCTGCGTTTGTATTTAGCAAACATGCTGTTATGGCACTGCTTGTTGTGGTATTGCCTATACCCATTTCGCCTGTTCCAATTACTGAATACCCTTTAGATTTTAAATCTTTCACTAGTTCTATACCTGTTTCAATAGCTTTAATCGCTTGTTCTTTTGACATTGCTTTTTCTTTTGCAAGATTATTTGTGCCGTGCATAATGTTTTTATTTATGATGTTTGTGTTTTGATACTCATGTGCAATTCCTATATCGACAACAAAAACTTCTGCACCGTTTTGCTTTGCCATAATTGCAACTGTCGCTTTGTCACTTGTCATATTTTCAGCCACTATTTTTGTGACTTCTTGACCAGTTTGAGTGACACCCTGTGCAACAACTCCGTTGTCGGCACACATAACAACAACTGCTTTTTTATTTAAATTGAACTGAGCTGTCCCAAAAATTCCAGCCATTTGAATACTAGTCTTTTCAAGTTTTCCAAGACTGTTAAGTGGTTTACCAATATTGTCCCAGTTGTTTTTTGCTTGTTTCATAGCATTTTTGTCAAGTGGTTGTATGTTAAACTTTTTCATTTCACATCTCCGTTTTGGATACCTTGTTCTAAAATTTCGTATATTTTTTTCATATCTAAATTTGCACGAACAATATCGGCTAGTTTGTCGTATTCTTCGTTTTTATAATCTTCCATAGACCTATTTTCTATAGTTTCTATTTCTATACCTTTTTTGTCGGCTAATGCTTTTATAATTGTATTTACAATTTCTTCACTGTCAAAAAAACCGTGAATATAAGTTCCATAAACATTGCCACTTGAAAAGCCTTCACTTGAAGCATTGCCGTCTATGTCGCAAATTTTGTTCATGTTTACCTCAAGCTTAGTAACGCCCATGTGAATTTCATATCCTTTAAAACTCTTGCCATTTAAATTTTCAAAAATACCAGTTGCGTTTTCTACAGTTCCGTCAACTCTAGTGCGTGTTTTTTCTTTCATAAACACAGTTTCGCCAGCTATCAAGCCTAGTCCTCTAGAAGTTTTGCCGTTTTCAACACCATAAGGGTCACGAAGATTTTCGCAAAGAATTTGATAGCCACCACAAATGCCAAAAACAGCACCACCAGAAGATGCGTATTTCAAAACTTCTGCCTCAAGACCAACTTCTCTAAGCCATATTAAATCATCAATTGTGTTTTTAGAACCTGGGATAATAAGTAAATCTGGCTTTTTGAAATCGTCCACGCCAGCTATATAACGAACTTTTATCCCTGAAAAAATTTCGAAAGCGTTAAAATCTGTAAAATTAGAAATTTTAGGTAAACGAAGTACAGCAATATCAATAGGTGACACTTTTTGATTTGTCAAATTATCCGATAAGCTATCCTCGTCATCAATATTAAGGTGAAAATAAGGTATAACGCCCACAACTGGCACAGGAGTAAGTTCCTCCATCATGTCAATTCCTGGTTTTAATATATTAACATCTCCACGGAATTTGTTGATAACATTACCTTTGATATAAGTTTTTTCCTCTTCATCTTGTAGCATATACGTGCCATAAAGTGCTGCGAAAACACCGCCACGGTCAATGTCGCCCACAACCAAAACTGGAGCTTTAGCCATTTTTGCCATTCCCATGTTTACAATATCGTTTTGTTTCAAATTTATCTCTGCTGGGCTACCTGCGCCCTCGATAACCATAATATCATTTTCGCTTGCTAAAGAATTATAAGCTTGCATAATCATAGGTATGTATTTAGGCTTATGCTTGTAATAATCCATTGCTTTCATGTTGCCCATTACTTCACCATTAACTATAACTTGAGAGCCTTGGTCGCTTGTCGGCTTTAGTAAAATTGGGTTCATTCTAACGTCTGGTTTTTTGTTTGCAGCCTCTGCCTGAACAACTTGGGCACGTCCCATTTCTAAACCGTCTTCTGTGATAAATGAATTTAAAGCCATGTTTTGCGATTTAAACGGCGCAACGTTGTAGCCGTCTTGTGTGAAAATTCTACACAAAGCAGCTGCTAAAATGCTTTTACCAGCGTTTGAAGTTGTGCCTTGTATCATTATTGCTTTTGCCATTTTATAACCTTGTCATGTTTGTGTAACATGACCGTCCTTTCATTTTAGTATTCAATTCCTTTTCGTGCTGTTATTCCTTGGTCGTAAGGGTGTTTTATTTTTTCAATTTGTGAAACGTAATCGGCAATTTCCACAAGTTCTGGCGCTGGATTTCTGCCTGTTAAAACAATCTCTATGTCGTAATCATTATTTTTACAAAAATTCACGACAGTTTCACGG
Organism: Clostridia bacterium; assembly: GCA_044432645.1. Classification (GTDB taxonomy): domain Bacteria; phylum Bacillota; class Clostridia; order Oscillospirales; family Acutalibacteraceae; genus SIG603. The sequence continues at coordinate 33,029 of JAWXUM010000015.1, read as the reverse complement.
TTTAAAAAGCCTAAATTATAGCATGAAATAATTTCATCAAAAACTATCATATCATAATTTTTAGCTTTTTCTATAATATCATTTACAAGTTTATCGTAATATTCATACGCATAAAGTTTGTCTTCATCTGTCATGTTTGCAAAACGTGGAAAAGCTTTGTCAGATTTGCAGTATGTTAAATTTTCAAATGTTTTAATAGCTTTCACTTCACTACTTTCACCGTTTTTAAAAAACTGTGAAAATAACACTTTTTTCCCACTGCCAACTGCACGTACAGCAAGTCCTACAGAGGCCGTAGTTTTCCCTTTTCCGTCGCCACAATAAATATGAATTAAACCCATAATGACCTTGTCATGTTTTTTGTGGCAAACTAATAAAAACAATTAGATTACTTGCACAAAAACATGCCTTTCTGTTATTTTTTAACTATTATCTTTAATTTTGAAATGTAATAATATAAATTGGGTTGTTAGCCATCATTAAATTATAACTACCCAGTTTTTTCGCCCTTGCGCTTGTTATATTTACCACTTCATGTGTAGTGAATTCGTTCATTATCGCTACTGTTTCCATCAAAGTTTCAAGGCTAACAGCGTTTACAACAAACCTTGTTTTTGAATTTTTTGATAAAATTAAATCTACAATTTCTTTTAAATTACCACACGAACCACCTATAAACGCATGTGTTGGAGCTGGTAAATCTGCCAAGCCGTCGGGCGCTATCGCCTTTACAATCGTCATATTATCTGTCATAAATTTAATTTTATTTTGCTTAATGGCTTTTATAGCTTCTTCGTTTTTTTCAATAGCAAAAACCTTACCGTTTGGAGTATGCAAAGCTGTTTCTATGCTAACAGAACCACTGCCAGCGCCAACATCGTACACTACTGATGACGGTGAAAGTTTAAGCTTAGCAATGCTTACAGCCCTAACTTCTGACTTTGTCATAGGCACTTTTGGCACACGAATAAAGTCGGCGTCATCTAACCCAATTTCTAAAGTGTTGTTGTAATTTTTATTGAAAATAACGGCACAAGCAAGCGAAGAAAATTCAATTTTCAAAAGATTTTCTGCTGTATCTGTAGTGATTTTTTCATTATCGTACGAAAGATTTTCACCTACAGATATAAGGACATTCATATTATAATGAATTAATTTTTCACAAAGTGAGTGAACAGTATTTTCCCCACCTAGCAATGTAAAAACTTTTTCGTTTTGTTTTATATTAGAAATAATATTGTCATTTTTGCCGTGCAAACTTAAAAGCTTAATATCTTCCCAGCTAATTCCAAGTTTTGCAGACAAATATACAAGAGAGCTTATGCCACAAATATTGTTAACTTTATAGTCAGTTAAAATATCTCTTAATTTTTTTGCACCACTATAAAAACCAATGTCGCCTGTTAAAACAACAGCAATTTCTTTACAGTGGGAATTTTCGTTTATATGCTCAGCTATTTTGTGACTATAAATTTCGTTTATCACTGGTTTTTTATAAACCGATAATGTGTCGGTCAAACGCTTTGCACCTATTATAATATCTGCTGTTTCAAGTGCATTTTCAGCCTGTTTTGTCATCAAATTCAAGCTACCCACGCCACATGCTACAAGGTTTATAACAGGTTTTTTTGTAAAAATATATTTTTCTTTGAAAAAGTTTTTAAGCTCTTCTAAGGAACTGCCTAATTTTTGAACAGGTTTTTTAATAACTAAAAGTTCTTTGTTTAAATCTTTTGCAATTTGAACTTTTTCGCTAAAGCCACCAACTTTTCCACCGTCTTTTGTAATTATCGTTTGAATATTTAAATCTGTAATTAGAGCTTTGTTTAGTTCATAAGAAAAAGGCCCTTGCATGGCGATAATATGTGAAGCTGGCAAACCGATTTCTGTACATGCTTGCAAAGAAAAAGCAACTGGTAAAACACGGACATAAAGCCTTTCTAAAAATCCACAGTTTTTAAATTTATAAAGCTCCTTTGAGCCAAGTGTGCAAAGAATGTTTCCACTAGTCGACAACAAATAGTGGATAACTTTTTCAGTTGTTTCAAAATCCTTGCCGTAGCTTAAATCACTGCTTTCACGGTTCAAACGTTTATATGCTGTTTTTGTAGTTTGACAAGCAGTAAAAATATTTTCTGTGACAATTTGTGCATAAGGGTGAGTGCAATCAATTACAAAATCGAAAGTTTCATCAGTGAAAAAATCTGTCATTTCACTCAAATTCATTCTGCCTGTACGCACGGTTATTCCGTTTTGGTCTATTAAATCCTCGCCGTATTCGGTCGCCACACAAGCTGTTATTTTTACATTTAGCAGTTTTAAAAAACCTATTAAATCTCTGCCGTCTTTAGTACCAGCAAACACGCAAATTTTGCCCATGTTTTCCTCCGTTTAATCGAATTTAATGTTTATTTCCTCAAAAGCTACAGCGACTGTAACACCGTTCAAACTTGTTTTTTTCACTAGTATTTTACCAGCATTTAAGCCAAGTATTGCACTGCGTTCACACACGCACTCAACACCTGTTACTGTCTTAACAAAGTTAGAACTAGTAAATTCGCCTTTTGCTTTTAAAAGCTCTTCTTTTGTGTAAAAAGTCGCATTAAAATTATGCTCGTCACAAAAATCCAGCAAGGCTTTTTCGTTCTTTTTTAAGTCTATCGAAAAAATTCCTTTTACAGCATTTTCGTTTAAATTATATTCATTTAACACCTTGTCAAAAAGCGTTTGTATAGCCTGTTTGCTTATGTCACGTTTACAGCCTATGCCAACCGACAAAACTTTAGGTACTAAGTGCAAAGTGTTTTTGTAAGGGTTTTTGTTTTCAAAACCTAAATACACCCCTATGTGATTTTCCTTGTGCTTTACAAGCCCATTTGGCAAATTTTCTTGACATATAACCTCTTTGCCGTATGAAATTGGTAAATTTTCGTTTAAAATTTCAGCTGAAAATTCCATTGCTTTTTGCATAGAACTTATAACCAAGCCGTTTTTGACTGCGAAACTATCCACCGAAAACTTGCCGTTTACATCGGTTGCAGTAGTTATAACTGGCACAGCATTTATAGAATTGGCAATAAATTTGCAGTAATCGTTAGCCATGCCAATATGCCCTGATAAAAGCGAAACCACAAAATTCCCCATATCGTCTACAACGACAACAGCTGGGTCGCTTGTTTTGCTTTTGATACATGGTGCTACCGAGCGTACGGCTATTCCACACGCACCCACAAACACCATTAAATCAGAAACATCAAAAACTTCTCTCGCTTTTAGAACAGTAGATTTTACTGGAGTAACACCGTGAAACTTTGCGAACTTTTCACCTGAAAACAGGGTAGAATTTTCAAACAATTCAGCAATTTTTAAAGCTAATTTGCAGCCTTTTTCTGAATAAGCAAAAAGAAATACATTCATATACTAGACCTATCTTTTCTTTAAATAGTAGCGTCACGGAATTCTGTTGTAAAACTTGGGTCGTACAGTTTACTACGCTCAAAAGCTTCGCCTAAAAATTCGCCCACCATAATAAGTGCTGTTTTTGTAATTTGGTTGTCTTTAGCAGTTTGTGCCAAAGTGCTAACTGTACAGCGACAAATTTTTTCATCGTCCCAAGTTGCCTTATAGACAATCGCAGCCTTTGTGTCTGCACTATAACCACCAGCCATAAGCTCTGTTTGTAAACCTTCAAGCAAGCCAGTGCTTAAAAATATTACCATGCTTGTGCCATGTGCTGCAAAAGAACGAATTGACTCACGCTCTGGCACTGGTGTTCTGCCAGCCATTCTTGTTATAATAACAGATTGTGAAACGTCTGGAAGTGTGTACTCAGCGTTAAGGCTTGAAGCAGCACCACAAAACGAGCTAACACCTGGTGTTACTTTATACTCTATTCCTAATTTATCAAACTCTTTCATTTGTTCACGAATAGCACCGTAAATACTAGGGTCGCCAGTGTGAAGTCTTACGATTGATTTATGCTCTTTTTCGCCTTGAACAACAACTTCAACCACTTGTTCAAGCGTCATATAAGCGCTGTCGTGAAGTTTAGCCCCTTGTTTTGTGTAATCAAGTAATTCTTTATTTACAAGCGAACCTGCATAGATAACTATATCTGCCTGACTTAACAATTTGTGTCCACGCATTGTAATTAAATCTACTGCGCCTGAACCTGCCCCAACAAAATTAACCATATTATTCTCCTAGTCTATTAAGTAGCATTTCTGCTTTATTTGTTTTTCCTATAACTCCACGTTTATCTGTAAATATAACTGTTGCTATATCAATTTGACCGTAAACTCTAGCATTTATGTGAAAGTCTACACGCATTAAAACAGCCTGTAAAACTTTTTCAGTAATATTTTCTTTATCAAGCACACATAGCATTTCGTCTACTGTTACACTTGAAATTAATTTTTCTATAACATCACTGTTTGCGCCATTTAGCGCTGCATATGTCGCCAAAACCTCTGCCCTACAATCGCCATATTTCGAATGTGTATTAAAAAGTCCACAAGCAAGTTTCAAAAGTTTTCCGCCATGACCTATAATTAAAATTTGTGTAAACCCTTTGCTATAAGCATAATCTATGGCTTTTCCTATGTAATTGCTACACTTTATAGCAACCTCGGAGCTGATTAAATTACTTTGAGCGATAAAATCCTTGCCGTAATTACCCGGAGTTAACAGCAAAACTTTTTGACCACTTTCATACTGCACGTTAATTTGTGCATATATTGTGTCTATAATTGCATCTTCACTCATCGGCTCTACAATTCCAGATGTTCCTATAATAGAAAGTCCACCGATAATTCCCAAACGGCTGTTGTAGGTTTTTTTAGCAAGTTCTTCACCTTGCGGAAGTGAAATTTCGACATCAAAACCAAAATCGTAACCGTAATCACTAGCTACTTGAGTTAGTTCTTCGGTTATAGTTTTGCGTGGAACACTGTTAATTGCGTGGTTGCCAACAGGTTGGTCTAAGCCAGCTTTTGTTACAATTCCAACGCCTTTTCCACCTTTTATATTTACTGTTTTTTGACTTATTTTTGAAACCTTAACGTAAACCAACATGCCATTTGTAATGTCTGGGTCGTCGCCACTGTCTTTTTTTACAGCACAACTTACGCCGTTCTCGTCTTTTATTACATCCAAAATTTCAATTGTCAAATTTGCGCCTGACGGTGTTACCAAACAAACAGACGTGATTTTTTTGTCCAAAAACAGCATTTGTGCAGCTGCTTTTGCAGCAGCTGTTGCACAACTGCCTGTTGTATAGCCTGTTCTAAGTTTTTTGCCGTTTACGGTTATATATTCCATAACATTACCTTTTTATTTGATACATAAGTGCGTTTATAATTGATGCTGCCACGTTGCTTCCACCTTTTCTTCCTTTAGCAACAATGTACGGTACGCCCGACTTCATGATAAGCTCTTTTGACTCTACCACGTTTACAAAACCAACTGGTACACCAATTATAACAGCTGGTGCAATTTTGCCCTCTTTAATAAGCGAGTCAAGCCTTATTAACGCTGTTGGAGCGTTACCTACAACATAAAACATTGGTTTAGTAAGTTTAGCTGCCTTTTCTACTGCAATAGTTGAGCGTGTAACCTTTCTTTCTAAAGCTTCTTTGGCTACATCTTCATCAGCTACAAAGCAGTGAACTTGTCCACCTAACTGGGCAAGAATTTTTTTATTTATACCAGCTTTAACCATACTTGTATCTGTTACAATATCGACACCATTTTTAAGCATTTCTATAGCATTTTGACACACATTTTCAGAAAAACACAAATTATCAGCATAGTCAAAATCAGCCGTTGTGTGAATTACTCTTTTTACAACTAATTCGTTTTCTTTTGCTATTTTTTTATCGCCTAGTTCCTCAGTAATAATTCTAAAACTATTTTCTTCAATTTCCATTGGTTTCATGTTGTTCATGTTTGAACTCCTTGCATTTTTCTATAAAATTTTTCGGTATTTGTATATTAGAGTAAAAAGATAAATGTGGAAAACCTGCATATAAACTTTGACTTGTATGTGCTGACAACCAGTTAATTCCACTGGGTTTAGTTGATGTCATTTGATTTCCGTTATCACTACAATCGTAATAATGAAACTCGTGTGCTTTTACCTGTTCGTTCTTTTTACAAATTAAATTATTCTGCAAAGCTGTCAGCGTTTGATAGCCAAAACGTGAAAGCTTACCTGTGTTTTTACATGTATAATCAAAAAAACCTACCATTTTTTTGCCTTCTACTTCTTTTGTAAGATACATAAATCCACCACATTCTGCAATACATGGCTTATTTTGAGTTAAAAACTTATGTATATCGTTTTTCATAGAAACGTTTTTTTCAAGCTCGTTTAAATAAAGTTCAGGGTATCCCCCACCTAGATAAATTCCGTCAATATTTTCTGGCAATTTTTCATCTTTAAGTGGGCTAAAATAGCAAAGTTTTGCCCCAAGTTTTTGTATCAGTTTCAAATTATCTTTATAATAAAAGCAAAAAGCGTTGTCCATAGCAACGGCTATATTAACATTTTCACAAATTGGCTTTATGTCTAAATCGTTATACTGCAAAGCTTTAGTTTCTTTTGCTGTTTGTGCTATTAAATTTATATCTAAAGTTTTAAGGGCAATTTTGCCAAGTTCGTCAAGTTTTAGTCTAATATCCGTAATTTCGTTTGCTGTAACCAAGCCTAAATGACGGCTTTCAAGAATTAAATTTTCGGGAAGTTTTGGCAAATAGCCAAAAACTTTTATTTTATTTTCAAAGTGTTTTTCTATAAGACTTTTCACCTTGCCGTAAGTCATAGGACTTATGCCGTTTAATATAACCCCAGCTAAATCGTAGTCTTTTTTGTGGTTTAAAAAACCCTCAATTACAGGCAAAACAGAGTATGCCGTGCCTTTACAGTTAACTGTTAAAATTACTGGTGTATTTAAAATTTTAGCAACGTCATAAGTTGAAGCTTTTGTGCTTTCAAGTGTCATGCCGTCATAAAAACCCATAACGCCCTCTATAACACAAATTCCATTTGCATTTTCGCAAAGTAAGGCTTTAAGAGTGTTGTCATCATAGAAAAAAGGGTCTAAATTTGACGAAGAAATTCCAAGAACTTTTCCGTGAAACATAGGGTCTATGTAATCAGGCCCACATTTAAAAGAAGTAACAACTGTATTTGTTTGCTTAAAAGCTGAAAGCAAAGCACAAGTAACAGTTGTTTTTCCACAACCACTGTTTGTACCTGCTATTATTACTCTTGCTAAACTTTGTCTTGTCACAAATCATCACCTCATATTCATAATAAAACTTATTATATCACATTTTTAGCCTGCTAAAAAGAGAATTATAAAAATTTCTAATAATAGCAAATTTTATCCTAAATAGAACAAATATTTACCAAAAATTAAATATTTATATCTTTTTTTTTACTTCAAATATGTTATAATAAGCTTAAATTAAAAAAGAGAGTTGGTAAAATTTATGACTAGAAGACAACGCATAATTGACGCTTTAAACCACAAAAACACAGATTTCACACCATATCACATGGACTTTACCATGCAAGCATTGGAGCAATTAATTGAGTATACTGGCGACCCTGATATTGAAAGCAAATTAGGAACTCACTTTAAATACACACAATACTGGGGTTGGCCTACAGAACTAGCCGATAAGCCTGGTTTTTTTGTTGATGAATTTGGGGTTGAATGGAACAGAAACGGCGCTGACAAAGACATAGGTTTACCAGATACTTATCAAATTACTGACTTACTTGAAGAATATGATTACGAGTTCCCAGTATGTGACGAAGCTAGACTTCGTGCAGAATGTGAAGCTTTGACTGCTAACAAAGACACTGACGACCGTTTTACTATGTACGGTTTTGGTTTTCTTATGTTTGAGCGTGCATGGGCTATTGCAGAAATGTCTAACGTTTTAATGTCAATGGTTGCTTGTCCAGAAGAAACCGAAGAATTTTTCACAAAAATTGGTGATTATTATTGTCACCTTGTTGACATTGCACTTGAATACGACTTTGACGGAATTTATTTTGGTGATGACTGGGGTCAACAAAACGGTTTAATTATGGGTCCTGACCACTGGCGTCATTTTATTAAACCACAAATGGCTAGACTTTACAAAAAAGTAAAAGACAAAGGCTTATTTGTTTTACAACATTCTTGTGGTGATTGCCATGAAATTTTACCAGATTTAATTGAAATTGGACTTGACTGTTACCAAACTTTCCAACCAGAAGTTTATGATATTGCTAAAATCAAAAAAGAGTACGGCGATAAACTTGCTTTTTGGGGTGCTATTTCTACTCAACAATGTTTACCTTACGTTGACGAAGAGGGCGTAAAAGACGAAATGGTTAAAATACATAAAACTCTACACGAAAATGGTGGTTTTGTAATTGCTCCAACTCACGCAATTGAGTTTGATGTTCCACCAGCAAACATAATGAAATTTATAGAAGTTTGCAAAAATCAAGACAAATATTTCAAATAAAAACAAACTAAGGGGCGAACTACTTGTTCGCCCCACGTTTTATTTTTGAATAACATTTGTGTCCATTATCAAATTAATAGGCCCACTATTGGACGATAATATGTCCATATGTGCCCCAAACTCACCTGTTTCTATTTTTCCTAAGCCGTCGATTTCTTTCATTAATTTAACAAAATAATCGTATAAAACTTCGGCTTTTTCTGGTCTTTCTGCGTTTTCAAACGATGGACGTCTGCCTTTTCTACAGTCTGCTGCTAAAGTAAAGTTTGAAACAATTAAAATATCGCCCTTGAAATCTTTAAGCGATAAATTAAGTTTATCGTTTTCATCTGTAAAAATTCTTAAATCTGAAATTTTATTAGCAAGGTAAGTAGCCTCTTTTTCACTATCGCCACTCATTACACCTAAATAAACTACTAAACCTTTAGATATTGTTTTAGTTTCTGAATATTCAATTTTAATTTCTGCCATATCGACACGTTGTACAACTGCTCTCATAAATACCTCTTTAAATGATTTTTTTATAGTATAACATAAAGATAAACTATTGCAAAGTACAAATTTATGTGCTAATATGAATTTATCAAATTAATAAGGAGATTTATCATGATAATTGAAATAACAGATGGAATTTGCACAGCGAAAGTTAGCAGTAGGGGTGCAGAACTAGTTTCTTTTATAAGAGAAGACGGTTTTGAAACTTTATGGCAAGGCGACCCAACTTATTGGAGCAGTCACGCACCAATTTTATTCCCAATTGTAAGTGCTGTTAGACACGATAAAGTTAAAATTGACGGACAATGGACAGAAATTACTAAGCACGGTTTAGTTAGAAAATCCGAATTCGAACTTGCTTCACAAACAAAAGATGAAGTTGTTTTCACTATTAAATCAAACGAAGATACACTTAAATCATATCCTTTTGAATTTTTGTTAACTGTTGGTTATAAAATTGTTGATAAAACTGTTGTAACTAACATGAAAGTCGAAAATTTAGGTGATGGAACAATGCCTTTCTTTATCGGTGGTCACCCTGGCTTTAACGTACCTATGACACAAGGCGAAACTTTTGAAGATTACTATGTTGAGTTTAGCGAAAATGAAACTCTTGAAAGTCCAGTTGTTGACACAGCTCTTAGCATGTTCGACTTTACTAAATCAAAATACAGCCTAAAAAACGAAAAGATTATCCCTATTACTCGTGAAATGTTCTCAAATGATGTTTTAGTTTTTGAGGGATTTAAATCTAAATCAATTGCTTTAAAGAGCAAAAAAAGCACAGCTTCTATAGTTATGGATTTGGCTGGTTTCCCAGTTATAGGAATTTGGTCACCATATAATGATGCACCGTTTGTAGCTTTAGAGCCTTGGGTTGGCTGTGGCACTACTTTCCAAGAAAGCGATAATATAGAAGAAAAAATGCACTGCCAATATGTAAAAAAAGATGAAGAGTACAATATTTCTTTCACAGTTGGATATACATTATAATACATTGGTGGACATCACATTTTGTGGTGTCCATTTTTTAGTCCTGCCAATACAAAGCTAATTAAATAATAAATACCAAAACTTACAGCTATGTAAATAATTAAAAGCAACATTTTGTTATCGCTTTCAACCGGTAATACATATGAAAAATAAAGGCAAAAAATAGCTAGTGGAATTTTAGTGAAAATTGTTTTTAAAAAGTCAAACTTAACATTTGTAACCTGTATAACTTTATGTAAACTTAAACCAGCGTTGAAGATTATGCTAAAAAATATAATATAAACATAACTGTTTATGCCGTAAAACCTCATAAAAATTAAAATAAGTATCACCCTAATGGCAGAGTCCATGATATTATACTTCATAGAATTAAGCTGTTGGTTCAAACCTTTCAACAGACAATCTACCACTAAATCCAAATACATAAGTGGTGCAAGTGGCGCTAAAACAGCTATAAAAGTGGCGGCTTCACTGGTTTTGTATACAACTTCTGACAAAAGTGATGAATGAAACATAAAAAAAGTGCAACATATAATTCCAAAATTCAGTGTAGTTTTAAGTGCTTTTGAAGTTATGTAAGCCACCGACTTTTTGTGGTTTTGTTCGTACTCCTTACAAATTTTGGGAATTAAAAGCCCTGCAAAAGAGCCTATAAAAGCTGACGGAAAATAGAGTATAGGCAACGCCATTGCGTGAAGCAACCCGTAAGAAACCATGGAACCACTGTAACTTGCGCCACCTAATTGCAATTGTTTTGGTATTAAAAGATTTTCAGCAGAGTTTAACGCACTTCTAGCAGCAGAGCTTAAAGTGCAAGGCAAGGCAATTTTACCAAGTGATGAAAAAACTTTATTTGATTTTTCTTTTTTAAGCTTTTCATTTTTTTTAAGACTTTTTTTAAATGTATAAAAATCAAGTGCGAACGATGCCATTTCGCCTAAAGTAGAGGACACCATAGCGCCCACACATGCTTGCTCAATTGTATCAAAAGGAATAAAAGTAAAGATAAAAAAGGTTGTTCCAATAGTTAAAAACTGCTCCACTAAATCAGCAATTCCACTGCTTGTTGCCTCATCAACTGCTAAAAAATATCCTTTCAAACATGTACAAAGCGACATAAATGGCAGACCAATACCTAAAATTTTAAGAGAATTAGCAGCTAATTCATCACCTAAAAAAACTCTTGCACAAAAATCAGAGCAAAATAAAAACAAACAAGATATACTAAGGCTTAAACAAAGGCAAAAAAGCAAACACTTGTTTACTATAGAGCGTATTTGACTGCGTTTTCCACTTGCTATAGCCGAGCTTACAAGCCTTGTAACTGCCAAACTTATACCAGAAGTTGAAAGCGTAACAGCAAAAACAAATATAGAAAAAATAAGCTGGTACAAAGCTAGCCCCTGTGTGCCAATGTTGCTAGACAAATAAGACCGATACAACATACTACTGCTTGAAATTAAAAAATATATTATTGTTAAAACAGTCCCTTGCATTAAAAACTTCTTTTTATTCATAAAATGACCATACCTTTCCAATTGCCCTTATAGAGTGCATTTTATGCACACCGTTTTTAAGCCTTGCCACGTAAAATTTAATATTTATTTGAACCACTTGAATATTAAACAAAAATCAATTATACTAATATTAGATATACTTGAAAGGATACGAAAAATGATAACAGCAGATTGGACAGAAATTATAATTGAAGTTAATTCAAACAACGCCGATACGGCCGGTAACATTGCTAACATGGTAGTCCCTTATGGAATTTATATTGAGGATTACTCTAATTTAGAAGTCGAAACATGGGAAATTGCTCATATTGATTTAATTGACGAAGAACTTTTACAAAAAGACAGAACAAAAGCACTTATACATATTTATATAAGCCCAGAAGAAAACCCTAGTGAAGCTGTAGCTTTTTTGCGTGAAAGATATACAGCTGAAAACATAGCGCATACTATTTCACTTCAAGGTTGCAAAGAAGAAGACTGGATAAACAATTGGAAAAAATATTTCAAACCAATAAAAGTAGGTAACAAACTACTTGTTAGACCTACATGGGAAGACGAATTTGACGCAGAGGGTAGAGCTGTTTTGCACCTTGAGCCTGGACTTGCTTTTGGAACTGGTACTCACCAAACAACTAGACTTTGCATGGAGCTAATGGAAGACTATGTAAAAGAAGGCTCAAAAGTACTGGACATGGGTTGTGGCAGTGGTATACTTTCAGTAGCAGCTATGCTTTTAGGCGCTGAAAATGCAGTAGGTGTTGACATTGATGCACTAGCCGTTAAAACTGCCATAGAAAACGCTAACATCAACGCAGTAGGTGACAAATTCACTGGAATTTGTGGCGACTTAACCGAGAAAGTAACTGGCAAATTTGATATAGTGCTTGCAAATATTGTTGCAGATATTGTAATTTTACTTTCAAAAGATGCACCAAATTTCATGAACGAGAATTCTATTTACATTATAAGTGGTATTATTGACACTAGAGAAGACGATGTTTTGTCTGCTATTTGTGATAAATTCGACATACTTCAAAGAAGAGAGGAAAAAGGTTGGGTAGCAATGGCTTTAAAGCTTGCTACAGCTAAATAAATAATGAAAAAACTAGTAACAGATAGATTAATTTTAAGGCAGTGGCGAATGACCGACTGCGATGCAATGTACGAATATGCTAAAAACCCACACGTAGGGCCAAACGCTGGTTGGAAACCTCATGCAAATGTACAGGAAAGCCAAAAAATTCTAGAAATGTTTATAGAAAACGACGACACTTGGGCGATTGTTTTAAAAAATGGTGGAAAGCTTTTAGGCAGTATTGGTCTTCATAAAGGTGATAAATCTAGACCTGCCATTGACGGTGTTTACACTTTAGGTTATGTTTTAGCCGAAGAATACTGGGGACATGGCTTTGCATACGAGGCTTGCCGTGAAGTAATTCGATATGCTTTTGAAGAAGTAGAAACCGAAATGCTGTCAGTGTATCATTTTGCGTATAACAAACAATCAAAAAGAGTTATAGAAAAATGCGGTTTTACTTGCGAGGGACTTAGAAGAAAAGGTTACAAGCGTTCTTATGACGGGAAAATTTTCGACGAAGTTTCATACTCAATGTTACCAGCAGAATTTTCTGTAAACAGAAAAGTTAACCACAGCGAAGAAGCTGACAGAGATGAAAAATTCAACCCTGTTAAAATGAGCACAGAAAACGCATATGTTTGTTGCGAGTGGAGATACCCACCACCTATGGATATTTACAACTCTACACCAAATAATTTTCAAAAAAATGTGCAAAAAATTATTGACAGGGTAGGCGAAAAAGATTACTTTGCAGTCTACAATTCACTTAGTGAATTTTTTGGGATTTATGCTTATAAATTTACCGAGGCTGGAATTTTAGAAATGGAATTTAGAGTTCACCCTGAAAAAATGGGACGAGGTTACACAAAAAGCTTTGTAACCGAGTCTGTTCGTTTTGCTAGAGAAAACTATAAATATAGCAAAGAAATAATTGTAAAAATACCACTTGCAAACAGCCGTGGCGTAGAACTTATAAAACAAAAAGGCGCTACAGACATTGCAGTTATCAGCACAGAATGCCATAATAACACAACTGCAGATTTTATTTATTTGAAAATAAAATAATACGTTTTATTCTAATAACACGCTTTGGGTTATAGCCCAATGTCAAAAACTTAAGAATTTCAGTAGGGAACGCATCGCATGCGTTCCAAGGTGGTGAGATTATCTTCGTTTTTCAATTTTTATTTAAAAGAGGAATAATACCAATAAATAACATATAATTATGCGAAAAAATTTCTCCTTACGAACGGTATGCATACGATGCATACCCTACTATGGATATTCTTGTTCCTTAAGTTTGTGACATTGGCTTTGCTCGTCCGTGATAGGGGAAAAAATTAAAGAATAACGGAACGACGAGGGCGTCGTTCCCCACAATAAAATATCGTGACATTGGGTTCCAACTAAGGGGCATATATACTGTTACTTCGTACAATTTTAATTTCAAAAGGTGGAGTTCACATGGATAAATATTTAGCTAATTTAGCAACTGAATCTATCAACGAAAACACAAAAGGCATTGATTTGTGTAGCACCAAAGAAATGGTTGAGCTTATTAATCGTGAAGACCAAACGGTGGCGATAGCCGTGGCAGAAGAAAGCAAAGTTATAGCAAAAGCTGTTGACGAAATTTATATTCGTTTGCAAAACGGTGGCAGACTAATTTATTTAGGTGCTGGGACTTCTGGCAGGCTTGGCGTTTTAGATGCAAGTGAATGTGTTCCAACTTTTGGTGTTTCGCCTGAACTGGTTCAAGGCTTTATAGCTGGTGGTGACACAGCACTTCGAACTGCTGTCGAAGGCGCAGAAGATAGCTTAAATCTTGGCATTAACCAACTTGAAGAAATAGGTTTTTCTAACAAAGATGTGCTTGTAGGCATAACAGCAAGTGGCAGTGCAAATTTTGTTTTGTCAGCCGTGAAATATGCCACAGGTATTGGTGCTTTTAGCATTGGACTTTGCACCAACAAAAACAGCAAGTTAGAAAGTTTATGCGACATTTGCATATCACCAAATGTAGGGGCAGAAGTTATTTTAGGCTCAACAAGAATGAAGTCTGGCACGGCTCAAAAAATGGTGTTAAACATTTTATCAACCTGTACTATGGTGAAGCTTGGCAAAGTGTACGACAACCTTATGGTAGACTTAAAAGCTAGCAATAAAAAGCTTGAAGACAGAGCAATAAGGCTGATAATTCATGCAACAAACGTAAATACACAGCAAGCAAAGCATGCTTTGAAAGAAGCTGACGGTTGGGTTAAGCTTGCAATTTTGATGATTAAAACAAGCATAAACGCAAAAACGGCTAAAAAAATATTGCAAAATTCTAACGGACACTTAGCTACAGCTATTTTACAAGCTGAAAATAAGGAGTGTTGACAGTGCTTAATTTATTTGAAACTAATAACAAACGCTTAGTAGTTGGTCTTATGTCTGGTACTTCTGTTGACGGAATTGACGCTGCACTTTGTGAAATTTTCTACGAAAACGAAAAACCTCAAATTAAGTTAATTGCTTTTGAAAATAGTCCTTTTCCTACAAAAGTAAGAGAGCTTATTTTTGAAGTTTTTGACACACAAAAAGCTACTATAGACAAAGTTGGCGCTTTAAATGTAATTTTAGGTAAGCTTTACGCAAAATCAGTCATATCCATAGCTAAAAAAGCTAATAAAAGTTTAGATGAAATAGATTTAATAGGCTCACACGGACAGACTATTTTTCACCACCCAAACACTGAAATCATTGCAGATACACCTGTAACTTATACTGTTCAAATTGGCGAGGGTGCAGTTATAGCTGCTAAAACTGGAATTCCAACAGTTTCCGACTTTCGTGTAGCTGATATGGCTTACGGTGGCCAAGGTGCGCCTGTTGTTCCATTTACAGAACAACTTTTATACTCACGCAAAAATGAAACTATTTTACTACAAAACATAGGTGGAATTGGCAATATCACAGTTTTACCAGCGAGTGCTACTAGTAACGAAGTTTTCGCTTTTGACACAGGCCCTGGGAACATGATAATTGATGCTGTTATAAGCAAAATTACAAACGGCGAAAAAACTTTTGACAAAAATGGTGATTTTGCAAGCACTGGTTCAGTTTGTCATCTACTGCTTGATTACTTAAAACAAGATGAATACTACACTAAAGCTCTTCCAAAAACTACTGGAAGGGAAGATTTTGGTGTTCAGTACACCGAAAAAATTCTACAGCTACAAAAAGCACATAATATTTCTGACAAAGATTTAATTGCGACTATCACTGATTTAACAGCGTGGTCAATTGAAAATGCTTACAAAAATTACATTCTACCCAAACATAAAGCAAGCGAATTAATTGTAGGTGGTGGTGGCAGTTATAACTCCACTTTGATGAAATTTTTGTCAAAAAGATTTGAAAAACTTGGCGTAAAAGTTTCTATTCAAGAAAATTTAGGCTTTAATAGCGACGCAAAAGAGGCTGTTGCTTTTGCTCTTTTGGCAGACTGTTGTGCAAGTGGAAAAGCTAATGTTTTAACGTCTGTAACAGGTGCAAACAAGCCTGCTATTATGGGAAAAATTTCACTTCCAAGCAATGTTATAGCAACATGATTATTATTAGGCTTATAAATAAGTTGCTATAAATTTTAAACAAAAAAATTACCAAAAATAATCTTTAAACTTTGTGGCAAATTAAACTTATACCAAAGTTTAAGGAGAATATATTTTGAATAAATTTTTTAAAAAAGTTGCTGTTTTTTCAGTTGCGACTGCATATATACTTTTATATGTTTTAGGCGATTATAAATATGGTTTCACACAGGCATCTGCTTTTAATTATAACGACAATATAACAGATGTGACAAGTGTGGAAATTGAGTCTATCGAAGAACTTATGCTCATACCCTTAGGCACGTCGTTTGGCATTAAACTTTATACCGACGGTGTAATAGTAAGTGCATTGCAGGATATTGTCACCGAAAATGGTACTGTTTGTCCAGCTGACGAGGCTGGTATAGAAGTTGGCGATTATATTATGTCATTAAATGGTGAAGCTGTTGAAAGTAATTCTCACTTTAGCTCACTTATCTACAACAATTTATCTAACGAAATCACACTTGAAGTTAAACGAGATGACGAAATTTACACAACTACGGTAACACCTGTTTATGACGGAGAAAATTACATGCTAGGTTTGTGGATTAAAGACAGTGCTGCTGGCATTGGAACTCTCACTTTTGCTTACCCTAACACTGGAGTTTTCGGTGGTTTAGGGCATGGAATTTGCGACAGCGATTCTGGTGAACTTGTAAGCTTAAAAGGTGGACAGGCTAGTTCGATAATTATTAGCAATATAATTAAAGCAAGCGAAGCTGAAACTGGCAGTATATGTGGCTACTTTTCAAATTATGACGATTTGGGAACTTTGTACGAAAATAACAGCACAGGAATTTTTGGTATATTAGAAGAAACTCCAGAAATAGAACCAGTTTATGTTATGGCAAAAGAAGATGTCACAACTGGTGCTGTTACAATTTTAACAACACTTGACAACAACGGTGTTCAAAGCTTTGATGCAGAAATTATAAGTATAGCTTATGACAGAACATCGCTTAGCAAAAATTTTGTTATAAAAATCACCGACGAAGACCTACTAAAGGCAACTGGTGGAATAATTCAAGGCATGAGTGGCTCTCCAATTTTACAAGACGGAAAAATCGTGGGAGCAGTTACACATGTGTTCGTAAACGACAGTACAAAAGGCTACGGAATTTTCATCGAAAACATGCTTGAAACTGCTGAAACTATAAAATAAAAACAAAGCAAACGGCTGTTTGCTTTGTTCAGATTGTCGAAAAAATTAAAGGTATTGTACAAAATAACCAAATAAGTATATGCTTACCTCGTAGGGACGCCCCTTGTGGGTGTCCGAGGGTTTGAAAAAATGTAAAATACAACGAAATTTCACGCAGTAAAAAGTAAAAAACCAAAAGAATTACTTCCTACTTTGCAGGCTTTAGCTATGTAGAGCATGAAATAATAAAGATAATTTTGGTGCATTTTGTTGCAATTTTTGGTTATAAGTGATAAAATATTAGATACTTATAGAAAAAGAGGATTTAATATGGATAAAATTGCAAGTTTTTGCGTTAATCATTTAACGCTTACTAGCGGCATTTATGTTTCTAGAAAAGACACACGTAGCGATACTGTTGTCACTACTTTTGACCTTCGTTTAACTGCCCCTAATATTGAACCAGTGCTTGACACTGCTGCTATTCATACTATGGAGCATATCGGTGCAACTTTTTTGAGAAATTCTGCTCAAAAAAATGATGTCATATACTTTGGTCCTATGGGCTGTAAAACTGGATTTTACCTTGTTATGTTTGGCGATTTAAAACCAGAAGATGTAGTAGATTTAGTAAAAAAAACATTTGAATTTATCGGTAATTTTAAAGGTGAAATTCCAGGCGCAACTGCTAGAGATTGTGGAAATTACTCTTTGCAAAATTTAGATATGGCAAATTACTATGGGAAAAAATATTATGAAACATTAAAAACTAAGCCTTGTTTCACTTATCCTGACTAAAATAATAAGGAGATTTTATGAATAAAAACAAAAATTTGATTGACGGAAAAGTGCTTCCGGTTTTAGTTAAATTCACTATCCCTATACTTTTAACCATTTTATTACAAATAGCATACGGTACTGCTGACTTATTTATTGTAGGTCAATTTTCCGACGTGAATAATGTTTCTGGTGTAAGTATTGGCAGTCAGCTTTCTCAAATTTTCACAAACGCATGTGTTGGTATTTCGATGGGTACTACTGTTTTAATTGGTAGATATGTTGGCTCTGGCGAAAAAGAAAAAGCCTCTAAAGTAGTTGGCACAAGTATTTTTACATTTGCGATTTTAGCTATTGTTTGTACTACTATAATAGTTTCATTAGCAAACCCTTTAATCACACTTATGCAAGCACCTGCTGAGTCTTTTGAGCAGGCTAAATCTTATTTAATAATTGCAGGTATCGGCTCTATTTTCATAGTTGCTTACAACCTTTTGGGCAGTGTTTTTAGAGGAATTGGCGACTCTAAAACCCCACTTATCGCCGTTGCAATAGCTTGTGTTGCCAATATTTTGCTTGACTTGCTTTTTGTTGCTGGCTTACAAATGGGTTCTAGTGGTGCAGCTACAGCAACAGTAATTGCGCAAGGTATTAGCGTTCTTCTTTCTGTTATAATTATAAAGAAAAAAGGCTTGCCTTTTAAATTCAAAGCAAAAGATATAGGTTATGACAAAGAATACATAAAGGACATATTCACTATTGGTATTCCAGCAGCTTTACAAATGGTTCTTGCTAGTTTCTCTTTCTTAGTTATATCTTCAATTTTAAATTCTCTTGGTGTTTCAGCCTCAGCAGCAGTTGGAATTGTTGGTAAAATAACAGCATTTATACTTATAATGCCACAAGCGTTTGGTCAAGCTTTGTCAGCTTTTACAGCTCAAAACATAGGTGCCCAAAAACCTGAAAGAGCAAGCAAAGCACTTAAAGTAGCTATTTTAATTTCAGTAGTATATGGATTTTTCTCAGCTTACGTATCATTTTTTCACGGAGAAATTTTTACACATATTTTCAACGCAGATACAGAAACAACAATTTGCGCACTGTCTTACATGAAAGCGTATTCACTTGACTGCTTGTTAGTTGCGTTTATGTTTAACTTTAACGGTTACTTTAACGGCTGTGGTAGAACAAAATTTGTTATGTACAACTCTGTTATCGCTTCATTCCTAGTTAGAATTCCAGTTTCTTATTTGTTTAGCACATTTGCAAATCCGTCACTATTTTTAATTGGACTTGCTGTTCCTATTTCATCATTATTCCAAGTTATAATTTCAATTTTCTATTTTAGAAATATTAAAAAAGCTTCACTAAAAGCTAAAACTGACACTTTATCCTAGTAACATCTAAAAATTGCACAATTATATAAATTTATACGCTTTTGTTATAGAAAAGTTTAATAAATATTAATTTTTTGTTAATTTACTATTGATTTATCACTCTAATAGCTTTATAATTAAATAATCGTAAAAATTAATATTAGGGAGAATGAAAAATTATGAAAAAATTAAAAACTTTACTTAGCCTTGCGCTAGCAGCTATGGCTGTTGCAGTTGTTTTCACAGCTTGTAGCAGTTCTACTACAGAAGAAGAATCTACAGATGTAACACTTCAAATTCTTGACACAGAATATACAGTTGAAGATTATGCAATTGCTGTTTCTAAAGACAACACAGAATTATACGAAGCTATCGAAACAGCTTTAAACGAGCTAATTGATGACGGTACTGCTCAATTAATCATTGACAAATACATCGAAGGCACAGACCATGACCTAGAGTTCCAAACTGATACAGAAGGTAAAGAAGAACTAGTTATGGGTACAAATGCCGAGTTCCCTCCTTACGAGTACTATGACGGTGACGATATTGTTGGTATTGACGCTGAAATGGCTGCTGCTATTGCTGATAAACTAGATATGAAACTTGTTATTGAAGACATGTCTTTCGATTCAATTATCACATCTGTTACAAGTGGTAAAATTGACATGGGTATGGCTGGACTAACAGTTACAGAAGAACGTGCAACACAAGTTGACTTCACAACTTCTTATGCTCAAGGTGTACAAGTTGTTATTGTTGCTGAGGGTAGCGAAATTACAAGTGTTGACGATTTATTCGCTGACGATGCTAGCTACACAATTGGTGTTCAAACTTCAACAACTGGCGACCTTTATGCTACATGGGACTTAGAAGACGCTGGCTTAGCTACAGTTTCAAGATACAACAAAGGTGCTGATGCTGTTGCTGCTTTAGTAAGTGGTAAAGTTGACTGCGTTATTATTGATAACGAACCAGCAAAAGCTTTTGTAGAAGCAAATAACGGTTAATCAAACAATTAAAGTTTTATAAAGTAGGGTACGCATTGTATGCGTACCGTGGGCAAGTTTAATCTAACCTGCGGAATGCATACAATACGTTCCCTACATTTTTATATATAAAGACAGGAGTTGAAAGTATTGGAATTTTTTGAGCAAATTAAAGCCGATTTTATAATGTGTGTTATCACAAGGGATAGATGGAGATATTACCTACAAGGTTTAGGCAATACAATTTCTATGACAGCAGTTGCACTTTGTATAGGTGTTGTAATTGGTCTTATTATCGCCTTTGTCCGTACTACTTGGGACAAAAACTCAGAAAACATGAGTGGTTATAGTAAAATTATTTTATCTATTTTAAATTTTATATGCAAAGTTTACCTAACAGTTATCCGTGGAACACCTGTTATAATTCAGCTTATGATTATTTATTACGTTATTTTCGCAAGCAGTACAAACGGTATGCTCATAGGCGCCCTTGCTTTTGGTATTAACTCTGGTGCTTATGTTGCTGAAATTTTCAGAAGTGGTATTATGAGTATTGACAACGGTCAGTTTGAAGCTGGTCGAAGCCTTGGCTTTAACTATTTTCAAACCATGCGATACATAATTATGCCACAAGCTATTAAAAATGTAGTACCAACACTTGCAAATGAATTTATTGTTTTATTAAAAGAAACAAGTGTAGCTGGTTATGTTGCTGTTATGGACTTAACAAAGGCTGGCGACATTGTTCGTGGTGTAACTTATGTTCAGTTCATGCCGCTTTTAATTGTTGCTTCTATGTATTTAATAATGGTTATGTTCTTTACACATCTTGTTTCAAAACTTGAGAAGAAAATGGCAAACGAAACCCCTATAGCAAAACAAGAAAAAGCTAAACAATGGCGATTTTTAAAATTCATGAAAGGATAATTACAATGAATAAAAAACTTATAGATGTAAAAGATTTAAACATGCACTTTAACGGTGGTGCAGTAAAAGCTTTAAACGGTGTAAATGCAAGCATTGAAAAAGGTGAAGTTGTCGTTGTAATCGGTCCGTCTGGTTCTGGTAAATCTACCTTTTTGCGTTGCCTTAACCTTTTAGAAGTTCCAACAAGTGGTGAAGTTTGGTTTGAGGACAACGAAATCACAGACAAAAAAGTTAACATAAATAAACTTCGTCAAAAAATGGGTATGGTTTTCCAACATTTTAACCTTTTCCCTCATTTGACAATTTTGCAAAACATAACTTTGGCTCCTGTTAAGTTAGGACTTCAATCAAACACACAAGCAAACGAAAACGCTACTAGACTTTTAAAAAGAATAGGTCTTGAAGATAAAGCGAACGCTTACCCAGCTCAACTTTCTGGTGGACAAAAACAAAGAATTGCAATTATTAGAGCTCTTGCAATGAACCCAGATGTTATGCTTTTTGACGAGCCAACTTCTGCGCTTGACCCTGAAATGGTAGGCGAAGTTTTGGACCTTATGAAAGACCTTGCTAACGACGGCATGACAATGGTAGTTGTAACCCATGAAATGGGCTTTGCAAAAGAAGTTGGAACAAGGGTTGTTTTCATGGCTGATGGTAATATTATTGAAGAAAACAAACCGAAAGAATTCTTTGAAAACCCAAAAAATGACAGACTACAAGAGTTTTTATCAAAAGTTTTATAAAAAATAATGTGGAGGATTTTATGGAAAGATTTAAAATTGGCGTATGCAGTTGGTGTTTGCCTACCAGCGATTTATATGAAAGCCTTGAGATTTTAAAAGAGGTTGGACTTGACGGTATGGAGCTAGATGTGTCAGCTGATTTTGCAAATTCCCCTTTACTATCAGCAGAGTTTTGCGAAAAATATTTGCAAAAAGCAACTGAATACGGGCTTGAGTTTACTACAACAGCTTTAAACGGCATAGGCTCATGCAATCCATTTAATGACGGCGAAAACAAAGCCTTGCAAAATTACATCAAAGCTTTTAAACAAATTGCGACTAACATGAAACTCAAAATCATTCAAGTTCCAGCTTTTGGTGGCAACGCACTGAACGTAGGCGATAATTTTGAAAAAGCAGTTACTTTATATCAAGATATTTGTGACCAAATTTCACCTTATGGCTTAACTTTAGCGAGCGAAAACACAATTAGTGGTCAAGAAAACCTTGAACTTATTAAAAGAGTTAACCGTGAAAATTTTGCTGTTTATTTTGACACTCAAAACCCACTAGTTTTTTCTGGTTATAAAGTTCCTGATATGATTAGCATGTTAAACGGTCATATAGCTGAATTTCACCTAAAAGACGGAACAACTACCGACGGAAACACTTCATTAGGTTTTGGAAATTCTGAATTCCACGAAAGTGCTAAACGCATAATAAACTCAGATTACAGTGGATTTTTGAATATTGAAACAATGTATAAAAAAATTACATCTTCAAAAGAAGAAACTATTCAGCTTATTAAAAAGGATATTGCCCAAATTAAAGACGTTTTTAGTATATAAAAACCATAAAATTTGCATATATTTATGCATACTAACGATTGACTTAAAAAAATACAAGTGCTATAATTAATTTATTAATTATAGCATATTTTTTTAAATTAAAAAGGAGATTATTATGGCAAAACAACCAAATATACTTTACATCATGTCAGACGACCACTCTGCTAATGCTATTAGCTGTTATGGCTCTATTTTGAGTGAAGTTTTCAAAACACCTGGTCTTGACAGACTAGCTAACGAGGGTTCTAAACTTAACTGTGCTTTTAGTACAAACTCAATTTGTACACCTGCACGTGCTACTGTTATGACAGGTCAATATGGTCATATCAATGGAGTTCGTACTTTATCTGACCATTACGATGCAGATAACTGCGTTAATATTGCTAAAATTTTCCAATCTAACGGATACCAAACATCTATCTTCGGTAAATGGCATTTACACTGCAAACCAGCAGGTTTTGACGAGTACAAAGTTTTATCTAACCTAGGTGGACAAGGCTCATACCAATTCCCTGAATTTATCGAAAAAGACAAAGAAGACATTGTTGTATACGATAATTATGTTACTGATGTTATCACAGAAATGGCAACTTCTCACATTAAAAGCTTAGACGAAGATAAACCTTTCTTTATGATGATGCACCATAAAGCTCCTCACGATTTCTGGGAATACCCTGTACGTCACGAACATATGTTTGACGGCGTTGACATTCCTGTACCAGACAGCTTATTCGAAAACCGTGAGCATAGAAATGTTGCTTCAAGAGATTTCGGTAGCTCTGTTACTCCTAGAAGTGCAGTTAGAAGCTTATACGAAGACTTTAGCGCAGAAGACTATGTAACTGGTAAACTTGAAACAACAGAAGACATGTCTTTTGAAGAAAAAGGTATAGCTGCTTACCAAAAATATCTTAAAGACTATTTAAGAACAGTTGCTGGTGTTGACGACAGCGTTGCAGAAGTTTACAAAGTTTTAGAAGAAACTGGCAAACTTGACGACACTATCATCATTTATACATCTGACCAAGGTATGTTCTTAGGCGAGCATGACTACCAAGATAAACGTTGGAGTTTTGAAGAAAGCCTTAGAATTCCTTTCTTAATCAGATACCCAGAGCGTATTAAAGCTGGTATCCCTAACGAAAATCTTATCTCAAATATCGACATTGCTCCTACACTTTTAGACTTCTGTGGTATTGAAGTTCCAAGCGAAATGCAAGGTGTTTCACAAGTTGAAACTATTACAACTACTGACGCAGACGATATTAACGAGTACATTTATTTCAGATACTGGATGCATTTAGCACACAGACATCACAACCCTGCTCATTTAGGCATTAGAACAAAAGAATATAAACTAATTTATTACTATGGACGTGCTTTAGACGCTACTGATGCTGTTAACATTGACACTCCACAAGGTTTTGAACTTTACGACATGGTTAATGACCCATATGAATTACACAATATTTACGATTCTTCACCTGATGTTTTGCCTGATTTAATGGCTAAATTACATGAGGCTAGAATTAAATTTAAAGATACTGACGAAGATTACAAAGACATAGTTAATATTTAAAAAAATTGCATAAACAAAAAAATTAAGGGCGACCAATGGTCGCCCTTAAAACTGTCAAAAAAACTCATATTCGAAAAAATGTTGTAGGGAACGCATCGCATGCGTTCCAAGGTGGTGAGATTATCTTCGTTTTTCAATTTTTATTTAAAAGAGGAATAATACCAATAATTAACATATAATTATGCGAAAAAATTTCTCCTTACGAACGGTATGCATACGATGCATACCCTACTATGGATATTCTTGTTCCTTAAGTTCGTGACATTTACCCCTCCACTACAATAATGATATGTAAAATTTTAATAAATATTATTTATGTATTCCAAGTCATGTTATCTCTGCTGACGACTTCTTGACTTTCGCTTGAAATTACATAACTTGTATCTTTTGCTATTAGCCTATTTATAGAAATATAAATAGGCTGTTGTTTTTCGTCATAAGTCACTTTAAACATATTAAAAATTGTTTCCCCTTCGTGACAGCCTAATAATGAAGCGATTTCTTCGCTTGCTTTTTTTACACTTAAAACTTTATGAAAACTTCCAAATTTTAACTTGTAATCACTTTTAAATATCTCGAAGAGAGAAACATTATCTACTAGTTTATCATAAATTCCAACAAAATTTTTACAAGGAATATAGCAAATATCGACAAAGCTAGGTTTTTCGTCTACACTCATAAGCCTTTTCAAACAAATAACATTATCATTTTCGTCTATTTTTAAATATTTGACAAAAGATGGTTTTACTTTTACTATAGATTTTTCTAAAACTATTGTGCTAACTACTTTATCTTGTTTTTTCATATTTTCATGAAAACCACTGATTTTACCTAAATTGTTTTGCTTGCTATGGTCTAGAATAAAAGTTCCTTTGCCTTGCTTTCTCACTAAAATTTTCTCATCGCACAATTCTTTTATAGCACGTCTTACAGTAATTCTGCTTACTTCGTACTTTTTTTCAAGTAAAACTTCGCTTGGTAATTTTTCACCAATTTTATATACTTGTGCGTCAATCGCCTCTTTTATTGAGTTTTTTAGTTGCTCGTAAAGTGGTATTGATAAACTTTGATTTAACATTATTTGCTCCTAAACTATTAATATATCTTATTATACTTCAAAATTAACTATAAATCAAATTTAAAGTATAGGATATGGATTGCCAAACCCACCACGAACTAAACAAGTTTGCGATGCAGTAATAGCTGCATAATTTAAAGCTTTTTCCATATTTTTATCGTCGCTATAAGATGTTAAAAAGCCCGCAATAAAACTATCCCCTGCACCCATTGTGTCTATAGCTTTAACATATTTAACTTCTTGAGTATATATTTTTTCACCATCAAAAAACATAGCACCTTTGAAGCCTCTTGTAACGCCTACAATTTTTGTGCCAAGTTTTTTTGCTGTTTTCAAAATATCAACACACTGGCTGTCACTTTTGTCAGAAGCTGAAAAAAAGCCATAAGTTAAATAAGGACAAACTCTTTTCATATAATCTAGGTCAAATTCGTCTGAGAAATCGAATGATATATCGCAGATTTTTGAAAGTGTAGGAAGTTCGTATTCTAAATTGGAAAAACAGCTTGTATGACAAATTTCATATTCTGAAATCATCTCAACATCTTCCTTCATTAGTTTAATTGAAAATAATTGCTGACAACTATTTCTAGGGCCTGGCAAAAAAGTTCTGTCGCCGTCAATCAACTTAACTTTTGGTTGTCCAGTATGTGCATACACTTTTCTTGAACGCTCATACGATACATCATATTTTGTTAAACAGTCTTTGATATTATCGGCTAAGACGTCATCGCCAAAAACTCCTAAATACCCTACCTTATCAGCGCCATTTTTTTTGCAGTTAACAGCTACATTCAATGCATTTCCACCTGGAAAATATATTTTTTCGTCAATATAGCAATCTGCTGTATTGTCGCCTACTGATATAATTTTCACAAAACCACCTCTTTTTTAATAGTCCATTTTCCACATATATCTGCGCACGCTTAGCAAATGTCCTCTTTCATAGGCAAGCGCATCTGAAAAAGTTCTTAAAACTGTTGGCATAATATACGGCACAATGTATTCTTTTATGTCTTCATCTATACCTGTTAAATCGAAAGTTTCTGCATCAATAAGCATTATTTTTTCTGAATGCTTTTTGCAAAAATCATACGCTCTGTCATCAAGAGGACGAGTAGAACCTATCCCTTTTAAAATAACGAAAGGCACATCAAAATCTGTTATTTCAAACGGACCGTGAAAATATTCGCCAGAATGAATAGCACTAGCATTAATCCACTGCATTTCCATTAACATGCAAATTGCAAAAGCATAAGCTTCGCCATAGCAAGCGCCACTTCCCATAGTGTAAATAAGTGTTTCTCTTTTGTATTTTTTGCCCCATTCTTTACCAATTGGCTCGTACTGTACTTTCGCCTTTACAATAACTTCGTTGAAATGTTCAAGGCAAGAAATAGCTCTTTCGAATTTTTCACAAGGTCTTAATGTATTCATAATTTGAAAAGATAATGCGCAAATAATTCCCCTATTAATGTCACTTGCATCAGCTTCAGGCCCCCAGCTGTAGTGAATAGGGTATTGTGCAGCTTCCCAAAGTTCTGAACCCTCAAGGTGTGAAAGTGCTATTGTCAAAGCGCCTTTTTCACGAGCAAGTTTTGTAGCCTGTACTGTTTCAGGGGTATTGCCAGAGTGAGAACAAGTTATAACAACTGAATTCTCGCCCAATGCTTTTGGTTGTCTATGCACAAAATCGTTAGAAGAATATACACTTGCAGGAATGTCGATTTCTCTGTCAAATGTAAATTGAGCTGGCATTAAAAGAGCTTGTGAGCCACCACAGGCTACAAAATAAATATGGTTTACAGTTTGTTTTGATTTCACAGCTTCTACAGCTTTGTTTAATTGAGTAATATGTTCCGTTGTCATAGTAATCCTCCAAATTAATATATAACGTTATATAACGTTATATATATAATAACACTGAGATACATACTTGTCAATACGGTATTAGTCCTAAAATAGTATCTCAAAGAAAAAACAAATGATTTCAACCTTAGAGAAAGTTAAAATTCTAAAAATTTCTTGAAAAATAAATTTTTAAAGTATATAATAAAAGAAAACACTTTTGGAGGATTTTTATGAGAGTATTAATGTTAGATTTAGATACTTTAAGACCAGACCATTTAGGCTGTTATGGGTATCTACGCAACACATCGCCAACTTTAGATTCAATTTGTGCAGATGGCATGAGATTTGATAATTACCACTGTTCAGATGCACCATGCTTGCCATCAAGAGCAGCATTATCAACAGGAATGTACGGAATACACAATTTTGCAATTAATCACGGAAATGCAACAGCGGAATTAAGAACATATGGTCAAGGTCGCGGATTTAAAAATCCTGACTCACAAAATAATTTGTTCAATGTTTTTAGAAAAGCTGGAATGTACACAGCTTCAGTAAGTAGCTTTGCAGAAAGGCACTCATCATATTGGTTTGATGCAGGATTTAACGAAATTATTAACTGTGGTCAATCTGGACAAGAAATTGCAGAAGATGTTTCACCGTTAGCATTAGATTGGCTAGAGAGAAACAAGGACAGAGAAGACTGGTTCTTACACATTCATTTTTGGGACCCTCATACACCATATAGAACACCAGCAGAATTTGGAAATCCGTTTGAAAATGAACCAATTCCAGATTGGTTTACACAAGAATTAGTTGACAAACAACAATTCGACGTTGGCCCTCACTGTGCAAGAGAAGTTGTGCCATATGGTCAATTTACAGATTTAGTTGAAAAACCAAGGCACATAGCAAGTGCAGAAACAGTTGCAGATGTTAAAAAGATTTTCGACGGTTACGACTGTGGCGTAAGATACATGGACGATAAAATCGCAGATATAATTCAACATTTAAAAGACAATGGAATTTATGAAGATACAGCTATCATCATAACAGCAGACCATGGTGAAAACTTAGGCGAGCTTGGAATTTACGCAGAACATGGCTCTGCAGATGAGATTACAACAAGAATACCAATGATTATAAAATGGCCAGGAATGAAAAAAGGCATTGATAAAGGTCTTCATGTTAACATTGACCTTGCACCAACAATTGCAGATATGTTTAACATTTCAAAATGTACAAACTGGGACGGAGAAAGCTATGCAAAAACACTTCAAACTGGCGAAGATGTAGGACGTGAATATCTAGTGGTTTCACAATGTGCACACGTTTGCCAAAGAGCAGTGCGTTTTGACAAATACATTTACATTAGAACATATCACGACGGCTTCCATTTATTTCCAGATGAAATGTTATTTGACCTTGAAAAAGACTTCCAAGAGTTGAACAACATAGCAAAAGAAAATCCAGATATTTGTGCAAAAGCT
This sequence comes from Clostridia bacterium, assembly GCA_044432645.1. Lineage (GTDB taxonomy): Bacteria > Bacillota > Clostridia > Oscillospirales > Acutalibacteraceae > SIG603. Next base: position 4,001 of record JAWXUM010000015.1, on the reverse strand, counting down.
TGCAGATATTTAGTTGATTGGATGCAACAAATGATGTTAACATCTCGCTCGGACGTTGACCCAATGTGGACAGTAATAAGAGAAAATGGACCGTTTCACGCACCATTAGGACAAGTTGCAGGATATTATGAAGTTTTAAAAAAAACAAACAGAGCCGACAGTGCAGAAGAACTAAAAGCAAGATACCCACAAGCTTTTATAAAATAAACAAAAAAATATAAAACACAAAAATGCGAGTTATAAATTTTTTTAAAGTTTATAACTCGCATCAGTTTGTTAAAAAAGGTTTTAAATCTGTATAAATTATCAAACCACTTTCTGTTAATCGTAGTACTGTGTGTTAACCAAAACTTTACAAAACGATAAACTCTTGTAGTGTAGGGCTAGATTTTACTTTATATTCCAGTCCTGTTGACATTGTTCTTCTTATTTTAACCTGTCGAATTCTTTTATAAGATATATTTTAAAAGCTTATCTGTTAATTTTCATTCAATTTAATATATGTAACTAAAAACACTTTAATAACATAAGATGTACTAAATGAAAGGTGTTATATTATGAAATTTACTATATTAAAAATTGGGTTTATAGCAATTTGCTTTAGCGTTATTATGACAAACTGTATGTGTGCTTATGCGTCAGAAACTACATTGCCTGGCATTGATGTTAGTAATTATCAAGGAACTATTGACTTTAGTGAAGTGAAAGATAGTGGTGTAGAAGTTGTTATTATCAGAGTGGCCTCTGGTAGCGAATATGAAGACAGCAAATGGGAAAAAAATTATGAAAACGCAACTGACGAAGGCTTGTATATAGGTTTTTATCAGTATGTTACTGCTACTTCTGTAGATGAGGCTGTAACTCAAGCCAATTATTTTTACGAATTAATAAAGGATAAAACTTATGATTTTGGGTTAGTAATGGACTTTGAGCCAAGTGATGATTTAGGCACAGAAACTATTAATGAAATTGCATTAGCTTATTTAGAAAAACTCGAAATATTAACTGGAGAAACTCCGATTATATACAGCGATGTAAGTAGGATTAAAAATGTGTGGAATAGCAGTTTGTCTAAATATCCACTTTGGGTAGCTGAATATGATGTTAGCGAACCAAGTAGCACTGGTGATTGGAGTGAGTGGATTGGGTTTCAATACAGCGATACAGGTAGTGTAAATGGAGTTGATGGCGATGTTGATTTAGACTATTTCAAATCTTCTTTTATAAGTGACGATACTGACAGTGCCACAAGCTCAAGCACAAACACTTATACAGTAAAAACAGGTGATACACTTTGGAAAATCGCTCTAAAATATGACACTACTGTGTCGGCTTTGGTTGAGCTCAATAACATTTCAAACCCTGACTTAATTTATCCAAATGAGGTTATTATTGTGTCAACGACTGATACTGAAAGTAATACTACAGACACATACACAGTAAAATCAGGGGACACATTGTTTAGTATAGCAATGAAATATGATACCACGGTAAGTTCGTTGGTAGAATTAAATAACATTACAAATCCTGATTTGATTTATCCAAATGAAGTGCTATTACTTTCATAGTTTTATAATCTGCCCTAAAATCTAGAGTTCCTAATCGAAATCGAAACAACTCAATTTAATAGGCACTGTCTGTTAATTTTGATATTTTCAGTGCAAAAAAATAAACGAAACAACCATAAAGGTTATTTCGTTTATCTTGTGTTTACCCATCGAAATCGATATTTTTTGTCCAAATCAGCTTTTTATAGGAGATTTGAACTCACATCACTCACTCAACATCATATTTAGATTTAATTCGATTCTCTATATCTTCTACTGATGGCAAAGTTTTTTCAAACTCTTTTGGAACAAAATCTGACAGTCTATATTCACTTACTCCAATTGGTTTATTAATATCTTTAAGTGCATATTCGGCTATTAATTTTTCACGTTCTTTGCAAAGTATTATTCCAACTGATGGATTATCGCTTTCGTGTTTTAGAATATCATCAACTGCTGAAAGATAGAAATTCACTTTACCTGCATATTCAGGCTTAAATTTACCTGTTTTAAGTTAAATAACAACATAACATCTAAGAACTGTATTGTAAAACAATAAATTCAAATAATAATCTTCATTACCTACACTTAAATGATATTGATTACCTAAAAATGCAAAGCCAGTACCAAGTTCAATCAAAGTTTTTGCTATGTTAGAAACAAGTTCATTTTCAATTTCACGCTCAATAATGTCATCTCTAATATTTATAAAATCAAAAATATATGTATTTTTGATAGTTGATTTTGCAAGTTCACTATGCGGTGACACTAATGTATTTGAGAAGTTATCTGTTTTTTCAGCTATTGCTTGCCTTTGATAAAGTCTGGTTTCTATTTGATGAAGCAAAATATTTCTACTCCATCCGTTTTCTAAGACTTTATTTGCATACCAAATATATTCTGCATTATCAGAAGTTTTGTCCATCAAAGTTTGCAAGTGATACCAAGTCAAATCTGCAAGTGGCACTTGCAGATTTTGAATATCCTCAAACATTTCTGCAAATTTACGCATATATCTAAGATTTCTTACGGAATAACCTTTACTGTTAGGAAACTCAGATTTTATATCTTTAGCAAGATTTTCTACAAAACTACTACCATAACTATTATTTTCATTAATTATTTTACCAATATTCCAAAACAAAATAATCTGCTCACGGTTTGCTCCTAAAATCGCTTTGTATTGTGCCTTATATATGTGACTTTTGATATTTTCTAAAACATTAAAATAATTTTCTTGATTTATAAGCATAAAATCCGCCTTTATAACATAATTTAAATTTAATTAATTTCATCCCTGACGAACTTATCAAACAACCACTCTGGACATTCGAAAAGTAAATTTACAAGGGTATTCCTTAGTTCAGTTTTTGACATTTTATTTATATGTGCATATATTCTATCCTCTAAACCATCTATGTACTCTTCATATTCTTCGTTTTGGCGTTCAATATCTTGAATAAATAAACGTGCATCATCAGGGAATAGTGAGAAGTATGTTGCTACCATATGCTTGCAAATTACATTCCTACCTACTGCAAAAGGGCAATCACAGGTTGAACTTCGTGGATGTTTTAAATTTATATAGACATTGTATTTCTTTGTGCCTTTAACTGTAGATTTGAATTCATGTTCATTTGTTTTACTCGTTTCAATTACCTTGTTTTCTTCATAATAATTAAAACCTCGTAAAGCTGATTGCATACTAGCCAATTTTATCAAACGCATAAATTTTTTCTCCAATACATTACTAATTTCTATTAAACTTCATCTTCAATTAAAGCATTCCTGTATTTTTTGACTACATCCATACGAAATTTAGGGTCGAGCCACATATGAAATTCCACAGCTATATCTGGGTGTGCAATTGTCCCTCCGCCTTTTCCTTGCTTAGAAGTTAAACCGATTGCGTTTGTTTTGTCTATCCATTGCTTTGGAGTTAGTGTAAAAGTTGAATTTTTCATTTGAACTATTAATTCCTCACAAGCGTCAGTATTAAAGTTAGGATTATGCTGCGTTTCCCAAAGTCGTAAGAATTCTATATTTTCATAATCTCTAAGCCACGCTTGAATTATATAGCTTGGATTATTACTGTTTTTATTTCTAGCTAAATCAGTTAAAGAAATATGTTTATACAAATCACTCTCTTTGTATGGTTCAGTTAAAACTTTACCTGTATATGAAAGGTGTGCACCTGGAATATCCATTAAAGAAATTTGTTTTGCAAATGTTCCTTCAAGTTCTCTGAAAATGGTTTCATCCAAAATTTCATTATCTATAAGATTTTTGAATACTTTCTCTAGTGATAAAGTATATGCCCATATAGCTCTTGCTCTTTTAACCTCATCCATTGCAAACCTCCAAAAGTATGTAAATATACTTATATTTTACACCTTTTTTAAAGTAAAGTAAATTACTTTTATTTCAAATAGAACTTTAATTTATTATCAGAGG
>JAWXUM010000014.1:0-58101 GCA_044432645.1 Clostridia bacterium | reverse complement strand
GTGCTCGTCCGAAATCAAGATGTTAATTTAGTGCTTTTATAAAATTAATAAAAATATTTCTCTATTTTACATAAAATAAGACAAAACTTTTTGTTTTATCCACGGACGAGCACAGCTCGCCCCTACAATGTTTGTGCAACTTTTTTTACAATATAGGTTTTTTGACAGTCTGAAGGAGCGAACAAATTGTTCGCTCCTTTTTTGTATTATACTTCGTAAGCTGTACTGCACTTGCCACGGCTAAACCAATGTCTACATTCTGTAAAATTAATAAACAATTTATCAGCCTGTACACCTAATTCATCGTGAACAATTTTCTCTATAATTTTTGAATATTCTTCTAATTCATCTCTTTTAGAATATCCAAATAAATCTACAGAAACCATTGCATTTGGTTCAGTTATATTTCCACCTTTATACAAAGAGCAGTTACCCTGTATTTTAATAAAAAGTCCCTCTCTTTTTTTGCCAGCTATAACTTCTATACCTTTTCCTAAAGTATCAATTAATTTAATCTCTAAATCTTTACAAACTTCTGCGTTTGTCACTAAATTTACATATGGCATAATTTAATCCCCTTTTAATTTTAAAATACATCCAAACAGAAAATATGAGCTTTCTCACTGCCCCATGTTTGAGTTGGCACAAATTTAATAGAACTAGTTTTAACATTACAATCAATAACTGCAAGTCTTTGATAATTATTATCTTGAGTGTAAATATTTTGATATACTCCGTCGATTAAAGCCTTGATAGTATAAGCTTTTGTAATAGTTGATGGAGTTTTTGCTTTAGCCCTATTAATTGGATAATTAGAAATCACTTCTCTGTTTAACTTACCATCTATATCACGGTCTTTTTCACGGTTTAAGTCAGAATCAAATACAATTCTTATTTTAGAGATGTCAACTTCAGTGTCAAAGTCATATTGAACACTACTTCCTAAATCTAAGAAGCAACCGTTATCATTATCACCAATTTTTCTGTTTTTACCGTTTCTTAAATTTTCAGCATCTGTTGAATTTGAAACAATTTTAGCTTTTTTTGTAAGCTCGCTTGTTTTATAACTTGTAAAAGGCAAGTAGCAATCGTCTAGCATTAAAGTTTGTCTAAGCTCATCTAAATTGTTTTTATAAACATCACGAGGTAACTCATTTTCACGAATAGCTATTGAAGCAGCTGTTCCAACTGCTTGCCCTATAACAGAACAAGTTCCCATAACTCTAGTGGAGCTTAAAGCTGCGTGAGTTGTGCTTATATTACGGCCTGCAAACATTAAATTTGCTATGTTTTTTGAGTACATAACTCTGTAAGGAATTCCGTAAGGTGATGGTGCATAGTGAAAAATAGTAGGTTTTTCTTCTGAACGGAAACCACCTGGGTGATGGTCGTCCATAGACCAAGCTCCGTAAGCTACTATATCATCAAATTTGCCCTGTGAAAGAACATCATTTTCTGTTAAAACTTGCTCGCCAACATATCTTCTAGACTCACGTTTACCTGGTAAAAATCCCATCCAGTCAAGTTCCCAGTTTTCCATATTAGGAACATTCCTTTTTACATAGTCCCACATACCAAGCGCTATACCAAGAAGTTTGTCACGAATTTCTTCGGTATCTCCAATAGTGTCTTGCATACCACCTAGTTCCAAATACCAAAAGTTTTCACGGCACTGCCCCACCATTTCTTTTGGTAATCTATAAGGCTGTAAATCGCAAGTTTCAAATTTCTCAGCCCATGATGGAAGCACAAATTCAACAGGTCCGTTAGTTTCTTTACCTTGAATTAAACAACTTAAGCCCATTGTACGTTTATCTGCATGGTCTGGTGGTATTGTTTCGTTAAAGTCACTTTTCGCCTCTCTACCAATCATAAATTCTGCCCCAGTAAGTGGTGCTAAAATGCTGTCACCTGAACAATCGGCAAATATTTTTGCTGTAACTTTTTGATAAGTTTGAGTTGTTAACTGCCAACCAGTTATGTCTTGAATTTTATCGCCGTCCATAGTAGCGTCTAAACAAGAACAGTTTAAAATCATCTTAATATTTGGCTCAAGTCTTACTTTTTCATATAGTATAGTATCCCAAATAGTGTAATTTTTTGTTGGGTTTCTGTTTAAACTTTCTAGAGTAATTTCTTCAATAATTCCAGTTTCACGGTTATTATCACCACGTTGAGCTCCACCACAAATCCACATTCTAATTTCCGAAGAGCAGTTTCCGCCAAGCACAGGTCTGTCACCCATTAAGGCAACTTTTATGCCTTTTCTAGCTGCAGAAATAGCTGCAATCATTCCTGAAAGACCACCACCTATTACACAAAAATCCACATTATGCGTTACTGTCTTAAATACTGACATAATATTCCTCCTTATAATTGTTTATCTTATTCATAACATAACATAAACGCTTTAAATTGTCAATTAAATATGTTTAATAAAATACTAAAACTTTCATTTACATAATATTTTTACATTGTTAACATACTGTTCATAAAAAAATGTGTTAATAATTAAAATAATAAAACTTATTTAAAAGAGGTTAATATGAAAATAGTTGTAGCACCAGATTCATTTAAAGGCTCTTTAGAGGCTTTTGAAATTTGTGATATTGTAGAAAATACTGCAAAAAATATATTTGAAAACTGCGAAGTATTAAAAATGCCTATAGCAGACGGTGGCGAAGGAACAGTTAAAAGCTTGATTTCTGCCCTAAATGCAAAAGAGCAAATTTGTAACACTCATGACCCACTTGGCAGAATGATTGAAAGCGTTTACGGAATTTTTGGTAACTGCGCTATAATGGAAATGGCACAAGCTTCTGGATTGCCACTTGTTAAAGAAAACGAGCGTGACATATTAAAACACAGCACTTATGGCACAGGTGAAATGCTTAACGACGCTATACAAAAAGGCTGTAAAAAAATATACATGGGCATTGGTGGCAGTGCGACAAACGACGGTGGCATAGGCTTTGCAGCTGCTATTGGAGCTGTTTTTTATGACAAAAACAAAAATAAATTAGAGCCAATTCCTGAAAACTTTATGAAAATTCAAGAAATTGACGTTTCACAAATCGACTTAAAAGATACTGAAATTATAGTAATGTGCGATGTTAGTAACCCTCTTTTAGGTGAAAAAGGGGCAACTTATATTTTTGGTAAACAAAAAGGTGCAAAGGGTGAAACTCTTGAAATATTAGAAAAAGGCATGACACATTATATTGAAATTGTAGAAAAAACAGTTTCTAAAGAAATTAAAACTCAAAGTGGTGCTGGTGCTGCTGGAGGTTTGGGTGCTGCTTTGCTTGCCTACACAAATGCCACTTTAAAATCTGGTGTTGAAACGGTTTTAGAAGTTCTTGATTTTAAAAACAAAATTCAAGGAGCTGACCTTGTTATAACTGGCGAAGGCATGATGGATTACCAATCGGCTTATGGCAAAGTTGCTTACGGAGTTGGAAAAATCTGCAAAGAGCAAAATATAGCTTGTACAGCAATTGTTGGCTCAATGGGTAAAGATGCCTGTGCTATGTATAATCACGGCATAAACAGTATAGTTCCAACTGTTAACGGTGTTATGACTTTGGATAACGCTTTAGAAAACGTGGTCGAACTTTGTCAAAGTGCAGCTTACAGACTTTTAAGCCTTGTTAAAATAGGCATGAACATAAAATAAGTATAATCGTATAAAAACAGTAAAGAATATCCGTTAAGGGTATTCTTTTTTCATGCAAAAAATTATGACGGTATATCACACCGTAGGACAAGCTTTACTTGTCCGTGAAACTACTAAACCAAAAAAATCAAAGGACTATATTATGAGATTATCGGATTTAACAACTGAAAATTTAATAGTTTTAAACAGCGATTTAACAAACAAAAATGATGTTATAACAAAGCTTGTCGATTTGCTTTTTACAAACGGAAATATTTCTTCTAAAGAAGATTTCAAAAAAGCAATTTATGACAGAGAAAAACTTTCGCACACAGGTTTAGAACAAGGTTTGGCTATACCCCATGGTAAGTCAAATTGCGTTTTAAAGGCTGGTTTCGCCGTGCTAACAAGCAAGAACACAATTGCTGATTGGGAAAGTTTAGACCAAGACAACAAAGTAAACCACGTTATAATGCTTGCCATTCCTTATGCCGAAGCTGGTAACACTCACCTTGATTTACTTGCTAAACTAATGACTAAAATGTCAAATGAAGATTTTTCAAAAAGACTTTTTTCAAGCAAAACTCCAAAAGAATTTTATGATAATTTAGATAATGACACAAATAAAAAAGGCGAGAATATTAATTATACTAAGAGTATAGTCGCTGTTACTGCTTGCCCAGCTGGCATAGCCCACACTTACATGGCTGCTCAAGCACTTATCAACGCTGGTGACAAAACTGGCATTAAAGTTTATGTTGAAAAACAAGGAGCAAACGGAACCGAGGACAAACACACAAAAGAAATGCTTACAAACGCAGTCGCTGCTATTTTTGCTGTTGATGTAGCTGTAAAAGAACCGAAACGTTTCGCTCATCTTCCAATTGTGAAAGTTCCAGTGGCAAAACCCCTTAAAGATGCTAATTCTCTAATTGAAGAAGCTTTGAAAAAAGCAGAAACTTTCCAAAAAACTGAAATTAGTCAAGATATTGACGATGAAGATGAAAAAGAAACAGTTGCTCAAATTATAAAAAAATCTGTCCTAACAGGCATTTCGTACATGATTCCAATTATCGTAGCTGGTGGAATGATTGGCGCTTTTGCTGTTCTTATAAGCAATGCTTTTGGACTTGAGGATTTATACAGCACAGAAAATTCATGGCTTTGGCTGTTTAGAAATTTGGCAAGTAACATGCTCGGTGTCATTTTGATACCCGTTTTATCGGCTTACATGGCTTATTCTATAGGCGACAAAACTGCTCTTGCGTCTGGTTTTGCTGCTGGTGTTGCTGCAAATATTATAAACGGTGGTTTCTTAAGTGGTATGGCTGGTGGTTTAATTGCTGGATTTACTGTTCTTTTGATAAAAAAATATATAAAACCAAAGGGTCATCTTAAAGGCTTTATAAGTTTTTGGGTATACCCTGTTTTAAGTACGGTAATTGTCAGCATTTTTATGTTTTTAATTATCGGGCCACCAATTGCCTTTATCAACACTAGTTTAATCAACTTTTTAAATTCGTTAGGGACAAGTAACGCTATTTTACTTGGTGCAATAGTTGGAATTATGGTTTCTTTTGATTTAGGAGGCCCTATAAACAAAGCTGCCTATGCTTTTTGTATTGGAGCAATGTCAGAGGGTGTTTTAGTTCCTTATGCAGTTTTCGCTTCAGTAAAAATGGTGTCAGGCTTTGCTATAACTTTAGCTGTGTTGTTTGGTCAAAAATATTACACACAAGAGGAAGTTGAAACTGGGAAATCCACTTGGATTTTAGCACTTGCGGGCATAACAGAAGGGGCTATACCATTTATGATGGCAGCCCCTGTAAGAGTTATCACTTCGCTTTGTGTCGGCTCTGCGATAACTGGTGCAATTGTCGCATTTGCTGGAATTGGTTTGGATGTCCCAGGTGCTGGAATTTTCTCGGTATTCATGCTACAAGGTCAGTCTGGCTTTTTAGGTGCAATAATTTGGTTTGGTGCAGCTGTTTTTGGTGCGATTATTTCAGCTATTTTACTTCACGTTCTAAAAAAATTCAGCTTAAGAAAAGGCTAAGCTAACAAGCTTATCTATTTGATTTTTAGTTTTTTTATTTGTTTTAAAATCAGTTTTGTTAGTAAAATACGAAACATATTCTATGTTTCCATCGCCACCTTTAATAGGCGAAACATCTATATTTTCTAGAGTGAAATTTTTGTCGTTAAAATATTTTATAGTGTCTTCTAAAATATTTTTATGTATTTTTTCATCTAAAATTACACCTTTAAACTTTTTGGCAATTTGTTTACCACACTCAAATTGAGGCTTTATAAGGCAAATTAAGTCAAATTCCTTATCCTCACTTGCTATTTTATCCACAATTTGTTTTATAGAAATAAACGATACATCCACTGTTATCATGTCGATATTTTCGAAAAAAGAGCTGTCTAAACTTTTGATATTAGTGTTTTCATAAAGCTTAACTTGTGGGTGGTTTCTTAGTGTTTCATGCATTAAATTACTGCCAACATCAATTGCTGTTACAGTTTTTGCACCATGCCTTAAAGAGCAGTCTGTAAAACCACCTGTAGAAGAGCCAATGTCCATTATATTTTTGTTATTTAGGTTTAATTTATTCGAATTAATCGCCTTTTCAAGCTTAAGTCCACCACGAGAAACGTATTTCATTGTGTCATTTTCCAAAACAATTATCTCGTCAGTTTCGCTTACTTTTTGGCTTTCTTTTTGCACAACTTTTCCTGAAACTACAACAAAACCTCGACTTATAAGCTCTTGTGCTTTACTGCGTGAAGTCGCAAGTTTTCTTTCAACTAATTCTTTATCTATTCTAACGCTCACTTTATTCTCCTAATAAATATTTTTAAGCACTTCTAAAAAACTTAATAATTCACTTACAAGTTCTTCGTTTTTCGTCCACACCGAAATACACACATCAGTGCCTTTACGGTTTAAATCTTTGTTAATAAGCATATGAAAATTTCTGCTTAAATTTTCGTTTATTTCTAAGCTTTGCTTACTGTCGCACATTACAATCAAATTTTCGCTTACATTATTCTGCAAATTATCAAAGCATTTATTAACTGTTTTTGTAATGTTTTTGCTAAACGGAACTTCTGTAATTATAGAGTTAAAACTTTGCTCAAACTTCAAAACACTCGCATCGCCCACAAAATGTGTTGAGCCGTAAAATTCTAATCCAGGTTTTAATTTTCCGTCTATATCAGCTGTAAACATCTTCACATTTGGGTTAATAAACCTTTGCATAAAGGCTATTGATCCACCACCAGCAAAGCAGTCAAGCACATTTTTGTTTTGAAAAGGCGTGCTTAAATTAACCATACACCTAGCGTCTTCAGTTGGCAAGGCACGTCTGCCAAGTTCAGTTCCGTCACCACGGTAACCTTCAAGGCTTTTTACTTCACCGTCATAACCAATTATTTTAAACTCACGTTTGTGAGGAGATTGTGCCTTGTAAAGCTCCTCATCTTGCACATATAAATCAAAAAGCGAATACTTAAAAGTTTTCCACATAAGTTTATTTATTGTTAATAAATTTGTTTTATTAACTCCAAAAGGTTCTTCGAAAGATAATACGAAAAATTCGTTGCAATAGCCTATAAATTTAAGCCTATTTACAGTTTTGTCAAATTTTTTAACAGGCACAAAAAAAGCAATTATTCCCTTTACATCACCCAACGGTGGATTTTTTATATAAATTACTTCTAAGTCAAACATAAGCATAATTATTTCAAAAATTGCAAGCTGTTTTGCTTTGATGCGTGAGTTTTTAAGTTTGCAGCAAACAACTTTGTAATTTTGCAAATATTTTTCAAGATTATTTTTATCGACTTCTACAAATCTTTCCATTAACTTCTCCAATTTTAAATTAAATATATTCGTTAAAAAACACAAAAAAACCCAGTAAAAAGTCACATTCAAAAACGCATAGGAAGCGTCATACTTTTTTACTGGGTGAGAAAACAGGAACATTACCTAGTATTCTGTCGAAATTATACCACAAGATATCGTAAAAGTCCACATTTTATTTGTGAAGTTTTCGTGAATAATTTTCACTTAATTATATGCTTTTCAACTATATATCTAGGTCTTGATTTTACTTCGCTATATATTTTTCCAATATAAGTTCCAACTGTTCCAAGGCAAAGCATTTGTATTCCACCTAAAAGCCAAATTGAGGCAACTATTGCTGTCCAACCACTTACAGCGTGACCAGTAAAGTATGATATTAAGGCATACAAAAGACCTAAAACACTTGCAAAAGAAATGAAAATCCCCAAATTTGAAATTATTTTAAGAGGTTTTACGCTAAAAGAAGTTATTCCATCAACAGCAAAACTTATCATTTTTTTAACAGGATATTTTGACTCTCCAGCAAATCTTTCGTGACGGTCGTAATAAACATAGTCGCATTTAAAGCCTAAAAGTGGTGTTAATCCTCTTAAAAAAAGGTTGACTTCGTTAAACTGTGCCAAGGCGTTTAAAGCAGTTGAACTCATAAGCCTATAGTCGGCATGGTCGTTTATAATTTCCGTTCCAAAAAGTTTCATAAGCTTATAAAAGCCTTTAGCCGTTGACTTTTTGAAAAAGCTGTCGTTTTCACGTTTGTTTCTAACACCGTAAACTATTTGTGCTCCAGCATTAAACTTTGTCACAAATTCATCAAGCACTTCAATATCGTCTTGCAAATCCACGTCCATACTAATACAGCAGTCGCAGTTGTCTTTAACTGTCATAAGTCCAGCTAATAAAGCGTTTTGATGCCCTGCATTATGAGAAAGTTTTAACGCTTCTATAAAAGAATGCTCTTTTGTAAGATTTTGAATAATGTTCCAAGTTTTGTCTTTGCTACCATCGTCCACAAAAAGAATTTTACTCTCACTTGAAATTAAGCCACTTGCACTCATGCTGTTTAATTTTATGTTAAGCCTTTTTACAGTTTCTGGCAAAACTTTTTCTTCGTTATAACAAGGTATTACCAAATAAAGTTTATTCATCGTTCCTCTTTTTCACACGCAAGAAACCATTTTCGTTTCTTTTGGCGAAGTTAATTTTTTTATTTTTGCAGTATATTTTAAAATTTTGCACTTTTCTATAACTAGCAAAAGTTTCTCTAGATTTTGAAATTTTTAGCACTTTGAATTTTAACAAACTCATATAAAGTATAAAAGCAAGCAAGCTTAAAGCAGAAATTGTAACACCTAAGCTTAAGCCTGGTGTATTATATACAAATTCAATTTGTATATTTTCAGAAGCTGGCACAATAACCGACATAAAGCCTTCGTTTGTTTCTAAAACAGTAGCCTCTACCCCATTCACAGTGGCTGACCAACCTTTGTCATAAGGAACACTAAAGAAAACTGCATTTTCTGTGGTGCTAGTTATTACTGCTGTAAATCCAGTATTTGTATAATTAAACTCACTTGCGCTAGTACTTGCCCTGTCAAGACAATCTTGCATATATTGGTCTTTGGTATAAACTACAGTGCTAATATCAAATTTATCCAAAATGCTTGACCATATAGCCTCGTCTTCGTCTGGGATAATTGCAGTTTTAACCATAATTAGTAATATTTTTTGTGCACTCAAATTCGCTACTTCCGAGGCTGTTATATAGCTGTCGTAAGTAAAGCCCATTGGAATATAATACTCATTTTGCCAAATATCGTAGCCACTGTCACTGCCGTAATATATCCACCCTGGCATAGCAGGAGTGTCATAATTTTCAGTAGCGAAATAATCATCATCGTTTTCAGCGTCAAACAACCACCTTACAGAAGTAATAGCACGTAAAGCGTATTCACTGCTTTCAAATGTTTCGGTATTATCAAGGTCAACATAATTATAGAAGTCCAAAGTGGAATTAGCACCTGTAAAATCGTTAGGTTGAAGTAAACTTACATCCCAAAGCAGTGAACTGTTTTGTGTAAATTGATAAAACTCACTTCTTTCGCTATCTGTTATGTTAATTGTCAATTCAGCACTTTCAAGTTCGCTACTTGAATAAGTTTCTTGACTTTCACTTGCGCTAACATTTATAAAATACATACCACATAAAACAGAAACAACACTTACGTAAAGAACAGCAAAATTGACAAAATTTTCTTTACTGACATATTTAAATAAAAACACTAAAAGTGCAAAGCTAACCAAAGTAATAGCACAATATGCTAAAAATGAGTAATCAAACTGAACTAAACCAAAACTCAATTTACCCGATTGTGAGAAATTAGGTACAAAATTAACGATAAAAACTATTATAGCACTTAAAACAAATGTGAATTTAATTGATTTTTTCCAATTTGCTCTTTTGTTTTCAAGTGACATTATAGTTGCAAGTGAAAAAGTTAAAGTAAGCATGTAAAACCAATTTGTATTAGTTGGGGTGCTAAACCCTTGAAAAAGCAAACTAAAGCTTGGAACAATAACGCATATAATTAAAACAACAATAAGTGTTTTAAGCCAGTTTTTGTGTTTCAAATTAAGCCAAGCTGCCACACCGACCATTCCAAAAGCAGGCAACCAAGTGGACATTATACTAGTACTATTTATTGACACAGTAGATAAATTAGCTGGTAAAAACATACCTATTAAAATTTGAATATACACTTGTGTTTCACTATAAAACACAGAATTACTGCCTAAGAAAACATTATTAAGGCTGTACATGTCAGAAATATAAATAATAGACGGTACTACCAAAGCACAAGCTAAACCTATACCAATTAAAAATTCAATTACCAAAAACAAAATTTGACGTGCATTTATTTTTTCTTTTTTATAAATAAATTTAACAGTTAAATAAATTAAACAAAAAATCAATTGCCCAAAAAACAAACTATAACTGCTTATACAGCATATAAAAACGCAAAGTGCTACTCTACCTTTCTTTTTGTTCTGGAAAAACATATCAATACTTGCTAAAAGAAGTGGAAAAAATATAACAGCATCGTGCATATTAGCGTAAAAAATATTATAAATAGAAAAGCCCGAAAATGTATATAAAATTGCACCTAAAACAGCAAAGTTTTTATTTTTTACATATCTTTTTAAAAATATAAAAGAAGTTAAACAGGCAAAAGCCAATTTTAGCAAAATTATAGGAATCATAAAATATTCTAAAAGACTTGCCGAAAAAGGCAGAGTTATCCAAAAAAATGGACTTCCTAAAAGATACTGCGAATATGAACCAATAAAGTTTACACCTAAATCAGTAGTATTATTCCAACCAAAACTGTCACTTTTTACAGCATTGTGAGCAATTTGATAATAAGGCAAAATTTTCGAATTTATCTCACCTATTGCAATACTTAAACTTCCATATTCAAGTAAAATTGGTATAAACATTATAACCGACAAAGCAAGCCCCATTAAAAAGGCTTTTATATAAAAATTGGCATAAAGATTTTTGTCTTTAAATCTACCGTTCATCTTACCCCTACTTTCTAATATATATATACTATTTTATCACAATTCTTTAATTTTAAAAAGCGTTTTATGGATAAATTTTATATATTTTTAAAAAAAAATTAAAGTTATATACAAATAACGCCTTACATATTAATTATAAAGCTAGTTAGATATGTGAGGATTGTAAATTTGAGAAATATTGTAAAGTGGACTTTTTATATTTTTGTAACAACAGTTACTGTGGTTGGAGTTTTTAGTTATCTTGCAGACAATGCCAAAAGTTTAATAGAAATGAGTTTAGGCATTGAAACAACTCAAGAGGTAGAAGAAGTTTATCAAGAAGAAATAAGCGAAAATTATGAAGAATTAGTAATAGAAACTATTATGGAATTCCCAAAAGCTCCACTTGAGTTTTTAGACGAAGTTTTGCCAGAGCTTACCCCCGACCCAGACCGTGAGTGGGGTGATGTTGTTGAGGTTGATTTATCAAAAGGCACAGCTGTAGGGAATTTTTACGTAAACGACACGTCTGAAACTAACTTAGATTTAGCCGAAGTTTCAGCTTACGATTTGCCTTTTACTATAACTGATTATTCTCAGCCTGTCGTTTTAATTTATCACACACATACGACAGAGAGTTATTTAAGCGGATTTACAGGCTATTATTATACCGATGAAACTTTCAAAAACAGCGACCCTGACCGTAGCGTTGTCATGGTAGGTGAAGCTTTGCAAGAGGCACTAGCTGAATATGGAATTATTGCAATTCATGACACTACAATTCACGACTCACCAGTTTATTCAGGCTCGTACACACGTTCGCTTGAAACTATTGAGGAAAATTTAGAGAAATACCCATCCATTCAAATTACAATAGATGTCCACAGGGACTCTTTTACAGCATCTGACGGCACAAAATACAAACCAACAGTTACGATAGACGGTCAAGATGCAGCGCAAATTATGATTATAACAGGCGCTGACCCAACAGGTGAATTAGATTTTGATAATTGGGAGGATAATTTAATTTTCGCAACAAAAATTCAGTCGGTAGCAAGTGAAATGTACCCAGGGTTAATGCGACCATTAATGTTTTGTCAGCGTAAATACAACATGGATGTAACAACAGGCTCTTTACTTTTTGAAATAGGAAACGAAGTTAACACTTTTGCAGAAGCAAAATATTCTGCAACACTTATAGCAGATGTATTATATGCCGTTTTAATGGAATAATAAAGACATAAGGAGTGAATATTATGTGGAAAAACCAATCGCCGTCTACTAAAAATTTTGTGTTAAGCTTTAGTTTAACTTTGATTTTAATTTTTTCGATTTTAGCTATGCTAATAACCGACTACCGTTGCAGTTATATTGCAAAAGGAGTTTCCACCCCTATTGTCGAAATTTATAGTGAAAATGACACAATGTTTGCAAGTATAAATACACTTGGAATATCAAAACAGCTTGATTTAACAGGAACTATAAAAGCTTGGGACTTTTTTATGGAATTCATTTGCCTTAAAGCTTAAAAAGTGGTAAAATTAAAAAAATATGTTTAATTGGGTGTTAATATGAATTTTTTTAATTTTACGTTTTTCAAGGCCGATACAAGCACAGTTTTTAGAGCTGTTTACACTGTTTTTGAAGAAACAGCCGAAAAAGAATTGTCCGTTTTAGGGCTTATTTTTTGGCGTGTTTTTATAGCTTTAGTTGCTTTGTCACTAGTGTATATGGTTTACAACATAATTTGCAATAAAATTCAAATTAAACGTAATTTAGAACGTGAAAAAGCCAAACCAAAGCTTATTATTTCACAAGCTGATAATTTTGGGGATAAAAAAACAGACGATAAGGAAACATGATGACATACAAAGAACTTTATAATTTGGCAAAAAATAAATTAAACGACAGCGTGGAGGCTCAAATTTTGTGCGAAGACATTTTAGGCTTTAGCCGTCACGATGTTATTATTTCGCCAAATAAGCAAATTAGCGATACAAGTGAATTTATAAACGCAGTAGAAATGCGTTTAAAAGGAAGACCACTTCAATACATTATAGGACATTGGGGTTTTGCTGGGCTTGACTTGTTTGTAAAAGACGGAGTGCTTGTCCCTAGAGAAGACACGCAAATTCTTACAAACTGTGCTATAGATTTAATTGGCAACAAAGCTTTAAATGGCGTAGATTTATGCGCTGGTACAGGTGCTGTCGCTTTGGCTATTGCCAATACTTGTAAAAACGTAACAGTCACAGCGTTAGAGCTTTACCCTATACCTTTAGAGTGCTTGAACATAAACACAAAAAAATATGGCCAAAATAAAGTTAATATTTTAAAAGCTGATGTCCTTACTGATTTTGACAAGTTTAAAAACCTTGATTTTATAGTGTCCAATCCACCTTACATAAATACTGCCGAAATTAAAACTTTACAAATAGAAGTCCAAAACGAACCTATAACTGCACTAGACGGTGGTCAAGACGGACTTGACTTTTACAAATCTATTATAGAAAATTGGACAGGCTGTTTAAAACCAAACGGATTTATGGCTTTTGAAATAGGCGAAACTCAAGGACAAGCAGTTAAAGCACTAATGAAGCTAAAAGGCTACACAGATATTAGGATTTTAAAAGATTTTAACATGCTTGATAGAGTAGTTGTTGGAAAATACTTATAATTTGAAATATTTGCACAAAAAAATATAAAATTTTCATATAAATTTACAAACTGTTTATATTTAATAGGTTTAAAATGTAGTATACTTTTTATTAGCACTGAAAAAAGAAAGAAGGAAAATTATGTTTGCTAATTTTAGCGTAAAAAAACCACTTACAGTTTTTGTATCTGTACTTATGGTTATTATTTTGGGTGTTGTGTCTTTCACTAATATGACCCCAGATTTACTTCCAAGTATTAATATGCCATACATACTGGTTACAACTGTTTATGCTGGTGCAACACCAGAAGAAGTCGAAGAAGAAATTACAATGCCAATGGAATCATCCATGGCTACACTAGAAGGTATAGACTCTATAACTTCAACTAGCAGTGAAAATGTTTCAATGATAATTTTGGCATTCACTGACGACACAAACATGGACACAATGGTGTCTGACATACGTGAGGAAATTAACCTTATTTCTGACGATTGGTCCGAAATGGTAAGTACACCTTATATAATGGAAATCAACCCAGACATTATGCCTGTTACTATAAGCGCTGTTAATTACAGTGGTATGGACAGCCTAGAGTTAACCGATTTTGTTGAAAACGAGCTTATAAATCAGCTAGAGGGTACTGACGGTGTTGCAAGTATCGACACTATGGGAAGTATTACACAACAAATTGATGTAATTATTTCACAGGAAAAAATTGACGAAATTAACGCACTTTTAACTGCCTCAATTTTAGCCGAATTTGACGAAGTAGAACAAGAACTTCTAGATGCTGAAACCGAGCTTAATGACGGACTTGACGAACTTACTGAACAAGAACAGGCTTTAAGCGATGCCGAAGACGAGCTTTTAGCTGGGCAAGAAGAACTTGTCGACCAAACAGCTACTGCGCAAAGTGAACTTATAAGCCAACAAATATATTTACTTGAAACTAAAGCTGACCTTGCAGAACAACTTGAATTAGCACAAGAAGGTCTTGTAGTTTTGGAAGAGTCGTACACTATGTTAAATGAACTTTTAACACAGTACAATGAATTAGTATCGCAAAAATCAAGTTTAGAAACAGCAGTTGACGCACTTGGTCAAATTGAAGAAGCTTACCCTACTTTAGTCGCTGCTAAAACAGAGTTAGAAACTCAAATTGCATTTTTAGAAAGCTTAAACGATGACGCAAACGCAGAAACTATAGCCACTTTAAACGCCCAACTTGTTGAAATAGAAACTCAAATTATGGTTATAGAAACACAACTTTCTGCTATGGGTGCTACAAGCGAACAAATTAGCGTAATGAAAGAGCAGTATCAAGCTAATTTAGATTTAATAAACCAGGCACTTGACACAATAATTTCTTCTCTTGAAGAATATGGAATAACAGCTGATAACTTTGCTGAAACTGTAGCCGAACTTGGCGCACAAGTTACAGAACTTGAAGCAGGTATTGTAATGCTAGAAGAAGCAATTGCTGGTATAGAAAGTGGTACAACAACTGTAACAGAAGCACTTGAAACAATAAATAAAGCTCAAATAAATGGTTCTTTGGAAATTTCAGAGGGTTACTCTCAAATAATTACTGGGCAATCTGCAATTACTTCTGCTATTGCACAGCTTGAAGCCGCACAAACTGAAATTGACACAGCTAAAGAAGAAATCGAATCTGCTAAAGAAACAACACTAGACTCAAGCACCATGGAAATCACCATGGATATGATTAATCAGCTTTTAGTCGCACAAAACTTCTCAATGCCAGCTGGTTATATTACAGAAGATAACGTTTCTTACCTTATTCGTGTAGGTGATGAAGTTGAAGACTTTGACGAGCTTGTTTCTTTACCACTTATGTACTTAGATATTGACGGTATCGGACTTATCACTTTAAGTGACGTTGCCGACGTATATGTTAACGATAATTCAGCCGAAACTTACACAACTCTTGACGGTGAAGACGGCATGATTCTTTCTTTTACAAAACAATCAACTTACGCAACAGCTACTGTTTCTGAAAACATAGCCGAAGTATTTGAAGAACTTGAAGAAAAATACGACGGACTTTCTTTTGTAAACCTAACTGACCAAGGCGATTATATTGACCTTATTGTTAATAATGTTTTACAAAACCTTGCTTTTGGTGCTATTTTAGCCGTTCTTATCCTTTTACTTTTCTTAAAAGATATAAAACCAACTATTATTATAGCGTTTTCTATTCCTATTTCGCTAATGTTTGCCATTGTGCTTATGTACTTCTCGGGCGTTACGCTAAATATTATTTCTCTTTCTGGTCTTGCCGTGGGTGTTGGTATGCTTGTTGACAACTCTGTTGTTGTTATCGAAAACATATACCGTATGAGAGCAGAAGGTGTAGACAAATTCAAAGCTGCTGCAAGAGGCGCTAACCAAGTTGCTGGCGCTATATTCTCATCAACACTGACAACAATTTGCGTATTTTTACCAATAGTATTTATAGATGGTATCACTCGTGAACTATTCACCGACATGGCACTTACAATTGGTTATTCTTTAGGTGCAAGTTTAATAGTTGCTTTAACACTTGTTCCAGCTATGGCATCTAAAATGCTTAAAGAGCAAAAACCTAAAAAGGATATTATCTTTGGTAAAATAATATCAGCTTACGAAAAAGTTTTGGCAGCATCGCTAAAACGCAAATACATTGTTTTAATTTTATCTGTAGTTCTGTTGATAGCAAGCACATGGGTTACACTTGCTAAAGGATTTATATTTATGCCATCTATGAGTGGTACTCAAATTTCGATTACAGTTACTCCAAATGACGAAGAAATAACTTTCGAAGAACAAACTGAACTTGCCGATGAAATTTATAGCAGAATTTCCGGTATAGAAGAAATTCAAAGTATTGGTATTATGGTTGAGGACGGTTCAAGTTCAACTTCAATGTACACAACAAGTGGCATTACAATGTATGCAATTATGTACGACGACGCTAGCCGTAAAGACAGCGCTGTTTGTGAAGATATTGAAAGCCTTTGCACCGACTTAGAATGTGAAGTAAGTGCTACTGGCTCAATGGATATGACTTCTATGTTAAGCGCACTTAGTGGCTCTGGCGTAACAGTTCAAATTTACGGAAACGACTTAGATGACTTAATGCAAGAAGCTGAACTTTTAGCAGCTGAACTTGAAAAAGTTGAGGGTTTAACCGAAATTACAACTGGTCTTGAAGAAAGTGACCCAGAAATCAGCATTGTAGTCGACAAAGAAAAAGCTGCCGAAAGCAGTTTGACAGTTGCACAAGTTTACATGTACATTGCTTCTGCAATTACTACCGAAACTGCTTCGACTTCTATCACTTATGACGACACTACTAAAGACATAACAATTTACGACGACCCAGATAACATAATGACAATCACAGACCTTGAAGCTTACGAAATTGAGTACACCGACACTTATGGTGAAACTCAAACAGTTAAACTAACCGACATTGCTACTATTGAGGAAACTCAAAGTTTAAACTCTATAAGCCGTGAAAACCAAAAGAGAACTTTAACTGTAAGCGCTACTATTGCAGACGATTACAACGTAACTTTAGTAACAAACGAGGCAGAAACTGTTCTTGAAAATTACGAACCAATTGACGGAAACACAATAGAAATTGGTGGTGAAAGCGAAACAATTATGGAAGCTATTATTCAGCTTGTTTATATGCTTTTACTAGCAGTTGTCATTATTTATTTCATAATGGTTGCGCAGTTCCAATCACTAAAACTTCCATTTATCGTTATGTTTACAATTCCACTTGCATTTACTGGTGGATTTATAGCACTTCTTGTTGCTGGTATGGAGTTAAGCGTTATTTCTATGATAGGTTTTGTAATGCTTGCTGGTATTATAGTTAATAACGGTATCGTATTAATCGACTATATCAACATTCTAAGGCTTGACGGCATGGATAAAACACAGGCGATTATTCAAGCTGGTAAAACTCGTATAAGACCTATTTTAATGACAGCTTTAACAACTATTTTAGGCTTGTTGTTTATGGCTTTAGGCACTGGCGTTGGCACAGAGCTCATGCAACCAATAGCAATTGTTTGTATTGGTGGTCTAACTTACGCAACACTTATGACACTGTTCGTAATACCTGCAATGTACGACATTTTAAGCCGTAAGAAAATGGAAAAAATCGAATTAGATTAAATAAATAAAAGAACATATATTTAAAAACCACAACAGCAATTTTGAGCTGTTGTGGTTTTTTAAGTTCCATTTTCAAATCCTAATAAAAAAAACAACAGCTTAATCGCTGTTGTTTTTTGGCTGCGGAACTAGGATTTGAACCCAGACAAGCAGAGTCAGAGACTGCGGTGCTACCATTACACAATTCCGCAATAAATCACTTAGTATTTGCTGTAAAAATCATTTCTAAGTATTCTTGGCACATACATTTTCATTTCTTCAACCATTTTTTCACTAGGAGTAAAAACAATCAATGCAAGACCAGCTTTTTTTGTTTTTGCAACAACATAAACTGAGTTTTCATCTTTTTCACTAGCACAAGCGAAAACAGTTTTATCTACACGTCTATTTTTAAGCTTATCAACATTTTTTGTGTAATAACCAATTTCTTCTATTTTAGAAAAATCAAAACTCAAAAGGCGTTTTCTTTTCTTTCTATTGGTAATTTTATCAATAGCTAAATCGCCATTTGTAAAAGAGTATTCAAATTCAATATTACGTGAAGTAATTAAAACATAAATACCGTAAATTCCTGCAACCAATATAAAAAATGGAATTGAAACACCCACTAAAGCAAGTAAAATTGTCATAGAAAAAAAACTAATAATAATAAACAGAAAAATTGCACCAAAAATCAACGCGTAATCCTTACCTGTTTTTGATTTTTTAACCATATATTCTATAAAAACATCTGTTCCGTACCTAGCCATAAAAGTTCTCCTAAAATTTATTTTATATATATTTTATCATGTAAACCGAAAAAAAACAACCATTTTTTCAAGAATATCTAGTTAAATATCTTGAATTTTTTGTAAATATGTGATATTATACTATAAACACTGTGACAAAGAAAAGTATATATTAATTTTTTCTAAGAGAGTTAGCGCCTTGGGCTGTAAGCGTTTTCGCTAAAATTTTTATAGAAGTTCCCTTTTGAGTGGTTTTGCTGAATTATAGTTAACTGTATATTAGGCGAAAACGTATGTCTGCGTTATAGATTCAAAGGGCTGTTAGGCTGAATTTGGGTGGTACCACGAATTATTTCGTCCCATTATGGGGGCGTTTTTTTATGCCCTAAAATAATAATTTAGGAAAAGGAATGACAATACTATGAGCGATATGATTAGTAAAATCAGAGAAAATTTCGAAGATGCTGTTAAAGAAATTAAAACTAGCGAAGAAATCGAAAAAATTAGAATTAATTACCTTGGCAAAAAAGGTGAAATTTCTGCACTTATGGGTGAGCTTAGAAACGTTGCAAAAGAAGAAAAAAAAGCTTTTGGTCAAAATGTTAACACACTAAAAAAATATGCAGAAGAAGCTATTTCTACTAAAGTAAAAGAAATTCAAAAATTAGAAGAGGAAAGACTTGTAAGCTCTGTCGAAAAGTATGACGTTACACTTCCAAGCACCGAGCAAAACGGTTCTTTCCACCCTATTACTATAGTTCAAAGAGAGCTTGAAGAAATTTTTGCGTCTATGGGCTTTACTGTTGAGGACTTCTCTGAAATAGTTGACGATTATAACTGTTTCGAGGCTTTAAATATACCAAAACATCACCCTGCTCGTGATATGCAAGACACTTATTATTTAGATAACGGACAGCTTTTAAAAACACATACATCAGCTGCTCAAAATACAATTATGAAAAAATACGGCACTCCTTTAAGAGCTGTTTTCCCAGGAAGATGCTTTAGAAACGAGTCAATTGACGCAAGCCATGACAACACATTTTTCCAAATGGAAGGCATGATGATTGACAAAGACATTTCAATTTCTAACCTTATTTACTTCATGAAAAAAATGCTTTCAGAAGTGTTTAAAAAAGATGTCGAAGTTAGACTTCGCCCAGGCTTTTTCCCGTTCGTTGAGCCAGGATTTGAGCTTGACATTCAGTGCTTAATCTGTGGTGGTGAGGGTTGTTCTACTTGTCACGGTTCAGGCTGGATTGAGCTTTGCCCTTGTGGTATGATTCACCCTAATGTGCTAAAAGCTGGTGGAATTGACCCCGAAGAGTACACAGGTTTTGCCTTTGGTTTAGGTCTTACAAGATTTGCTATGATGCGTTTTGGCATTAAAGATATTAGAGATTTAAACAGTGGTAACCTAAAAGTTTTAGAACAATTCGAACACGAATAAGGAGGGAAAATTATGTTAATTTCATTAAATTGGATAAGCGATTTCGTAGATTTACAGGGTATAGACAAGCTTGATTTAATCAAACGTTTTACCCTTTCTACAGCAGAAGTTGAAGATATATACCATAAAGGTGACGACCTTAAAGACGTAGTTGTTGGTAAAATTCTTTCTATAGAAAATCACCCTAAGTCTAAAAAACTTCACCTATTAAAAGTTGACGGTGGCGATAAAATATATGACGTAGTTTGTGGTGCACCTAACGTAGAAGAAAACATGCTAATTCCATTTGTTAAATCAGGTGGTAAAGTTGGTGGACACGACATTACCACAGCTAATGTAGCTGGGTACGAGTCACACGGTATGTGCTGTAGCGAGGCTGAACTTGGTATCAGTGCAGACCACAGTGGACTTATGAAATTGCCAGAGGACTTAGTAGTTGGTACAGATATTAAAAATGTTTACGCCATTTCTGACATTGTTTTCGAGGTTGACAATAAGTCACTTACAAACCGTCCTGACCTTTGGGGTCATTATGGTATTGCTAGAGAAATTGCAGCACTTACTGGCAGACCTTTAAAAGCTTTAGATGTAGTAGATTTAGAGCAATACAGCAATTTGCCAGCACTTAATATCGAAGTAAAAGACGAGCTTTGCCGTCGCTACAGTGGCCTTACTGTTGCAAATGTAACAGAGAATATCAGCCCCGTTAACCTAAGAATTAGACTTTTCTATTGTGGAAGCCGTGCTATTAACTTGCTTGCCGACCTTACAAACTATCTAATGATGGAAATGGGTCAACCTATGCATGCATTTGACCTTGGCAAAGTTTCACAAATTGAAGTTAAAAGATATGAAACTCCTTTCGAGTTCAAAACTTTAGACGGCGAAACAAGAAAAATTGACGAAAACACACTTATGATTACAAACGGTACAGAGCCTGTTGCAATCGCTGGTATTATGGGTGGTTTAGAGTCTGAAATTGAAGACGACACTAACGGACTTCTTTTAGAGTCTGCTTCATTCGATGCTGTTTGTGTTAGAAAATCTTCTACTAGACTAGGTCTTAGAACTGATGCAAGCATGCGTTACGAAAAAACTTTAGACCCAGAAATGACTGTTACAGCTATCGAAAGATTTTTGAAACTTTTAACAAATATTGACGCTGGTGTTAAAGTAACATCTTCTTTAACCGATAAATACATCAAAAAATACGACACAATAAACCTTGAATTTACAAAAGCTTATGTTGACAGATACACTGGTATCGAAATTTCAAACGAGCAAATTTTAAGCACTCTAATCGCTTTAGGCTTTAGTGCTAAATGCGAAAATGATGTGTTTAGTGTAACTGTTCCAAGCTGGAGAGCAACAAAAGATGTTACTATCAAAGCTGATATTATTGAAGAAATTACAAGAATTTACGGCTATGATAATTTTGAAGTAAAAAGCTCAAAAAGTGTACTAGAGCCTGTTATTCCTTCAGTTATCAACACAACAGACTATTTTGCTAAAGACATTTTAGCTTACAACTACAAACTTCACGAAGTTCACTCATATATTTGGTGCGACAGCAAAAAATATAAAGATTTAGGCATTGACATTCCACAAAATGTTAAACTTATAAACTCAATAAACCCTGACTGCACAGTTATAAGAACATCTGTTATACCTAACCTTTTAAGCTTTGTTAACGAAAACAAATCATACGGTAGTGACTATGGTATATTTGAAATTGGCAGAGTTGTTGACGGATTAGACGAAAACAACATCTGCAAAGAGCGTAAAAAATTAGCTGTTGTTCTATTTTCAAGAAATAAAACCGAAAAAGATTTATTCTTTGAAGTTAGAGATATAGCAATGTCAGTTGTAAACAATATTAAGCACAGAAAAGCAGAATTTGCACCAAGCACACCAAAATTCAACTGGCAACACCCAATGAATACTGCTGAAATTACACTTGATGGAATAAATATTGGATTTATGAATACAATATATCCAACAGTACAAAATAAAATAGACAAAAAAGCGGCTATTGTCGCACTTGAAATCGACATGACACAGCTTGCAATAATGTTCACAAGCACTATCGCTTATAACGAGCCATCTAAATTCCCTGGTATAGACATTGACCTTACTTTAGTAGTTGCTCAAGATGTCACTTTCAACAGCTTGAAAAATTCATGGGAAAATGTTACAGATTTACTTAAAGATGTTTCATTTGTTGACGTTTACCAAGGTTTACAAAAAAGCATAACACTTCGTTTTAAATTTGTTTCTAAAGAAAAAACTTTGTCAAAAGCTGAAATTCAAGAGTATATTGACGAAATTTTGAAAAATTTAAGCGCTAAAAATGTAAATTTAAAACTTTAATGTTAAATTTTTGTTATATTTTATACTTATGCTTGCAATAACATACAATATGTAGTAGTATATAATAAAGAATAGGAGGTGCCCAAATGCAAAACGGCAAATTTGATGCAACACAAACTTTTGTGGTGGAAAAAATTGAAGATATAAAAATGAAGAAAATCCTTTTAGAAGTGTATGACGCTTTAACTGAAAAAGGGTACAACCCAATAAGTCAAATAGTGGGCTATATTCTTTCAGAGGATCCAACTTATATTACAACTCATAAAAACGCTCGTGCTTTAATTAGAAAAATCGATAGAGATGAACTTTTAAAGGAACTTGTAAAAAATTATTTAGGTCAATAAAATATTTTAGGGAGGGTGAAAACCCTCCCTTTTAGTTTGCAAAAACCTATATTTTATTGTAGGGAACGACGCCCTCGTCGTTCCGTCATTCGTTAATTTTTTCCCCTATCACGGACGAGCAAAGCCAATGTCACGAACTTAAGGAACAAGAATATCCATAGTAGGGTATGCATCGTATGCATACCGTTCGTAAGGAGATATTTTTTCGCATAATTATATGTTATTTATTGGTATTATTCTTCTTTTAAATAAAATTTGAAAAATGAAGATAATCTCACCACCTTGGAACGCATACGATGCGTTCCCTACTGAAATCCTTAAGTTCGTGGCATTGCGACTACTAGTCGCCCCTACAAATAAAAAACCTCTAATTATAAAAAATACGGGTGGAAATTTCCACCCGTACATTTTTTATTCTTTTGAACTTTCAACAACTTTGCTTGCAACGTTTGCTGGGCAATCTTCGTACCTTACAAACTCAAAAGTAAAGGTTCCTCTTCCATGAGTTACTTGGCGCATATATGTGCTAAAATCGTACATTTCAGCCATAGGGACTTCACCCTCTACCACTTGATAACCAATTTTTGCTGCTTCCATACCTAAAATTCTACCTCGACGTTTGTTAACTTCGCCCATAATATCGCCCATGTTGTCGTCAGGTACAGTCGCCTTTAAAACACCAATAGGCTCTAGAATTTTTGGATTCGCTATAGGCATACCGTTTTTATAAGCAGCAGCTGCCGCCATTTTAAACGACATTTCAGATGAGTCAACTGGGTGATAAGAACCGTCGTAAAGTGTAGCTTTAAGTCCAACAACAGGGTAGCCAGCAAGTGACCCTTTAACGATACAATCTCTTAAACCTTTTTCAACAGCTGGGAAGAAACCTTTTGGAACGCTACCACCAACAACTCTTTCGCCAAATTCTAAACCTTCGCAATCACTTGGCTCGAACTCAATCCAAACATCACCAAATTGTCCGTGACCACCAGTTTGTTTTTTATATCTACCTTGAACCTGTACTTTTTTGCCAATAGTTTCTCTATAGGCAACTTTTGGCTCTATTAAATCAACATCTCCACCGAATTTAGTTTTCAAACGTGAAACAACAACGTCAAGATGTTGCTCGCCTAAACCACTTAACAGCATTTGATGTGTTTCGTGGTTAGTTTCAAATTTAATTGTAGGGTCTTCTTCGCAAAGTCTTAAAATACCTTGTGCGATTTTATCCTCTTCACCTTTTACATGTGGAATCATAGCCATTGTAAGTGTAGGTGTTGGATATTTAACACCAGTAAGTGTTACTTTTCTTGTAGGATTACAAAGCGTATCACCAGTATTAGCTCCTGCAAGTTTAGGAATAACACCTATATCACCAGCGCTGATATATTTAACGTCTGATTGTTTTTTACCACAAACCATTATAGTTTTACCAATTTTTTCATTTTCACCAGTTGTCATATTTACTAGTGTGCTGTCAGCATTAACAGTACCTGAAACAACTTTTACGTATGAAAGTTTGCCTATAAATGGGTCTGCAACTGTTTTAAACACCACGCATGCAGTAGCAGCGTCAGGGTTAACAGCAAGCTCTAAAGCCTGACCGTGAACATCAGTTGCAAGTTCGGTAGTTTTATCAAAAGCACTCGGAGCAAGCCATGAAAGGCCGTCTAAAAATTGCTCCATACCACGCATAAGCATAGCATCACCACAAAAAACAGGAATAATTGTACCAGATTTAACACCTTTGCTAACACCAACTATAACTTCTTCAGGTGTAAATTCTTCACCTGAGAAATATTTTTCGAAAAGTTCTTCGTCAGTTTCAGCAACAGCTTCGTTAATAGCATTTCTTAAACCCTCAAGCCTTGTGCCCATGTCAGGCATAGGAATAGCTGTAGGTTTACCGTCTTTATAGTCACAAGCTTTAAACTCAAGCAAGTTTATGTATTTATCAGCTTTACCGTCCTCAAAATAAGGTACAACAACAGGACAAACAGCAGGGCCAAAAGTTGATTTAAGTTCTTCGAAAACTCCATAGAAGTCAGAACCCTCGT
Organism: Clostridia bacterium; assembly: GCA_044432645.1. Taxonomy (GTDB): domain Bacteria; phylum Bacillota; class Clostridia; order Oscillospirales; family Acutalibacteraceae; genus SIG603. Next base: position 33,220 of record JAWXUM010000014.1, on the reverse strand, counting down.
CACAAAGTCCATTTACAAATATAATTTTAGCTAAGTTTTGCTCGTTTGCAATTTCCATAGCTTTTTCAGTTCCAACTTGAATGCCACTTTTGCCAGCTAAAACAATTAAAGCTGTATCGGCTGCCCTAGTAGCCTCGTACAGTCCACCCTCAAAGTCAAAAAGTCCTGGTGCGTCTATAATATTTAGTTTTTTGTTCTTCCACTGCATAGGAGCTACTGCTGTGGAAACAGAAGCTTTTCTTTTAATTTCTTCTGGGTCGTAGTCGCATACTGTATTACCCTCTGCAATTTTGCCACGTCTATCAGATCCACCACTTAAGTAAAGCATTGCCTCTACTAAAGAAGTTTTACCTGCCCCACCGTGGCCAAGCACAGCTAGGTTAATAATGTTTTTTGCAGAAAATTGGTTCATAAAATCCAGTCCTTTCAAAACACAGTTGAACTGCGTTGTGTAAATTTGATTAATTCAACATAAAATGAATTGATATTAAAAATATTATATACCTTTTATACAACAATTTCAAGCTATTTTCCAAAACTTATACAAATATTATATTATGTTTAATGGAATTTTATGTATTTTAACTAAATTATTCTTAGAATAAAAACTCTACTACTAATTATATCAACGTTTTACTGTTGTAATTACGCGAATTTTGTATTATACTAATTTAAAAAGTTTATCGGAGGATAGTATGGATTTTGTTTACGCTGGCGTTTGGTTCGCTATTGCTATAATTTTACTTATCAAATTCACAAAAGAAAGCAAACTTTTCGCTTTCTTAGGTGGTTTTTTTATAATAATGGGCGCTTGGTGGTTGGCTGATGCCTTAACACCTAACCTTGAATTATTAGAGGGTACCTACGGACTTATTTTAAGAATTATAGGTGCAATTACCATGGTGGTAGTGCTTGTTTTTTACTACAAAAATTATTACAAACAAAAGGACAAAAAATAAATGGAAGTTTTTTTTACAGTTGGCTCTCAAGTTTTAATAATGCTGATTTTAGTATCGGTTGGATTTTTTTTATATAAATTCGGAAAACTAAAAGACAGCACAATCGGCGACCTTACATGGCTTTTGCTAAATGTAATTATCCCTTGTTTAATTTTCTCGTCTTTTGCATCTGTAGAATCTGGCACTATATCCCCTATTTCGCTTATAATGGCTGTTGTTTGTGCTTTTTTATCTATATTCTCTGCGATAGTTGTTTCAAAATTTTTATTTAAAAAAGAACCGATTGAAAGACAAAAGGTTCTTAGATTTTCTGTAATATTCAGCAACGCTGCTTTTATGGGTTTACCGCTTGTTACATCGGTTTTAAGCGACAGTGCTATTATTTTTGCATCTTTTTACATAGCTGTTTTTAACTTTTTGACTTTCACATACGGCTATAACCTTATGAGCTCTGACAAAAATGTTAACAAACTAAAAGTTTTGGTTAACCCTGGCACTATTGGAATTGCACTTGGGCTTCCTATTTACCTTTTAAACATTAACTTGCCTGAAATTATTTTAGCTCCTATACAAAGCCTTGAGGGTCTTAACACACCTATTGCTATGATAATTATTGGCACTTACATTGCAAAAATGAAGTTAAACGACTTTGTAAACGACAAAGCTGTTTATGTTGCATGTTTATATAGATTAATTTTAGTTCCTATTTTAATTTTAGGAATTTTCATGCTTATAAACCCTGGCGACGAACTTCTTTTAAGCACTTTAATTCAAGGCTCTGCGCCAACTGCTGCAACTACTGCGTTATTTGCTATTAGCTATAACGGCGATGCGAAACTGGCCTCTAAAACCGTTGCAATTTCGACCATACTTTCGCTTATTACCTTGCCACTAATTATGGTTTTAGCAACTTTTTTAATTAATCTGTGACTAAAATAACTACTTCTGCATAAAATATAAAAGCGACTAAATCAGCCGCTTTTATATAGGCTCACTTAAGTTTTAAACTTGGTGGGCCATTATTATTTTTTATACCTCTAATTCATCTGCTGGGTTTACAATGTCTTTTCTAAGTAAATGTGAAATTCCAAACACTGTAACGCCTACAAAAAATATTATACCAACACCAAAGTAAAAAGTTCTTGCTCCTACAATTTCATAAATAACTCCACCAAACAAATTGCCTATAATACCTGCAACAGAACACACTGCTGAATATATTGTTTGCGCTGTAGCTTTAAGCTGATTTGGTGCAAGTTTGTACAAATAAAACGGAACAGTTCCAATTACAATACCATTACCAGCACCAAAAAGACAAGCAGTAATCATCATAGTAGCTAGTGAATTTACAAAAAGTGAGAAGATTAAACACTGCAGTCCCATTAAAGTAAATGCTACCATCATCAAATATTTAAGCTTAATTTTTCTTCTAAACTTTATAATGAAAAACAAAGTTGGAATTTCCGAAACAGCCCTGACAGCTAAAAAATTACCAAGGTTAGAGTTCGCAACGCCGATGTCTTCCATAAAATATGTTATAAATCCGTACTCTGCTGTGCAAGCTATGTAAATAATAGCTGCAAAAACAAGCAGCGCCATGTAGTGGTAATTTTTAAAAAGAGGTTTGGGGCTAACACTGATTTTTTCGCCTTTTTTAACAGGCATTTTGCAATCTGGCGCTAAAAACAAGCTTATTAAACCAGGTATATAAATAAAACCACAAAGCAAATAAGCTGTAGCAATTGTGCCTGACTTAATAATAAGAAAAGACACTATTATACTACCAACTGTAAAAGTAAAAGACCCAAACGAGCGTGAATTACTGTAGTTTAGCCTTTTTTCTGCACAAACTCTAACAGAAAAACTATCTAAAAGTGGACACATGCTGTTTCTAAACATACATAAAACTGGATATAATATAAAAAATATTAACACAGTATATTCACTTTCGGTAGGCATAAAAGGTATAAGCACTTGCAAACCAACCGATACTACAGAAACGGTGATAAGCGTTTTTTTAACTGAGTTAATTTTGTCGCTAAACATTCCCCAAAACATCATAGAAAAAATAGCAACAGCACTACAAGTTGCGTTAAGCCTACCTATAGTAGAAGCAGTAAAGCCTACGTTTTGCAAATACGCTGTTCCGTAACAAGTAAAAGCCCATGCAAACCACATAAAACCTTGAATACACACAAAATTTATTGCGCTTTTTTCTTGGTCAGATGCATTTTTTAAATTAAGAAACTTTTTCATACAACCGTCCTTTTCAAACTACATTTTGATAGTTCAATATTATGTTAAACGGTTAAATAAGTCAAGTAATTTTTTAATTTAATTTGTATTTTTTTGCAAGTTTCAAAATAATCAGTTTTTTTGTCTAAATCTCACATAAATACAACTAAACCTTAGCGAAAAATCATAACATTACTTCTATAGTTTTTATTGATAAATAACATATTCAGTGTTATAATATTATCTAATATTTAAAAAATAATTTGTCGAAAGAGAGGAATGTTAATGCTAGAAACCAATTTTCAATCCAAATTCATTAAAGAGGGTCTTACATTTGATGATGTTCTTTTAATCCCAGCAGAATCAAACGTACTTCCAAGCCAAGTAGATTTTTCCACTTACTTAACAAAAAAAATCAAGCTTAATACCCCTATGATGACTGCCGCTATGGACACTGTTACGGAAGCAGAAATGGCTATTGCAATTGCAAGAGAAGGTGGCATTGGTATTATCCACAAAAACATGAGCATTGAAACTCAAGCAGACTTAGTTGATAAAGTTAAAAGAAGTGAAAATGGTGTTATCACAAATCCATTTTTCTTAAGCCCTGAGTGCTTGCTTCAAGAGGCTGAAGACTTAATGGGCAAGTACAAAATTTCTGGTGTTCCAATTTGCGAAAATGGTAAATTAGTTGGTATTATAACAAACCGTGACTTAAGATTTATGACAGCTGACGACCTTAACCAACCGTGTCAAAACGTTATGACTAAAGACAAACTTGTTACAGCCCCTGAAGGCACTACTTTGTCAGATGCTCAAGAAATTTTAAGAAAACACAGAATTGAAAAACTTCCTATAGTAGATGAACACGGCTATTTAAAAGGTCTTATTACAATTAAAGATATAGAAAAAGCTATACAATACCCTAACTCAGCTAGAGATGAAGGTGGCAGACTTCTTTGTGGTGCTGCTATTGGCGCTACTGCTGACGTTCTTGACAGAGTAGCTGCTTTAGTTAAGGCTGGTGTTGACGTTGTTGCGCTTGACTCTGCTCACGGACACAACAACGGTGTTTTAAACGCTATTTCAAAAGTTAAATGTGCATACCCTGACTTACAAGTTATAGGTGGCAACGTAGCAACTGCTGAGGGCGCAAAGGCTTTAATCGACGCTGGTGCTGACGCTGTTAAAGTTGGTATAGGCCCTGGCTCAATTTGTACAACAAGGGTTGTTGCTGGTATTGGTGTTCCTCAAATTACAGCTGTTTATGACGCTGCTTGTGAGGCTGCTAAATACGGTGTTCCTGTTATTGCAGACGGTGGTATTAAATACAGTGGTGACATTGTAAAAGCTTTAGCTGCTGGTGCAAACGTTGTTATGTTAGGTTCACTTGTTGCTGGTTGTAAAGAATCTCCTGGCGATTACGAACTTTATCAAGGTAGACAATTCAAAGTATACCGTGGCATGGGAAGCCTTGGCGCTATGAGCAAAGGCAGCGGCGACAGATATTTCCAAGCTAATGACAAAAAACATGTTCCAGAAGGCGTTGAAGGTAGAGTTCCATTTAAAGGTCCTTTATCTGACACAGTTTTCCAAATGTTAGGTGGTTTACGCTCTGGTATGGGTTACACAGGTTGTGGCACAATCTCAGAACTTCACTCAAAATCTCAATTTGTTAGAATTACAGGTGCTGGTTTAAAAGAAAGCCATCCACATGACATTCAAATAACTAAAGAAGCACCTAACTACGCAACACAATAATTATAAAATATTTTAACACAGGAAACGGCCGTTGGTTGTTTTCTGTGTTTTTTTATAACCAACCATGAAAATATAACACTTACAATCTTTTTATTGAAAGTAATATAGTGTACTTAAAAGTAAAAAATGCTTAAAACTAACCATATATTGGTGCTAAAATTTATGAGTTTTGTAAAAAAATATAATTTCACTTGCTAAAACATTGAATTACTTGTGCAAATATGAGATAATTGCATTAAAATATTAACGATGTAAACTGATACAACGATAACGAGAAAGGAAGAAATCATGAAAGATACGTTAAAGTATTTAAAACACATGAAAAAGCGAATAGCGCTGTGTGTTTTCTCTAAATCGTCTGCTGCCGTAATGGAACTTTTGTTGCCCCTACTTCTTGCGACGATGATTGACGATATAGCACCTAATCAAAACATACCAATGGTTGTTATTTTCGGCATACTTATGATTATTTGTACAACAATATCAATTTGGGGGAATCTTACTTGCAACCGAACAACCGCTAAAATTTCAAGAGATGTAGTCGAAGAGCTAAGAAATGATGTTTATACAAAGGTTTTTGATTTAAATATAAGCCAATTAGACAGAATTACAATTTCAAGTTCAATTTCAAGACTTACAACCGACATACAAAATATTTACCAATTAGTTGGTACATTTTTAAGAATGGGTACCCGTTCTATTATTTTGTTTATAGTAGGTTTAATTTTCGCCATGGCTATGGACATAAGACTTAGTATTGTTATGTTTGCCATGCTACCTTTTGTTGGAATATCTGCTTTTTACACAACAAGCAAAGGTGTTAAACTTAACAGAAAAATTCAAGTTGCAAATGACGAGCTTGTTAATGTTACAAGAGATGCAGTTTCTGGCATGATGGAAATTAAAGGCTTTAACACAGAGGAAAAAGAGGCTAAACGTTTTGAAAAAGTAAACGAAAATTTAAGAACAAAAGAAATGACAACAGCGAAAATTATGTCAATGCTTAACCCTATGTTCAACTTAATTCTTAATTTAGCAATGGTTAGCGTTGTTTTATATGGTGCTAGTTTGGTTCAAGATAGCCTTACTACTTCTGGTCAAATTATAGCTTTTTTAAGCTATCTTTCAATTATTGCAGGCGCACTGCTAGCTGTTAACAGATTGTTTTTGATGACATCAAGAGGTATGGCGTCTAGCGCTAGAATTCAAGAGATTTTAAATTTACCTGAAGAAAAACCAACCGTTACTGATAAATACGGCGAACATGAAGACGATTATCTTGTATTTAAAAATGTTTATTTCAAATATGCAACAAACAACAAACCAGTACTTAACAACATAAGTTTTAACCTTAAAAAAGGTGAAACTTTGGGAATTATCGGCTCTACTGGTTCTGGTAAAACATCAATCATCAATGTAATGCAAAGGTTCTACAAGCCTAAAAGTGGTGAAATTTTCATAAACAATGTCAACACTTCTGCTGTTTCTGAAAAAGAAATCCACCAAAAATTTGGTGTAGTTATGCAAAACGACACTGTTTTCTCAGACACTATTGCTGGTAACATTGCACTTGGTAGAGTAGTAAGCGAAGAGCAAATGTGGAAAGCTTTGGAAATTGCTGACCTTAAATCTTTTGTTGAAACAAAAGAAGAAAAATTAGACTTTAAAATCGTTGGTAACGGTGGAAATCTTTCTGGTGGTCAAAGACAAAGACTTCTTATTGCTAGGGCAATTGCACTTGCACCTGAAATCTTGATACTTGATGACTCAAGTTCTGCACTTGACTATTCAACCGATGCTAAAATAAGAAAATCTATCGCTAATCATTTGGACTGTACCACAATCATTATCGCTCAAAGAATTACTTCTCTTATGAGTTGTAGCAAAGTTTTATTTATAAATGAAAAGGGCGAACAAATTGGACTAGGCTCTCACAGAGAATTAATGCTTACTTGTCCTGAATACCTAGAAATGTGGAATATTCAAACAGGAGGTGCTAAATTTGAGTAAGAAAAAAACTAACAAACCCGTTAGAGAAAAAATAAGTGGTGACACTTGGAAAAGACTTGCAAAATACATTTTAAATTACAAGTTAAAAACCGTAATAATTGTAATTTTCATACTAATCTCTAACTACCTTTTAATTATGGCACCGTCAATTTCTGGTAATGCTATTGACGTTATCGCTCAAAGCGGTGGCTCAGACATGCCAACTGTTATAAAATTATGTATTCAAATGGCTGTTATGTACGTTATAGCATCTATTTTGTCTTACTATTCAACATTTTTATTCTCTGATGTTGGTCAAAGAGTTGCCTATACCATGAGGAAAGAATGTTTTGAAAAACTAATGAAACTATCTTCAAGTTCACTTGAAAAATATCAATCTGGTGAAGTTGTAAGCCGTTTAACCTATGATATTTCTGTTGTTTCTACTTCTATTACAAGTGATTTCGTTCAAGTTATCACTTCTACTGTAACAATTGTTGGCTCTATCATTATGATGATAAAAATTAGCCCAATTTTGTTTTTGATTTATGTAGTAATTGTGCCAGCAATGATTTGGTTTGTTAAATACATTACACAAGTTATTCGTCCTCTTTTTAGAATTCGTTCTAAAGCTATTGGCTCAATGTGCCGTTATATTGACGAAAAAGTTACAGGCACAAAAACTGTTCGTGCTTATAACGCTGAAAAATTTTACTGTGACGACTTTGCAAAAGTTAATCAAACCACTTGCGATGCTCAATTTGAAGCTGAGTATAGATCAAGCCTTATGATGCCAATTAACAGCTTTATCACAAATATGGCTATTTCATTTATCGGTTTGTTCGGTGTTTTAATGAACATTGCAGGCAAAATTAGTATAGGTAGTATTTCTAACTTTATCATTTATTCACGTAAATTTTTAAGCGCTATCACAGAATATTCTAACATTATCGGTGACTTACAATCTGCTTTGTCAGCTGCTGAAAGAATTTTCTCTATCCTTGATGATGCTGATGAAATTGACGCTAAAGAAGAAATCGACCACGAAATTGTTGGCGAAATCGACTTTAAACACGTTAATTTTGGCTATGTAAAAGAAATTCAAATTCTAAAAGACATCAATTTACACGTTAACCAAGGTCAAACAATTGCTGTTGTTGGCGAAACTGGTTCTGGCAAAACAACATTAATCAGCTTGCTTATGAGGTTCTACGACCTTGATACAGGTGAAATTTTAATTGACGGCATACCACTTGACAAATTCCCACGTAAACAGGTTAGACGTAATTTCTCAATGGTTCTACAAAACAGCTGGATTTTCAACGATACAGTTTACGAGAACATAGCTTACGGCAACCCTAACATTACAATGCATGATGTTGTAAGTGCAGCTAAATCGGCTAAAGTTCATGATATTATTATGTCAATGCCAAACGGATACGAAACTGTTTTAAGCGAAAACGCAGTTAACCTTTCAAAAGGTCAAAAACAGCTTATCGCTATCACAAGGGCAATGGTTCAGCAGTCTAAAATGGTAATTTTGGACGAGGCGACTTCCAACGTTGACACTGCCACTGAAAAACGTATACACGAGGCAATGAAAAACTTACGTGCTGGCAAAACAAGCTTTATTATCGCACACAGACTTTCAACTATTAAAGACGCAGACAAAATTGTCGTTTTAATAGGTGGTGAAATCGCTGAAATGGGTACACATGATGAACTTATGAGTTTCAACGGTCATTATAAAAGGATTTACGATTCACAATTTATTTAATCGCACAAAAAAAGGTCGGTACGTTTTGTACCGACCTTTTACTTATATTCAAAAAAATGTTGCACAAAACGACGTAGGGACAACCCTCATAGTCGGTAACTTAAGAAAAATTATATGTTATTTATTGGTATTATTCCTCTTTTAAATAAAAATTGAAAAATGAAGATAATCTCACCACTTTGGAACGCATGCGATGCGTTCCCTACTGAAATCCTTAAGTTCGTGGCATTGCCCACAAGGGGTGTCCCTACGAGGTAAGCATATACTTCTTTGGTTATTTTGTACAATACCTTTAGCTTGTCAAAGAACCTATATTCAAAAAAGCATTGCTAATTAATGCTCATTTACGTTATTATCCGATTGTCCAAGTAATTCCTTGTGGTGTATCTTTTAAGGCGACTTTCATTTTTGCAAGTTCATCACGAATTGCATCGGCTGTAGCCCAGTCTTTGTTTGCCCTTGCATCTGTTCTTTTTGCTATTAAATCTTCGATTGTTTTTGTTAAATCTTCATCAATGTCGTTATTTGTTTCTAAACTTTTTTTAGCTGTTTCTAGCAAATCAAGGCTTAAAACCTCGTCATAACTTGCTATAACAGCACGTTTTGTGTTGCCGTTTAGGTCGCTTTTAAACACGTCATAAAGCAAAGTGATACCTAGCGAAGTTGCTAGGTCGTTGCCTACAGCCTCGGTGAATTTATTTTTCCAAGTCATGACAACTTCGTTTGACACTTCGCCCTCTAAAGGAATTTGAGCTATTCTTGCTATTAATTTGTCAAAAGCTTGCGCTGCGTTGTCAAGGCTTTCAAAACTAAATGCAAGTGGACGACGGTAATGTGACTGAACACAGAAAAATCTGTAAACAACAGGGTTATAATTTTTCTCTTCTAGCAAAGAAACTGTCAAAAAGTCACCTTTTGACTTGCTCATTTTGCCTCTAGCATCATTTAAATGCAAAACATGGAACCAATTTGAACACCATTTATGACCTAAATAAGCCTCACTTTGGGCAATTTCATTTGTGTGATGTGGAAAAGCATTGTCAACACCACCACAGTGAATGTCTAAATATTCGCCTAAATGTTTCATGCTAATTGCAGAGCATTCAATGTGCCAACCAGGGTAACCAACGCCCCAAGGACTGTCCCATTTTAGTTCTTGGTCGTCAAATTTCGACTTAGTAAACCACAAAACAAAGTCAGATTTATTTCTCTTATTTCCGTCTTCTTCAACATCGTCACGAACAGCAGTCGCTAAATCCTCTTCTGAAAAATTACCAAAAGCATAGTAGCTTTCAAGCTTTGCTGTATCAAAATAAATATTTCCGTCAACAATATAAGCGTAATCTTTTTCGATTAAAGTTTGAATTAAGTGAATGTACTCATCAACACAAGAGGTCGCAGGCACTGTTATTTCAGGTTTTTTAATATTAAGCTTGTCGCAATCGTCAAAAAAAGCGTCTGTGTAATATTTTGCGATTTCCATTACAGTTTTCTTTTCTCTTTTAGCGCCTTTTAGCATTTTATCTTCGCCAGTGTCGGCATCGCTTGAAAGGTGTCCAACGTCTGTAATGTTCATAACTCTTTTAACTTTGTTGCCTTCGTAAGTTAAAAACTTCTCTAAAACATCTTCCATTATATAAGTTCTAAGGTTACCGATGTGAGCGAAATGGTACACAGTAGGTCCACAAGTGTACATGCTAACCTCGCCCCTAACTCTTGGTATGAATTCGTCTTTTTTTTGTGTTAATGAGTTGTAAAGTTGCATATTTATTCTCCTTTGATTTGTCTTTTCAAATTTTCAATCTCTATTTTCATTTTGCAAAGTTCTTGTGCTACTGGGTCGGCTACGTGAATTTGGTCAAGGTCGCTTGTTAATTTCTTGCTACCAATTTTAACAATTCTAGCAGGAACGCCAACGGCTGTTGCATTATCTGGTATTTCGTCTAAAACAACTGCGCCAGCTGCAACCCTTACGTTGTTTCCAACTTTGAAAGGTCCTAAAATTTTAGCACCAGCGCCAACTAAAACATTATCGCCAAGTGTTGGGTGACGTTTGCCGTGGTCTTTACCAGTACCACCTAATGTAACACCTTGATATAATATGCAGTTGTCGCCTATTATAGTAGTTTCGCCAATTACAACACCCATTCCGTGGTCGATAAATAAATTTTTACCAATTGTAGCGCCTGGGTGAATTTCAATTCCTGTGCTTTTTCTTGAAGTTTGTGATATAAGCCTTGCTATGAATTTCATGTCTTTTTTATAAAACCAATTCGACTTTCGGTAAGCACGAACAGCCTTAAAACCTGAGTACAAAAAGTAAACTTCAAACCTTGACCTTGCTGCTGGGTCACGCTCCATAACATAGTCTAACTCTTTTTTTAAATTGTCAAACATATTATTCCTCCTATAAAAAAAGCCCCCGTATGGCATTACCATACGAAGGCGAAAAATCGCGGTTCCACTTCGATTTATAACTTAAAAACTTTAACGCAGTAAGACGTATACAGATACTAAGCCAAGGCTTTTCCCCATATCTGCTAACAGGTGCATTTGGTAACTTTTTAATAAAGAAAGCTTTCAGCCGGTGGCTTTCTATCTCTGCTATTATACGGAAACTACTTCTCCTGCTGTGCATTTATACTATAATATATTATACCCTTATTTTTGTTACTTGTAAAGAGATATTTTTTTAAAAATAAAGTTTGTGTTAGTTTTATATTAAATATAAACATTTCAGCACTACTGTTTTTTGGAATTATTATTAACTTTTACAAAAATTAAAAACCTGTCGAATTATAGTAGAAAATTTAGTTAGAATATGCTAAAATAAAGATGACAAAATTCGTAAACAATTATTATTTAATGAAAGTGAGTTAACTATTGTATGGATTCAAAGAAACTTTTATTTGACCCTAAAGACAGCGTAGCGCCTGTTGGTATTATTGCACTTAACGGAGCTAAAGGTCTTGCTGGTTTGGTAGAAAAACATCTTATTCGCTGGGCTAAACGCTCTGGAATTGAATGTAAAACATTTACAATCGAAAACAGCTGTCCTCGTTTTCAGTCTGGCGACAGTAAGGGTATGATTAACTCTACTATTAGAGGATACGACCTTTATTTTATCGTAGATGTTGGCAACTATAGCGTTACTTACGATTACTTTGGTTTTAAAAACCACATGTCACCTGATGACCATTATCAAGATTTAAAAAGGCTTATTCAAGCAGCTAGTGGTAAAGCTCACAGAGTAAATGTTGTTATGCCACTTCTTTACGGTGGAAGACAACACAGAAGAAATTACAGAGAATCTTTAGACTGTGCTTTCGCTCTTCAAGAACTTAAAGACATGGGTGTTGAAAACATTCTAACTTTTGACGCACATGACCCTCGTGTACAAAACGCTGTGCCTATTATGGGATTTGACAACTTTATGCCTAGTTACCAAGTTCTAAAAAAAATGTTTACAGAACTTCCTGATATTTCTTTTGGTCGTGATGACTTTATGATTGTTAGCCCTGATGAAGGTGCTTTAAACAGAAATATGTTCTACGCTTCTGTTTTAGGTGTAGAAATGGGTATGTTCTACAAACGCCGTGATTACTCTAAAATTGTAAACGGTAGAAACCCAATTGTTGCTCACGAATATTTAGGTGAAACTTTTGAAAATAAGAGCGTGTTTGTAGCTGACGACATTATTGCTTCTGGCGATTCTATGCTTGACATTGCTTACAAAGCAAAAGAAGGTGGAGCTTCTAAATTCTTCTGCTATGCTACTTATACAATTTTCACAAACGGACTTGAAGCTTTCGACAAAGCGTATGAAGAAGGCAAACTTGACGGCGTGTTTGGCTCTAACCTAACTTATTTAAGACCAGAACTTAAAGACAAACCTTGGTTCTTTGAAGTTGATGTATCAAAATATGTAGCATATTATATTGCTTCACTAAATCACGATTCTTCAATTAGCACATTAATTGACACACACGCAAAAATTAACGGATTATTAGAAAATCGCAAAAATTAATTTTAATTTTAAAGGATTACTGTAACGGTAGTCCTTTTTTGTTGTAATGTTATAAATTAATGATAATCCGTAGGGAATGAGCATCGTATGCAAACGTGCCCCTTAGAGTAGGGGCGACCTGTGGTCGTCCGTGGATAGAATGATAAAAGTTGTATTTTTTTATACAAATAAAGGCAATGTTTTATCGTACCTATGAAAACAAGCAAATTAACGCTTTACTCTCGGACGAGCAAAGCTGCCCCTACAATGACAATTGATATATTAAAATTTGCATTTTACCAATGTAGGGAACGACGCCATCGTCGTTCCGTTATTCGTTAGTCCCACCCTATCTCGGACGAGCAAAGCTCGCCCCTACGGTTCTTACGCTAAGGGACACGCTTGGTCGAACCCATCCACTACAATAACGAAACGAAAAATAAAAAAATAAGCCCTCTCAAGTCAATTCCTACTTGAGAGGGCTTCGTATTATTTTTTTAATAAATAGTCAGATTTATTAAATTAATCGAAATAGTATGAGAAACCTTGAAGTTCGATGTTGCCGTCACGTGTTTCGTTATAGATTTCTAGAATTTCTTCTAGGCTATATGTGTAAGCATAATCGATTAATTGTTGAACTAGTGAATCGAAAGTTGCTTGGTCTTCAGCAATGATAATTTGTGGGATTAACTCTTCGCATTTATCATAAACCATTTGTCTGTCGATACCTAAGTCAGTAGTTGCGTCAATTGATGTGTTGATGTTAACATTTTCGTCAGTAACGAATTTTTGACCATCAGCATAGCTACCACCAGCGCCTTCAGAGAATACGTTAGCTTGTAGAGTAACTGTGAAGTCTTGCTCGTCTTCAGGAAGATCAGCGTTAACAGCAAATTTCATGTTATCAACTGTGTCTGAGTGAGCTGGGCAAGCCCATAACCATGAACCAGAAGCAGTTAATTCGTCAGAAGATAGAGATGAGAAGTCAACAAGAAGATTAGGGTTACCATCTTCGTCCCATCCATCCCAGTAGATGCCTTCAGCACCGTACATCATGTTAGCAGAACCTTCGTCTGTTAGCATCCATGTAAAGATGTCGAAAATTCTTTGTGGGTCTTCAGCATTTGTAGAAATAACGTTTATGTTCCAACCTAAAGTTGTAGTTTCTTCACCATAAACTTGGTCAACGCCTTCAGCTGCAGGATAGATAGGGTCTACAAGCACGTCATAGCCGTAACCTGTATCTTCTGTTAAGATTTGTTCGAAGTGGTCAACAGCGTCTTGTGAGAAGTCATAGTACATGATAGCGCCACGGCCTGTTGATACTTTTTCAACGATTTGTTCGTCAGAGTCAGTAAATACTGTTTCACTGAAGTAACCTAATTGGTACCAATCGTTAAGTGTTTGTAAAGTTTCGATAAATAGGTCGTCTTCTAGTGCGAATACTAGTTGATTGTCAACAAGTGTGAAGTAAGATTCAACCATGTTAGCACCACCGAATGAACGGTAAACGCCTGTGTATAAGTAATAACCATCAGTTGTGTATTCTGTTAAGAATGGGAAAACGCTTTCGCCAGCGATTGAAGTGATATCACTTGCAACTACGTCAGCCATAAATGCTTCGATGTCTTCGAATGATTGGAAGTCAGTTGATGTATCCCAACCAAGTTCTAAAGCGATATATTCGTTAACCATCCAAGCCATGTTACCACCAGTAGCAGTAGATCTTGCCCAGTTTGGTACGCCGTATGTTAAACCGTCTATAGCTAGAAGAGATTTTGTGCTTTCTAGAATATATTCGTCAAAATAGTTGCCTTCATACATAAATTGGTCTAAAGAATATAACATATCTAAGTTAGCAATGTTAATCCAGTTTGAATCTCTATCCATAATCATAGCATCTGGTAAAGAGTCACTTGCAACCAATAGATTTAATTGAGCATCAGCATCTGAATCAGGTGCTGACCATGTCATTTCAACGTTAAATTTTTCGTTGATATAAGCTGATGCTGTATCTTCACCCCAACTAAGTGTTGTCCACCAGTCGTAAGATGCGTATACATCAAATTCGTATAATTCAGTTGTGTCAGCAGCGCCTGTTGAAACGCCTGAATCGTCTGTAGTTTCATCGTCAGAAGAGTCTGATGAAGAACTACTTGAAGAAGAAGATGATGATGAATCATCATCTGAAGAACTGTTAGAACAAGCTGTAAAAACAGATGTTAACATTGCTGTAGCTAATAACATAGCTAAAATTTTTCTTTTCAAAATATAAATCCTCCTAAATTAAATTTACTTTTCTGTTTATATCATGTAGGGAATTCTACATTATATCTAATTAAATTAGTTTATGTGGTGGAAATAATTTTTATTCCCACCAAATTTATTAACCTTTAACTGAACCAATCATAATACCTTTGATGAAGTATTTTTGTAGGAATGGATAAACCATAACGATTGGTAGAATTGTAACTATCATTGTAGCCATTGTAATTGACCTAATGTTAGTTGATTGACCTTGTGACATATTACCAGTGTCAACACCAGTACCAGCAACAGAGGCAATCATTTCAGCAAATGATGCTTCGTTAACAATTGAAATCAAAATAGATTGCATTGGTTTTAAATCTGCATTTGTAATATAAATTGAAGCTGTAAACCAGTCATTCCATTGATAGACACCTATGTAAAGTGCAATTGTAGCGATAATTGGTTGTGAAATTGGAATAAAGATTTTAAGGAAAATTGTTAGATAGTTTGCGCCGTCAATTCTTGCAGATTCTTCCAAAGCTTCTGGAATTGAAGCGAAATAGCTACGCATTAAAATCATGTTCCATAAGTTAACCAAAACAGGAATAATGTAAACTAAGAAATTATTTCTTAAACCAAGTTGTACGATAAGGAAATATGTAGGCATCAAACCACCACTAAAGTACATTGGAATTAAGCAGAACATTGTGTAGAATTTTCTACCCTCTAGTTTTGTACGTGATAAACCAAAAGCCAACATACCAGTAAATATTAAACCTGTAACAGTACCGATAACTGTTCTAGCTATAGAAATTATGTACGCTTTATAAACGCTATCGTTTTGGAAAATAAGTTCATAGTTACGAACGGTAAATACTCTTGGGAAAATTGTAATGCCACCTTTTACTGTGTCATCTGCGTCATTAAGCGAAATTGCCAACGCATTTAGGAAAGGATACAAAACAGCTGCTACAAGCACTGTCATGAAAACTACAGTTACAATAGAAATAACGTAATCGCCCATAGTTTTCTTTGCTTTAATTTTATTAGGGTTCTTTTTTGACATTTTTATTCTCCTTTCCAATTAGAACAATGCTTGTTCGCCAGCTTTACCAGCCAGCCAGTTAGCACTCATCAATAATGTGAAGTTACAAACAGATTTAAACAAACCTGCTGCAGTCGCAAAGGAGAAACGACCCTCTTGAAGACCTAAGATGTAAACAAATGTATCAATAACATTTGCTGAACTTTTTAAGAATGAGTTTGTCATCTGTGAAGTTAACATCATAATTTGGTCAAAGTTTGCGTTAAGCATACCACCAACTGTGAAAATAAATAATAGAACAATTGTTGGTTTTATAGATTGAACTGTGATATACCAAATTTTTTGAATTCTTGTTGCGCCGTCAATGTCGGCAGCTTCGTACATATCTACTTCAACACCAGCAATAGCTGCTATGTAGATAATTGAGTTCCAACCGATTTCTTTCCAAAGGTCAGAAACTACAGCCATTCCCCAGAAATACTTACCACTTGAGAAGAAGCCTATGTCTTTTTCAATAAGTCCTAAGTTTTTAAGTAAGTCATTAACTGCACCGCCATCTGTTGAAAGTAAATCCATCATAATCATAGATGCTACAACCCATGAAATAAAGTGAGGTAAGTAGCTGATTGTTTGGATAGCTTTCTTGAAATGCACATTTTTTAATTCGTTAATTAAAATAGCGAAAATAATTGGCATTGGGAAACAAATGAGAAGTTTTAAACCACTAATACCAAAGGTATTAATCATTACTTGCGCAAAGTCAGGGTGCTGGAACAAGGTGATAAAGTGTTTAAGCCCTACCCACTCGCTTATGCCTGGGAAATCACCGATTTGGTAATTTTGGAAACCCATGATTATGCCGTACATTGGTATGTAACTAAATACAATAAGGAAAAGAATACCCGGCAATACAAGAATTTGTAAATCCCATTGATTTAACATTCTAAGAAAAATATTCTTTTTTGGTTTAACCCCTGCTTCAAGGGCTAATGCTTTTTTCTTGCTCAATTCAACATCACTCTCCTAAAATAGATAAAAGAACCTATGAACTTTTATAATACTATTTTTGAAATCTTCGCAAACAAACCTATTGGCAAATATTACAAAAAGATTTAGTGTTCTTCGATTTATATATACAATAACACAGATAAGTGCGTTTGTAAAGACTTTTTTTAAATAATTTATATAAATTGCATAAAACATGCTAACCAATATAACATTATATGTGTCTTTATAGTATAATTAACTGTGAACAATGTAATAATTATATGAATAAAATAGGAATTGATTTTTTAAAAAGAAAGGTATATAATAGAAAAAAAGCCTTAGGGCTATTACAAGGAGTGTATTAAAATGAAATTAGGCGTATTTACTAATGTAGTAGGAAATCTTCCTTTAGAAGAAGCTTTGACTTACTTTAAAGGTCTTGGAATTCAAATGATTGAACTAGGTTGTGGTGGTTACCCAGGCAAAGACCACTGTAACCCTGAAATTCTTTTAAATGATGAAGAAAAATTTGAAGAATTTATGCAAACTATTAAAGCTTCTGGTTTAGAAGTTAGCGCACTTAGCTGTCACGCTAACCCTGTTCACCCTAACAAAGAAACAGCAGCACAGTTTGACAAAGATTTAAGAGAATGTGTTTTAATGGCTGAAAAAATGGGCATTACACAAATCAATACTTTCTCTGGTTGCCCTGGCGACAGCGAAAATTCAAGCTACCCAAACTGGGTTACTTGTCCATGGCCAGAGGACTTTTTAGCTATTTTAGACTATCAATGGAATGAAGTTTTAATTCCTTATTGGAAAGAGTTTGTCGAGTTTGCCAAAGCACATGGTGTTAATAAAATAGGACTTGAACTTCACCCTGGTTTCTGCTGTTATAATACTCATTCTTTACTAAAATTAAGAGAAGCAGTAGGCGAAGAAATTGGAGTTAACTTTGACCCAAGCCACTTAATTTGGCAAGGTATGGACCCTGTAAAAGTTATACGTGAGCTTAAAGGCGCAATTTTCCATGTACACGCTAAGGATACACGTATTGACGCTATCAACACAAGTTTAAACGGCGTTTTAGATACTCAACACTATGGCGACGAAATTAATCGTTCATGGGTTTTCAGAAGTGTTGGCTATGGCAATGACGCTTTATATTGGAAAGACATCGTAAGTGCTTTAAGAATGATAGACTACGATTATGTAATGAGTATCGAACACGAAGACAGCCTAATGAGCCAAAACGAGGGCTTGACAAAAGCTGTTGCAATGCTAAAAGACACTATGGTTTTCGAACCAAAAATGACTGACATGCGTTGGGCATAAGCACATAATTGCAAAAAAGGCGACTGTAAATAGTCGCCTTAGACTGTCAAAAAACCTATATTGTAAAAAAGTTGCACAAACATTGTAGGGGCGAGCTTTGCTCGTCCGTGGATAAAACAAAAGGTTTTGTCTTGTTTTGTGTAAAATAGAGAAATATTTTTATTAATTTTATAAAAGCACTAAATTAACATCTTGATTTCGGACGAGCACAGCTCGCCCCTACCATTTTTAAAATATATTTTCGGTTTTTTACACAAATACAAAACCTTTTTCGACAAGCTGAGGCGACTGTAACTAGTCGCCTTAATTTATAAATTAACTAGGAGAATTTTCATGAAAAAAGAAGCAGAATTTAGCAAAGAAAACCTTAAAAACTACCTTAAAAAAATTGATGATGTAATTGAAAATGGCCATTACAAAGACAATTGGAACTCACTAAAAAACCACAAAGTGCCTGATTGGTACCAAAATGCAAAGTTTGGTATTTTCATTCATTGGGGTGTTTACACTGTTCCGTCTTTTGGTAGCGAGTGGTATTCACGCTTTATGTATTTACCAGACGCACTTCGCAAAGAAAAAAACATGTACCGACACCATATTGAAACATATGGTGCACACAAAGATTTTGGCTATAAAGATTTTGTGCATATGTTCAAGGCTGAAAATTTCGACCCAGATAATTGGACTGACTTAATTATTAAATCTGGTGCTAAATTTGTTATGCCTGTTGCAGAACATCACGACGGTTTTGCTATGTACGACACAGAACTTTCTGATTGGTGTGCTACAAAAATGGGTCCTAAAAAAGACTTAATTGGTATGATGAAAAAATCTTTCGAAGAAAAAGGTTTGGTTTTCACAGCTTCTTCTCATAGAATTGAGCATTACTGGTTTATGTCAGGTGGACGTGAATTTGAAAGCGACATGCCTGGATACGACAAGGAAATTCCTTACGGCGATTTATACTGGCCGTCTATGCCTGCTGAATTTAAGTACAACCACCAAGTTGAGGGCTTAACTGTCGACCCGTTATTTATGGAAGATTGGCTTGCTAGAACTTGCGAAATAGTCGATAAATATCGCCCAAAAATCATGTATTTTGACTGGTGGATTTTAATTGCAAACTTAAAACCTTATTTAAAGAAATTCGCTGCATACTATTATAACCGTGCTTTAGAGTGGGGCGAAGAAGTTACAATCAATTACAAAGATGATGCATTTATGCTAGGCGTTGGTGTTCGTGACATTGAGCGTGGACAGCTTTCTGAAATCTCCCCTATTTTCTGGCAAAATGATACTTCTATTGCTAAAAACTCATGGTGCTATACAGAGGGTAACGACTACAAAAAAACACACGAAGTTTTACAAGATTTAGTTGATGTTGTTAGCAAAAACGGCTCATTACTACTAAATATAGGCCCTAAAGCTGACGGCACAATATCTGACAATGACCGTAAAGTGTTAGAGGAAATTGGTGCATGGTTTGACATTAACGGTGAAGCTATTCACGGCACAAGCTTTTGGAAAAAGTTTGGAGAGGGTCCTACAAAAACACTTGAGGGTCACCACACAGACTCACTTCGTTCTGGCTATACAAGTGAAGATTTTAGATTTACTTACAAAGATAACGTGCTTTATGTTTTTGCTATGAATTGGCCTGAGGACGGTGTTGTTCGCATTAAAATGCTAGGCAGAACCCAAAAAATGTACGGCTCTTTAATTCAATCTCTTGAAGTTTTAGGCGCACCAAACGGCTGTAGTCATGTTTTATGCGACGATTATTTAACTGTAATGGCTCCTGATTTTAAAACTAAAAACCCAGTTTGTATAAAAATCATAGCAGACTAATAAATACTATAAATCAAATAAGGTTGACAATACATATGAAAACTATTTTAAAAAAATCGCAAAGTGGTTCAGCGCTTTGCGACAACACATACATGATAAACAAAGCTGTTTTAAATGCTGAAAACAATTGTGAAATTGCACTTGAAAAAGACAACTACACCATTAGCCCTAAGTATGCCTATGAAAAATTTATTTACATGACAAACAACGACTTTGGGCTTAAAAATATTCTTTTCCCAATAATTGACAAAAGCGATATTACAATTGACGGAAACGGCTCTAGTTTGAATTTTTTAGGCAGACTTCTACCTTTTTACATCTCAAACAGCAAAAATATCACTATTAAAAACTTCACTATCGATTACCAAAGGCCAATGTTTAGCCAAGCTAAACTGCTTGAAATAGGCGAAAATGATTTCACAATGGAAATTGATAAAGAAATTTTTCCCTATACTGTTAAAGACGGCATTTTGATTTTCGTTGGAGAGGATTACGAAAGCGACTTTGTTCACGGCATTTTAGCTTTCGACCCCGAAACAAAACGTCCACTTAGCGACAGCATTGACTGTTCTATTTGGAACAATTTAATCGCAACTGAACTTTCTGACGGTGTGCTTAAAATCAACTATAAACTTCACAAGTGTTTAAAAGTTGGTCAAACTATAACAATTAAACACGAAAGACGTTACGTACCTGCAATTGCTATTAACGAGTGTGAAAACGTTGTGCTTGAAAATATTACAATCAGACATGCTGGCACAATGGGAGTTGTTGCTCAGTTCAGCAAAGATATTACAATTAAAAACATGGAAATTGCTACCGACAAAAACTCTAGCAGAGTTATGTCTGTTAATGCTGATGCAACTCATTTTGTTGGTTGCACTGGTACTATTTTGGTCGAAAACAGCAAGTTTGAAAGCATGCTTGACGATATAATAAATGTTCATGGAAATTATTTGAAAGTTACAGAAGTTATAGACAGCAAAAATGTCATTGCAGAAATTCCTCACAGACAACAAGTTGGAGCTTACGGAATTAAAAATAACGCTACAATTTCATTTTTAAACGCTGACACTATGCTGTTAGAGGGCAAAGCTGTTTTAAAAAGCACAAATATGCTTAATAACAAATATTATGAAATGAAGCTTGAAGAAGATTTTGAATTTGACAAAACAAAAACTTACTGCGTAGAAAACACTGATGCCTACCCACAGGTTATTTTCAGAAATAACGATTGTGGCAGAAACCGTGCTAGGGCTTTACTGCTTACTTCTGCCAAAAACATTTTAATAGAAAACAACAAAATTGACTGCGAGGGTGCAGCTTTTAAAATCAGCGCCGACATGACAGGCTGGTACGAATCTGGTGCGACAAATAATGTTGTTATAAAAAATAACATTATTAAAAGAAGCAACATGCTCACTTGGGGCAAAGCAATTTTTGACATTGACCCTGAAATGGAAGTTTTTGAAGACAACAAATATTTCCACGATACAATTTTAGTGCAAAATAATAAAATTGAGTTATGTGCTAATCCTTTAGTTTACGGTAAAAGCTTTAAAACATTAATTTTCGAAAACAACGAATTTTACACAGCTGAAACCAATATTTTAAGCGAGGATGATTTAGTTTACGATGTAGAAGAATTCGGCGAAATTAAATTATTAGGAAATAATTTTGTAAACAAAAAACTAGATATATAAGGGAGTTTTTATGAAAAAAAATTACATAACATTGGATAAAAATTGGAAATTCTTAAAATCTGACATTTCAAACGCATACGAAACTAACTTTGATGACACAAATTGGCGTGAAGTTAGAGTTCCACACGACTATGCGATAGAAGGGCCTTTTTCGCCTGAAAACGACAAGCATTTCAAAGAAGTTGTAGCTGATTTAATTATGAAACCAATTGCACACGTTGGCAGAACTGGTGGCTTACCTATTTGCGAGCATGCATGGTACAGAAAAACAATCACTATTTCAAAAAATGCAAAACATATTTTTCTTGAGTTTGACGGCGTTATGAACAGGTGCGAAGTTTATGTAAACGGTGTAAGTGTTGGTGGAAGAAATTACGGATATTCTTCTTTTAGCATTGACATTACTGACTTTGTACATGAGGGTGAAAACCTTTTAGCCGTTGCAGTAAGACCAAAACCAGAGCAATCAAGGTGGTATACAGGTGCTGGCATTTTCAGAAATGTAAGACTTGTGCAAAAAGATGAAATTTATTTCCCTTATAATGCTGGATTTATAATTCCAAAAGCAAACGGCAAAACTGGTAGTGTTGAATGCAACTTAGACGTTTGCAATTTTGGGCAAGAATACGAACTTCATTACAGCATTTTCGACAAAAATGGAAACGCTGTAAAAACTGCAAAAGTTATATCAAACGAAGAAAACAATGTTCAATTATTCAAGCTAAACGGCTATGTAAATTGGAATGTTTACGACAGTTATTTATATACATTTGAAGCTAAAATTGTTAAAGACTCAAAAGTAATTGACAGCTATAGTACAAAATTTGGTTTTAGAACAATTGAGTTCGACCCTGTTCGTGGTATGTTCCTTAATAACAAAAAAATTAAAATGCAAGGTGTTTGCATGCACCACGACTTAGGTGCTTTAGGCGTAGCTGTTAATAAATCTACAACCAAAAGACAGGTAGAGAAACTTATAAACATAGGTGTAAACGCAATTAGAACAGCACACAACCCAGCCTCACCAGAGCTTTTAGAGATTTGTGACGAGCTTGGTGTAATGGTGCTTGAAGAAGCTTTTGACGAATGGACTATGCAAAAAACAACCAACGGTTATGGAACATATTTTGAAACTGACGGCGTTAACGACTTAATTACTATGATAGAGCGTGATAGAAACCACCCTTGCATTATCATGTGGTCAATCGGTAATGAAATTTTAGAAGAACGTGAAAGAAACGGCTGGGAAGTAACAAGGCTTTTAAGTTCAGCTTGTAGAAACACCGACAGCACAAGACATATTACAGCTGGTTTCCCACAACCTTGGGAGGCTCTAAAAAATGGACTTTATGAATATGTTGATGTTATTGGCATAAATTATCGTCCTCAAATGTACAAAAAAATACATATCGAATACCCACAAAAAGCTATATACGGTAGCGAAACTGCCTCAGCTAGTAGTTCACGAGGTGAATACTATTTGCCAGACGGCAAACTTCAACTAGCAGACAAAAAAAGAGATAACTTGCAAGTGAATTCCATCGACTTTGATTTTCCTAAAAACGGAAACGATGCCGAAAAAGAATTTGCTGCTCAAGACAGAAACGACTTTATTTGTGGCGAATTTGTTTGGACAGGCTTTGATTATATAGGCGAACCAACTCCTTACCGTTTAGAGTGGCCTTCAAGAAGTTCATATTTTGGCATTTATGACTTAGCTGGTCTTGAAAAAGATAGATGTTACTCATACATTTCAAAATGGACTAATAAAGATGTCGTTCACCTTTTCCCACATTGGAACTGGTCTGACGGAGATATTTTAGACATGTATTGCTATTCTAATTTTGACGAAGTAGAACTTTTCGTAAACGGAAAATCTTACGGTATAAGCGTTAAAGACTATAAAGACGAGATTTTAAGACATCGACATGTTTGGAAAAATGTTAAATTTGAACAAGGACAGGTCACAGCTGTTGCAGTAAGAAAACCAGAAATTTCACACACAATTAAAACTGCTGGAAAAGCTGTTGAGGTTGTTTTAACTCCAGAAAAATCTGAAATTACTGCTGACGGAAACGAACTTGTATATATAGTATGCACAGCTTTCGACAAAGACGGAAACATTTCCCCTAAAGCTAACTTTAAACTTGACTTTGAAGTAAATGGTGTAGGCGAATATATAGCTAGTGATGCTGGCGATGCAACTTCGCTTAGAGTGTTCAGCGAAAAATACTGTGAACTTTACAACGGAAAATGCGTAGCAATTGTAAGAAGTCTTAAAAACAAAACTGGTGAAATTGTTGTAAACGCTAAGGCTGACGGAATTAAAATAGAACCTTGCACAGTTAAATCAATATAAAAGCGAAAGGAACACACATATGAACAGACCAAATATTTTATTTGCTATAGCAGATGATGCCTCTCACTTTGGAATTTACGGGCATAAAATGGTGGAAACCCCTAACATAGACTCTATAGCAGTAGACGGAATTATTTTTAACAATGCTTTTACTACTAACCCAAAATGCGCACCATCACGAGCATCAATATTGACAGGCAAACACACATGGAACCTTAAATCTGGCTGTACCCATTTTTGTGAGTTCCCAGCTAATCAAAAATTGTATCCACAAATTTTGGAAGATTTAGGCTATCATGTAGGTTTCACTGGCAAAGGTTGGGGGCCTGGCGACTATGAAATTAACGGCTATACTCACAACCCAGCTGGCAATGAGTACAACGATAAAGTTTTAACTCCACCAACAGGTAGCTCCATTTTCAACACAGATTATGTTGGCAATTTTAAAGACTTTTTATCTAAAAAAGAAAGCGACAAGCCATTTTGTTTTTGGTACGGTTGCCGAGAGCCTCACAGGGCATACACCATGGGCGAGGGAATAAGCCACGGAAAAGACATTAACAAAGTTGATGTTCCAACTTATTTGCCAGACTGCGAAACTGTTAAATCAGATTTTTGCGATTACGCATTTGAAATTGACTGGTTCGACAAACAATTTGGCTACATGGTTGACTACTTAAAAGAAATTGGTGAGTACGAAAACACATTAATCGTTGTGACTTCTGACAACGGCTGTCCTTTCCCTAGAGTTAAAGGGCAAATGTATGAAGAAGACATTAGACTTCCGTTAGTTATAACATGGCAAGGGCATATAAACAAAGGCAGACAGGTTGACGATTTGGTAAGTTTTATCGATTTTGCACCAACTTTTATCGAACTAGCTGGTGGTGAAAAAGTTGATGATTTCGACGGACAAAGTTTAACAGATATTTTATTCTCCACTAAAAGTGGTTATGTTACAGACTACCGAAACCGTGCTTTTATGGGACGTGAACGCCACGACATGGGCAGAATTAACGATATAGGCTACCCTGTAAGGTGCATTAGAACTCCTCAATATTTATACGTGCATAACTATGAACCTACACTTTGCCCAGCTGGTAACCCTGAAACTTATTATCCAAATTGCGATAATTCGCCTACTAAAACCGAAATTTTACTTAGACACGCAGTAAACGATAACATTTATTACAATTTATCATTCGGTTTAAGGCCTTTAGAAGAATTATTTGACATAAAAAAAGACCC
Organism: Clostridia bacterium; assembly: GCA_044432645.1. Classification (GTDB taxonomy): domain Bacteria; phylum Bacillota; class Clostridia; order Oscillospirales; family Acutalibacteraceae; genus SIG603. Next base: position 7,718 of record JAWXUM010000014.1, on the reverse strand, counting down.
AGAATGTTTAGTAAACTTAGCACTAAACCCTGGATTTGATGAGCTTAAAGAAAGCCTTTGGAAAGAGCTTCAAATAAAGCTTATAAACACCAACGACCCCCGTGCAAAAGGCGAGGGTGATATATTTGACACTTACAAATATGTAAACAACGCCCCACATGCGTGGTATAATTTACAAAAGAAGTATGATACTTGGTTATCGGATATAAAAAAATAAGTCAATTAAATCTAATTCAACTGCTTTTATTGGATAGTAGCCTTAATGTCTACGTGCAGGTCCTTATGGTGATTCGCTACATGCTAATGCAATTTTTATATACCTCGTTTTTAGTATATCACTTTTTTACTTGTTGTAACATTTTAATTAACACAAAGTATTAGGGGCAAGCATTGACTTTAGTTTAAGAGTAATGTATAATAGTAATATAGTTAGCAAAAACTAACCAATTTATTATAATGAGGTTTATTATGGAAAAACATACATGCAGCTGTGGTGGACATCATCACCACGAAGAACATACATGCAGTTGTGGTGGACATCATCATCACGAAGAACATACATGCAGTTGTGGTGGACATCACCACCACGAACAACCTAAAATAGAAAAAAGAGATTTAACAAAAGCAGAAGAGAAATTTTTAAACACTTTAGCCTTTTTCGGTAAAGCTCCTGTGGCACGTTTTGTTGTTTCAAGCACAACAAATCACGACTTTAGAAACGCAGTGTTAGGCCCTGTTTTTATAAGCAATCCAAACGATGATATGGAAATTATTAAAAATACATCTGAAATTATCACTAATTTAGCTAATCAAGGCTTGTTAGAAATAGTTTACGACACTCCTTTAGAAAATTATGCCTATGGCGAATTTTATAGTTCTAATTCTTTTAAATATTTCGAAAAAACCGTTAAAGAAGCAAGCGAAAAAGAAAACTTTATAGGTGACACTGCTGAACTTGAAGAAGGCTATATAGCTATAATTAAATAATTTAGTATTTTAGAAAAACGAACCACTAAAACAACTTTTGAAAATTGTTTTAGTGGTTTAATTTTATATAAAAACACCTCCGTTTTCACGAAGGTGGAAATTGTGGTCTGCCGTACTAAAATACTTGGGTAGCACGGACAGTTATATATTAAAATGAAGTAATTTTAGTATCATAAATATACAAACCTTTTGCTTGCATATAAGCTTCATTTCTATGTCTTTATTATACTTCTCATTTATTAATAAAACTAGCTAAATTAATTAAATATATGTTAATTTGAAAAAGAATTAAAGCTTGCAAATATTTTATTGAATTAACGCAAAAAATGTGATAAAATAATTAGTAAATAAAAATTAAATGGAAAAAACTTATGATAAATATAATTTGTGGTCATTATGGCAGTGGAAAAACAAACCTTTGCCTTAACTTAGCAATAGAACAAGCAAAAAATGGAAAAAAAGTAACCCTTGTTGACATGGATGTTGTTAACCCTTATTTTAGAACTTCCGATTACACCAGCTTAACAGAAAAATACGGCATAGAAATTATTGCACCAGAATTCGCTGGCACAACACTCGACACACCAACTATCCCAGCAAAAGTAAGGTCAGCCTTTATTGGTGGTGACAAAACTGTTTTTATCGACTTAGGTGGTGATGACGTAGGTGCAACAGCTATTGCCCAGTTTGCAAAAGAAATTCCAGAATATAACATGATTTACGTTATAAACAAAAGCCGTGTTATGTCGCAAAAAGCTAGTGAAGCTATTGAAATTTTACATGAAATTGAAATAGCCTCACACTTAACAGCAACCGGCATAGTAAACAACACTCATTTAGGAGTGGAAACAACAAAAGATATTATAGAAAATTCGATAAACTTCGCACAAGAAGTGGCACATTTGGCAAATTTACCACTGCTATATACAACAGCAGTCGACTTTGCCTATGTAGAAAATTGCAAAAAAATAGAAAGACTAGTAATCTTTCCGTGGGAATAATAGGAGGAAATTTATGGCAAAAATAACTATTGACGAAATCAAATGTAAAGGCTGTTCTATGTGTGTTAATGTATGTCCTAAAAAAATACTAGAACTAGCTAAAGAAAAAATTAACGCTAAAGGTTACCACCCAGCTGTATGTACAGACCAATCAAAATGTATTGGTTGTGCTTTTTGTGCAACAATGTGCCCAGACAGCGTAATTATTGTAGAGAAATAAGAAAGGAAAATATTATGGCAGATAAAGTACTAATGAAAGGTAACGAAGCTTTGGCAGAATCAGCAATAAGAGCTGGTTGTAAACACTTTTTCGGTTACCCTATCACTCCGCAAACAGAACTTGCAGCATATATGGCTAAAGTTATGCCAAAAATTGGTGGAACATATCTTCAAGCTGAATCTGAAATTTCAGCTATTAACATGGTTTTAGGCGCATCAGCAGCTGGTGTTAGAGCCATGACATCTTCATCTTCACCAGGTATCAGCCTTAAAGCAGAGGCTATTTCTTATATGGCTGCTTCAGACTTACCAGCTCTTATCATCAATATTCAAAGAGGTGGCCCTGGTCTTGGTGGTATTCAGCCGTCACAAGCTGACTATTGGCAAGCAACTAGAGCAATGGGTCATGGCGACTTTCATGTTTTAGTTTTCGCTCCGTCTAACGTACAAGAAATGGTTGATTTAGTAGCAAAAGCTTACGATTTAGCAGATAAATACAGAATGCCAGCTATGATTTTAGGCGACGGCATGCTAGGTCAAATGATGGAACCAGTTGTTCTTCCAGAGCCTGTCGAAAACTTGCCTAAAAAAGATTGGTCTGCAAGTGGACACGGTAACAAAAGAAAACACAATGTTGTTAACTCACTATATTTAACACCAAACGCACTTGAAAACTTGGTCGTTGAACGATATAAAAGATACGACATCATAAAAGAAACCGAAGCAATGGCAGATGAATACTTAACAGACGATGCTGACTTAATCGTAGTAGCTTATGGTGCATCTTCTCGTGTTGCAAAAAGCGCTGTAAACATGGCTAGAGAAGAAGGCCTTAAAGTTGGTCTTGTTCGTCCAATCAGTCTTTGGCCGTTCCCAACTGAAACTGTTCATAAAGCTGGACAGCAAGCAAAAGATTTGCTAGTAGTTGAAATGTCAATGGGACAAATGATAGACGACGTTAAGCTTTCAGTAGAAAACCCTAAAAATGTTCATTTTTACGGCAGAACAGGTGGCATAATCCCTATGCCTAATGAAATTTTAGGTCAAATTCATAAATTAATGGGAAAGGGTGAATAAACAATGGCAGTAGTATTTGAAAAAACAAAAGGTCTAACCGATGCAGTCCTTAGTTATTGCCCAGGCTGTACACACGGTATAGTTCACCGTCTTGTAGCCGAGTGTTTAGAAGAACTTGGCGTTTTAGGAAACACAGTTGGCGTTGCTTCCGTTGGTTGCTCTGTTACTTGTTACGATTATTTTTCTTGCGACATGGTTCAATCTCCACATGGTAGAGCTCAAGCTGTTGCAACTGGACTTAAAAGAGCCATTCCAAGCAATATAGTTTTCACTTATCAAGGTGACGGCGACTTAGCTGCTATTGGTACTGCTGAAACAGTTCACGCAGCTGCAAGGGGCGAAAACATAACAGTTATTTTTATAAACAACACAACTTACGGCATGACAGGTGGCCAAATGGCACCTACTACACTTCCTAACCAAGTTACTCAAACAAGCCCTTATGGTAGAGATGTTAAGACTGCTGGTTACCCTTTAAGAGTTGTTGAAATGCTTTCTACACTCGACGGCGTTGCGCTTGCTCAACGAGTTTCAGCTGACAGTGTTAAAAATGTTAAAGAGGCAAAAAAAGCTATAAAAAAAGCTTTCCAAAATCAAATTGATGGCAAAGGCTATTCAATAGTTGAAGTTCTATCAACTTGTCCTACTAACTGGGGTAAATCACCAGTTGACTCACTTGATTGGCTTAGAGAAAACATGATGCCTTACTATCCACTAGGTGTGTACAAAGACAAGGAGGCAAAATAATGAAAGATTTAAACTTGATTTTTGCTGGGTTTGGTGGCCAAGGTATTTTATTTGCTGGCAAAGTTATCGCTTATACTGGTTTAATTGCCGATAAAGAGCTTTCATGGCTACCGTCTTACGGACCTGAAATGCGTGGTGGTACTGCTAACTGTTCTGTTTGCATTTCAGATAAACCGGTAGGCTCACCACTTGTAACAAACCCAAATGTTTTAATTGCGATGAATTTGCCTTCTTTAGAAAAATTCATAAATGATGTAAAACCAGGTGGAACAGTTATTGTAGACAGCTATTTAGTTACCACTAAAATCGAAAGAACTGATGTAAATGTGTTTTACGTTCCTGCTACAAAGCTTGCCGAAGAAAACGAGATTAAAGGTTTAGCTAATATTATTTTAGTAGGTAAACTTTTGAAAGAAACAGGCTTTACAACAAGTGAAATTCTAGACCAAGCTTTGGTAAAATGTGTTCCAACAAGAAAAGCTGAAATGTTAGGTTTTAACAGAAAAGCTATTGAAATTGGTATGGAATATTAAAGGTGAAAAACGTGCAATACTGTACAAAATGTAAAAATATATGTGACGACGGCATAAACATTTGCCCGTGCTGTAAACGCTCACGAACTATAAGAATAGTCAAAAATGAAGACATGGTTTTTTTAATGAAAACAAGCGAATTTGAAGCTGGGGAACTTTCTGCTATTTTTGACCAAAACGGCATAAATTATGAGATTTTCGCAGTTAAATCAAACGGAGTTTCTAGCATTTACGACAGCACCTATATGCCAACTGACAAAGATATTTTTGTCAGTTATATAGATTTATCAAGGGCAAAAGACCTCACATTTAAAGAGGAAAAAGAAGAAATCGTAACACCACCGAGCAAAAAAACATTGGCGATACAGATTTTTTCAGTCTTAGCTTTTTTAACTGCAATTGCACTTGTAACACTTGGAACAGATGCGCTGGCTAGTTTTATAAAGAATATATTTGGGTGAAAATTACACCCGTAGTACTCTGTGTCAATCGAAACTTTACATATCACTATGACAGTGGAGGGGTTCCACCAAAGCGTTCCCCTTAGAGTAGGGGCGACCTGTGGTCGTCCGTGGATAGAATGGTAAATGTTGTATTTTTTTATACAAATAAAGGCAATATTTTATCGTACCTATGAAAACAAGCAAATTAACGCTTTACTCTCGGACGAGCAAAGCTCGCCCCTACGGGTTTAATCTGCAATTTCATCCCTAATCAACACGCTTGTTCCACCCCCTCCTTAAAGTTTATTGTTTTGTAAAGTTTTGGTTGACATAACAGTAGGGCGCAACCCAAAAAAATCACAATATAAAGGAAGATGAAAATGAGAATTGACACAAAGTGTATCCACGAGGGATACGAGCCTAAAAATGGCGAACCAAGAGTACTTCCAATAGTACAAAGCACAACTTACACATACGACAGCTCTGTAGAAATGGGAGATTTGTTCGACCTTAAAGCTTCTGGCTTTTTCTACACAAGGCTTGCAAACCCAACACTTGATGCTGTAGAGAAAAAAATTGCTGCACTTGAGGGTGGTGTTGGCGCAATGGTTACTTCTTCTGGTCAAGCAGCGTCTATGATGTCAGTTTTTAACATCTGTAAAGCAGGCGACCACCTAATTGCTTGTAACGCAATTTACGGTGGAACTTTCAACCTTTTCTACAAAACAATGAAAGAAATGGGTCTTGACATCACTTTTGTTTCTCCTACAGTTTCAAAAGAAGAACTTGACAAAGCTTTTAAATCTAACACAAAATGTGTGTTTGCAGAGTCACTTTCTAACCCTTCATTAATCGTTACAGATATAGAATTTTTTGCTAACACAGCCCACGAACATGGCGTTCCACTGATTGTTGACAACACTTTCCCTACTCCTATTAACTTTAGACCTATTGAATTTGGTGCAGACATTGTAGTTCACTCCACAACTAAATACATGGACGGCCACGCTGTTTCTTTAGGTGGTGTAATTGTTGACGGTGGTAAATTTGACTGGAACAACGGCAATTTTGAATGCTTAACAACACCTGACGAAAGCTACCATGGTGTAACTTATACCGAACATTTTGGACCAGCTGCTTATATAGCAAAGGCACGTTGCCACTTAATGAGAGATTTTGGTGCACAAGCTGCTCCTATGAACGCTTTCCTACTTAATCTAGGACTTGAAACTCTAGCACTTAGAATGGAAAGACACTGCTCAAACGCACAAGCAGTAGCTGAATTTTTAGAAGCAGATGAAAGAATTTCATGGGTTAACTTCCCAGGACTTAAATCATGCGACAGCTATGAACTTGCTCAAAAATATATGCCACACGGCAGTTGTGGTGTTGTATCTTTTGGAATTAAAGGTGGCAGAGAGTCAGCTACTAAATTCATGGACAGCTTAGAGCTTGCTTCTGTTGTAACACATGTTGCCGACCTTAGAACATGTGTTTTACACCCAGCCAGCACAACTCATAGACAACTTAGCGATACTCAACTTCAAGAAGCTAGCGTAAGCGCTGACTTAATTCGTTTGTCTGTTGGTATTGAGAATATCGAAGATATTTTTGAAGATATTAAAAACGCACTAAGCAAAATTTAATTTAATACATTTAAAGGGAACATCTAGTGGATGTTCCCTTTAAAACAACTTTACGAAAGGAAATGACTATGAAACTAAAAAATGGTTTGGAACTACAAATTACTCCTGCACAAAAAGAAGATTCCCCAAAACTTTTGGAGTACCTAAATATAGTCGGTGGTGAAAGTCACAATTTAAGCTTTGGCAAAGACGGAATTAAAATCAGTGTAGAAGATGAAGCTAAATTTATTGAAAGCATGGAAAACTCCAATATATCTAAAATGTTTGTAGCTAAAATAGACGGCGAGATTGTTGGTGTTTCTAATATTAACTCTTCACCAAAAGCAAGACTGAAACACAACGGAGAAATTGGTGTGTCTGTCAAAAAAGCTTATTGGAGCTTGGGTATTGCTGGTTTTATGATGGAAAATTTAATCAACTTTGCAAAAGCAAACAATACAACAGAAGTTATTCATCTATCTGTTATTTCTGATAATGAAAAAGCAATTGCACTGTACGAAAAATTCGGTTTTGGAAAAATTGGTTTATACAAAAAGTACACCAAAATTAATGATATATATTACGATGCAATTTTGATGAATAAATATTTATAATTGCAGAAAACACCCACGCAAGCGTGTCACTTAGCATAAGCATCTTGTTAATATTAAAACTTTACATATCGTTATTGTAGTGGAGGGGTTCCACCCCAATGCCACGAACTTAAGGATTTCAGTAGGGAACGCATCGCATGCGTTCCAAGGTGGTGAGATTATCTTCGTTTTTCAATTTTTATTTAAAACCTTTTTATTTAAAGAGGAATAATGCCAATAAATAACATATAATTATGCGAAAAAATATCTCCTTACAAACGGTATGCATACGATGCATACCCCAGAGTGTCGAAAAAATTAAAGGTATTGTACAAAACAACCAAAGAAGTATATGCTTACATCGTAGGGACGCCCCTCATAGTCGGTAACTTAAGAAAAAAAGACATATTTCCAAAAAAGTAGTATAATTAATTTACCACAAAAAATACAACTACAAAAAGGAAATATGTCATGGTAAATTATACAACTAAAA
>JAWXUM010000013.1:0-58580 GCA_044432645.1 Clostridia bacterium | reverse complement strand
CTGCCGTCCGATGTGTCTGCGACCACAAGGTCGTTTTATCCTGCAACAGTATTTTTATTTCTGTAATTTGTGGTATTTTATGCCACTTTGGGTTTTGCGTTGACATTTATTAACTCAATTAACCTTATTCCGTTACTTCTTCGAGTGCTACTCATAATTCCGTTCTTCTCAAGGCTACTCGATAACTTTTTGATATTTTTAGAAAGTTTTTTGTTAGAATAAACTTCTTCGCTATATCTTGTCAGCTGATTTGAAAGCTCAGTTGCTGTTCCAATAAAATTTTCCTTGTCTAACATAAAATTACAAATGGTTTTTATAAATCTTTTGTTTTCCAAAGTTGTTTCGCTTTCGCTATCGGCTATAACTTCCCAAACATTATCTTCGTTTCTTTTTAGTTCAAGTTCACGGCTTAAAACATCTCTGCCTAGCATTTTTAAAACTGCATAAACATTTCCACGATCGCTTTGTGAGAGTGTAAACATTGTATCAACTGCACCTTGTAAACCTGTTGAGCCTGTTATCATATCGAAAATATCTTTTGACTTTGTTTTTCTAAAATGATGAATTAAAACAATTGCTATTTTATTTTCATCTGCAAGTCTTTTTAAAATTCTTAGGTCGGAATAGTCGTTAGAATAATTGCTTTCTCGGTTGTCGGGTCTTATGGTTTGGAGTGTGTCAATGATAATCAAATTTGTATTCTTGTGTTCTGTAATAAAATTTTGGATTTTGTTTTCAATTTCTCCACCTAATTTACAAGAGTCAATACAAAAATGTACATTGCTCGGTGCATCTTCTGTTATGTCGATTAATCTATTTTGAATACGAATTTCGTTGTCTTCAAAACAGAGATACAAAACAGTCCCATTACAGCTATCAAAATTCCAAACCTTTTCACCCTTTGCAACTTGAACACTAAGCCATAAAGATAACCAGCTTTTGCCGATTTTAGATTCTCCTGCAAGTAGTGATAAGCCTATTGGTAGAATTTCGTTAACAACAAAAGGAATTTGCTCAATTTCTTTTTCTAAAAGTTCTTTTCCTGTGATTGTTTTAAATTTTTGCATAAGATACACCCTTCTTTCTTTTAATAATAATTTGTTTTAATTTCTTTTATGATTTTAATTTTATAAAATTTACGAGTAAAATATACACCTCCTTAAAGATCTCGCGTAACAACATTTCAACTAAACCGACAACTATCAAAATGTTCAAACTTTACAGACGTCTTGGCAATCAGAGTCGCTCCGCCTTGTTTTAAGTCGGTTTAGTATTGCGTTGTTTGCATCGTGGCAACTCTACTACGATCGCTCTTTCTGTAAGCTCGTTCAAATTGATTAAATTTTCAAGGTACTATTTTTCTTGTCACTCAAGACTGTAACGACATATTACTACAACTCTTGCAATTTGTAAATAGATGTGATACAATTTATTTAACATACTCTATTTTTGAGAGCATTTACATCTATTTTTAAAGAAATTTAGACTTTTTTAGCATACTCTCTATTTTTTGGACGATTATCATCTATTTTTCAAAAAAATTTTGGAGGTTTTTATGAACGGTTTTAATATGCATTTTAACGGAAAGAAAATATATTTAGACAACAACCAAGAATATGTAAACAACGAAATTTTAACTGCAATGCTTAATGCAGAAATAAATACTAACCTTTTAGTTTTAAGAGATGACTTACTTTCATCTATTAATCAATTACAATTATATACCGATATGAGCGAAGAAGAAGTTAAACGATATGATTCTAAAGTTCGCACTGCAAATAATTTAATTGATAGATTAAATAATGAATTATCAGAGTTCCCAATATATCAGTATATCAATCCAAATTCTTACAAAGATAAATTAGAGGATATATTAAACTCACACGATTGGATTTGGGACGATAATTTAGATACTTATAATAATGATGATATATATGATGAAGATTTTACAAGTCAATTTGGATTTACATTTGCAGAAACTAATGATTATGGTGTAAAAGATTATAATTATTTTATTACTTATTTTATTCCTAAACATGCAGTTGCTGATTATATAACAAAAGAAGATCTAGTTGATTTGGATAAATTTAATAGTGAAATATCTGAATTCATATCAGAATATATAGTTTTGATTGATGATGTTCTTCGAGTAAAAAAGCTTTACACAGATTTAGTTGATAATTATTTAAACCAAGAGAATAGATTTTTAACTGAACATGATTTTGCTGAAAGCTTTAAAAACTTTGTTATTAAATATCAAAACCAAATTAGCAATCATATGACTTTTACTTCTGGAATGGCAGTTTACTCACACACAGCAAGGGAGATAGGCTACAGAAATTTAATTCTTTGCAAAACTTATAACTTTAAGTCTTTAGGAGCATTTTTATATCACGATTTCTTTTTTGGGGTAGAGAACAACTACATTCCAAAGAAATGTGCAATTTGTGGTAAATATTTTTTAATCAAAGCTGGCAAGTATACAGAATTCTGCGAGAGTATTGCTCCAGGTGAAACAAAGAAAACTTGTAAAGAAATTGGCTCACGTAAAAAATATGACGATAAATGCAAAGGTGACCCAGTTTGGTCAATTTACAACAAAGCCTACAAGGCTCACTACGCTCGTTATATGAAAAAGAAAATGACAGTTGCCGAATTTGAGAAATGGTCATCTTGGGCGATTGAGATTAGAAATAGCGCAGAAAAAGACGAAATCAAATTTGAGGATTATGTTAAACAAATCAAAAAGTAACATGCGTTTTTTGAGCCTTATCCCTCGACTTAGGTCGTGGTTTAAGGCTCGAACTTTCGCTAGTGGTATAACTACCCTAGGAGCTAATAATAATTTCAAAAACGCTGACCTAAGTCAGTACATTTGCTCTCAAAATGCCCTTTAAGTCAGTGTGTAAAATTGCACGTTTGAGTGCAAAATTCCTTTAAATTCATTGGGTTTTGGAGAGGTAAGTTCAGTGGGTGGGGTAACTACCCTACGGAGTGAACTTCTATGCTCAAACGCTGTTAGCCTATTGGGTAGCTCTATTCAAAACTGCGTGAGCTTGTTGTAGCAAAACAGTGCCGATAGGGTCGATTTTTTCAAGGAACTATAAAATACAGTTTTGTCACTTGAAAATTTACAAAAAGTCTAGGTTTTAAGCCATTTTTCAAAATTCAGAACAAAAAATTATCGGCACTATTTAAGCGTATCAGTGCCGATAATTCTTTTGCTTTTAAGCACTCCACAAAGGCTCACACAGGCTCAACAGGGCGGGTTTGTTGTTCTCTTGGTGTACAGTGCCTACTGTTGCTTTAATTCTTCGGTTTGTTTTGTAAGTGCCTTTTACAAAAATTACCCCCTCGAGAATTTATCGGCACTATCGGCACTTTTACAAGTTTTACAATAAAAAAGCTAGGTTTTAAGCCATTCTTCAAAAATTAGAATAAAAAATTATCGGCACTTTTTCACATAACAGGGTCGATCTTTACGGCACTTTGCAATAAAAACACAGCTGGCAGAACGATTTGTTCTGCCAGCTGTGTTGAGATTTTACCTTTTTTATTCTTCTTCGATAAAATATAATGGGTCTTCAACTGGCATACTGTGTTTTTGTAGCCTTTTCTTTTGATAATTTGTCAGCTGTGTTTCAAGTCTACGTGCAAGCCAAAAACCACATTTAAAGCTTTCGATTGCCCTTGCGTGGCATATTAAATCTTTGCTATCGACTATTTGCATTGTGTGACTTCTAACTGTTTTATCGCAGTCGTTTATTAGGTAGTCTAGTGATTCGGCAAACCTCTTTTGTACATCTTCGTCAATTTCAAATTCTTCATTTTCTATAAATAATTCTTCAAATATATTTTGCATTTTAATCTCCTTAAAAAATCAGACCAGTGTATCTTTGTCGAGAATACAATGGTCTGGTTTGTTGTTATTTAGTTCGTTCATTATCTCATACGCCAAAGTAAAACCTTTGACAAAATCATCTCGTGATTTTAAAGTACAGACCATATACATATCGTCCACAATTTTCAAAACTATTTTTCTATCTTCTTTACTAATTCGCTCACGAAGTATAGCTCTGTTCTCATCAACGATATTTTCAATCTCTATTATTTGTTCAGATTTTTCAAAGCAACAAATTTCGTGCAGTCTATCGAATATCTTCACCTAGCACCTCCATATAAAAAGAGTCCATCTCAGTTTCTAATTCTGAAATGGACTCTCGATTTTTTATTAACTTTAGTGTTGCCAAAACTGTGTGCTTGACTGTGAGAAGTAATATCGTATCAGTTTCATCTTCACAGATTTGATAATTGTGCCAAAAATCCTTGAACACTTCAGAATTAACATCATACTTATCCCCACGAAATAATTCATCTATTGTTATTTTAGCCATTTGTATGCCTCCTTACTTTTTTTGTTAAACAAGAGTATACTACATAAATCAGCAAATAGCTAGACCTAAATTGCATAAAATTATAGATTTTAGATTCGGTTTATGTTATAATAAATATTTATAGGTGTAGGCATCTAAAATGAATCGTGAATATCGACAAAAGATGCCACAGAGCATTTAGATGTGACAACCACAACCGTACATAAATGGATAAATACAAAAACCTTGATAAAATTTAATCAAACACACTATAAATAATTATTAGGAGATAATATACTATGGATTTTTGGAATTTGTTAAAAGAATTCGACGAGTACAAAACAAAATATGATTTTACTGATTACATTAAAGATATGAACAATATATCAAAAGAACTTGAACATTATAAAAGAGAAACGGCTTTGAAATTAATATCGGATTTATCATATAAATATGAAATTGGATTGAATGAAATAGCATATAAATTGGGAACTGGAAAAACAACTTATTCAAAAGAGAAAAGTTTTAAAATAAGGTCTCCGTTTGAAAAAAGTGATGTACAATTAAAGATCGATTTGGAGTATATTCACAGTTGTATAATTGTCATTGCGTTAGTTAATCAAGGTGTTAAAAAAATTGCTTTCGGTAAAATAGAATAAGGTTATGTATAATTAATACTAATATATGTGGAGGTGTCTATGAGAAAAGAAATCATTTGTGAAAATACATCTATAGATTTAGCTATACTCGACGGATTAAAAGCACTATGCGTTTCTTACGATGATGTAAGTATAGAAGTTATCCAATATCCTAAAAAAGGAATTTTTAGGATTGGAGCAAAATTGGCTAAAGTAAAAATTGCTATTAAACTCGACAATGATATTATTGATAATCATCTTGAAAAACAAACCCTGAATTCTGTTTTAGTAGAAACAGATATAGATTTGAACAGTAGCCCAGATAACATACTGGATTTAGAAGCAACTTTAAGTAACAATGCTCTTGATACTAGTGTTGAAAAGATAGTTTCAACGGATAATGATTTTATTTTAAAAGGATTGAATGAATGCCAAATTGAAGCTGTTGTTAGTACAGAAGGTTATATAAGAGTAATAGCTGGGGCAGGTTCTGGAAAAACAAAAGCATTAACACATCGATATGCTCATTTAGTGCAAGATTTAGGAATTATGCCAGCAAACATACTTTGTGTTACTTTTACTAATAAAGCTTCAAATGAGATGAAAAAAAGAATACGCAAAATGATTGGCGAGTCGGATTTAGGAAAAATAGCTACTTTTCATGGATTTTGTGTTCAGCTATTAAGAGAAGATTGTAATATTATTCAGTATCCTTCTCGATTTATAATACTGGATGAAGATGATGTTGACATTGCATTAAAAGAATGTTTTGAAAAATTACATTTATCATCTAGGGATTATACATTTAGGCAAGCTAAACAGGATATTCATGACTTAAAAGACCGTACTGAATATATCGAGTTGTTATGCGATCCTAATATGACACTTTTACAAGAAAAACGAACTAGTGTTGGAACATTAGCAGAAAAAGTTTTTTATGAGTTTTTGCATATACAACGTAAAACTTTTGGAATGGACTTTAACGATTTGATTAATTTTGCTTTATATATTCTGAGTAAAGATGAACCAGTTCGAAATAAATGGCAAAAGCGTTTGCAATACATTATGGTAGACGAATTCCAAGATGTAAATATAAAACAATATAAGTTAGTATCTATTTTAAGTGATTACCATAAAAATTTATTTATTGTTGGAGATCCCGATCAAACAATTTATTCATGGAGAGGTGCGAATGTAGGTTTTATATTAAATTTCGATAAAGCTTTTGAAAATACGAAAACTATAATGATGAATGATAACTATAGATCTTTGCCAGAGGTTATTAAAGCATCTAATTCTCTAATCGATAAAAATAAAAACAGAATAAAAAAGGCATTAGTACCACTTAGAAAAGGTAAAGGGAGTAGTATATATTTCCATGCTAAGACACAATATGATGAGGCTTTGTGGATAGCTAATCAAATTTCTAGCTTGATTGAACAAGGAGTGAAATATTCACATATAGCTATTTTGTACAGAGCTCATTATGTATCAAGACCAGTAGAAGAAAAACTTGTCCAAGCTAAAGTGCCTTATGTACTATATAGTGGTGTAGGGTTTTATAGACGTAAAGAAATCAAGGATATTTTATGCTATTTTCGTATGATAACAAATGCTGATGATGTTGCTTTTTTGAGAGTAATAAATGAACCTAAAAGAGGTATTGGCAAAAAACGTGTTGAGTTTATAAAAGAGTATGCAGAAAGCAACAATTGTTCTTTTTATCAATCGTTACAAGAAAATTTAGAGCATCCGTTACTTGCTAAGACAGAGGTTATAGAATTTATAGAAACAATAGAATATTTTAAAAAATCCTATAAAACTATAACCATAACTGAAGTTCTTAATGAAATATTAGATAAAACTAAATACGAAGAATTATTAAGAAAATCAGGAGAAGATGAAAGGCTTGATAACATAGCTGAATTAAAGCAAGCTATTTATGATTTTGAAGTAACAGCTGGAGAAGATGTTACCTTGGAAGATTATTTAGAGCATATATCTTTATTTACTAATATTGATAAAGATGAAAACACAGATACTGTAAAGATGATGACTGTACACACAGCTAAAGGATTGGAATTTCCTTATGTTTTTGTATATGCATTATGTGAGGGGATATTCCCTTCTAAGAAAACAGATACAAGTGAAAAAATGGAAGAAGAACGACGATTGGCTTACGTAGCATTCACTCGTGCTGAAAATAAATTGTTTGTTTCAGATAGTGAAGGAATTAATTATGATGGTTCATTTAGATACCCTTCACGATTTATTTTTAATTGTGAAAAAGTTCATTTAGATTATATTGTTGAACTACCAGAACATTTGAGAGATGATGCAGAAAACATTATAACTCAAAGTGAAAATTCATTTGAAAATATTTCAACACTAGTAAAAGGCTCTAAAGTTAAACATTCAATATTTGGGATTGGTGAAATCATAGAGATAAATATTATAGATAAATGTTACATTATAAAATTTGATGATATGGAAACACCAAGAAATATAGCATTTTCAGCCAATCTTAAGTAGAAGAAACAATTGATAACTTGACTAATGTTGAATCAAATTTTGATAAAAATACGGTTTATCTTTATATGAAAACATAAAAAATATACTTAAAAATCGTAAATACTTAAGGAGAATTTATCAATGGCTATTATTAAGTGTCCTGGATGTGGAAAGGAAATTAGCAATGCTTCAGATATATGTATAGGTTGTGGGTATAAAATACACGAAATTATTGAAAATCAAGAAAAACAGCAATATCAATTCATTATGGAACAGGCAAAAAAGGAATTAGAAAATAAGGACTTCTTAGAGTGGACTGAAAAAGAAGATTTAAAAGCACAGAATAGAAAACATTTAAAAATATTATTTGTTGTATTATTATTGATAGCAGGAGCTGTTTTTCTTACTAGTTATATGGAAGAAAATTACTGGAAGCCACAGAAAGTTCAAGAACAAATTAATTTAATAGAAAATACAACCATAGAAGTGTTAAGTTCTTATAACTTCGCAAGTGTTGATTGTATTGCTAATGAATTTTACGAAAATAAATATAGTGTTAGTGTTACAATTGAAGGTTTCGGAGAGTTAGATTATGACACGATGTTTGAAATTGATGATTTACTTGACTCAACTTACGAAGATTTATATTGTTACATATACAAAATTAGTGATGGAGAAAACGAGTATGATATTGGTTCTTCATTAAGAGAAGTTGAAATAAACGGTGAATTAGTTTATTCCGAATACATAGATAACAAAATTGAAACTTATGGAAGTGATTATCCCAAAGCAGGAATGAGCGAATCAAATTTATCCTATACAATTCTTGGAGAACCAGATAGTATCGTAAAGAGTTTGGATTTTGACGCTAAACTTCCTCGTTATCGATATAAAATATATACTTGGGGTACATATGGGCAAGATGGATATTGCCAAGTTAAAGTAAGATACTTCAGATATACTGGAGATAGGTTTGACGAATATAAAGAATATATGGATGGATATGGTTATGTTGATTCAGTAACTTATATAATTGGCACAACTAAATACACAAGCACATTAAGCGATTAAATTTAGCTAAAAGATATAATTAAAAATATAATTTATAAAGGGGAATTTATTATGGCACTTATTAAATGTCCAGATTGTGGTAAAGAAATCAGCGATAGAGCGGTCACTTGTATTAATTGTGGTTGCCCAATAAATGAAATAAAAGAGCAAAAGATTTTCAATATAGATTACTTCATTTTGTATGATGTTAGAAATCATAAAAGAGCACCATTGATGTTGAATAAATATTATTATGTTTCTGGAATTGCTAACCACTATAAACCCTATGAAAACATGTTAGTAGATTTGTATGATGAAAACTTCAATTTAATCAGTACAACTAAATTAGAAAAAGTTGATGCGATAGATCCTAATAGCGAAGAATATAAAACACCTAATTTCCATATATTAATGTATTCCTTTGAAAATATATATTTAACATCCAACGTTAAATATATTGTTGAACATGGCAAAGAAATAAACTCTCAAATTTGCAATTATTTTATTTCTTCAAAAGTAGTATCAGTCGAATCAACACTTCAAAATAAAAGTGAAATTTCTTGCCCTAAATGTGGCTCAACACAAATTCAAATAGTTGCACGAAAATGGTCGTTAATGACAGGTCTACTTACTAATAAAGTTGATAGAGTTTGCATGAAATGTAAGCATAAATTTTAATTAATATAATTATAAAGATACGTACTGCATCACATTTTACAATTACATAACAACATACAGTTAGGACAACAAAAAAGTCATAGGACAAAATCCTATGACTTTTATTTTGGTGGAGAATATCGGGCTCGAACCGATTACCTTAACGCTGCCAGCGTTACGCTCTCCCAGGTGAGCTAATTCCCCGCATGAGCTACACCCCCAAAATTGGAAATATAGCATTTTTTATTTAATTTTTTGCTTTGATTTTGGGGTTGTTTTACTGTCGGCTTACGCTCCCAGGTGAGCTAATCCCCCGCGTGAGCTACACCCCAAAACATGGAAATATAGCATTTTTTATTAAATTTTTTGCTTTGATTTTGGGGTTGTTTTACTGTCGGCTTACGCTCCCAGGTGAGCTAATCCCTCTCGTTATAGGCTTTGTGTTTCTTTAAGCCTATAACTTAATTATATCACATCGTTTTAAAATATTCAAGTATTTGTTATTAGAATAATTTACACACTAATTTTTTCATTAAAATCGTCCATTAATTTTCTTAACTTATTAAGCTCTTCTTCGTAATTTTCATTTCCTACCAAATTATTTGTTTCAAGTGGGTCTTTGTCTATTTCCCACATTTCTTCTATAATTGGGTTGCAAAGGTGATACCTTATGTATTTGAACTTTTTGGTTCTTACATATTTTGAGTGAATTGATTGATAATTTTCAGGGTTTGGGTGTTGGTATGGCATTGCGTAATTGTCGTTAAAATCATTCTCACCGTAAACGACTTCATTTATTTCATCTTTGGTGGATTCGATAAGTGGCACAAAACTTTGCCCAAGCATTTGTTCCTCTTTTTCAATTCCTGCGTAATCTAAAATTGTTGGGCAAATATCAACATGAGAAATCATACCATCTATCCATTTGTTTTGCTTATCATCTGGTAAAAGAGGATTGTAAACTATCATCGGTGCATGAATAGATTCTTCGTATAATAGTTCTTTACCACCAATTTGTTTCGAACCACAAAAATATCCGTTATCTGCTGTATAAAATATAATAGTATTGTTGTCTATATTAAGTTCTTTTAATTTATTTCTTATCTCCCCTACCGCTTCGTCTACACCCGAAATTAAAGCATAATAAGCTTTGAAGTCATGCTGAAATTGTGCTTCGTCTTTCCAAGGTTTCCAAGTAGGCATTTTTTTACGCATTTTTTCACTGCCCCAATACTCTGCAGCGTTTCTACTATGCGTTCTAACAACTTCTGGAAGTTTTGCAAAATATTCTGGTGCATCGTTAATTTTACGTTCTATAACCATATCCTTATAAAATTCTGCCCACTTTGCTTGTGGGTCAAAAGGTCTGTGAGGAGCTTTAAAACTTATAGAAAGAGAAAATGGTTTCCCAGTTTCTACAGCCTCTTCTAAAAACTCTTTAGCTTGGTACGTCATATGGTCAGTCATATGGTCACAACCCCATTTATTGTCATAATCATTTAAACGACCATCTTTTGATGGACGATAATTTCCGTGCATACAAAAACCTCTCCACACGTCAAAATCGTCTTTAGGTAGTGAAGTTTCAAGCTTATCAAGTGCGTCTAAACTTTCATAATACGGATCGTCTTTTGGACTTTCTTCATCCAAAACTCTTGTATTATTATGCACTTTTTCTTCAGTTACAGGAAAGCCGAATTTACCTATAAAGCCAGTGAAATATCCACTATTCCTAAGTAGTACGGGATAACTATGTTGATACTCTTCGTTTGTGATTGTATAATTAGTAGGTAAATCAAAACCACACTTATGTTGTGTAATATATTTACCTAGTTGTACAGTTGCTCTACTGGGCATACAAATTGGTGCAACATGAAATGCATTTTTAAAACGAACGCCATCACTTGCCATTTTATCAAGGTTTGGTGTATGTACTTGTTTATTACCCATAAAGCCCATAGAATCGTATCTTTGGTCATCGGTCATTATAAATATTATATTCGGTTTTTTCATATTATCCTCCATATCCTTATTGTTTACTTTAATATTATAGCACATTAAATTATCCTAATCAATAGTTAGTTTTATTGACAAGTAAATTTAACTTTGGTACAATTATATTATAAATTTTAGGAAGGGGCCTTTATGAATATTTTATTTATCTTTTCAGACCAACAGCATAAATATGCATTAGGAAAAATTAACAAACAGTTTATAACTCCAAATTTGGATATACTATCAAACGAGGGAGTTTTATTTAAAAATGCTTACTCGAACAATCCTGTATGCGGACCTTACAGAGGTTGCTTATTTACTGGTCAATATACATCAAGATGTAAAGTGTACGAAAACGGATTTGCGTTACCTCAAGGAACTCAAACAATGCAAGAGGCTTTACAACAACAAGGCTATTCGACTTCTTATGTTGGTAAATGGCATTTAGGTGGAAACGGACAAGGTGTTATTAATTCAACGTTAAGACTCGGTTTTGACAAGTTTATAGGATACCAGTGCTACAACGGTTTTGACCCTAACCCTCCTTTTAATAACGAAATTGTATTTGCCGACCAAGACGATAATTTATATACTTATAACAAACACAGAACCGATGTTACAACCGAACTTGCTATTAATGCTTTAGATGCTATTACAAAAAGCGATAAAAACTTTTTCTTATGCGTTAGCTATCAAGCACCTCATTATCCCGAGCAACCATTGGAAAAATTCGCTGATTTATATAAAAATGTTACTTTTGATTTGCCGAAAGATTACGAAGAAATTGATCCATATACTCCTACTTTTTCACCTAGAAGCCCTAGGCCTTTTGATAGTTGTCCTGATTATATGAGATACGGAAACAATATTCAAGAATACATGAGATTATATGCTGCATTATGTAGCCAAGTAGACGACGGAGTTGGACAGATTTTAAACAAATTAAAAGAGCTTGATTTATACGAAGACACAATAATAGTTTATACAGCTGACCATGGCGACATGCAAGGGTGCAAGGGACTTAAAAACAAATGTTACGCCTACGAGAAATCAGCTGGTGTACCTATGATTATTCGTTATCCTGGTGGCAGAAAAAATACTGTTACAGACGAACTAATTTCTTCGGTTGACTTTTTCCCAACTTTTATTGATATAGCAAATGCTAACACTACTACCAAATTAGACGGTGTAAGTTTAATTTCATACTTAACATCTAAAACTGAAAGCACTCAAAAATATGTTATTTCTGAATATTTGCATAACAATCCATGGAGAATGATTAGAGATAAAAATTATAAACTTGTAACAGATGCTAATTATCATCCAACTATGCTTTACGACATGATTACCGATGAGTTAGAAGCAATAAACTTAATAAATGATAAAAAATATACTGATATAATTTTAAATTTAAATACTATTTTAAAAAATAAAACTTTAGTTTGCGATAAATTTAAATAAACAATTTGATTTTTGTGTTATACTTAAAATAAAAAATATATGGAGGTATTATGCGCATACTAATAGATGCAGATGGTTGCCCTGTTGTAAATCAAACTGTTAAACTTTCAATGAAATACGATACTGATTGTTTTATACTTTGCGACACATCTCATAGAATTGAAAAAGATGGTGCAATAACAATGATTTTTTCTAAAGGAGCAGATAGCGTTGATTTTGCACTTGTAAATTTTATGCAAACTAACGATATTGTAATAACTCAAGATTACGGACTAGCAGCTATGTGCCTTGCGAAAAAAGGTATTGTTATAAACCAAAACGGGATGATATATGATGATAGTAACATTGAAGGCTTGCTTATGCAACGACATATATCAAAAAAGGTACGAAAAGCTGGTGGTAGACTAAAAGGGCCTAGCAAAAGAACAGCTGATCAAGATGTAGAATTTGAAAAAACTTTGACAAGTTTTTTAGAAAATATAGATATTTAACACAAACTTTACAATATATTCCACAATATATTGTATTTTGAAAATAAAAACAGTAATTATTATTGTTTTTATTGAACAAAAATTATAAGTTTTACAGTACTTTTTTGTATATATAGCGAAATATTTTACACTCTAAAACTATATCCTTGACTTATATTGTATACACTGTTATAGTTATTAGTGATAAAAAATATTTTAGTTAAATTTGTATTATAGAATTAAGGAGATTAAAAAATGTCAGTAAACATTCCAGAACAATGGGACGGATTTGTACTTGGCCGTTGGAGTTATTCTTCAGTAAACGTACGTGATTTTATTATTCGCAACTATACACCATATAATGGTGATGATTCTTTCCTAGCTGATGCTACACCTGCAACAGACAAACTTTGGGAACAAGTAATGGACTTGACTACTAAAGAAAATGCAGCTGGTGGCGTTTTAGATATGGATACAAAAATTGTTTCTTCCATCACTTCTCATGATGCTGGTTACCTTAATAAAGAACTTGAAACTATTGTTGGTTTCCAAACAGACAAACCTTTCAAACGTTCTTTACAACCTTACGGTGGTATTCGTATGGCTGAACAAGCTTGTCACGACAATGGCTATGAAGTAGACCCAGAAGTTGTTGATATTTTCACAAAATATAGAAAAACACATAACCAAGGTGTTTTTGATGCTTACACACCTGAAATGCGTTTAGCTAGAAAATCTGCTATTATTACAGGTCTTCCAGATGCTTACGGTCGTGGTCGTATTATCGGTGATTATCGCCGTGTAGCACTTTATGGTATCGATAAACTTATAGCTGATAAAAAACATCAAATCGCTACTGCTTTAGTTCGTATGACTTCTAACAACATTCGTTTAAGAGAAGAACTTTCAGAGCAAGTTCGTGCATTAGCAGAACTTAAAGAGCTTGGTAACATTTACGGCTTTGATATTTCAAAACCAGCTGCTAACGCAAAAGAAGCTATTCAATGGATGTACCTAGGTTATCTAGCTGCTGTTAAAGAGCAAAATGGAGCTGCTATGAGCCTTGGTCGTACTTCTACTTTTATTGATATATATATCAAACGTGACCTTGACAAAGGTTTAATTACAGAAGAACAAGCACAAGAATATATTGACCATTTCATTATGAAATTACGTCTTGTAAAATTTGCTAGAACTCCTGATTACAATGCATTATTCTCAGGCGACCCAACTTGGGTTACTGAATCATTAGGTGGTGTTTCTGTTGACGGTAAACACATGGTCACACAAACATCTTTTAGATATTTACACACACTTGATACATTAGGTCCTGCTCCAGAGCCTAACCTAACTGTTTTATGGTCTACAAAATTACCACAACACTTTAAAGAGTATTGTGCTAAAATGTCAATTAAATCTTCATCTATCCAATATGAAAACGACGATATTATGCGTGTTTCTCATGGTGATGACTATGCAATTGCTTGCTGTGTATCTTCTATGAGAATTGGTAAAGAAATGCAATTCTTTGGCGCTCGTGCTAACCTTGCAAAATGCTTATTATACGCAATAAACGGTGGTGTTGATGAAGTTCTTAAAATTCAAGTAGGACCTCATTACCGTAGTGTAGATGGCGATTATTTAGACTATGATGATGTTATGATGAAATTTGACGATATGATGGAGTGGCTAGCTTCTTTATACGTTAATACACTAAACGTTATTCACTATATGCATGACAAATACTCTTATGAAAGAATTCAAATGGCTTTACATGATAGAGAAGTAAAAAGATATTTCGCTACAGGTATTGCTGGTCTTTCAGTTGTTGCTGACTCTTTAAGCGCTATTAAATATGCTAAAGTTAAAGTAGTCCGTGATGACGATGGTATTGTTACAGATTATCAAGTTGAGGGCGAATTCCCTAAATATGGTAATGATGATGACAGAGTTGATGACATTGCTACAATGCTTGTTAAAACATTTATGGATAAAATCCGTAAACATCACACTTATCGTGAAGGTGTACCTACAATGTCAATTCTTACTATTACTTCTAACGTTGTTTATGGTAAAAAGACAGGTAACACACCAGATGGAAGAAAAAAAGGTGTTCCACTAGCTCCTGGTGCTAACCCAATGCACGGACGTGACACTAACGGTGCTGTTGCTTCACTTGCTTCAGTTGCTAAACTTCCTTTTAGACACGCTCAAGATGGTATTTCTAACACATTCTCAATTATTCCAGGTGCATTAGGCAAAGATGCTCAAATTTTTGCTGGTGACTTAGACCTTGACAAACTTCAAGACGAAGCAAAATCTGAGGAATAAAATGAGCGATAAAAAATCTGCTGACTTAGCTGCCTTAATTGACCAAATGATGTCAAAAGGCAGTGGTCATATAAATGTAAAAGTGGAAGATGATGACGGTATTGCAGTAGTTGAAACTACTAATTCTACCGAATGTTCACTTTGTATGGGCGCTTGTGCTCAACCAACTGAACTTTCCACTGACGAAGAAGAATAAATTTTTACGGAGGAAATTATTATGCCAAACGCACAACAAATCGACAACCTAGTTGGCCTACTTGACGGCTATGTAACAAGTGGTGGTCACCATTTAAACGTTAACGTTTTTACTCGTGAAACACTTTTAGACGCACAAGCACACCCAGAAAGATACCCACAACTTACAATTCGTGTTTCTGGTTACGCTGTTAACTTTAACAAACTAACTAAAGAACAACAAGATGATGTAATTTCTCGTACTTTCCACGACGGTATGTAATTGTTAAAAAAACACAGGGGAAGTTTCGACTATCCCCTGTATTTATTTTTGTAAGAAACAAATATTTAATCTAAGCAAAGGAGGCAAAAATGGTGAAAGGCTATATACATTCTACCGATTCCTTTGGCACTGTTGATGGCCCTGGAATTCGCTTTGTTGTTTTTACGCAAGGCTGTCCCCTACGTTGCCAATATTGCCACAACCCTGACACTTGGATACCAAAAATTGGCAATCAAATATCTAGTGAAGAAATTTTAAGTAAATATAATTCATGTAAATCTTTTTTAAAAAATGGTGGCATTACTGTTACAGGTGGTGAGCCTCTTTTACAAATTGATTTTCTAATAGACTTATTTACAAAATGCAAAGAAAATAACATTCACACTTGTCTTGACACTTCTGGAATTACATTTAATCAAAACAACAAAGAAATTTTTTGTAAATTAATGGCTGTAACAGATTTAGTCATGCTTGACATTAAGCATATTGATGATAATGAGCATATTAAATTAACCGGAATGTCAAATAAAAATGTTTTAAACTTTGCTAGATTTCTTTTAAGCATTGGTAAAACAATGTGGATTAGACATGTTGTAGTGCCAAATTTAACTTTAAACGATACTTATTTAGACAAACTTGGTTATTTTTTGGGTGAGTTTAAAAATATGAAAGCCTTAGATGTTTTACCCTATCATGTTTTAGGCAACTCAAAATACAAGGCATTAGGCATGACACCGCCTTTAGAAGGTGTTCCTGAAGCTACAAAGGAAGAAGCAAAACATGCAAGAGAAATTATAATTTCCGGCATAAAAAGAAGACTTGCCGAAAACCCTTAAGCTTTAGCATTGATGAAAGGAAACTTATTTTGGTTAAAAGATATACTCCAGCTTTTTTCAAGGCGATTTTAGCTGGACTTATGATTGCTCTTGGAGCAACTGCTTATTTAACTGTAGAAAACCATTATGTTGGAGCTGCGCTTTTCACAATTGGTTTATTTACAATTTACACTTTGGATTTGTACTTATATACTGGTAAAGTTGGTTATCTTTTAGAAGATAAAGATATTTTAAAAATCTTAGTTATTTGGGTTGGAAATTTAGTTGGCATTTTAGCATCTGCTTTTATGCTGCTTTCAACCAGGATAATTAGCACTACTACGCTAATTGAACACGCTGAAAGTTACGCAGAAGTTAAATTAAGTGACAATTATTTTAGCATTTTTATTTTGGGTATTTTCTGTGGAATTATGATGTTTATAGCTGCTCAATCTTTTAAATTGACTCAAAACACATCTAACAGCTTTGGGGGTTACATAGGATTATTTTTATGCGTTATGATATTCCTTTTATTAGGTTTTGAACATAGCATAGCTAATATGTTTTATTTTACAATTGCTGGTGTGTGGTCTTTTAAGGCCGTCATTGCTTTAATTATTGTATCGCTTGGTAATGCTGTTGGTGGGCTACTTATAAATATTTTATCAATTCCGATAAATAAATATTCAACTCACTGAATACGTACATAACAAATCAGGGAACAGATTAAAACTGTTCCCTGATTTTCTATATGAATTATACTTTTGTAAAAACTTCTATACTTGTTACTTTTTCACTTCTATCAAAAATCATTGCGCTAACTTCATTGTCGATAATACAATCACTATAAATTTTATTGTTACCACAAGTGAATGAAACTACTACTTTATCTTCGTCAGATTTAATGTATTTAACTGGAATAGAGTAAATTGAGAAAGTAAATTCGCCACTATCTTTAAATTCATTAGCTGGTACAAACCATTTATCAAAATAAATTTGTCCATTAGCAACTTCTACACCGAGTTCAATTCTACGCATTAAAATAGACTCTTTAACTTGACCTGTCATGCCTGGCTGTTCGCTTTTGCCATTGAATGATGTGTGTGAATATGGCTCAATCGAAATTGCACAAGCTTCTTCAGGAGTTTTGCGGTATATAAATCCTTGCATTAAATTGTGATATACTTCGTAAATTTCTGTAGCGTCTTCCCCATTTTTGTGTGCTTTTTGAACAGCCTCTAATACAGCTAGAGCAAGTTTAGCATTTTGGTGCCAATATACACAACCAATGCCCTCAAATCTGTACATAACTTCACTTCTACCGGTGAATTTTTTATGTGTAAATTGATTTTCAAACTCTTCTGTTAATGTCTTTGTTAGTTCTGGTGTTAGATTTTGACAACGTTTTAGTAATTCATCACAAGTAGAAATTCCACTTTCAAAGTGAATTACTCCGTTAATATCCTTAACAGTAATATTTTCTATTACTCCAATTTCAGTTTTAATTGCATTTTTTTCAGCAAAACGTCTTGTTGTTTTAATAGGATACAAAGTATGGCACTTCATTTTTTCGTTATAAAGTTCATCTTTGATGGAGGCTAAAAGACCGCAAACTTTATCAGCATTTAAGCTACCACTGCCGATTATAGCAGATTGACCCTCTAGCATTGAACGCATTTTAGACACTGTAAAGTCGTCGTTTAATAGATTATATGTAGAATATACATCTCCACTATTAACATCAATTGTGTAATCAATAGCTTTTTCTGCTACTTTAATCCATGATTTAATTTCATCAGCAGTTAGTTTAGTCTTTGTATCAAAGCCGTTATTATACATATTAGTTCTATATTCGCTAAAGATATATCCTAGTTCGTCTAACAAAGCTTTTTCATTATCTTTATAATTATCTGCATAATCAGCAAAAACTGCACAAGTATCTTTTAACCATTTAGCTACTTCACAAGAAATGCTAAACTCACCTGTTTCGTTTTCTAGAACTGATGATAAAAACTCAATATAAGCTTTAACATGGTAAACTGTAACCATAGATAAACCAATACCAACAATAGCATTGTTAGCATCATTCCATTCAGGACGTTGAGTGTTCATCCAAATACCACCACCTACAAGCAAGTTACTTAACTTACTTAATAGAGGAACAATAAGTTTTTCCGTTAGTGATACTGTATAAACTTCACCATCTTTTAAAATCAAACGTGCATCATTACCCATGCTTGGAATAAGACTTTCGATTTTTGCATCTTTTTCAAAATCAAAAGTTATGGTATCTTTACTATTTTGTAAAATTTTATCATAAGAAACAATAATATAAGGCACATTAGCATAGCTAAAAACTTCATGAGATAAAAGTTCTTTTAATTTTTCAGGGTAATGATTATTTAAGCCTTTTAGAAGTCTTAATAAATAAATAATTTGATGGTCACCCCAGTAACCGTAACCTCCAAATGGGTTATCAGGTTCTGGTTTCTCCCAGTCGATACCTGTAGTACTAATTCTGTAAGGATTAAAGCCGTCAGCTGTTGATGCGTTTACAAACTTAGCAACCATATTTTCATAAAAAGCTGGATAAGAAAGACCTAATGCCTCCCAGTTTTGATAAATATCTCTCCAGTTACCCTCGTAACTGCTTATTTTTTTTCCGTTTTCATCTTTAAGTTGAATATTGAATTTATTCCAAGGTCTTGATGGGTCACCGTGACGCCTTGAAAATGAAAGTGGCATGTATTCAAGTGCTAAACGATACATCAAACTGTCATTTTTGCAATATTCTTTAAGTTCTGAAACTGTTTTAAAGTTTTGAATATCTTTAAAAAATTCTTCATTTTTACTAGCTTTAATATCTCTTAAAGCAACAAATTTACGAAATTCTGCAGGTTCAAAGTTATATGAATTTTCAAATGTACCACCACGCATAACATTATAAAGAGTATTTAAATAGTGATGAGCAGTTGCAGTTTTGTCGCCTGTATCTTGTACACCGTCAGAATCTTTAACAATTTTTAAAAGTGATGCGTTACCAATTTTTATGTCATCTTCAATTTCACTAAAGTTTTTGTTTTCTACAAATTTTTCTAGCTTTGCAAGTTGAGCGTGGTCAAATCCGACATCAACTAAAACTGAATATTTTACTGTGTCTTGCCCTTCAATAGTTTTATCCCACACAACATAATATCCACATTTTTTACCGTAACATTCTTTTGTTGTATTTGAAATATCACCTTTTTTAAAATCATTTACTATATCAGAATTCAAGTAAACTTGACAGTCTTTTAAAGTAGTGAAAGCAACATTAGCTTTTAAAACTTCGATAGGATTCGGTGTGTCGTTAATCTGGGTTGTAAGTGAGTAAACTGCTATTTTGTCGCCTAATAATTCAGATGCCTTATACGCATCTACTAAAGTGCTAGACTCCATTTGTAATGCATTGTTAACCCCGTAAGGTAGCATATTAACAAGAGCATCAAGGACTTCAGCTTTAACAGTTTTTCCTTTTAAGTTTGTAAGCCTTGAAGTTTTTACAATGCCAAACTTCTCAGAACTTTCATAGCAATAGCTAAATTTTAGACCTAAATCATGATTGATTTCTTCCATCATCACGCTGTTTCCCAAAACACCTTTATAGATATTTTGAGTAATGCTGTATTTGTTAACAGCGTTTTGCTCGAACGGTTGCCAAAATTGTCCTAAAGCTTTGATTAAAGTTTTAGAACCTGTTTCGTAGCTGAAGTGAAGTTTGTCGTCAGTTTCATAAGGAAAAACACTCTCGGAAGAATTTCTTCTACCAGCTGTAACTCCACCTTTTGAAGACATAAACAACCATATGTCACTTGCAGATGCTACTTGGATAAAAAATGGATTAAAATTTTGTGTGTCTGATATTTTATAGTACTCTAAACCGTCTATAAACACAAACTCGTTTTTTGCTTTCATAAAACACTCTCCTTCAAATTAAGAATATAGTAAAAGTATACACTAATTTTCAAATAAAATCAATAGAATTATGTTTTTTGACACTAAATTTATCTTAACAATATACTACAAATTACAATATAAAATAATATTAAAAGGACGACCGAAGTCGTCCTTTCTATTTATCTGCTTGGAACTGTTTGTGAATTTGAACTTTGGTCTGGAGTTGTTTGTGTTTCAGGCTCTTGTTCTACAGTTTCTTCTTCTACTACTGTTGTTTCAACATATTCTGAAAGAACCAAAGTTATTTCTATATCTGTTTCGCCAGTTATAACTCTATCAACAATAAGTGTAACTGTATCTCCTGCTGTTAAATTGAGTAGTCTATTTGTTATTACATCAAAACTTGTAACTTGTTCACCGTCGATATAAGTAATTACGTCACCAACTGTTAATCCGGACTCTACAGCATAATCTGTTGTGGTTTCAGCAACATATACACCTGTTGAAAGACCGTAAAATCTTGCTGTTGTTTCATCAACATAAGTGCCTGAAATTCCTATAACTGCTCTATCTGTAACATAACCGTAATTGATTAAATCGGAAACAATCTCTTGCGCTGTGTCAATTGGAATAGCAAAACCTAATCCCTCATAACCGTCATCAGCATATTTTAGTGAATTTATACCTACTACTTGACCGTACTCATTAACCAAAGCACCACCAGAGTTACCCGGACTAATAGCTGCATCAGTTTGAATTAAATACATTGTGTAACCATCAACTGTTATTTCTCTATCAACAGCTGAAACAATACCTGTTGTTACTGTTGAACTAAGTGCCAAACCACCTGGATTGCCTATAGCAACTACATCGTCACCTACTACTAAATCTGATGAAGAACCAAATTCTGCTACTGTTAATTCTACACCTTCTTCAACTTCTACTTTTATAACAGCTACATCAGTTGTAGTGTCAGTACCTATAATAGTTGCTTCTAAAGTTGTGCCATCATAAAGAACTACTTTAAGGTCAGTTGCATCTTCAACAACGTGTGCATTTGTTATAATATAACCATCTTCTGACATTATGATGCCAGAACCCTCGCTAGCTGGTGAAATCTCACTGCTATCAGAACTGCCTATAATTTCGCCAAACATGCTGTATGACTCGTCTATTTGATAATTTTGAATACATACGACTGACGGAACAACTGTTTCTGCAATATCTTGAGTTGACAAAACTGACACTTCACTTAACGTTTCTTCGTCGTCACTATCATCAACAACTTTTGCTATAGTAAATGCTAAACTGTCTGTGTCACTTGAATTTGTAGTGCCAGAGCTACTTATTGTTATAAAACCTGAATTTATCATGCCACTAAACAAAGCTACCGAACAACCTGAAGATAATACGACCGATAGAATTACAATGAAAGCAATTTTTAACCCCCCTATAGGTTTTTTAACTTTAGTCTTTTTTACCTTTTTGGGAATTTGTGGTGTATAACTAGAGTACACTGGAGGTTGTGGTGGTTGTGGTACTGTAGTCACCGATTGGCCATTCCACGGTTGTTCTTGATTATTATATGTTTGATTTTGTGAATATTGATAATTGGTTTGTTCTGTGTTTTGTCCACTCGTATTTTGTGGATTAACTCCATTGTCTTGGTTATTATTTGGATAATGATTATACATATATTTTGCTCCTATCTAATACTGTATTTAGTTCATCTATTTTGTTTTGATGTACATATTATCCATGTTTAATGTGAATATTTAGTGATGAGTAGCTAATTTTTATGAGAAGTTATTAGAATTTGTATGAACGATATATTATAATTCTATGATAGTGCCTATATCTATAAGCCTGTTATTTGTTAATTCTATTATTTGATAGTTTAGGTTTTCGATATAATTTTTTATAATTTCACCTTGTGGGTGGGTTTTCAAACTTCCTGTAAATATAATTTTATCGCCAATTTTGCCACTTGAACCACCTATGAAACCATAATCATATCCTTTTAAGTCAATATAACCTTCATTAATTTTAAGTACATTAATATTATTTTCAGTTAAAGCATTATATATGCATGGGTCTGCTGTTATGCAGTGACTTTTATCAATTATACATGTAGAACACTTTGCATAACCTTGATTAACGTGGATAAAATCAAAATTATTTTTTTGAAAATAGTGCAACAAGTTTTTATCAATTGCATTTTTATTACCAAAAACTTTTTTTCCTAGTATTAAACAATTCAAAAGACAATCATTTGGGTATTTATCACCTGGGTTTTCATAAGTTTTTAAAAGATTATATTCTTCTAAATCTAAACAATTATTTTTTAAAACAAATGCCTTATTACTATCAATTTTTAAAAACTGCAAATCACTATGAAACCTTACAGGATATGGCAAAAAAGGGTTAGCCTGTATTTTTATACAGACATACCCTTTATTTTGCAAACTATTTATAATTTGTGGAAACTCACTTGAAACCATTACTTTGTACATTTTTCAAAAGCCTCTACTATATTTTTTACTCCAATTATTTCAAAATCGCCTTTTACTGTTAGTTTTTTTTGATTGTGGTAAGGAATTACACAGCGTGTGAAACCCATTCTGTGAGCCTCTATTATTCTTGATTCAATATGGTTAACTGCTCTTATTTCGCCAGCGAGTCCAATTTCGCCAAAAACAATTGTATCTTCTCTGATTTCCATATCTTTTAAACTCGAAACAAGTGACATTGCAACAGCTAAGTCTACTGACGGTTCGTCCAACCTTAAGCCACCAACTACATTTATATAAGCATCTAAATTAGAGAAATAGTACCCTGCACGTTTTTCTAAAACTGCTAAAATAAGTGTCATTCTGTTGTAATCGTAACCGGTAGCTGTACGACGTGGATTTCCAAAACCAGTAGAAGTTGCAAGACCTTGTATCTCTGCTAAAACAGGGCGTGAACCCTCCATAACTGCTGTTACACATGAACCACTAGCATTTTTAGGTCGGCCTTCTAACAAAGCTTGTGACGGATTGTCGACTTGATTAAGTCCGTCTGAACTCATTTCAAAAACACCTATTTCATTTGTAGAGCCGTAACGATTTTTAACTGCCCTTAAAATTCGGTAGCTCATATGTCGATCACCCTCAAAGTATAAAACTGCATCAACTATATGTTCCAAAACTTTAGGTCCAGCAATTGCACCGTCTTTATTAACATGACCTACTATAATTGTAGGAATATCAAGCTCTTTAGCACAACGCATAATAGCATTAGTACACTCTCTAACCTGTGTTACGCTACCAGATGAGGACGCAACTGCTGTATGATTCATAGTTTGTATTGAGTCTATCATAACAATATCAGGTTTTTCGTGATTAATTTGGTCTGTTATATAAAGTATATCAGTTTCAGTTAAAATACTTAGATTTTCACTGCTTACACCAAGCCTTTGAGCTCGAAGTTTAATTTGCCTTGCTGACTCCTCACCTGAAACATATAGGATATTCAAATCTTTTCCTAAATACTCACAAACTTGCAACAAAATAGTAGATTTACCGATGCCAGGGTCACCACTTATTAAAATAAGCGAACCTTTAACCAAGCCCCCACCCAAAACACGGTCAAACTCTGACAAACCTGTTTGATATCTATGTTCGTTTTCGGTGTCAATATCGTTAATATACATCGGTTTATTGCCTGTTCTTGACGGAATATAGGTGCCACCTTTTGGTGCAGGTGCCTTCACACTTTCTTCCATTGTATTCCAACTACCACAGTCAGGACATTTACCACACCATTTTGGAGTTTCGTAACCACATTCGTTACATATGTATACTGTTTTAATTTTACTAGCCATATTTATATATCTTTCTCTATTTTTGGTTTATTCTTATTTTTAAAAATGACAACTGGTCACTGTAAAATATTATATATGTATAATATCATAGTGTTAAGTAATTTGCAAGAATTTATAACATCAGCTATTCAATGTTACCATGTATTCATCTATACCAACCATTATAGCGTTTGCAATTTGACTTTGATAGTATTGGTCATTTAAAAGTTCTGATTCATTAATATTTGATAAAAATCCACACTCTACAATAGTTACAGGAATTAAAGAGTTGTTTAATATATATTTATTGTCCACAAAACTAGCAAGTCTTGTGTTACTTGTATCAAGATTAGTGATTAAACTTTCTTGAATTATTTCCGCTAAAATTTTACTGTCGTCAGAGTAATAAAAACACTGTGCTCCACTATACTGACTTTCTTCAAAATAATTTTGATGTATACTTATAACTAAATCAGCACCTGAACTATTGATAAGTTCTACCCTATTTACAAGGTCAGAAGTCTTCCTTTGTGCTACTGTTTCTAAACTACTGTCAGCTAAGTCGCTGTCGTCAGTCCTTGTCATTACAACCTCATAACCATGGTTTTCTAAAAGTTCCTGTAAAATCAAAGCAATTTGCAAGTTTATATCTTTTTCTAAAATTCCAACAAGACTAGTTGCCCCTGGGTCCTCACCCCCATGTCCAGCATCTATTAAAATTGTGCCTTTTGATGTTGGCATTTCTAAGAAAACTTCGTATGTAAGTTTTTGAAAGGTTTGAAAAAAATTAACTCCACAAGCTACTAGTAAAATTAAACACGCAACAGGGTAAAAAAACTTCCTCATAACATACCTCCTAATAAATATTTATTAAGTATATGCTATGAGGACGTATTTAATTAAATTTAATTTTCAGTAAGACCAAAGCTAACACCAATTGCTTGGTCTACTTTATTCATTGCACCGTCATCAAGCTTACCCATTCTTTCTTTTAGGCGATGTTTGTCGATGGTACGAATTTGCTCGAGCAAAACGATTGAGTCCTTTTGTAAACCTGTGCTTATAGCTTCCAACTCGATATGAGTTGGTAAACTTGTTTTTGTCTTTTGGCTTGTTATAGCTGCTGCAATTACTGTTGGACTATATTTGTTTCCTACATCATTTTGTACAATAAGCACTGGTCTTACTCCACCTTGCTCTGAACCAATTACGGGGCTTAAATCCGCGTAATATATATCACCTCGTTTGATAATCACTGTTTTCACACTCCGTATATTTGTTGTACTAATATTCTTGCCTATGTTTAGAATTTTAAACATAGGCAAAGAAATTTTTAGTTTTATAACATGAATTTTTTATTATCCATATTACATAGTATAAAAATGTGATATAAATTGTTACAAATTGGCGATTACATTTTTTTTAGTTTAGCAAAATTAGCGCCTAACATTTTAGTACCTACTTCGAAAACAATTTCTAACAAAGTGTCGCTGCCCATAGGTCTTGTTGAAGTTACTATCCCTTCTCCAAAAGTTCTATGTAAAACTCTGTCGCCCTCTTTAAAAGTCTGTGTTTCTACTGCTTTAGGCTGTGTAAAGGTAGGTAGCTTTACAGGTTTTTGCTTCACACTATTTGAAAAGCTGTCAAAACTTTTGAGCTTTGGCCTTTCTTCTCCTTTATTCTCAACAAAATCTTGTGGTATTTCAGTTATAAATCTTGAAATAGGGTTAAATGAAGTAGAACCAAAAATCATTCTTTGATTTGCATGGAATATCAAAAGTTCTTCTTTGGCCCTTGTTATTGCAACATAGGCAAGTCTTCTCTCTTCTTCAACTTCGCCTTCGTTATATATAGCCATATTACCAGGAAATACGCCTTCCTCCCAACCTGGTAAGAAAACTACTGGGAATTCAAGCCCTTTAGCCGAGTGGATTGTCATCATTGTAACAGCTTCTGTGCTTGTGTCGTAATTATCAATATCAGTTATAAGTGAAATATCCTCTAAAAAATCAGATAAAGTCAAGATTTCTTCACCGTTTTCTTCGTCATATCTTATAATATTAGAAGATAGCTCTTTAATGTTTTCTATTCTATCGTTTGCTTTATCTGGGTCATCATTTTTCAAAAACTCTACATAATTTGTATCATCAATTATTTTCAAATAAAGTTCGTTAATAGTATGCTCATCATAATAACGGATAAATTCGGTCATCATGTCGCCAAACACCATCAATTTTTTATATGCTTTAGAAAGTGCAGGGTATTGGTCGGCTGTTTTTATAACTTCAAATATACTTAGCCCCAGTTGCTGTGCTATTTCATCAACTAACTCTACTGTCCTTCCACCTATTGCTCTTTTAGGTTTGTTAATAATTCGTTTAAGTCTAACCTCGTCACTTGGATTATTGATTACACTTAAATAAGCCAACATATCCTTAATTTCAACACGATCGTAGAACCTTACTCCACCTAATAATCTATGTGGAATACCTTGTTTTGTAAACATTCTTTCAAGAGTTAATGATTGTGAATTCATTCGGTAAAGAACTGCAAAATCACTGTATTTTCTACCTTTTGCTACTGATTTTAAAATTTCTTCTGCTATGTTGTCTGCCTCTTGCTGTTCGTTATATGCGTTATAAATTGTAACAAGCGAACCTTGTCCGTTGTTTGTCCACAAGTTTTTCCCTTTTCTGCCTTCATTATTTGCAATTACAGAGTTTGCAGCATCCAAAATATTTTGTGTAGAGCGATAATTTTGCTCAAGCCTTATAACTTTAGCATTTGAGAAGTTTTTCTCAAAGCTCATAATATTTTCAATTGTAGCGCCACGGAATTTATAAATACTTTGGTCATCGTCACCAACAACGCAAATATTTTTACGTTTATCCGCCAACAATTTAACAAATGTGTATTGAGCATGGTTGGTGTCTTGATATTCATCTACCATTAAATATTCAATTCTGCTTTGGTAAAAGTCTAACACATCTTCATTAGTCTGAAAAAGCTTTACAGTGTTGACAATTAAATCGTCAAAATCCATTGCGTCTGCTGCAAGAAGTCTTTTTTGATAAAGGTTATACGCTTTACCAATTTGTAAAAGTCGAAAATCGTTTGAAGATTCATCTATAAACTCTTTTGGTGTTCTAAGCGAGTCTTTTGCTCTAGAAATTTCACCTAAAACAGATTTTACAGGTATATTTTTATCTGAAATATTTAGGTCTTTCATGCATTCTTTTATAAGCCTTTTACTGTCGTCCATATCGTAAATAGTAAAATGATTACTAAAGCCAAGTCTGTCGCCAAAACGCCTTAAAATTCTTGCGCAGCTAGAGTGAAAAGTCGAAGCCCAAATGTCGTTACCTTTTTCACCAAGCATAGAAATCAAACGCTCTTTAAGTTCTTTAGCAGCTTTATTTGTAAAGGTAATTGCCATTACACGCCAAGGCTTTACAGGGTAGTCGGCAATTTTTTCTCTTACTTCATCGCTTAATACACCACCATTTAAAAAGTCAAGCATTTCATCGATATTGTCATCTGTAATATTTTGATTTATGAAGTCGCTGTTATAAGCGTTGCCGTATTTTATCATGTTAGCAATTCGGTTTACAACCACAGTTGTTTTACCAGAACCAGCACCGGCTAAAATAAGAAGAGGTCCTTTTAGAGAAAAGACTGCCTCTTTTTGCATTTCGTTCATTCTTGAAAACTCTTTTTCTAAAACTTTTTTTCTAAGCTTTATAAGTTCTTGACAATTTAACATAAAATTCTCCTTTTTGAAAACTACTTATATTCTACATTAATTTCTAATTTTTTTCAAGTTTTATTCAAATAAAAAAACTAGCTGAATTACATTGACTAATTGTAATTCAGCTAGTTTTCTATTTAAAAAAGGAGAGAAAATTTTTAAAAGAACATGGTGTATGTTGACTCACCACCTTCAATGTCTATATACTAACAGCCTTATATGAAGTTTAAGTGAAGATTAGATGTTTTTTATGAAAAATTATACTCAATTGCCAAGTTTTTGGATATAATTTTTCAAGAAATCTTTGAATATTTTACCTAACTGTTTTCTTATTTTCTCTATATCATGAGTTAAAATTGTGTCGATTAAAAAATCATCTTCGACAATACTGCTACTTACGCATGACAAAATCACGCTATTTTTTTCTAAGTTTTCATCTTTTGGAATTAGCATTGTGAAAATGATTTTAATTCCATTAAAATCACTATGGTTAAAACCCGTAAAATCGTTTGACACAAAAATTTTCAAACATGGGTTATCAATTCCTTGTATTCTAGCATGCAAAAGTGCAAATCCAAATTCTGGAAAAATTTGAGAAGAAAGTTTTTCTCTTTCATTAATTGCATTTATTATTACTTCTTTATTATCCTCTGCCACAATAGATGAAATTTGATTTAATGCATCATTAAAATTAATATTTTCAGGCAAGTATTCTAGCGAAAATTCTTTCATAACAATTTTGATTTGTTTTACTAAAAATTCTATATCATCAAAATCAGCATCTATTTCATTTTGTTCAAGATTTTTACCAGAAGTTTTTTCGTACTTTACTATTAAGTCTAGTATCTGTTCAATATCTTTTTCACTTAGCAAAGGATTTACATTGATAGTTTCTATAAAATCCCATGTTTGATGAATTGTTGAAATTATAAAATCAACTTTATCAGCTATACTTTGATTTATTTCGTTTTTGCCGTAAGTAATTAAATTCACACGTTCTTTAAAGATTTTTTTAATTTTACTAGACATAAGTCTAGAAATTCCAATGCCACTTGAACATACAACTGCAATATTAACTGTGCGTAATGTTTCAGATTTCGCCTCAATCCTAACTAAAGCTGCGCCGAAATGAACGGCTAAAAATCCAATTTCTTCTTCTGGAATTTTTTGTAACGTATAATTTTCTATAACTTTTGCAACTTTTATGCATTTTTCAAAAACTTCTGGATATTGCGTTTTTATTTCAGACAAAACTGGGTTATCTATCTTCATGTTATAATTAAGTCTTACTAGAGTCGGTTTTAAGTGAGCTAGTAATCCTTTTAAAAATTCTTCATCTTGTTTTAGTAAATAAGCCTTTTCAAAATCAAAAGAATAAATCATTTCATTTATTAAATTATATAAGTTTTCTGCATCAATCTTGAATTTCTCTTGAAGATTTTCGTCAATTTTTTCTTGTTTAGAAGCTTTTATATGCAAACAAATATATGCAACTTCAATTTTAGGTATTTGTATTTCAAACTCATCTTCAAGTTCATACGCAAGATTTTCAGCGAATACATAATCATCATCGCCATTAAAATCTTCAGACCATTTTTCGTAATTTTGAATTGTTTCATTATTCAAAATTCTGCCTATCGCTATGCCTACATGCATAATAAGACCCCAATAAGCACTTTGAGTAAGTTTATTAATACGTGAACTGTTCATGTTATTAAAAGTTGTCACAACTCTTTTTAGAACATCTTCGTTAAGCATTTGTGCTATACCTGTTTTTTTAAGTTTATTGAAAAGTTCAACATTCTCAGATTTTTCACTGTATGCGTAACTAATAAACTGTGAATCCATATTTTCAGTAATAAAACTTCTAATAGCTTTACGGTAATTTTCTTCGCTTCCATCAACTAGAATACCACTGCCTGGTTTTTTTATTATTTTAAGGCCAAACTTATTAAACCAATCTTCTAAAAATTCTAAATCAAGGCTTATCGTACCTTCGCTTACTTGAAATTTACTACTATACCAATAAAGCTTTTTAAGTCCTTTTTCTTTTAAAAGTTCCAAAGTTAGCATTTTACGGCGATAATCTTTGTCACTCATATCGTCTGTATTTTCATTTTCAATAGTTTTTATAAGTTCGTATTTACTGTTTTCCTCACCATTTATCCAAATTCCTACACCTGTTTTAGATGCGAATTCAAGATTGTATTTTTTTAAAATTTTAGGCAGATATTCTAAATCTCTTTGAATGGTTCTTTTGCTTACTCCTATTTCCTTTGCAAGCTGCGAAACCGACATCGGCTTACCATTTTCAAGCATTATTAACACAACTTTTTTAAGCCTAGAATTTACATCCATAAAAACACCACCTATTCGTTAAAATAAATAAAGGGTAAACAAAGTTTACCCTTAGTATAACATACTTATTTCAAACTTTCAATAAGTTCGTCGTATTGTGGAGCGTTCATGAAATTAGTAATTAAGATTAATTTTGCGCTTGGATTGCTAGTCGCTGCTCGCTCTTTTAAGTTTTGATGTGTTACAACTATTTGAACATCTGCCGGAATTGATGACACCGATGTATGAATTACTTCTATGCCACTAATGCCAGCTGTAGACATTTTCTTCCTTAAAACTGTTGCGCCCATTGCACTTGAACCCATACCTGCGTCACAAGCAAAAGCAATTTTATTAATTGCTCCTTGTGCTATTTGAGCTACTGGTTCGTTTTTTTGATTAGTTAAACCTTTCATCGCATCTTTTTCAGCTTGTGCATCTTCAAAACTCTTGCCTTTATCCATGAATTTTAAAAATGGAACTGAAAGGGCAAATGAAACTGCTGCTGAAACTAATACGCCTAAAATAATACCAAGATAAGAATTTTTTTCAGCCATCATAAGAATTGCTATAATACTACCTGGTGATGCTGCTGAAACTAGCCCTACGTCAAACAAGGTAAATATAAAGATACCACTTGCTCCACCAGCGATTGTAGATATAATTAGAAGTGGATTCATAAGAACATAAGGGAAGTAAATTTCTTGAATACCACCAAAGAAGTGTATAATTACAGCTCCTGGAGCCGTGCTTTTCGCTGTTCCTTTACCTAACAGACAATAAGCTAATAGAACACCTAGTCCAGGTCCTGGGTTAGACTCTAGCAAGAAGATAATAGATTTTCCTGTTTCTTCGACTGCTTGAATTCCCATTGGTGATAAAATTCCGTGATTTAATGCGTTATTTAAGAACAAGATTTTTGCTGGTTCTATAAATAAGCTTACAAGTGGTAAAAGTCCATTATTGATAAAGAATGCCACACCAGCTGATAGAACTGTATTAATCCCTAAAACAATTGGAGTGATACCATACATTGATACAATTGCTAAAGCAAAACCTATAATTCCTATTGAGAAATTGTTTACTAGCATTTCAAAACCAGCTTTAACTTTGCCATCGATAGCTTTGTCGAATTTTTTAAGTACTACAGCTGAAAGTGGACCTACTATCATAGCGCCGATAAACATTGGAATTTCTGGCCCTCCCATGATGACACCCATTGTTGCTATGGCAGCTATTACTCCACCACGCCCACCGTGCACGTTGTTACCAGCTGTGTATGCAATGAGCAGTGGTAGAAGATATGTTACCATTGGGTCGATTAAAGTTGCTAAAGTTGCGTTAGGGAACCAACCAGTATCCATGAAAAGTGCTGTAATTAAACCCCATGCAATAAATGCACCTATATTTGGCATAACCATTGCACTAAGTTGTCTGCCGAATACTTGAACTTTCTGTTTCACGTTTAAACCCCTTCTTTCAATATCGCTTCTC
This sequence comes from Clostridia bacterium, assembly GCA_044432645.1. Lineage (GTDB taxonomy): Bacteria > Bacillota > Clostridia > Oscillospirales > Acutalibacteraceae > SIG603. The sequence goes on along the minus strand of JAWXUM010000013.1, from coordinate 26,463 downwards.
TAACATAATCCATACTTGATGCCGACATGCTAAATTCATCTAAACCCATTTCAAGTAAAATTTTTGTAGCATTCGTATCTCCTGCCATTTCACCACACATACCTACTTTAATATTCTCCTTATGACCAGCATCAATTATTGTTTTTATAGATTTTAAAACTGCTGGGTGAAAATAATCGTACATATCAGCTACTTTTTTATTTCCTCTATCAACTGCTAATATATACTGTGTTAAATCGTTTGTTCCTATACTGAAAAAGTCAACTTCTTTTGCAAAATCTTCAGCTAAAATTACACTTGCTGGAGTTTCAATCATCATGCCTATTTCTATTTCATCATCATAATCTAAACCTTGTTGTTTAAGCTCTATCTTGCATTCTTCTACAATTTTTTTCACCCTAATTAACTCTTGCATAGAAATTATCATAGGAATCATCATTCTAATTTGACCATATGTGCTTGCTCGTAAAATAGCTTTAAGTTGGTCTTTGAACATCTCTTTCATCTCAAGACAAATTCTTACTGCTCTCCAACCAAGGAAAGGGTTTTCCTCTTCTTCAAACATAAAGTAAGACAAACTTTTATCCCCGCCAATATCTAAAGTACGAATTGTAAGCTCGTTAGGGCAAATTTCAGTTGCTTTTTTATAAACTTCATATTGTTCTTGCTCGGTTGGAAAGTGAATATTATCCATATATAAAAGTTCACTTCTAAAAAGTCCAACTCCGTCAATGTTCATCTCTAAAGCGTTTTCTATGTCTTTCACGCTTCCAACATTAGCGCAAAGTAATATTTTTTTCCCATTTTTATCTGTAAGTTTTTCTTTTCGTAAATTTTTGAGTTTCTCTTTATTTTCATAATACAATTTTGCATCGTTAGTGTATTTATTTTTAATTATTTCATCGGCGTGAAGAATAATTTCGCCTTTTTGAGCATCCATACATACGATGTCGTTGTCAACTATTTTTGACAACATACCTTTTACACCAACTATAATAGGTATATCCATACTTTTTGCTATAATAAACACATGGCTTGTTGTACCACCCTCTTCTGTTATTATTCCTTTAACGAAATTTCTATCTATTTTAACAGTATCAGACGGATATAAATCTTTTGCTATTACTATAACTTCGCTGTTTATTCCACTCAAATCTGGCAATTTTACATTTTTAAGTTTTGCCATGAATCTTTTTCCAACGTCCTTTACATCTGCACTTCGTTCTTGCATGTAAGGGTCATCTACCATAGAAAACATTGTTGCAATTTCTTCTATTGTTTCGTAAACAGCTGTCAAAGCGTTTTTGTTTTGGGATTTAATTTTGGAAATTATACCCTCTTGAAGTGTGAAATCGTCTGCAATTTCTGCATGTGCTGCAAAAATTTCACTTAAGCCTGACAACTCACGAAGTTCTACCAAAACTTGCTCTTTAGCCTGTTCAAATTTGCTTAATTCGTTAGAAATTTCATTTTCCATGATGCTTCTAAAATCAGGCTCTAAGTTTGGAACCTCGTATTTATAAACTGGCAATGCTACTATACCTCTTGAAGCTGCTTTGTTAACATTTATAATTTCCATATTATCAATCCTACCTTTAATTTTTTATATTAATCGCCTAAGCCACTTTCGATTAGGTTAGAAAGTTTTTCTAAACACTCCTCTTCTTTTTCGCCGTCACAGAAAAGTTCTATTTCTGTTCCACATTTTATAGCTGCAACCATGATGTTTAAAATGCTTTTAACTTCAATTACTCTTTCGCCTACTTGAATTTTCACATCACATGGACAAAGTGAAGCTTCTTTTGATAAAACGCTTGCTGGTCTAGCGTGTAGCCCTTGTGAATTTACCACTGTTAATTTTTTTGATACCATTGTTTTTTCTCCTTTTAATTTTAAGTTTATAGTATATTTTAGTTTTTTGTGACCTTTTTGTTTAATTAAACTCCAAAATGCTCGAACAAAACTTTTTCAGCCTGAGCACTCCATAGTCCACGGTTTGCTTTGCAAATTGCGTCAAGTTCTACATATAGTGGTTCTGTTTGACCTAGTTTTCCAAAATCTTCAATAGCTGTTAAAGGCATATTGAATTGAGTGTAAGTTAATTTTTTACCACCGGGAATTTTTGGTAATTCAAGTGTAGCATGAGCAATGCTGTCTATTCCGCCAACGTGTGTAACCATGACAGCTGGTTCAATTTTGCCTTTTGCTGCAAGTTCGTTAGCTTCGATTAAGTCGTCGTTATTACCACCAGTTGTTCCTAAGATATGAGCGCTGATATAGTGCACATTATAAAGATTAACTTCTGCCATAAAATTACTGTCTGTAGGTCCTGCAAAGAAGTTTAAACAGCCATCAAATGCTAGTAATTTATCGCCAAGTTCTGCTACAAATCTGTTAGGAATATAAACAAATACATCGTCATAACCTTTACCACCAGTAATAGCTCTAAGCTCTTCTACTTGGTCAGCCATTTTTGCAGTGTTTACATAGATAAGTTCTACTCCTTGTAATTTTGCTTTTTCTTCAGAGATTACTTCTCTTGCTCTTGCAATTTTAGCATCGTCAATGTCTGTTACTACTATTCTTTTAGGTTTATTTTCAAGTTGTAAACCATAGCTTATAGCACCAAGACCCATAGGACCACAACCACCTAGAATAATTATATCACCGTCTAATTTTGTTCCTGTTGTAAGGTCGTGATTTCTTTTATTTGTATGATAATTTCCATGATAACCACCGATAATACAACTCATTGGTTCACCAAGTGAAGCTTCGAAGAAACTCTCGCCTTCGTAAGGCATTAAACAACCAAGTTCCATAACTTCTTGTGGGATAATGCAATATGTGCAAGCACCACCGAAGAATTCGTATGAGTAACCAGGTGAAGCAAGGCTTCCTTTGTAGTTTAGCGCTGGTTGTTGAGCAAATTTTTGCCCAGGTTTAAATTGGTCTTTCCATTTTTCGCCAACTTCAACAATTACGCCAGCAAATTCGTGACCAATAATAATTGGGTTAGTGTCTATATTTTTTGGTGACCTTTTGTGTCTTGCGCCTTGCTCAACAAGTTTGTAAGTCGACATACAAATACTGTCGCTTATAACTTTTACTAAAATTTCGTCATCTTTAATTGCTGGAAGTTCAAATTCCTCTAATCTTAAATCTCTTTCGCCGTACATTCTAACTGCTTTTGTTTTCATAATAATATCCTCTTTTCATTTTATTGTTACACACATAGCAAGCTATGCAACTATTATTTTTACGTTAAAATTCATTTATAACTACTTGTTTAATTAAATCCTGAACTAATTCATATGACGGTGGTTTTGTTCCCACTGTTGTTACTGCTCCTGTCGAAGTTGAAGCGCTTAGTTTAATCATTTCTTCAAAAGATAAGTTTTCATGTGTAGAATAGGCAATACCTGCAACCATTGCATCGCCAGCGCCTACTGTTGAAAGAACTTTTACTGGAACTTCTGGGCAAATTAGTGCTTTTTCTTTGTTTATAAACACCGAGCCGTCTTTACCCATTGAAACTGCAACTGTTTCTATACCCATTTGTATAAATTCTTTAGCAATTTCTACTATTTGTGTTAAGGTAGGTTTTTCGTTTAGTCCAGCATACTGTGCAAGTTCTTCTCTATTCGGTTTAATGATATTAGGCAATGCTGAAAGTGAGTTTTTGAAAAGTTCGCCGTCTGCATCAAGTACAACTTTACTGCCCTTTTCTTTTACTAAAACTGTTATTGTGTGGTAAATATCTTTTGGTACACCTTTGGGAATGCTACCAGCTAAAACAAAAAGTGTTTCTTTATTTGCATAGCTTAAAATTTTTTCGGTTAAAGCTGCAAGTTGCTCACAAGTAATTATTTCACCTTGCTCGTTAAGTTCTGTTACTGGGTAGTTTTGTGAGAAAACCTTTGTGTTAGTTCTAGTTTCTCCTTTTACTCTAACAAAATCAGTTTTAATTCCTGTTTCGTTTAAAACTTTTTCTATCATGTCGCCAGTGCTACCACCTATAAAGCCTGTAGCTAAAGTTTTTCCATGAATAGCATTTGCTATTGTTTTTGAAACATTAATTCCTTTGCCACCAACGTCTATAACTGAACTTGATATACGATTAAGTGTGCCAACTTCAAAGTTTTCTACTGATATTGTTTTGTCAATTGCTGGGTTCATTGTAACAGTGATTATCATAACTTATCCCTTTCCTGTTAAAATGTTATATATTGTATCTACATCGCCGTTAATTAACTTTTGTGAAATTTCTTCGTCAATAATTTTTTCGGAAATATTTGATAAAATTTCTAAATGTTCTTCGCCTTTGCTTGCAATTGCTACTACAATTTTAGCGTCTTCTTCGCCCCAACTTACACCATTTGGGAAAGTCATAACAGCAAGTCCAGAAATTTTAACCTGATTTTTAACTTTTTCTACACCGTGAGGAATTGCAAGCCCACAACCCATGTAAGTAGAAAAACTTTCTTCTCTTTCAAGCATTCCGTTTACATACTCTGCACCAACATAACCTGTATCGACTAGCATTTGACCTAATGTTTTAATAACTTCTTCTTTACTTGTTAAGTTACTGTTTGGTTTGATATTTGCCTTTGAAAGAAGTTCTAACTCTTTACTTTTCTTTTTAAAAAACATGATGTATATCTCCTTTATAATTAAGTTTTTAATTTTCTTCTATGTCAACATTATAGATGAATATGCACAAAAATTCAAGAAAAAGACCTTTTACTTTGTCACTACTTAATAGTGACATTATTAATTTTATTATTTACTAATACATGAATATTAACAAAAATTAAACCTAAAATATTATAAACATATAAAATTAGGAGTATTTTATGAAAAAAACTTTATCAATTACCATTTTATTAACTTTATTATATTTATTCGCACTATATAGTGTATATATAATTTCTACAAATTCAAGCTATGCAGAAATTGTAAGCTCTCAAAGCAGTAGTAAAATTAGTATATATTCGGCCCGTGGCACTATCTATGATTGCAATTTGCAAAAAATTACAAACACTGATAAGGAAATTTTAGCAGTAGCTATGCCTGTTTCGGAAAATTTTGAAGATATAACTTCTAATATAAATATGAGTTACGAGGATATATTAAGCTCTAACACTCCGATAGTTTACACGGCTAGTTCTAGGGGGTCAAGTGATTTTATCGACTATTTTAATGTATTCTCAAAATATAGTAATAATTTAATAGCTCAGCATATCGTGGGATATACCGACTCGCTTAATACCGGAGTTACTGGCATTGAGCTTGCATGTGATGATATATTAAGTGAAAATCAAGGTGAACTTATTTTAAGCTATAACACAAACGCATTAGGCCAAATAATAGTAGGAACAGATCGTGAATATGAAAACACAATTAATGAAGAAGTTCAAGGGGTTGCACTTACTATAGATAGCGACATACAAATTTTTGCGCAAGAAGTTTGTCAAAACATGGAAAAGGGTTCTGTTGTAATTTGCGATATAGAAACCGGTGAAATTAAGGCAAGTGTAAGTATGCCTAGTTACGACCCTAGTGATTTGACAGAGTATTTGGATGACGAAGACTCACCTATGATTAACAGAAGTTTTCTTTCCTATGCACCTGGCTCTGTCTTTAAGCTTTTAATGGCAAGTTACGCTTTAGAAAATAATATTTCAGAAGATTATTACTGCACTGGTAGTATTGAGATTGACGGTAAAACTTTTGTATGTAACAATTCCACTGCTCATGGTGATACAAATTTGCATTTAGCACTTCAAAAATCTTGCAACTGTTATTTTATTAATTTAGCCCAGCAATTTGATATGGAAGAAGTTTTAAATCTGGCTATTTTAATGGGTTTTGGACTTGAAACTGAATTCTATACCGACTATTCTTCCTCTAGTGGAAATCTGCCTAGTACTGATGATTTAGTAAGCAGTAGAAGCGTTGCGAATTTCTCTATAGGCCAAGGAACAGTGATGACAACACCAATACAAATTGCTCAAATGATAAATTGTATTGCAAATGACGGTTATTTTCAAAAGGCTAGTTTGTATTTAGGCGAAGTTAACAGTTTAACAGAAATTGAATATTATACGTCAAATAGCAGTAGTTACCAAGCTATTTCTGTTAGCACAGCAAATACAATACAAAGCTATATGGAAAGCACTGCAACTTATGGAACAGCAAGAGATGCATCGCCTGACACTGGTATTTGTGGAATTAAGACTGGCACTGCGCAAACTGGTGTTTATGATGATGACGGAAACGAATTAGTCAATCACTGGTACGCAGGCTATGTTGGAAATGGCGAAGCTGAATATTCTATTGTTGTTCTTAGTGAAGGTGTAGTTAAAGAAGACTCCAATTCAGCTGAGATTTTTAAAGAAATAGCTGAATTTTTAGTAAATAATTATTGACAGTATAACAAATTATGATATAATAAATGTATATTCAAATTGTGAAGTTTAAGAAATTTCTTCCTACAGAGAGATGTTTACTTGCTGAAAAAACATTAGGGTAAAAGATTTTTTGTGCCGACTTCTGTTACAAAGTAACAATGCAAGACTGGTGAAAGCTAGTACGTATGCCTGCGTTAAAGGTTCAAAGTGGCAGTTTTTTACTGCAATTTGGGTGGTACCACGGATTTCTTCGTCCCATTTTGGGTGGAGAGGTCTATTTTTTTATTTCAAATAATACGCCACCAATATTTTAAATTAATTGTAGGGAACGACACTGTGTTTGTTACGTGTTAACGAGCCAAACAATAAACATAAATTAAAATTTAGACAGGAGCATTCACTATGCAATGGACAGGACTTAACGAACTAAGGGAAAAATATTTATCCTTTTTTGAAAGCAAAGGTCATTTAAGATTACCTAGTTATTCTTTAGTACCACAAGGTGACAAAAGCCTTTTATTAATCAACTCTGGTATGGCACCTATGAAAAAATACTTTACAGGTGAAGTTACACCTCCTAGAAATAGAGTTACAACATGTCAAAAATGTATTAGAACACCTGACATCGAAAGTGTTGGCATTACAGCAAGACATGGTACTTTTTTTGAAATGCTAGGTAACTTTTCTTTTGGCAATTATTTTAAAAACGAAGCTACAGCTTGGGCATGGGAATTTTTCACAGAAGTTATGGAAATTCCTAAAGAACTTTTATATTGTTCAATTTACGAAGAAGACGACGAAGCTTTTGAAATTTGGACTAAAAAAGTAGGAGTTGACCCTAGCCACGTTGTTAGACTTGGCAAAGCTGATAACTTTTGGGAGCACGGCGCTGGTCCTTGTGGTCCTTGCTCTGAAATTTACTTCGACCGTGGCGAAAAATACGGTTGTGGCTCACCTGACTGTGCTGTTGGCTGTGAATGCGATAGATACATGGAAATATGGAACTTAGTTTTCACACAATTTGAAAATGATGGTAACAACAACTACACACCACTTGCAAAACCTAACATAGACACTGGTATGGGTCTTGAAAGACTTGCTTGTGTTATGCAAGGTGTTGATAATTTATTTTTGGTTGACACAATGCAAAACATCATGAAACATATCTCTGAAATTTCAGGCGTTGCTTACGGAACATCTGAAAAAACTGATATTTCACTTCGTGTTATTACCGACCACATTAGAAGCTCAACATTCATGATTGGTGACGGTGTTATGCCTTCTAACGAGGGTCGTGGTTATGTTTTAAGACGTATTTTACGCCGTGCTGCAAGACATGGTAAACTTTTAGGTATTGACAGACAATTCCTTTCAGAAGTTTGTGAAACTGTTATAGCTGAAAACGCTACAGCATACCCAGAACTAGGCGAGAAAAAAGAAACAATTACAAAAATTATAAACTTTGAAGAAGAAAGTTTTTATAAGACTATTGACCAAGGTTTAAATATATTAAACAGCTTTATAGCTAAATCAAACAGCAATGTTTTCTCTGGCGATGATGCTTTTAAACTTAACGACACATACGGTTTCCCACTAGATTTAACTAGAGAAATTTTAGAGGAAAAGGGTATTAAAGTTGATATTGAAAGATTTAAAGCATTACTTTTTGAACAAAGAGAAAGAGCAAGAAATGCACGTAAAAATGCTGGTGCTGACGCTTGGGTCGGACAAGATACTGCTTTAAACGAAATTCCTGCTACTGTTTTTGTAGGATATGAAGAATTAGCTTGCGATACTGAAATTTTAGCTGTTGTAAATAAGGAAGGCGAAAAAATTGAAATTGCACAAGAAGAACAAGAAATTATAATAGCACTTGCAACTTCGCCTTTCTATGCTGAAAGTGGTGGTCAAGTTGGTGACAAAGGTACTATTACTACTTCAATTGGCACAGCCGATATTCTTTCTACAACAAAAAATGCAAACGGTATTTATATTCATAGAGCTATTGTTACAACTGGCTTGATTAAATCAGGTGACAGTGCAAAGGCAGAAGTTAATATAATCAGACGTCGCTCTATTATGCGTCACCACACAGCTGCACATATTTTACAAGCTGCTTTAAGACAAGTTTTGGGTAATCATGTAGAGCAAGCAGGACAACTTGTTGACGAAAACCATGTAAGGTTTGACTTTACACATTTCTCAGCTTTATCAGCTAAAGAACTATCTTCTGTTGAGATGCTTGTTAACAAAGAAATTTTAGATGCAGTAGAAGTAACTTGTAAAGAAATGGCTATTGAAGACGCTAAAAAAGAGGGCGCAATGGCACTTTTCGGCGAAAAATATGGCGACACAGTTAGAGTTGTAACTGTTGGTAATTTTTCAAAAGAATTTTGTGGTGGTACTCATGTTACCAACGCTTCAAATTTAGGCTTGTTTAAAATAATTTCAGAAAGCTCCGCTGCTGCTGGTGTTAGAAGAATTACAGGTGTTACTGGCCTTAAAGTTATGAACTTACTTGAGGAGTACATGGGTATTTTACAAACAACAGCAAACAATATTAAAGCTAACAACATAAACGATCTTTCTACTAAATCTGCTAGTTTAGCAGCCGAACTTAAAGAAAAAGACAGACAAATTGAAGCTTTAAACTCAAAAATTGCTGGAATTAACCTTGAAAATGTTATGAGAAACGCTATTGATGTAAACGGTGTAAGCGTAATTTCTGCTCTTGTTACTGGTTCAGACGGTAAATCTTTAAGAGTTATGAGCGACAGAGTAAAAGACGTTTCTGCGGATAAAGCTATTGTTTGTGTTATAGCAGGTACAAGTGATGGCAAAGGTTCAATAAGCACTTACTGCTCAAAAGATGCTGTAGCTAAAGGCTTAAAAGCTGGCAACATTGTAAAACAAGTTGCAATGGTTACAGGTGGTAACGGTGGTGGCAAGCCTGACTTTGCTATGGCTGGTGCTAAAGATTTAACAAAACTTGATGAAGCTATTTCTTGCGTTAATAGCATAGTAGAAAAAATGTTGGAGGCTTAATTTATGGATTGTATTTTTTGTAAAATAGTATCTGGAGAAATTCCATCTAAAAAAGTATATGAAGATGATGATGTTTTAGCTTTTTACGACCTTGAACCTCAAGCACCTGTTCATATTTTAGTAATACCGAAAATGCACATTACATCAGCCGATGAAGCTAGTGAAGAAACAGAGCTTGTAATAGGCAAGTGCTTTACAGCTGTAGCTAAAATAAGTAAAGCTCTAGACCTTTGTAAAGGCTATAGACTTGTCACTAATGTTGGCGAGCATGGTTGCCAAAGTGTAAAGCACTTGCACTTTCATATATTAGGTGGAAAACAATTAAAAGGAAATATGGCATAAATAAGAACGCCCGATGGACGTTTTCTACGAAACAATTTTGTATTCGTAGAAAATGTGCAGTGTGCATTGCGTGAAAACAGGAGTAAAAAATGAGCAAACAATTTTATAATATGACAATTGCTGGTTGCAACCGTGACTTGCCAATTTGTCCAATCAGCGACACTCTTGACATAGCAGGTTTTGTTATGTTTGGTGATGTTGAAGTAACAGTAGCATCTGCTAAAGCTTTAATTGAGAAATGTGAAACTTTTGACGTTGTTTTAACAGCCGAAACAAAAGGTATTCCACTAGCTTATGAAATGGCTAGACAAACAAATTCTGACTATGTAGTTGCTAGAAAAGGCGTCAAAGCCTATATGACAAACTGCATTAAAGTAGAAGTTAAGTCAATTACTACTGCAAATGTTCAGTCACTTTATTTGTCAGAAGATGACTGTGAAAAGCTTAAAAGCAAAAAAGTTTTAATAGTTGATGACGTTGTAAGCACTGGCGAATCGCTAATCGCTATCGAAAAATTAATTGAGGGTATAGACTGCAATGTTGTTGGCAAAGCTTGTGTACTTGCCGAGGGCGACGCTACCCTGAGAAAAGATATAATTTATTTAGAGCCACTACCACTTTTCTTTAAATAAGGAGTACGTATTATGAACCGACCATTTGCCTACATTGGATTTTCGTGTCTACTTGGGCTTTTGGTCGCTTTTGTTTTAAGTAACACTGCAATTATAACAATAATGCTTATTTTAACTTTTTTATTTATTGTTTTTACTATAAAGAAAATGGATTTAACTCCGACAAAATTGTCTATTTTCGGTTTTGTGTTAGGACTTAGTTTATGCCTTTTAGCAAATTTAATTTACATAACTCCATATGCAGACTATATAGGTGAAACTTTGGAAATAAAAGGTATTATAAAAGAACTTAGTGATGAAGCTTATGGTAAATCTTACTATTTAGTTGAGGTTTTAGAAGTAGATGGAACAGAACTTGATAATAATTTTAATATAGAAATGTCTTCTAATTATCCACTTATTTTTAATGATTTTGATTATATTTCATGTCAGGTTACTTTTAAAGCTTTAGCAAGTGAACAAGGTAGTTTTTCAAGGCTTTCAGCTTATAGTAATAATATTTCACTCGAAGCAAGCATGGTTTATTATAGCGATATAATAACTGCTAACGACGATATTCCTATAGAAAGCTATTTATATAAACTAAAAAACGCACTGGAAGAAAAGGTTAATATTATTTTTAGTGATGATAATGCTGATGTTGTTTCTGCTATGCTTTTGGGAAATAAAGATGATTTATCAGATGAAATTTACTCGAATTTTCGCTTAGCAGGTGTTAATCACATATTAGTAGTTTCTGGTATGCACCTTACAATAATTATGGGAATATTTCTTAATGTTTTAACTAAAGTACAAATTCCACTTAAGACTGTTTATTTCATTTTAATTCCAATCATTTTGATATATATTGTAATAACTGGCATGAGCAAAAGCACTTTGAGAAGTGGAATCATGTTTTTGATTTTAATTGTATCTAACATACTAGGAGAAGACGGCGATAATTTAAACACTTTAGGTTTCACAGTCATGCTAATATGTTTATTTAACCCATATTCATCAGCTGACATAGGTTTTTTACTTTCAGTTACAGCAACTTCTGGAATAATACTGCTGTACGAAAAAATTAATAACGCATTAATTAAGGAAAAAACAAATGCTTTACTTAAATTTATAATAAGTGCTTTCTCGGTTACTTTATCGGCATTTTTATTTATAACGCCTTTACTTCTATACGTTTATGGAACAATCAACCCACTTAGTTTGATAACTTGTACTTTGCTTGCGTTCCCAACAACTGCTATATTAGTTTTAACTTTCATTTGTATAAGTATAAGTTTTATTCCTTTTTTAAGTATACTCACAGCTCCTGTATCAGTAATAATTGATATATTTATAGAAATAATTTTGTTTGTAACTGAAAAAATAGCAATAATTGGTGCTAAAATTCCTGTACTTCCTGACATACGCTCTGTGTTACTATTTATAGGTATTATGTTAATAGTTGGCATAAGTTTTTTATATGAGCCGACATTTAAACTAAAAGTTATAGCTATTTCAGCTGTACTGACTATGATTTTTTCAAGTTATGCAGTAACTTTATATCAGCTTAAAAACGAAGCTAGGCTTTTAATTTTGGATTCTGGCGAGGAAACTTTTAGCTTTATTTCTAAAGGCGATGAGGCATTAATTTTAAGCGCTGATGGCTACCAAAGTTACTTGGTAACATATATTTTAGACGATTATGGAATAGAAAATATATATGTACTATCAAGCGAAACTGCACAAAGTGATATAATGTTAGATTTAGCAGAAGATTATAATATAACAATTTTTAATAATGATGTTATTTTTGAAGATATTAAAATTGGAACTGCATTTGAAAATCAGCTTATTACTCTTGAATATAATGAAAAAACTGTTATAATAAGTTCAGTTGATATAACAAGCACCCAGCTTTACTGCGACATTGCTATTAATTTAAGTGAAACCAAAATTAATGCAGATATTACTTTTTCATATATAAACGATGATGAATACACAACAAGTGGTACTTATATTAACACTGAAAGCAGTGCTATATGTGTAACATTTAATGAAAATTTTAACATAAGGAGGATATATTAATGCCACAAATTAAAGGCAGCGAATTTAACAAATATTTAAAAACAAACAAGCTAGAAAACGTCTACATACTTTATGGTCAAGAAAAATACTTCCTTAAAAAACTGCAAGTGATACTTGAAAAAAAGGTGCCAATTTCAGGTGACAAAGTTTTTAATTACCATGAATTCAGTGATACTAGCGAAGTCGATGACATCGCTGATGCTGTTTTTGGTATGCCTTTTTTTTCTGAAAATAAACTTGTTATTGTAAAAGATTATGACCTTAAAACTAAAAAAGAAACTGAAATTAATAAACTAAATGAACTTTTGGAAGACTTAAACCCAAGTACAATTTTAATTTTCACTTACCCAACTATTAATTTTAAACAAGATAATAGATGGAAAAAATTCATAAAAAAAATCACAGACATCGGTATTGCTGTAAATTTCGATACACTTACTACTTATGATTTAACTAAATTCATACAAAAAACTGCTACTGATAATTCATGTACAATATCTAAATATAATGCTGAAAAAATTCAACAATATGTCGGTAGTGATATGAATAATTTATTCAACGAGGTAACTAAACTTTCTACTTTTGCACAAAAATCAGAAATAACTACCGAAATGATTGAAAATATTGTAGTTAAAAATCTAGAAACTACAGTTTATATACTCATTAAATCTATTATAAAAAGTGATTTAAAAAACGCTTATTCTCTTTTGGAAATTCTACTTAACAATGGACAAAAACCAGAGCAAATTCTGCCAAGAATTTCTGATAATTTTGTAAATTTATACAGAGTTCGTGCTGCACTTGAATCTGGTAAAAACGCTTTAGCCCCTACTGAGTATGGCGAATATAAAAATAATTCATTTGTGCTTACAAATTGTGAAAAAGATTTGAAAAATTTCTCAAACGAAAAACTTAACAAATGTTTAGATTTACTAGTTGAAAGCGACTTGCTTTTAAAGAGCTCTAAAATATCAAAAAGAATTGTACTTGAAGAGCTTATAGCAAAATTACTTCTTGTATGTAAAGGAGAACAGCTTTGATAAAAATTAAAGAGGCAATTATTGTTGAGGGCAAGTACGACAAACAAAAACTTAGCTTAATTGTTGATACTATTATAATTGAAACCAAAGGTTTTAGAATTTTTAAAGATGAAGAGCAAAAAAAATACATAAAAAAAATTGCTAACGAACGTGGTATTATTATTTTAACCGATAGCGATTCTGCTGGTTTTTTGATTAGAAATCACCTTAAATCTTTTATTCCAAATGAGCAAATTAAACAGGCTTATGTTAATCCTATTAAAGGAAAGGAGAAGCGAAAAGCTTCAGCATCAGCCGAAGGTTTACTCGGTGTAGAGGGTGTTCCGATAGAAGAAATTTTAAAATCACTTCAAAATATTAGTCAAATTAGCAAAAGCGATAACATTTATAAAACTTCTGACTTATACGCTTTAGGTTTAACCGGTACTGAAAATTGCAAAGAAAAAAAGGAAGACTTCCTAAAAAAATTAGGTCTTCCTATTTATTTAAACAATAAAGATTTACTTAAGTACATGAATAGCAATGTAGAAACAATTGAAGAAATTTTTAAAAAATAGTGTAGTTATTTCTACACTATTTTTTTCTCAAAACCATATTCTGTTAATACTACTCCGTCATGCATTGTTTGCTTATACGTACCCGTTACTAAATTAAAATTAATTTTCTCGTATAATTTTAAAGCTGGTAAATTATTATCCACTACTAAAAGTCTTAAATATTCACATTGAAACTGTTTTGTTAGTTCTAAAGCGTAATTTATCACCACAGTAGCTATCGATTTACCTAATAAATCAGGATGAACAGCTAGGCGATAGATATATAAAGCATTTGCGTTTTTGTCTTTCCAATTAACATATTCTTTTTGACCCTCTTCCCTACACAGTGCAAAAACTGATATGAATTTTTCGTTTTCATGTAATATATAAAGACGATTTAAATTTATGTCTATATGCAAAACTTCATAAGGGTAATAATCTCCCCAAATTGTGATATTATTTTTATACATATCTTTCACTACATCTTTAAAAAAAGATTTTAGTTTTGGTAAATCATTCAAATTAGCTAATCTATATTTCATTTTTCACCTCGCTTTTTATTAAATAAATAATAACTCAATATTCAAATTTTGTCAAATAAAAAGAAGTGAACAAACAAATTCACTTCTTTTTATATAATTATTTATTTAGTTGGTCTAAAATATCTATCATGCTATCAAGCCAATTGCCTTCGAATAATTCTAAAGTACCAGCGTCACACCATGCTGCTAGTTTAGGTTCTACAGGAATTCTACCGATTACAGAAAGTCCATTATCTTTAGCTATTTCGTCGATATGACTTTCACCAAAAATTTTAATTTCTTTGCCACAATCTGGACATTTTACATAGCTCATATTTTCTACTAAACCCAAAATAGGGATATTCATCATTTGAGCCATTTTTACTGCTTTTTCAACAATCATAGAAACTAGTTCTTGAGGTGAAGCAACAATAATAATTCCATCAACTGGGATAGATTGGAAAACAGTTAGTGGAACGTCACCAGTACCTGGAGGCATATCTATAAACATAAAGTCTACATCTCCCCACATTACATCTGTCCAGAATTGTTTAACAACACCAGCTATAACAGGACCACGCCAAATTACAGGGTCTGTTTCATTTTCTGTTAAAAGGTTAAGTGACATAATTTCAAGCTCACCAGCAGTTTTTGCAGGGAACAATCCACTATCATTGCCTGATGCTTTTTCATGAACACCAAACATTTTTGGAATAGATGGTCCTGTAATATCGGCATCTAAAATAGCTGTTTTATATCCAGCTCTTTTAGATATAACAGCTGACAAGCCAGTTACCAATGATTTGCCAACGCCACCTTTTCCGCTTACAACACCAATAACTTTTTTTATATTAGATAATTCGTGTGGTTTTTCTAAAAAACTTTCAGCTGTTCTCTCGCTACAATTTTGATCGCAAGTTTCGCAGTTATGTGTACATTCACTCATAATTAATCCTCCTTAGTAATAAATAATATATAAACTGTTGTAATCTTAGCACTATTTAACCAAACTGTCAACCTTAATATTAACCTAAAATTCATGTCAAAAAACGATAATATTTTACATCTTTTTTATTCAAACTTTTATATTGAATTTTTCGAATAATTATAGTATACTAATATTAAATTATAAATTGGAGATTGATTATGAAGAAACAAAATGTTGTTATAATTGTTACTGACGACCAAGGTTATGGTGATATAGCTATTAACGGTAACCCCTGGCTTAAAACACCTAATTTAGATAATTTAGCTAGAACTGGTATTTCTTTTGAAAACTTCCATACAGACCCTTTATGTGCTCCAGCTAGAGCTGGTCTTCTTTCTGGTAAATATTCTTTTGGCGTTGGGGTTTACTCTACCTTAAACGGCAGATATTATATGGATACAAAAGTTAAAACTATTGCTAATTATTTTCAAGATGCTGGATATGCTACTGGTATGTTTGGTAAATGGCATTTAGGCGATACTGTAGGATATTTGCCTGAAGACCGTGGTTTTGACACTGCAGTAAGTTTTGGTGGTGGCGTAATTGGTGAAACACCAGACTATTGGAATAATGATTATTTTGACGACACTTATCTTTTTAATGGTAAGGAACATAAAGTTAAAGGCTATTGCACAGATATTTGGTTTAATTTAGGACTAGATTTTATTGATAAAAAAACTGAAAACGGTCAGCCATTTTTTTGCTATATTCCAACAAATGCACCTCACGGCCCATTAAATGTTGAGCCTAAATATTATCAAAAATATATAGATAAAGGTGTCGATGAAAATAAAGCAAAATTTTATGGCATGATTGAAAACATTGATGATAATATTGGTAAATTCATTAAGCATTTAAAAGAAATAGGACAGTATGAAAACACTACAATAATTTTCTTTGGTGACAATGGCACAGCTACTGGCTGTACTGTTGATGAAAACGGTCATTTAACAAGTGGCTACAATGCAAATATGCGTGGCAAAAAAGGCACAACTTATGAGGGGGCGCATAAAAATGCTTGTTTTTTGAATGCACCAAATGAAATTTTAGGTAAAGCTAGAAAAATAGATGGTATTACTTCTCAACATGATATTTTACCGATTTGTTTGGAGATTTGTGGAATAGATATACCACAGGATATAGACGGTATAAGCTGTGTAGATAGCCTTAAAAAAGGTGAAACTTATGTAAATAAAGGTAGAACTTTAGTTGTGCATAATATGCAAAAAGATATGCCACAAAAATACAAAGACTACACTGTTCTTCGTGATAATATGAGATTAGTTAGGCCATTTACTAAGCAAAACGCTTTAGAGCAAATAAAATCTTTTGGTTCGACGACCACTTTAAATCCAGAAATCTACAATTTAGATAAAGATTTTTCAGAGCTTAACGATATTTATGAAGAATATACTGACTTAGCTAATGAACTTACTCTTTACTATGAAGATTGGTATGATGAAAGAGTGGATAATGCTATAAAATTTAAACCAATTTTCATACCGGACAATTCTAAAGTTAAAATAACTTCACATGTATGGCATGAATGCACAAAAATGTGTTTTTCGCAAAATAATATAAGAGAAGGCATTGACTCTAACGGTTATATAAGCATTGATGTGTTACACGATGGTGAATATGAATTAGAGCTTATGCGTTACCCTAAAGAAGCTAATCTTCCACTTAATGGCTCTGCTTTATTTGAAGCTAAAACGCCATGTAAAGAAGAAAAACCACAAGGTAAAGTTTACAATATAATTTCTGCTAGTGTTTTTGTTGGAGGAACTAAAAAAGTCTGTGAGCTGTTAGAGTACAGTGCTAAAACAAAAATCCACCTTAATAAAGGTGAACAAATTCTAAGAACCCGGTTTATGTTAGAAAATGGAGAAAGCATTGGAGCTTACTACGTTTATATTGATAAAGTTTAAGATAAGGGGCGAAATCGCCCCTTATCTTTTTATATTACTTTAATTTTAAAACTAAACTGAACCCCGTCTTCTTTATTTTGCACTAAATATTTTCCGTTATGGTTTTTGATAATTAATTTTACAATATACAAGCCTAAACCTGCGTTTGAAGAAAACTTTCTAGTCCTTGATTTATCAGATTTATAAAAACTATCCCAAATGTCTTCTAAATCAGTTTCTGTAATATTTTCGCCTTGATTATAAACAGTAAAAACGACGTCGTTATTCTCTTTTATTAGACTAATTTCAAGAATACCATTTTCTTTTAAGTGCGAAATTGCATTGATTATATAATTACGCATCGCTTCTTCAATTTGATTTTTATCTCCATGTATATTTATGTTCTCTTGAATATTAACCTTTAGCTCAATATCACTAAACATTGGATTTAAGGTATAAATAACATTTTGAAGGCTTTGTGAAATTGAGAAATTTTCTTTTTTTACTTTAGCAAGCCCGTTTTCAATTGAAGACACATTTAACATATCTTTAACAATATTATTAAGCCTTTGAGTTTCTTCAATAATTATTGTACAGTATTCATCTTTGTCTATTTCATCAACATTATTTTTAAGGTTTTCGCAGTAAATTTGAAGAAGTGCAAGTGGCGTTTTCATTTCGTGGCTAATATTTGCAATAAATTGTTTCCTCGAAGAATCTATTTTCATTTGATATTCAATATCTTCTTGAAGTTTAATATTTGCACATTGTAGCTCGTTCATCGACTTCTCTAACTGCGACGACATAGAATTTATACTTTTTGCTAAATTGGCAATTTCAAAGGTAGAAATATTTTCATCAGCAATGTCAGTAAAGTCTAGCTTTGCAAGTTTGTCTGAAACATTTTCTATATTTTTAATAGGCTTAGCTAAGCTTTCACCTATCTTAAAAATAAGAAAAATCCCTATAGGTAAAATTATACACGAAATTAAAATACTGGATTTTGTAAAAACATTCATGCTAGCATCTATGCTTTCAAGAGCCCTAGTAATAACAACATAAATTTCTGTTTCTTCGTATATAAATTTTCCGTATACAGCTATAGATTGCCCTAAAGCATCTTGATTATCGGTAAATTCTGAAGTTGGGGTTTCGGAAAAATCTTCAAAAATAAAACTATGGTCTATGTTTGCGACTGGTCTATTATTATTCATTAAATTAAAGAGTTCTTCAGAAGAATAAATTAAGTTATTTTGAGAAAATATTTGAACCGAAACTCCACTAATATCACCATTTGATTCTATTAAGTAGTATATATCTTCTATATTGTCAGAATAAGAATTTTTAATTTCATAAAATAAATCTAAAACTTCGTTTTCACTTTGATTTACAAAAAAGTTCCTTGAAAAAAAAGTGTTGAAAATTATTTGGCTTATAAGAAGTAACACAAGCATAGAACAAAAAGATGCAATAATTTTAAATTTAATTGTTTTTTTCATTCTATAACCTCAAAAATATAACCAACTCTGTGAACAGTTTTAATAAGGCTAGATTTATCAAGAAGTTTTATTCTAAGCTGTTTTATATGAGTATCAACTGTTCTTACATCTCCGTCAAAATTATATCCCCATACAGAAGTTAAAATTTTATCACGTGATAAAACAATATTTTTGTTTAAAATTAAAAAATAAAGCAAATCAAATTCACGTTTTTTAAGATCAATTCTATTTGAGTCAATAAACATTGAAAAATTATTTATGTCCAAAGTTATACCTGAAACTTCTATTTTTTGCTCTAAAGTTCTTCCAACTCTTTTTAAAATATTCTCTACTCTTGCAAATAAAACTGTAGGAGAAAACGGCTTTGTTATATAATCGTAAACACCTGCATTAAAACCATCAAGTTCGTCACTTTCTTCCGACTTTGCTGTTAGCATTATAACTGGAACTTCTTGTTTATGGCTTTTAAGTTCGCTTAAAACTGCAAATCCGTCTAAAACAGGCATCATTACATCTAACAAAATAATGTCTATTTTTTCGTTATTAGAATAATAAATATCTAAAGCTTCTTGTCCGTTATTAGCAATTAAAACATGAAAGTCTTTCGACCTGAAAAAATCTCTTAAAGCTCTTGTCATTCGAACTTCATCATCTACAACTAGAACACAAAATCTATTATCTATCATAGTATCTCCATTTTACCACCTGGCAATACTGCCATTATTCTTGTCTATACTTAGTTTCTTATAATATATAACAAAAGGTAGCCTTTGATAAGTCTACCTTTTTATTTATTATTTTGTACCGAAAATTCTGTCACCAGCGTCACCAAGACCTGGCATAATATAACCTTTTTCGTTCAATTTTTCGTCTACAGCTGCACAGTAAATATGTACATCTGGGTGTATTTCGGCTAGTTTTTTAAGTCCTTCAGGAGCAGCGATAATGCAAAGGAATTTGATGTTTTTAGGACTGCATTTTTTAATCATAGAAATAGCATCAATAGCTGAGCCACCTGTTGCAAGCATTGGGTCTAAAACAATAACTTCTCTTTCGCTAATATCTGATGGAAGTTTGTTGTAATACTCAACGGGTTCAAGTGTTTCTTCGTTTCTATAAAGACCTATATGACCAACTTTTGCTGATGGTACAAGCTCTAACATACCCTCAACCATACCAAGGCCAGCTCTTAAAATAGGTACAAATGCTACTTTTTTGCCGTCGATAACTTTTGTTGTAGCTTTAGTCATTGGAGTTTGGGTTTCAACTTCTTTTAACGGCCAATCTCTTGTTGCTTCATAGCACATTAAAGTAGCTATTTCATTTACAAGTTCTCTAAAATGTTTAGTGCCAGTGTTAACATCTCTTAAAAAAGTTAGTTTGTGTTGGATTAGTGGGTGATCCATTACGTATACATTTTTCATTATAATTTACCTTCCTCTATGTCTGTTATTAAATCTATTCTGCGCTGATGACGTCCGCCTTCAAACTCAGTTGTTAAAAATATATCTAGCATTTTTTTAGCCATTACATCTGAAACCATATGACCACCAAAACAAATAACATTTGCATTGTTGTGTCGTCTTGTCATTTCTGCACTGTGAGGCTCGGCACATAAAGCTGCCCTAACACCCTTTACTTTATTTGCACTAATACTAATGCCAATTCCTGTTGAGCATATTAAAACACCAAATTCAGCTTTGCCATTTACAACATGTTTTCCTACATCTGCGCCAATTTGTGGGTAATCGACAGCGCTACCGTCGTAAGAACCGAAATCTTTTACTTCATTTCCTTGTTCAATTAAATATTTTAATAAGCTTTCTTTTAAATCATAGCCTCCGTGGTCGCAACCTATAGCAATTTTCATTTAGTCATCTCTTTTCTTTAATTTATTGTTAAGCTCTCTTTGTGCCTGTGGCAATTGCAAATAAACTGCTTGCAACTCATTTGAACTTATAGTTTCTTTATTTATTGCAGCAAATGCTACAGATGAAGCTTTTGTTAAAAGATTTTTTTCGTCTACTATATTTTTTTCATATTTAGTATTTGATTTAGCAAATATTTTTGCTCCGTCACCTACTAAATAAATATCTTGGTTATAGTCTTTTAACATTTCATCAATTTTAGCAAATTCTAAGCAATCGTCTTTAGTTAATCTTTCAATTTTGCCATTTCCAATAGTAAATAAAGCTGTATACGCCCTTTGCACTCTTGCATCGGACAATGCACAAATAATTCCCTTATATCTTGATCCGTAAAAATTGTATGCTAAAGCTTCCATAGAAGAAACTGGAACACATGGAATTTCATCTATCATAGCAAGACCTTTAACGCAAGAAACGGCTATTCTTACACCTGTAAAAGAGCCTGGCCCTACTGTTACAGCAATTGTATCTGGTTTGTCGAAGTAATTCAATGCAAACTCTACCATAGGCATTAAATTTTGGCTATGAGTTAAGCCGTTATTTAAAAAATATTCTGCTTTTATTGTGCTGTTTTCCACAACAGCCACACCAGCACTAACGCTTGCAGAATCAATAGCTAATATACGAATAAGATTTCAGCTCCTGTCTATTTTTATAATTCTACTGTTATCATCATCACCCATGGATATATCAACAAAAATCACGCCCTTGGGCAATGCACCAGTGATGTTTTCGCTCCACTCAATTATAATTATTGCACCAGTGTCTAGATAATCGAAAAATCCTGTGGAGTATAAATCGTCCCAGCTTTCCACCCTGTACATGTCAAAGTGGTAAACAATAAATTTAGGTGTATCGTACTGATTTATAATAGCAAAAGTTGGGCTAGAAACAATATCTCCCCCACCTAAAGCCTCAACTAAACCTCTGGTAAAAGCTGTTTTACCCATACCCATAGTACCTGAATAAGCTATAATATCGTTAGGTTTTAAACTTTTGGCTAAATCAGTAGCAATTTGATACGTTTCATTTAAATTATTACTTATAAATTCACTCATGTTTAGAATAAACCGTGAATTATAGAATTTTCATCAACGTCAATTCTTTCTGCTGCTGGAACTTTAGGCAGTCCTGGCATAATCATAATGTCGCCTGAATAAGCTACAACAAAACCTGCGCCGTTTGAAAGTTTTAAGTCACGAATAGTAAGTGAAAAATCGGTTGGTCTGCCTAAAAGTTTTGGGTCATCAGAAAGTGAATACTGAGTTTTTGCTATACAAACTGGTAAAGCATTTCCACCAAGGCTTACGATTTCTTTTAAAGCTTTTGCTGCTGCAGTTGTTAAAACAACATCTTTAGCACCGTATATTTTAGTAGCTATAGCACTTAGTTTTTCTTCAATAGTCATGTCAAGTGAATACATTGGTGTAAAGTCAATTTTTTCAGTGCTATCGATTACTTCACAAACTGTTTTAGCAAGTTCTACACCACCTTCGCCACCTTTAGCGAACACTTCAGCAAGTGCATATTTAACACCTAAATCTTTACAACAACTATCTATAACAGCTATTTCAGCCTGTGTATCAGTATGAAATTTATTGATAGCAACAACAACTGGAACACCAAATTTGTGCATATTTTGGACATGCGCTTTAAGGTTGATAATACCTTTTTCTAAAGCTTGTACATTTTCAGCGTTTAAGTCTGCCTTAGCAACTCCGCCATTATATTTTAACGCCCTAACAGTAGCAACAAGTACAACACATGAAGGGTGAATTCCTGCTTTTTGGCATTTAATATCCATGAATTTTTCAGCACCTAAATCAGAACCAAAACCGGCTTCTGTAATACAGTAATCTGCAAGTTTTAGACCAAGTTTAGTTGCTCTAACAGAGTTGCAACCATGAGCAATATTAGCAAAAGGACCACCGTGCATTATAGCAGGAGTACCCTCTAAAGTTTGAACTAAATTAGGGTTAATAGCATCACGAAGTAGTGCAGCCATAGCGCCGTCAGCTTTAATATCTTTACAATAAACAGGTTTGCCACTGTAATCATACGCTATTAACATATTGCCTAGTCTAGTTTTAAGGTCTATAGCGTCAGTAGCAAGGCACAAAATAGCCATAACTTCACTAGCAACTGTTATAATAAATCCGTCTTCTCTAGGAATACCATTAATTTTACCACCCAAACCTACAATAACGTTTCTCAAAGCTCTGTCGTTCATATCAAGACAACGTTTAATAAGCACACGTCTTTGGTCTATTCCTAAAACGTTACCTTGTTGTAAGTGGTTGTCAAGCATAGCACAGCAAAGGTTGTTTGCTGAAGTTATAGCATGCATATCCCCTGTAAAATGTAGGTTAATATCTTCCATAGGTAAAACTTGTGAATATCCCCCACCAGCTGCTCCACCTTTAATTCCAAAAACAGGGCCTAATGATGGCTCTCTTAATGCGATAATAGCATTTTTGCCGATTTTAGCCATAGCTTGTCCTAAGCCAGTTGAAACAGTAGTTTTCCCCTCGCCAGCAGGTGTTGGATTGATAGCAGTAACTAAAATCAGTTTACCATCTTCTTTATCTTTCAAACGGTTTATAAGTGTTTCATTAAGTTTAGCCTTATATCTACCATATGGTTCTAATTCTTCCTCTTTAATACCAAGTGAATTTGCGATTTTTGCAATAGGTATCAGCTTAGCCTCTTGTGCTATTTCAATATCTGTTAACATAACAACATTCCTTTCAAGACTTATTTAATTAAATTATATTATAAAATTACAAATTAGTAAAGTAATTTATATGAATTTTATTGAAGAAATAAGATTTATATGATAAAATAGTAAAAAGAATGATAAAAGGAGCATATATGAAAAAAAATCGTCTTGTTTTTATGATAAACACCTACTTTAAACGTGCAGATAAAATACTTTGGTTGATAATGATTTTTATAGCTGTTTTTAGTTTAATATTACTTAAAAGTGTTTCTAGAGCTACCAATACTGACTATTTTCAAGTTCAATTTTTATCGTTGATTATAGGTTTATGTGCTGCGTTCGTTTTAACTATTGTAGATTATTCGGCTATAGCTAACTATTGGTATATAATAGCTTTTTCTGCTGTTTTTTTAATGATATACACTATATTTTTCGGAATTAATATTTCAGGTAGTGGTGGTGTTAATGCAACTGCTTGGATAAATATTGGTGGCCGAACTATTCAAACCTCTGAATTTGTTAAGATTGGTTTTATTATAACTTTTGCTAAACATTTAGATATATTAAAAGAAAAAGGGACTTTAAATAAATTTACAAATGTCTTAATTTTATCTATTCATGCTGCTACTCCTGTAATTCTTTGTCATGTACAAGGTGATGACGGCGCTGGACTTGTTTTTTTCTCTATGTTTATTTTTATGAGTTTTGCAGCTGGAATTCATGGAAAATATTTTGCTGTGTTAGGTGTCATGTTGATAGTCGCTGTACCAATTTTATGGAACTATATTTTAAGCGATTACCAAATAGAGCGATTTACTGCAGTTTATAATTTAGACGACCCAGAAGTAATACTATCTACTGGTTATCAACAATATCAGGCTAGAATTTCCATTGCAAATGGTGGATTATTCGGATTAGGTCTGTTTAACGGAACAAGAGTAGCAACAAATATTGTAACTTTCCAACACAGTGACTTTATTTTTTCGGTTGCTGGTGAAGAAACTGGCTTTGTCGGTTGCAGTATTTTAATCGCTTCATTAACCGTATTAATGTTTAGAGTATTGTATATTGCTAATAATTCAAGAGATTATTTAGGCAAGGTGATGTGTTACGGTTTTTTTGGATTAATTTTGTTTCAATCTGTTTCCAATATAGGTATGTGCCTTGCACTTTTACCAGTTATTGGTATTACTTTGCCGTTTTATAGTGCTGGTGGCTCTTCGCTTATTTCGCTTTATTTAGGACTTGGACTTGTTGAATGTATTTATATGAAAAAAAATCAAGAACAAAATATCAAACTAAACCCTAGAAACTTTAACTATATTAACTATTCAAAATTCAAAACAGAAGAATTTGAAAATATTTAAATTTTCTATTGACTTAATCCTAATTTCGTGTTATTATATTTAAGCTACATTGATTGAGCATGGACCAATAGCTCAGTTGGTTAGAGCAACCGGCTCATAACCGGTTGGTCCGGGGTTCGAGTCCCTGTTGGTCCACCAAAAACACATAATCCGAAACAATTAACCTTTATAGGTGATGTTTTCGGATTTTGTTTTTTATTACAAGACTTCTCGAAATAATATATGTAATGGCACATCACATTTACTGTGGTGTGCCATTTTTAGCTTAGTTATTATTGTTTTATTAAGTTATCTATTCATCTTCAAAAGATTGCAATTTCAATAAAAATATGATAAAATAAATAAAACTTATGTGTAAATATACGAATAAAATGTGATAAATTTGCAAAAAAGTATCGGCTAAAAATTTAGATGTAATTTAGTATTTCAATTATCGCAAGTATATTGTATTGCTATGCAAAACACTATTTTTTCGACCTGAAAATATCGGACATTTGGATTTATATTTTGCTAAAATATAATCAGAGGTGATAAAAACGGATATGTTAAGACAACTAAACACTGCAATAGAATATATTGAGGATAACCTTTGTGAAGAGATTGACTTAAGTAAATTAGCGACTATCTCGCTTGTGTCAAAGGATAGCTTTATCAGGTTTTTTAGCTATATAACCGATATGACGATATCAGATTATATTAGAAAAAGAAAACTATCTCTTGCAGTTACAGATTTACAAAATACTAATTTAAGAGTTATAGATATAGCTGTTAAATACGGTTTTAAAAGTGCTGACTCTTTTACCAAAGCATTTGTAAAGCAGCACGGAGTTACTCCGTCTATAGCTAGAAAAAAAGAATGTTCTGTAAAAATATATCCACCAGCTCATCTTTATATAGATGTTAAAGGAGCAAAAGAAATGGATTTTAGAATTATTAGCATAGCGGATTTAGAGGTTTACGGAGAAAGCAAAAAAATTGAGTTAGGTTATAAAAGCAGAGAAGAACAACGTCACCCTATGTGGTGTGAAGATTTAGAAGATGTTCCAAGTAAACTTAGTGAGGGCGAATGGAATGAAAAAGGTAACACGTCTTACGATGGGATTTGGTACGGAATTTGGCAAGATGGTAAATATATGATTGCTAGAGAAAAATCTGATACTAAAAATCACAATTTAGAAAAACGCATAATCAAGGGTGGCGAATATGCAGTTTTTAAAACGGAAAAAGGAACTCTCGCTTGGGAAGAATTCCCTAAATTGTTTGATTTAATTTTTAATTCTTGGTTGCCAAGTTCAGGGTATAAGCAAAGAGGTGATGTAGTAATAGAAATTTTACATCTTTTCACCGATAAAGAGATTAGAGCAAAAAATAAATATTACGAAGTATATCTACCTATAGAGAATAAAGAATAATCCTTAACTAAATAGTAGGAAGGAAATATTATGAAAAAACAAAACTCTATTAT
>JAWXUM010000012.1:0-60635 GCA_044432645.1 Clostridia bacterium | reverse complement strand
CTGTGCTCGTCCGAAATCAAGATGTTAATTTAGTGCTTTTATAAAATTAATAAAAATATTTCTCTATTTTACACAAAACAAGACAAAACTTTTTGTTTTTTCCACGGACGAGCACAGCTCGCCCCTACAATGTTTGTGCAACATTTTTTCGAATATAGGTTTTTTGACAGTCTGTTTAAACAAATTATTTAATAAACTCTTTTACAGTTGTTTCAATATTTTCAGCTGAAAGTCCAAATTCTTTTAACAAATCAAGTGCTGGACCTGAATGACCAAATGTGTCATTAACACCAATTTTTTTCATTGGAACTGGGCAATTTTCGATTAAAACTGAAGCTATAGCATCACCTAAACCACCAATTACATTATGCTCTTCGCAAACAATGATTTTACCTGTTTCTTTAGCAGCTTTAATAACGATTTCTTTATCAAGTGGTTTAATTGTATGAATATTGATAACTCTTGCTTCAATTCCGTCTTCTTTTAGCTTAGTAGCAGCTTTTAAAGCCTCTTGAACCATCAAACCAGTTGCGATAATTGTAATATCGTTACCAGATTTAAGCTCGATACCTTTACCAAGTTCAAATTTATAATCAGCAATGTCATGTGTAACACTTTCAACAGCAAGTCTGCCAAGTCTTACATAGCAAGGGCCGTGAATTTCAGCCATAGCTTTAACAGCCTCAACCATTTCATAATGGTCGCAAGGGTTGATAACTGTCATACCTGGGATAACTCTCATCAAAGCAATATCTTCACAGCATTGGTGAGTTGCGCCGTCTTCTCCAACTGAAATACCAGCATGTGAACCAACAACTTTAACGTTCAGTTTAGGGTAAGCTACTGAGTTTCTGACTTGCTCGAAAGCACGACCAGCTGAGAACATTGCAAAAGATGCAGCAAAAGGAATTTTGCCACAAGTTGAAAGACCCGCAGCAATACCAATCATATTACACTCAGCAATACCACAGTTAATAAATCTGTCTGGATACGCTTTTTTAAACACACCAGTTTTAGTAGCTGCAGCTAAGTCAGCATCTAAAACTACAATTTTGTCGTTTGTTTCTGCCAATTTACAAAGAGCTTCACCAAAGCTTTCTCTGGTAGCTTTTACTATTTTTTCTGCCATTTAGTTACCCTCCACTAGCTCTGTCATAACTTTGTTTAAATCTGCCATAGCAATGTCGTATTGCTCTTTATTAGGAGCAGCACCATGCCAGTTTACATTATTTTCCATAAATGATACATCTTTACCTTTTACAGTTTTTGCGATAATTGCAGTAGGTTGTCCCTTAACAGTTTTAGCCTCTTCGAAAGCTTTTTCTAAATCGTCAAAGCAGTGACCGTTAACTAAAATAACGTGGAAACCAAATGACTCAAATTTTGTGTCAATAGGCTCTGGACCACCAACTTCACTGATAGGTCCGTCAATTTGCAAACCATTGTAGTCAACAATCACACAAAGGTTGTCAAGCTTTTTGTGAGATGCAAACATAGCAGCCTCCCAAACTTGACCCTCATCAATTTCGCCATCACCAAGTAAAGCGTATACTCTATAGTCTTTGTTATCCATTTTACCAGCCATAGCCATGCCAACAGCAGCTGATACACCTTGACCAAGCGAACCTGTGCTCATGTCAACACCAGGTGTGCCTTTCATATCAGGGTGACCTTGAAGCATTGCGCCAATGTGGCGAAGTGTTTTCATCTCATCAGCGCTGAAAAAACCTTTTTCAGCAAGCACACCGTAAAGACCAGGTGCACAGTGACCTTTAGATAAAACAAATCTATCTCTATCTTCCCATTTTGGGTTGTTAACATCTACATTTAACTCTTTAAAATACAAGTAAGTGTAAATATCTGCAGCAGAAAGCGAACCACCTGGGTGACCAGATTTTGCGTTAAATACACCCTCTATCGCATGCATTCTCACTTTTGTTGCAGTGATTTTAAGCTGTTTTTTTTCATTTTGATTCATATGAACCTCCTTGAATTTATTTTAATTTTTAAACTTTCTTTATTGCTTCTTTTCATCTATTTTATTTTAACTTATTTTCACGAAAATTTCAATGCTTTTTGTATGTATATTACATGAAAGTTTAGGAAAAAATACATTAAAATAACAAAAAAGGTAGGAAAGATTATGACTAGTAGTAATTTACCACACAATATTAACTATATGACCCCTGTTGCAAACAAAGATGCCAAAAACATTTCTAAACTTATTAAAAAGAGTGGAAAAGTTACAGGATACGAGCTTGATGGTGGCGAAATGCTTACAAAAAACGAAGGTGTAGCGCTTGCAAAACAAGGTGGAATAAAAGGTGTCGCCATAGCTACAAGAAACGGTAGTGAATATTTACGCTCATTGCCAGACGGAACTGACAGCAATAATTTGGGGAATTTACCAAGTTCAGGTCAATAATCATTTGTGATATTTTGTGCCTGCATTTATTTGAAAAGCCCTATAAATTTGCTCACAAAGCATTAATCTAAAAAGCTGATGTGGAAAGGTCATTTTCGAAACTGAAAGTCCTTTTCCCATCGCTTTAATTTTTGGCGATAACCCGTGCGAACTTCCTATAACAAACGCTATAGAGCTTTGTCCAGCAAGTGCCTTATCTTGAATTAAGTCATTAAACTGTGTCGAGCTATACTGTTTTCCCTCTATACAAAGTGGAATTACAGCAGACTTACCAGCAGATTTTATTATCATATTAGCTTCTTCTTCCAAAGCTTTTTCTATATAACTTTCGCTAGGACAAAAAGCCTCTGAAAGTTCTATAATTTGAAAATTACATAAAGTAGAAAGCCTTTTGGAATATTCAGCAATTGCGTCTTTTAAATATTTTTCCTTTAAATTTCCTACGCAAATAATTTTAATGTTTATCATTAATATTGCCTTTCGGTTTGATTTTTATGGAACATATAGTGCATGTTCTTTTTCTTAGCCTAGCTCTATCCCCTTACCACTGCTATTTCGTGGGTTTGCTACGTATAATTTGTAGTCAGTGTCTATTTCATAGCCTTTAATCTTCATAGCGCATACGGCACTTTCAAAAGCGATTATCGGACTATTATTTTCTGCACTTAAATGTGCAAGCAGGAAATTTTTAGTTCCATTTTCATACATATATGGCAAAAAATTACTGCAATCTTCGTTAGACAAATGCCCAATTTGAGAAAGAATTCTTTTTTTTAGCACATAAGGGTATTCCCCCATTTGAAGCATTCCAACATCGTGGTTAGACTCTATAACGCAAAAATCACTGCCTAAAACACCCTGTTTTACTTCATCTGATAAAAAGCCTAAGTCAGTAGCAAAAGCTAATATTTTGTCGTTAACTGTAATTCTAAAGCCTACACCATGCTCACAGTCGTGCGAAATAGGGAAAGTTTTAATTTTCATTCCAGCTAGTTCAATTTCGTTTTCAATCACTTCTATGTAAAAACTTCCGTCTGCAACCTTTGACTTTACCAAAGCATTACGTGTTCCAAAAGAGCAGTAAGCAGGTATTTTATTTTTTTTAGCAAAAACTCTTAAAGCACCAACATGGTCGACATGTTCATGAGTTAAAATTATAGCTTTTACTGCAGTTACAGGAATTTCACAAAGTTCTAAAGCAAGTGTAATTTGCTTGCAGTTTTTACCAGCATCAATCAAAATTCCACTTTCTTTGTCACCTAAAAAATAGCTATTTCCTGTACTTCCACTAAAAAGTGGATATAATTTTTGCATGTGATTACTCCTTTGTTGCATTTTTAGTCAATTTCTAAACGTTCATAACGACATCAAACAAACAGGAGGGCTATTAAACCCTCCTAAATCGTTTTATACAAGTTCTATATCTGCGCCTAAGCCTTTTAGTTTATCCACAATATTTTCATAACCACGTTGAATATACTTTACATCTTCAACAGTAGTTTTACCATTTGCAATCAATCCACCTATAACCATAGCTGCACCAGCACGAAGGTCGGTAGCTCTAACAATTGAACCTTGCAAATTAGAAACACCCTCGACAAGAACAGACCTACCACGATTATTTATAGTAACTTTAGCACCGAATTTTTTAAGCTCGTCAACATATTGGAAACGATTTTCCCAAATATCTTCGCTTACTCTACTAGTACCGTTAGCTGTTGTTAAAACAGTAACTATTTGAGGTTGCATATCGGTTGGAAAACCTGGGTGTGGCATTGTTTTCACATTACATCTTTTAATTGGTTTAGTTCTTGTAACCCTTACAGCGTCGTCAAATTCTTCGATAACAGCGCCCATTTCTTCAAGCTTAGCTGTAATAGAGTCTAAATGCTGTGGCGTTACATTTTTAACAAGCACATCTCCACCGGTAGCAACAGCCATAGCCATGTATGTTCCAGCCTCAATTTGGTCAGGAATTATAGCGTATGACACACCTTTAAGACTTTGTACTCCGTTGATTTTAATTACATTAGTACCAGCACCACGAATATCAGCACCCATAGTGTTAAGGAAGTTAGCAAGGTCAACAATATGTGGTTCTCTAGCTGCGTTTTCAATAACTGTAAAGCCATGTGCCTTTACAGCTGCAAGCATTATATTTACAGTTGCACCAACTGTAACAACGTCCATATAAATATCATCGCCGTGTAAACCATTATCTGCGACAACTTCAATTATGCTCTCGTCTGACACGTTATAACTGCAACCAAGTGCCTCAAAACCTTTAATATGTTGGTCGATAGGTCTAACCCCAAAGTTACAACCACCCGGAAGCGAAACACTAGCTCTGCCAAATTTGCCAAGCATAGCGCCAATAAAGTAATACGAGCCTCTAAGTTTACTTGCAAGCTCACTTGCAACAACATAAGTATTCACTCCAGTAGGGTCAACCTCTAGAGTAGTTTCGTTTATATAATTAACTTTTGCTCCTACTTCTTCTAGAAGCTTAATAAGTATTCCAACATCTGAAACATTTGGTACATTCTCTATAACACAAGGTGAGTCAGCCAAAATAGCAGCAGGTATAATAGCAACTGCAGCATTTTTTGCTCCACCAATAGTGACTTCACCTTTTAACGGTATTCCGCCACCTATTATAAATTTATCCAATTTTACACATCCAATCCGTTAAACCAAATTGCTTAACGTTTTTATTTTCGTGTCCACAAAAAACACAGACACATATATATTATAACAAAATTTAATTTTTATATTCTTAATTAAAAGTCTAGTCAACTTATTTCATGATAATATAAAAGCTCCAATTTGTCAACCATAATTGGCAAATTAGAGCTTAATTAATTAATTTTAACGTTTATTATGCTTTTTTAGAAATTATCGGCTTTTCTGTACCGTTTAAAATACGTTTTATATTATCTTTATGTTTTATAATTACAGTTAAACCTATTAACAAGGAAATAGCTGTTACTGCTATCAAATAATCCAGTTCTACGCTAACCCTGTAATCTAAAAAATATGTTACAAAAAAAGTAGCAATTGGGTACATAGCTGCTGCCAATATTGAAGAAAGTGAAATTGTTTTTTTTATAAGGAAAGAAATACCAAAAGTAGCAATAACAAATATGAAAACTCGCCAATCAACAACTGCTATCAATGCGCAAGCTGTAACAACACCTTTGCCACCTCTAAAATTAAAGTAAACAGGAAAATTATGACCCATCATACACGCAAAACCAGCGATATATTTGCCAAAATTTGCATACTCCATATTAACATCTAAATTTTTACAAAGTGTAGTAAAAACGAAAAGTCCAATTAAAACCGATACAACACATTTTAAAAAGTCGAAAATAAAAGTATATAAAGCAGCTTTTTTTCCTACAACCCTTAAAACATTTGTCATGCCAGCGTTGCCACTGCCATAGTTTCTTATATCGTCTTGTTTATATAACCTTGTCAAAATAATGGAAAAGTTTACACTTCCCAAAAAATACGCAACAACTGCAACTAAAATCCCCCACAAAACAAAAGTTCCCATAAAATCTCCTTATTTATCAGCTTTGTCAGACCTTTCTCTAACAAGCATTCTTATTGGAGTACCCTCCAAAGCGAAAATCTCTCTAATTCTATTTTCCAAATATCTTTGGTATGAAAAATGGAACAATTCTTTATTATTAACAAAGCATACAAAAACTGGTGGTCTTGTGCTTGCTTGTGTCATATAGAAAATTTTCAATCTTTTGCCTTTATCTGTAGGTGGTTGAACCCTTGCTGTAGCTTGAGCTAAAATGTCGTTTAACAAGCCTGTTGTAATTCTCATAGAGTTGTTATTTGCAACTAGTTTAATTGTTTCGAACATTTTGTCCATTCTTTGTCCTGTTTTAGCAGAAATAAAGATGATTGGAGCATAAGACATGAACGAAAACTCTTCAGCTAACTCTTTTCTAGTTTTATCTAAAGTAGTACCGTCTTTTTCAACAGCGTCCCACTTATTAACAGCGATAACACAGCCTTTACCGGCCTCATGAGCGATACCCGCAACTTTAGTGTCTTGGTCGGTAAAGCCAACTTCGGCGTCTATCATAATTACACAAACGTCTGCTCTTTCAACAGCCATTTGAGCCCTTAAATTACTGTAATGCTCAATACTTTCGTTAACTCTGCTTTTTCTTCTAAGACCAGCAGTGTCTATAAAAGTAAATTTGCCGTGTGCGTTTTCAATAACTGTGTCGGTTGCATCTCTTGTAGTACCAGCAATGTTTGAAACTATACAACGGTTTTCGCCAGCAACTCTGTTAACAAGTGAAGATTTACCAACATTTGGCTTACCAATTACGGCTACTTTAATGTTTTCTTCATCCAAAATTTCCTCTTCTTCAGCTGGCAGATATTTTAGAACTTCGTCTAAAAGGTCGCCTGTTCCGTGACCATGAACAGAAGAAACTGGGAAAGGTTCACCCAAAGCTAAGTTGTAAAATTCGTAAAACTCTGCTGGTGGTTCACCTATTTTATCGCATTTATTAACAACCAAAATTACAGGAACTTTACTCTTTATAAGCATATTCGAAATTTCAATATCGGTAGCAACAATGCCACTTCTAAGGTCAGTTATAAACAAAATCACATCAGCTGAGTCTATAGCAAGTTGAGCTTGCACCCTCATTTGTGAAAGAATAACATCTTTTGAAGCAGGCTCGATACCTCCTGTGTCTATCATGGTAAAGCTACGATGAAGCCAAGTGCACTCGCCAAAAATTCTATCTCTTGTAACACCTGGTGTGTCTTGAACAATTGAAAGTCTTTGACCTATTAATTTATTAAACAGTGTCGATTTACCAACGTTTGGTCTGCCAACAACTGCTACTACTGGTTTTGCCATTATTATAATTCCTTTCCAAGTATAGCATTTACTAATTCATCACCCAAAGCACCTACTTTTTTTATAGGGCATTTAAGTTTTTCTCCTAACACATCTATACTCATGTCGTCTAAAAATATATCTTCATCAGCTTTAAGACAAACATTTGGAATTAAAACTTCGTCGTATAATTCTCTATTTTGTAAAGCTGAAACTATATCGCTTCCAGTTATAAGCCCTGTAACATCTATTTTCCCACCAAAAAAGTGGTTTTTCACAGGAATTATCTCTATATTTATATTATCCCATTTTTCGGTGATATTGTAAAGAAGT
Organism: Clostridia bacterium; assembly: GCA_044432645.1. GTDB lineage: Bacteria > Bacillota > Clostridia > Oscillospirales > Acutalibacteraceae > SIG603. Next base: position 52,998 of record JAWXUM010000012.1, on the reverse strand, counting down.
TTTTTTAATAAAGGATAAATTGCCTCGCCTGTAATAATTGTAACATGGCGATTTTTTACTTTATCCTCGCCTTGTTCAAGTTCGAAAAGCACTTCTTCCTGTAAACTTCTAAACATCCCAACACCGTTTTCAATTTGTGGGAAATCTTCGTAAAAATCGTAATTTGGTAATTCTCTTTTAGCTAATATATAAAATTCATCTGATGGGTAGAATTTCCTCTCCCCTGTTTTTTCTAAATTAATATCGCCAAATTTTTCTATTATATCAATAACTGCTCCAGCAGTTTTTTCATCATAAGCTTTAAGTGGGTACAACCCCTCACGGTATCTGGTAAGACCAACAGGAACGCAAGCAAGGCTTTGCATATTTTCTAAACTTGAAAGCTCATTTAAACTTCTTACTAATTCGTCGCCGTCATTTTCACCTGGACATAACACCAACTGACAGTTAAGTTTAATTCCACCATCTGAAAGTTTTTTTAGGTATTTAAGTTTTTCGCCAGCAAAACGATTGTTCATCATTTTGCATCTAAGCTCTGGGTTCATTGTGTGAACGGAAACATTAACAGGGCTTATGTGCATTTTTATAATTCTATCAATGTCCTTATCCTCTAAATTGGTAAGTGTTATATAGTTTCCAAACAAAAAGGAAAGCCTGTGGTCGTCGTCTTTAAAGTATAAAGTTTTCCTCATACCTTTTGGAAGTTGGTCTATAAAACAAAAAACACATTTGTTTTTACAAGGAGTTTCAGCGTCCATTAAATAAGTGTCAAATTCAAGTCCAAGAGAAGCATATCTAGGTTTTTTTATGGCAATTTCACGCACTTGCCCTAAGTTATTTTGAACTTGCAAAATTATAGGACTTTCTGTTTCGTAAAAACGAAAATCTAAAATGTCCACTATTTCATTGCCATTTATTGAAATTAAAGTTTCGCCTTTTTTTATACCGTGTTCTGTAGCGATACTGTTTTTTTCGATAGAAGTTATTTTAACTGCCATAAAGCTCCTTTTGAATTATTAGTCTGCGATTGTTATTTATAGCACTGCGTGTAAATTAAAACTTTACATACTACTATGGTAGTGGAGGGGTTCCAGCCAAGCGTGCCCCTTAGCGTAAGAACCGTAGGGGCACGCTTTGGTGGAACCCACTCCTTTAATTTACACATACGATGTATTATAGAAAGAAAACAAGGACTGCTAACGCAGTCCTTGTCATAATTATGCTTCCTTGTTTACAACTTGTCTGCCGTTGTAAGTTCCGCAACTGCCGCAAACTCTGTGAGGTGTTTTGTACTCTCCGCATTGTGGGCATTTCATTAAAGCAGGAGCACTGATTTTCCAAACATTTGAACGTCTTTTGTTTTGTCTTGCGCTTGAAAGTTTACTTTTTGGTACTGCCATGGTAAGCACCTCCTTAATTTTTTAATCGAGCAAAGCTTTAAGTGCCTCTAAACGAGGGTCAACTTCGCTGCTATTGCAATTGCAGTTATCTATATTTAAGTTTGCTCCACATTGTGGGCAAATTCCTCTGCAATCATCTTTGCAAATATATTTGATTGGCAATTCTAGAATTATATCAGAATATATGAGTTCATCAAGATCTAGCTCGTCGTCCACTTCAATGTATCGGTCGTCGTACTCATCACAAAGTTTTTTAACAAGCAAATGTTTCACTTGTAAAGTTTTGTGAGTTGTAGTTTCTTCCAAACAACAATTACATGGCATAGAAAAGTCGTAGCTAATTTCGGCCACAAGCTCCACTGAACTCGCGTGAGAACTTATAGAACCTTTGACCTTAATTGGTGAGATAAAAGGTTTAAAGCCGTCCACATCCACACTTTCCATGCTAAAGCTGTGATCCAAGAGCATTTGCTCTTTATCTAGTTTAAAAAATCTCGTTAAATCTATCTGCATAATATACCTCATGCCGTACTAAACTATTATAAATGGTTACACTTTATTTGTCAAGTAAATTTGTTAAAATAATGAATTTTTTCTTGCATTTTAAAAAAACACAAGAAAACCAGAGATGTTTAAGCCTTTTTAAACACCTCTAATTTTCAAAACGTAACATTAATACACAAAATTATTTAGCAATGTACTTTGCTAATGACTCAGGAATTTGGTCTTCAGCCATAGAAACTGAAAGTGTAATGTTGATATTAGCTTTTGTTTTTAAAGCTTGAACTTCTGTAATAAATTCTTCGAATTTTGATAAATCATTACCTATGATTTTCAAAGTAGAATCTACTAAAATATCAGTTACATCATAATTACCAGCACAAATACCACTTAAAAAGCCTACCAAGCCGTCTGTTCCACAAATATCATAAGCGTCTGTGTCTATAAGTCTTGCTTTATGTGAAATATCATAAGTTAATTTAGTACCTTTTTCGACCACTACGACATTGCCTTTAGAAGTTTCTAAAGCTTTTTCTACTGCTGAGATTAATTTTTTTGTTTTTCCTGCGCCTTTTGTTCCGATTAATAAAGTGATCATAGTTTATTCCGTCCTTTCGTTTTTGGAAATCTAACGACTTCCAATATGTCGTCTTGTAAAGACTATATTAAACCTTTTTAAGGGTTAATAACCATTATTTGCTAAGTCTTGCTTCTAGTTTAGCTTTTTCTTCTTCGTAACCTGGTTTACCAAGTAAAGCAAACATGTTCTTTTTGTAGCTTTCAACACCTGGTTGGTCAAACGGATTTACTCCTAGTAAATAACCAGAAATAGCACAAGCTTTTTCGAAGAAGTAGATTAATTGTCCTAGTGAATCCTCTGAAAAATCAGGCACATTAACAACTAAGTTTGGAACTCCACCATCGTTATGAGCTAGAATTGTACCTTCGAAAGCTTTTTTGTTTACAAAATCCATTGTTTTACCACAAAGGAAGTTTAGTCCGTCAACGTTTTCAGGGTCGTTTCCAATTTCGATTTGATATTTTGGAGTTTCTACAGCTACAACTGTTTCAAATAAGTTTCTTTTACCGTCTTGAATATATTGACCCATTGAGTGTAAATCTGTTGAGAAAACTACAGAAGCTGGGAATAATCCTTTTTGGTCTTTGCCTTCGCTTTCGCCAAACAATTGTTTCCACCATTCGTTCATCATAGCGTAGCAAGGTTCATAGCTTACTAAAACTTCTGTATCTTTACCTTTGTTGTAAAGAATATTTCTAGCTGCTGCGTATTTGTAGCAGTCATTTTCTTTTAAACAAGGAGTATTGAACATATCTTGAGCTTTTTTAGCACCAGCCATTAAAGCGTCGATGTCTGCGCCAGAAACTGCAATTGGAAGAAGTCCAACAGCTGTTAGAACAGAAAATCTACCACCAACGTCGTCTGGAACTACGAAAGTTTCAAAACCTTCTTTGTCTGCTAGGTTTTTAAGTGTGCCACGAGCTTTGTCTGTTGTGCAGAAAATTCTCTCTTTAGCTCCCTCTTTACCGTATTTTGTTTCAAGCATTTCTCTAAAAATTCTAAAAGCGATAGCTGGTTCAGTAGTTGTGCCAGATTTAGAAATCATGTTTATAGAAACATCTTTATCTTTGCAAATTTCGATAAGATTTGTAAGTGTGCTTGAGCTAATGCTGTTACCTGTGTAGTAAATGTCAGGTGTATCTTTTGGAAGAGCGTTGTAATTTTCAGAATTCAAAAATTCAACTGCTGCTCTTGCGCCTAAGTAAGAACCACCAATACCAATAACGATAAATACATCCGTATTAGATTTGATTTTTTTGGCAGCTTTTTTAATTCTGTCAAATTCTTCTTTGTCATAATCTGTAGGAAGAGTTGTCCAACCTAAAAAGTCGTTGCCAGCACCTGTTTTTGAGGTTAAAACTTCGTGAGCTGTTTTCACGCTAGAAGAAATAAGACCAAATTCTTCTTCTTTAACAAAACCGTTTAAATAACTGCAATCTAATTTAATAGCCATATCAAATTCCTTTCATTTAACAAAACCAATTGTTTTGATATTTATATTTTACAATATTAATGAGAATTTTGCAACTAATTTTATATATGTTTTAAAATTATTTACAAAAAATCCTGTATATGAATTATCACATACAGGATTTTATTTATTTGGACTTAATTATGCTTTTTTTGCTTGCATTTTTTTGATAACAAACAAAACAGCTAAAAGTAAAATTATTGAAACTGGAAGAACAACAAATGCGCTTTGAACAAATGCAGCTAAGAAGAAACCAACAAATGAAACAGCAGCAACAGTTAAGGCGTATGGAAGTTGTGTTGAAACGTGGTTAACGTGGTTGCACTGTGCGCCTGTAGAAGCCATGATTGTTGTGTCTGAAATTGGTGAGCAGTGGTCGCCACAAACTGCACCAGCTAGACAAGCTGAAATTGAAATTATTAGAATTTCTGGCATTTCTGTTACAGATTCTGTCATAAATACAGGAACGATAATTGGAATCATCATACCAAAAGTACCCCATGAAGTACCAGTTGCAAAAGCTAGGAAAGCAGCGATAACAAAAGCGATACAAGGAATAAAGTTTGCAAGTCCTTTTACAGACTCTAAAACGCCTTCAACATAAGCTGAAGCACCTAAGTTACTTGTCATACCACTTAAAGTCCAAGCAAAGCTTAGAATTAAAATAGCTGGAACCATTGCTTTAAAGCCCTCTGGGAAAGCACCCATAAATTGCTCGAAAGTTAAGATTTTTCTTGGAATGTATACAAAGAAAGTTAAAATCAATCCTAAAGCTGAACCAATTGCAAGACCTAAAGCAGCGTCAGAACCACTAAAAGCAGATTGGAAGCTCATGTAGCATTCACTTGAACTATCGAAGAAACCACCTGTGTAAATCATGCCGATAATGCAAGAAGCGATAAGCAAAATAACTGGTAAAACAAGGTCGATAACTTTTCCGTTTGTTGAAACTGGCTCTATGTTTACATTTGCATAAGGTCTGTCTTCTGTTGTGTAAAGGTCGCCATTTTTAGCGTTGTCCTCGTGAACTTTCATAGAACCAAAATCCATATCGAAAGAACAAATTACAACAACCATTACAATAGCTAAAATAGCATATAAGTTGTAAGGAATTGCTCTTACAAACAAATCAAGTCCGTTAACACCCTCTACAACACCTGTTACAGCAGCTGCCCAAGATGAAATAGGAGCAATAATACAAATAGGAGCAGCAGTTGCGTCGATTATGTAAGCAAGTTTTGCTCTTGAAATTTTGTGTGAGTCTGTTACTGGACGCATAACGCTACCAACTGTTAAGCAGTTGAAATAGTCATCAACGAAAATTAAAGCACCTAAAACAAAAGTAGAAAGCATTGCGCCTCTTCTTGTTTTAATTTTCTTTCTTGCCCATTCACCGTAAGCTCGTGAACCACCAGCCATGTTCATAAGCACAACCATAATTCCTAAAACTACTAAGAATACTAAAATACCTACGTTCCATGAGTCAGAAAGTTTAGGGATTAAACCACCCTCGCCGTCAGCATTACCTGCAAAGATAACTACAAATGCATCAACCACTTTAAGGTCTGTGTAAAGAAGTGCACCAGTTACAATACCGATAAATAGTGAAGAGTAAACCTCTTTTAGTTATAAGTGCAAGTGCAATTGCAACGATTGGTGGCACTAAAGACCAAAAAGTTTCGTTAGCACCGTTTCCGCCGTTAGTCACTGCATAAATTACAAAAACTGCTACAAGTGCTATAGCAGCAATGATGTAAGAAAGTGACTTTTTGTTCATTGTTTTCATGTTTTTCCTCCAAATTAATTTAAAAAACCGTACCCACAAAAATATGGATACGGTAATACTTTCATATTGATAGCGCTCCACACTTGTGACAGATTGACACATATTTTGTAACAATCCAAAATGCAACTTAGGGTAATAAATTACACTTTTCGGCAAAAACTCCTTTCATCTTGCTACATACCCGTAAAACACAAGAATACTATTAGTTTTCGCACCTCTATCCGATTTAGCGTTTGCGTTAATCTTTGCAAACTGTTATATTTAATTTATCACACTTGACAAAATATGTCAAGAATTTACATAAAATTCACAAAATAAATTTCAAAATAATTATAGGGTGAGAATTTATCCCACCCTATAATTTTATAATTTACTTAATGAATCTTTAATCATTCTGATTTTTTCAGTTAGTTTTTCAGCATTATCTATAACACCTTGTTTAACATTTGCAGGTGCGCCAGCCATAAATCTTTCGTTATTAAGCTTTGCATTTGCTGTTGCAAGTTGTTTTTCGCATGACTCTAGCTCTTTTCCAAGTCTTGCTTTTTCAGCTTCCATGTCAACAAGTTCAGCCATAGGAAGGTAAGCTGTGCAAGCGTTTGTAACAACTGCTACTGCGCCTTCTATGTCAAATTTATCGCCTATAGTAATTTCACTTGCAAAGGCAAGTTTTGCTATAGCTTTTTTGCAAATTTCAAAAGTTTCTTTGCTGTCTGTTGCAATGGACATGCTTGCTTTTCTTGAAGGTGGAACATTCATGTCGCCACGTCTTGCACGAACAGCACGAATTAAGTCCATAGCTTTTTCCATTTCAGCTTCTTCTGTCGCAAAATCTAGTTCTTCACTAAATTCTACCCAGTTTGAAATCATCAAAGCTTCACCCTCGTGTGGTAAGCTTTGCCAAATTTCCTCGGTGATAAATGGCATAAATGGGTGCATTAATTTAAGTGTGTTTGACATTACCCAAACCAAAGTATGCCTTGCACTGTTTGCACTTGCTTCATCTTCGCCAATCATTCTGATTTTAGCAAGTTCAATGTACCAGTCACAGAAATCGTCCCAAATAAAGTCGTAAAGTTTGCTAACAGCAATACCAAGTTCGAATTTTTCAAGGTTGTCTGTAATCTCTTTAGCAAGTTTATTGAATTTACTTAAAATCCATTTATCTTCAAGCTCAAGATTTTCGGTAAGTTTACACTCTACTTCTTTGCCCTCAATATTCATAAGGATAAATCTAGCAGCGTTCCAAATTTTGTTTGCAAAGTTACGGCTTGCTCCAACTTTTTCGTCAGAATATCTCATGTCGTTACCTGGGCTATTGCCAGTAACAAGAGTAAATCTAAGTGCATCTGCACCGAATTTGTCAATCTCTTCAAGTGGGTCTACACCATTTCCAAGAGATTTACTCATTTTTCTGCCTTGTGAGTCCCTAACTAAACCGTGATAAAAAACAGTATCAAATGGAATTTGATTCATGTTTTCAATACCAGAGAATATCATTCTAGCAACCCAGAAGAAAATAATGTCGTAACCAGTTACAAGTGTGCTTGTTGGGTAGAAATAATCTACTTCTTCGGTAGCGTTTGGCCAACCTAAAGTTGAGAACGGCCATAAAGCTGATGAGAACCATGTGTCCAAAGTGTCTTCGTCTTGTGTTAAGTGAGTTCCGCCACATTTTGGGCAAACTGTTGGTACATCAGCACTAACAATCATCTGTCCACAAGCGCAGTACCAAGCTGGAATTCTATGTCCCCACCAAAGCTGACGAGAAATACACCAGTCTTTAATGTTTTCCATCCAGTTATAATAAGTTTTATCCATTCTTTCAGGGATAAATTTAATTTCGCCATTTTTAACAACGTCAACAGCTGGTTTTGCAAGGCTTTCCATCTTAACAAACCATTGAGTTGAAACTCTAGGTTCAACAACTGTTTTACAGCGTTGACATGTTCCAACATTATGCTTAATTGGTTCAATTTTAATTAACAAGCCTAAATCTTCAAGCTCTTTTACTATAGCTTTTCTAGCTTCAACAGAGCTCATGCCACAGTATTTTCCACCGTTTTCGTTAATAACAGCACTTTCATCCATAACATTTATTACAGGCAAGTTATGGCGAAGACCAACTTCAAAGTCGTTAGGGTCGTGTGCAGGTGTAATTTTAACAACACCAGTACCAAAATCCATTTCAACATAAGTGTCGGCTACAACTGGGATTTCTTTATTAACTATAGGAAGTGTAACAGTTTTACCGATAAGGTGTTTGTATCTGTCATCATCAGGATGAACAGCAACAGCTGTATCGCCAAGAAGTGTTTCAGGTCTTGTTGTAGCAAGTTCTACAAAGCCACTGCCGTCAGAAATTGGATATTTAATATGCCAGAAAGAACCCTCTTTTTCCTCGAAGATAACCTCTGCATCTGAAATAGCAGTTTTACAGTTAGGGCACCAGTTTATAATTCTTTCACCACGGTAAATTAAGCCTTTTTCGTAAAGTTTAATAAATACGTGTTTAACAGCTTCGCTACAGCCTTCGTCAAGTGTAAAGCGTTCACGTTCCCAGTCGCAAGAAGCACCAAGTTTTTTGAACTGCTCTATAATTTTACCACCGTAAACTTTTTTCCAGTCCCAAGCACGTTCTAGAAATTTATCTCTGCCTAAATCAGCTTTGCTAAGACCCTCGGCTTTCATAGCCTCAACAATTTTAGCCTCTGTTGCGATAGAGGCATGGTCAGTTCCGGGTAGCCACAAAGCACTATAGCCTTGCATTCTACGCCATCTTGTTAAAATATCTTGAAGTGTGCCGTCCATAGCATGTCCCAAATGGAGTTGACCTGTAATGTTTGGTGGTGGCATCACTATTGTATAAGGTTTTTTATCTTTGTCAACTTCTGCGTGAAAGTAATTTCCTTTTAGCCAAAAGTCATAAATTCTGTCTTCAACTTCTTTAGGCTCATAAGCCTTTGCAAGTTCTTTATTCATTTCATTCAATCCTTTACTTTTAAGTCTTCTTATTATTATCACACTATAGTCGTTTTTTGTCAATAAAAAGTGGTGAGATTTTTAAATTTTGCTGTCTTTAAGTGCATTCACAAGCAGTTCTTGAGGATTTTCTACCACTTTAAAAGGCACTTTAAAACGTCTTTGCAAATATTTATCTATTCCGTAAAGTTTTGCCGTTCCACCACTTATGTTTATTCCATATTTCACAATATCGCTTAGAAGCTCATCTGGCACGTTTTCGATGCATTTTTCAATTGACTTTGCAATTTCTGTCATAACGCTAGAGTAAGCCTCTATAGTTTCGTCAGAAGTTATAACTATGTCGTTTGGCAAGCCTGTATAAATATTTCTACCCTTAACATGACAAGACAAAAGCCTGTCCCTTGGAAAAATTCCACCAATTTCCTCTTTTGCAAACTCAGCAGTTAAAGGTCCAATTGAAAGTCCATGTGTTTTTCTAAGATAATCTGTTAAATCTTTATTTAAAGTGTCGCCACCAACTTTTAATTCTACATATGAAATTAATTGTTCGTTTGCCATAACAGCACAAAAACCAGATTTAAACCCTATATGCAAATGCATGATAGATTTTGTTTTTTCAGTAGCGATAAATGCAGATTTCACACTGCTTACAAAGCTGATTTTTCTTATACCATTTTGTTCTAGCACATTTATTATAGTATTACTTTCAATTTTAGTAATATTATCAGGAACGCAAACTATAACGTTAGGCAAAAACAAATTGCTAAAACTATATTTTTTTATGTAACTTGCAATCATGTACTCTGCCATGGTTAAATTTACAATTTTACCAGAGCAAAAAGGTCTGTAAATTGTTATATTTTTTGCTGTTTTCCCAAGCATTTTTAAAGCATCTTTAGAAACAGCCATAACTTCATTTTCGGTGTTTGTAGCAATTAAAGCCGGCTCTGTAAGCACACCTTTGCTTGGCACATACATTCTCATTTGGGACGAACCAAAATCCATAACTATATTTGTCATTTGCGTACCTCTTAATTTATTCTTCCTTTTGGGTTGATACAGGAGTTTCGGCTATGCACAAACCTGTGACTATATTTGCACCATTTTGATACAGTATTTTAGCGCATTGGCTTATTGTTGCGCCTGTTGTAATTATATCATCAATTAAAATAATATTTTGTCCAATTACGTCAGCTTGACACTCATAAACGCCCTTTACGTTTTCTTTTCTTTCTTTTGGACTTAAAAAATGTTGAATTTTGTTTGACTTAACTTTTACCAAAGCGTTAGAAACTGGCACGTTTATCTGCTTTTCAAGTGCATTAGCTAAAAGCTGCGATTGGTTATATCCCCTTTGTTTAACCCTGTCTTTTGTCATTGGAACATAAGTTATCATGTCGTATTTTTCAAAAGAAAAGTCGTTTAAAGTTTGTAAAGTTAAACCGATAAACTTTCTGGCATACGACGTCTTACCTTTAAACTTAAAACGTTTTATAAACCTAGCGTAATTATCCTTATACATATAAATTGTATAAACTTCAAGCTTTTTACTATTTCTTTTAAATTCAATATTAAACGGCAATACATTTGCTTTTAAAGGCGAACAACTCTGACAAATAAATAAAGTCGGTTTTAAATATTGACCACAAATTAAACATTTATTTGGAAAAAGCCACGCTTTAATTTTTATTATGATATTATTCTTCATCTTCTAGCATTCCTAAAAGACCTGTATATCTTAAAGTCTTTTTATCGTTATTTATCATTTGAGCAACCACTGATTTTTGCCCTATCATAATTAAGTTTTCTTTAGCCCTTGTCATTGCAGTGTACAAAAGGTTTCTGTATTTAAGCTTGTCTGTCCCTTTATAAAGTGGAATAATAACTGCGCTAAACTCATTACCTTGACTTTTATGCACTGTAATAGCATAGGCGTGTTCAAGTTCTTTACCTGCTTGTTCAAAGTCGTAAAAAACCTCTTTGTCGTCTATTTTAACCCTTACTTCTCCAGCTGCTTTATCAATTTCTGTTATAATTCCAATATCTCCGTTAAAAACTCCCTCGCCTTTAGTTCCGTCATCTTTAACCCACGGCAAGTTATAGTTGTTTTTTATATGCATAACCTTGTCGCCCTCACGGAAAACATTGCCCATAATTTCAGCTTGCACCTTTTCTTTGTCAGCTGGATTTAGCTTGTCCCTTACAATTTTATTTAAAGTTTCAGTTCCTACACTGCCTTTTCTGCCCGGACAAAGAATTTGTATATCCTCTGTTGGAACATAACCGTAACTGTTTGGAAGTCTTCTGCAAATTAAATCTACAACAGTGTTTATAAGCTTATTTTCGTCATTTATCTCCATAAAAAAGCAGTCGCTGTCAACCCTGTTCAAAACAGGCATTTCGCCTTTTACAATACTGTGCGAATTCATTACAATAAGGCTTTCCCTTGACTGCCTAAAAATTTCTTTAAGTTCCACTGTAGCAATTTTGTTTGAATTTATTAAATCACTTAAAACTCTGCCAGCGCCAACGCTTGGAAGTTGGTCAGTGTCGCCCACTAAAACAAGCCTACAACCAAGTGGCAAAGCACAAAGCAAGCCTTGCATTACAGTTATGTCGACCATGGAAAGTTCGTCCACAATAACAGCGTCACATTCTAGTGGATTTTTTTCATTTTTAATAAAAATAGGCTTGTCGTTTTCGTCCCAATCAACTTGCAACATTCTATGAATAGTTTTAGCCTCTTTGCCTGTAAGTTCGCTCATTCTTTTAGCAGCACGACCAGTGGGAGCAGCTAAAACAACCTCTTCGCCTTTGATTTCAAGAATTTGAATTATTGCGTTAAGTGTAGTTGTTTTACCAGTTCCTGGGCCTCCTGTAAGTATAAGTAAACCTTTGTCAAGCGCTGAAGCAATAGCTTTTTTTTGAAGTTCTGCGTATTTGACATTGTTTTTATTTTCTATGCTTTCAATTTCATTGTCTATATTTACAATTGACATAGGTGGATATTTTATAAGCATTTTAATCCTGTCAGCTATGTCAATTTCACTGTTATAGTATTTAGGCAGAAAAATAAAGTCCTCGCCTTTTATTCCGGCACAAATAATGTCAGCATTTTGACACATTTGAACTATATTTTCCTGTACAATTTCAATATCTATCCCAAGTCTTCTAGCCGTGGTAATACAAAGCTTATCTACCGGTATACAGCTGTGTCCACTGTTTGCGTTATGCCTTAAAACATATATAATACCAGCTTTTACTCTGCCTTTATTGTCTTGAAGTTTTTCCATTGACTGCGCTATGTCGTCAGCTATAGCAAAGTCAAGCTCTATACCGTCACTGCAAATTATGTAAGGGTTTTCGTTTATCATTTCAATAGAATTTCCACCAAATTTTTTCCACACCAAAATAGAGTCACTAGGCTTAATGTTAAACTTTGAAAGGTAAACCATTAGTTCCCTTATGCCGTAAATTTTGTTAAGTTCTTCCGAAATTTTTTGGGCTTTCTCTTTTGTAATACCCTTTATCTGAGTTAATCTTTCTGGGTCATCTTCTATAATTTCAAGGCTTTTATCCCCAAATTTTTCCACAATTTTTTTAGCCGTACTTGCGCCTATCCCTTTAATTGCGCCACTTGAAAGATACCTTAAAATAGCTACACTGCTGTCAGGCTTAACACGCTCAAAACTTTCCGACTTAAACTGTGTTCCAAAACTTTGATGTTGTGTCCAGTAGCCAAAAATTTTCAAAACTTCGCCTTTAGTTATGTATGGAAATGTACCTACAACTGTTACAAGCTCGTCTTCGCTTTCAACTTCCATAACAGTATATTGGTTGTTTTCGTTATGATAAACTATATGTCTAACACTGCCGTCTAGCTCTAATAATTCAGCCACTTTCTCACCACCTTTTTTATATTATAAACTATTTTTGCATTTTATAAAAGGGTTACATTTGGAAATTTTATAATTATTTTTTCAACTACCTGTTTTACCCTTGGGTCGTTAGATTTATCTATTAAAATAAGACGGACAGCCGTGTCAAGCTCCATCCATCTTATTCTTTCAATTAAACTGCTTACTGTTATTTCAGCCTCGTCTATATCCCTTATAACTGCACCCATATAAAGGCTTGCTCGGTAAGGTTTTTTTAGCCAAAACATAAATTTTCGCAAAAGTTCCACCGCACCGATCACGGACAAAAATGATAATAACAAAAGTATAAATATTTTCATAAACACACACCACCTTTATATATAGTATGCGTTTAATCTTTTATGGTTAATAAATTAGCCTTTAACTGCTTTAATCAAATCGTCAACTTTGTCGATTTTTTCCCAGTTAACTTCTAACTCTTCACGACCCATATGGCCATAAGCTGCAAGTTGTCTATAAATTGGCTTTTTAAGGTCTAAAGTTTTAATAATAGCTGCTGGGCGTAAATCAAACACTTTTGAAACTGCATTTGAAAGTACATCTTCGCTAACTGTGCCAGTGCCAAAAGTTTCAACCATAATTGAAACAGGGTGAGCAACACCTATAGCGTATGAAAGTTGAACTTCACATTTTTTAGCAAGTCCAGCTGCAACAACATTTTTTGCAACATATCTAGCTGCATAAGCAGCAGAACGGTCAACTTTTGTTGGGTCTTTGCCTGAAAAAGCACCACCACCATGACGGCCATAACCACCGTAAGTGTCAACGATAATTTTTCTACCAGTTAAACCACTGTCGCCTACTGGTCCACCAATAACAAATCTACCAGTTGGGTTAATGTAGAATTTTGTGTTTTCGTCAATTAGCTCTTCTGGGATAATTTTATTTACAACATGTTTTATCATGTCTTTTCTAATTTGGCTTACTGTAACATCGTCATCATGTTGAGTTGAAATAACAACAGTGTCAATTCTTTTTACTATATCGCCGTCATATTCAACAGTAACTTGAGTTTTACCGTCTGGTCTTAAGTATTTTAAAATACCATTTTTTCTAACTTTTGTAAGTCTTTTTGCAAGTTTGTGAGCAAGTGATATAGCCATAGGCATATATTCAGCTGTTTCGTCACAAGCATATCCGAACATCATGCCTTGGTCACCAGCACCAACAAGGTCGTTTTCGTCTTGGTCTTTGCCCTCTTGAGCCTCGTAAGATTTATTAACGCCCATAGCAATATCAGGTGATTGCATATCAATAGAAGTCATAACTGCACAGCTGTTGCCGTCAAAACCACATTCGCCGTTGTCGTAACCAATTTCGTTTACAACTTTTCTAACAATTTCATTTATGTCAACATAACAATTTGTTGAAATTTCGCCCATTACGTGAACTACACCAGTGGTAGTTGTAACTTCGCAAGCTACATGAGCGTTAGGGTCTTTTGCTAACATTGCGTCTAAAACTGCGTCTGAAATTTGGTCGCAGATTTTGTCTGGGTGACCTTCTGTCACTGATTCTGAAGTAAATAATTTTTTTGCCATAATAATTCCTTTCTTTTTTTGAAACAATTTTTTTGCTTAAACGCAAAAAATATCTTCACATAACAAGATGTGAAGACTATATCGTTTCCTCATCTTTCGGTTATAACCGCAGGATTTAGCACCTTAAATCTAATTAGGTTGCTGGACTTCATCGGGCCTGTTCCCTCTGTCGCTCTTAATAAGGGTTATATTTAATTTACAGCATACATTATATCAGCATTATTTAAAAATGTCAATGTTTTTTATTTATAATTTCACCTTGACATTTTTGTTAGACAAGTGTATAATGAAAACAAATTAGACAAACGTCTAACAGCTGTTAAGGAGGTTATTATGTATAACAAACGATTACCCGAAGCAGAGCTTGAAATAATGCTAGTTATTTGGGAAAGTGATGAGCCTGTAAATTCAGATTACTTGCTTGAAAAACTTGAAAAGAATTGGGTAAAGCCAACACTTTTAAATTTATTATCAAGGCTTGAAAAACGTGGATTTGTAAAATTCACAAAAAATGGTCGTTTCAACATGTATTATTCAACTGTAAAAAAAGAAGAATATTTGCAACAAGAAACAACAAACTTTTTCAAAAAAATGTATGGTGGTTCATTAAAAAATCTAGTTGCCAATTTGTACGACGGAAACAATGTTACAAGCGACGATTTAAAAGAATTAGAGGAATATATTAAAGGGGCAAAGTAACATGCAAAACTTAATTTTAGTGTCTATACAGGCTTCTTTTGTAATTATTTTAATGCTTATTTTAACAAAATTCTTGGCTAATAAAATAAGCTTTAAATGCAAGTATTTTATTTGGCTTATTATTTGCATTAGAATGCTTATTCCTTTCACTATCGAACTACCTCAATCGCCGATTAATTTAACTGTACTAGAAAGTGATGTAGCATTTTCAACCAACATACAAGACGAATACATAAAATACAATGAATTTACTGTAACTGAAAACGTAAACGAAAAAAGTTTTTCTAATTTCAACATTGTTTTTTACACCTGGCTTTTTGGCGCTAGTGGATTTTTTCTGTTTCATGTTATAACCTTAATATATTTTGAAATTAAGATTAAAAAAAGTCTTATAAAAATGGAAACAAAATTTAAAATCCCAGTTTATATATGTGATAAAATTTCCTCCCCAATATTAATTGGATTTTTCAAGCCCAAAATTTTAATTTCTCAAAATAATTACAGCGAAAAAGAATTGGATATTATCTTAAAACACGAATTAACCCATTATAAACGTGGAGATATGTGGTATAAATTACTGCTCTTAATAGTAAATTCTGTGCATTTTTTCAACCCTTTTGCATACATAATGTTACGCCAAGCAAATTCCGATTTAGAATATTCTTGTGATGATTTAGTTGTTAAAAACATGAGTTTGGAAAGCAAACAAATGTATGCTTTGACAATATTAAAAACTATGAAAGAAGGAAAATTTAAATGAAAACACCTTATTTATCAACATCTTTTTCTGAAAATGGAAAAAAAGCAAAAAATAGATTTGCAAATATTTTAAACACAAACGAAAAAAAATTAGGCATTGTATTTATTATCATAGTAATTATTTTATTGGTAATTTTCAGCACAATTTTTAGCACAAGCTCCACCGAAATTTCAAATGAACTTTTATATTCTCAAATGGGTTTAGAAAAAGAAGATATATTTGAAAATATAAATTTAAATGAAAACGACATGAATATAGAATCTACCGATATATACTCCAATTATGTTTTTGAGCATAAAATAGACGGTCAAAATTGTTCTGTTAGTTTAATTTTTTATGAAGATTTTTTAATGGGATACCAACTTATTTTTGAAAATGATTATTCAAATGAATACTTTGAGTCTATGAAAACAGAATTTTCCGAAAAATTAGGAACAAACTATATTTACACACAAATGAACGAAGGTTTAATAAATAATTATGATTGGTCTATTGAAAACGGTGACTTTTTAAGCAAAATGTCAAGCGATGATACCACTTCACTTTTATTGTCATTATCATCTACTTCGTTTGAAAGTTCAGAACAGACAGTTATTGTAGTTAGGTATTCTTTAAATCAAAATTAATTAGCTTTAAACAAAATTTAAACATGAAAATACCGACCTCCCAAAAGTTAAACTTTTTTAGTCTAACTTTTAGGGGTCGGTACATTTATACGTTCTCTTAAAATGAATTATCTATATTTTGCTACGATGTCAGCAGCTTGTTTTGAAAGTGCTGTGATTTCGTCCCATTTTTTACCATCGATTAAATCTGCTGTTACCATGAATGTACCACCACAAGCTGCGATGTTTTTGTTGCTGATAAATTCTTCAAGATTAGCTAGTGAAACACCACCTGTTGGCATGAATTTAATCATTGTATAAGGTGCGCAAAGTGCGTTGATTGTGTTCAAGCCACCGTACTGTGCAGCAGGGAAGAATTTAAGTGTTGTTAAACCAAGCTCTAAAGCAGCTTCGATTTCTGTAGGTGTAACACAACCTGGGAATACAGGAATGTTTTTAGAAATACAGTGTTTTACTGTGTTTGGGTTAAGTCCTGGTGAAACAATGAATTTTGCACCAGCTTCGATAGCTTCGTCTACTTGAGCAGTTGTTAAAACTGTACCAGCACCAACTATCATTTCTGGGTAAGTTTCTGACATAATTTTAATTGCTTTAGCAGCACCAGCAGCTCTAAAAGTAACCTCAGCTACAGGTAGTCCACCCTCGCAAAGTGCTTTTGCAAGTGGAGCTGCGTCCTCTTCTGGTCTATCTAATTTAATTACAGGAACAACGCCGATTTTACCGATTTTTTCCATTAAACTCATAATAAATTCTCCTTATCTGTCAACACGAGCAGAAGCACCGCCCATTAGTTTTTCTACTTCTTTTTTGCTTGCCATAGATGTATCGCCAGCTGTTGTCATTGCTAAAGCTCCGTGAGCAGCGCCGTAGTTAACTGCTACAGAAGCGTCTTCTGTTTCCATTAAGCCATAAATTAAGCCTGAAGCAAAGCTGTCGCCTCCGCCAACTCTGTCCATAATTTCAAGTGCTGGGTATTTTTTAGAGAAGTGAATTTCGCCGTCTGCATAACACATAGCAGCCCAGTCGTTAACTGTTGCAGTTTTAACTTCACGTAAAGTTGTAGCAACTACTTTAAAGTTAGGGTAAGCTTTAACAGCGTTTGCAACCATAACTTTGTAACCGTCAAGGTTAAGCTCTGTTAGGTTTTCGTCATTACCAGGAACTTCAAGGCCTAAGCAAGCTGTAAAGTCTTCTTCGTTACCAATCATAACGTCAATATATTTAGCAATTTCTTTGTTAACTGCTTGTGCTTTTTCAAGTCCGCCGATTGATTTCCACATTGATGGACGGTAGTTAAGGTCATAAGAAACCAAAGTACCATATTTTTTAGCAGCTTTAACAGCAGCAATTGTAAGCTCAGCTGAAGTTTCTGAAAGTGCAGCGAAAATACCACCTGTATGTAACCATCTTACACCTAAAGTACCGAAGATATAGTCGAAGTCAAAGTCGTCAGCAGTCATTTGGCTAATAGCTGTATTGCCTCTGTCAGAAACACCAACAGCACCACGAACACCAAAGCCACGCTCTGTAAAGTTAAGTCCGTTTCTTACAGTTCTGCCAATACCGTCGTAATCTACCCATTTGATAAACCCAGTATCAACTCCACCTTGCATGATGAAGTCTTCGATAAGTCTACCGATTTCGTTGTCTGCAAAAGCTGTGATAACAGCAGTTTTGTAACCAAAGCAACGTCTTAGTCCACGAGCAACGTTATACTCGCCGCCACCTTCCCATGCTCTAAAACTTCTAGCAGTTTTAATTCTGCCCTCGCCTGGGTCAAGTCTTAACATAACTTCACCTAGTGATATTTGGTCAAACATGCATTCTTCTTTTGGTCTTAAATTTAAATTCATAATTTCGCTCCTTTAAATAAAATATTTTTTTAAATCAGATTTAATTGTTTGTTGGTAATTGCCTTGCAAGTGAGCTTTTAAAAGCACTTTGCATTTTGCAAGGTCTTTTTCTTTTATAGCTTCGAACAGTTTTGTATGCTCGTCTATCAAAGTACTAAATTTACAGCTTTGTGTTAAGTCTAAAATTCTAAACCTTGTGTAATTGACTTGAAGTTTTTGAATTTCTTCCCAAATTCCTAAAAATCCAACCTTTTCATATATATATCCATGAAACTTTGTGTCTTCTTTCAAAAAACTAGTAGCCACAAAATTTGGCGCAGAAGATTTTATTTTTTGCTCGTTTATATAATTTTCCAAAGTTAAAATGTCAAGTTCAGTCAATTGATTTATAAACTTCTCTAAAATATCCACTTCTAAAACTAAACGCATATAAATGAAGTTATTGATGTTTTTACTGTCTAAATAAGAAACATATGTTCCTCTTTGTGGTAAAACATTAAGGAAACCTTCGTTTTCAAGCCTTGTGAAAACAGATTTTACAGGAGTTCTAGAAATACCACACTTACTTGCAATTTCGTTTTCGCTAATTTGCCTACCTGGCTCATATTCAAAATTAATTATCGCATTTTTAATATCTTTATAAATATCATCAGCTTTATAAATGCTTGTTTTATTTGGCATGCTCTTACCTCCTGTTTGTATACTTGTATACTAGCATTCTTTTGCAAATTTGTCAACAACTTTTTTAAAAATATTTTATAAAATTATCAACATAGTAAATTTATTTTACTTTTCTTGTATTATTTGATAAATTTAACTTTCTGTTATTGACCTATTTTGTCGAATATGGTATGCTAAAAGTTAGAAATAATTATTTTAATCGCAATAATTTGATGGCGATTTGGAGGGTTTATGTTAAGAAGTCAAGAAATAAGAAACCTTGCCCCAGAAATGGATCCACTTAGAATGGGCATGGGTTGGCAAGTGTCAGACTTATCAAAACCACAAGTTATTATAGAAAGCACATATGGCAACAGCCACCCTGGAAGTTCTCATTTAAATATATTTGTTGAACAGGCTGTAAAAGCTGTCGACGAAAACGGTGGCAAAGCAGCTCGTTACTTTGCAACTGACATGTGCGACGGCATGGCGCAAGGTCACGATGGAATTAACTATTCACTTGCACACCGTGATGTAATGACCGATTTGGTAGAGGCACAAGCACGTGCGACTACGTTTGACGGTGGTGTATTTATTGCAAGCTGTGATAAATCGCTACCAGCTATGCTTATGAGCATTGGCAGACTTAAAGAAATGAGCGCCATTGTTGTTACAGGTGGAGTTATGGAAGCGACTATTCTAAGTGGAGATTTACTTCCAAGCGACACAAATTGCAATACAAACGAACTTTTAACTTTAGAACAAATTGGCAAATTTAGTGCTTTATATGAGCAGAAAAAAATAGACGAAGAAACTTTTACATATTACAAACAAAACGCTTGCCCAAGTTGTGGTGCTTGCTCATTTATGGGTACGGCATCTACAATGCAAGTTATGGCAGAGGCTTTAGGGCTTATGCTACCCGGAACAGCTTTAATGCCAGCGACTGCAAAAGAACTTAAACAAGCAGCATACGACGCTGGAAAACAGCTGATGAAACTTATTAAAAACGGTATTGCTTCACAAGATATTGTAACAATAAAAAGCATTGAAAATGCGATTATGGTTCATGCTGCAATTTCAGGCTCGACCAACGCTTTAATGCATATTTCAGCTATAGCGCATGAATTTGGCTTTGAAGTAGACAGCGACACTTTTGATAAAATGCACCGTGGAGCACATTATTTGCTAAATGTTCGCCCAGCTGGTGATTTCCCTGCTCAGTATTTTTACTATGCTGGTGGCGTTCCTAGAATTATGGAAGAAATAAAAAGCATTTTAAACCTTGATGTTATGACTGTAACAGGCAAAACTTTAGGTGAAAATTTAGAAGATTTAAAATCAAACGGATTTTACGAGCACTGCGATAATTTGCTAAATGAAAAAAGTAAAATTTTAGGCAAAAAAATTACAAGAACTGACATTATTCGCAGTTTTGACAACGCTATTGGAACTGACGGCTCTATTGCAATTTTGCGTGGCAACTTAGCACCAGAAGGCGCAGTTATAAAGCACACAGCTTGTCCTAAAATAATGTTTAAAGCAGTTTTAAACGCTAGACCTTTTAACAGCGAAGAAGATGCGATTAACGCTATTTTGAAAAATGATATAAAACCAGGTGATGCTGTTTTTATTAGATACGAGGGCCCTCGTGGCAGTGGTATGCCCGAAATGTTCTACACCGGTGAGGCGATTTGTTCTAACCCAGCACTTGCACAAAGCGTGGCACTTATAACAGACGGCAGATTTTCAGGTGCATCAAGAGGTCCTGTTATAGGGCATGTAAGTCCTGAGGCTGCAAATGGTGGTGCAATTGCCCTTGTAGAAGACGGCGACCTTATAGAACTTGACATAGCTAAAAGATATTTAGCCATTGTCGGTGTAAAAGGTGAAAGAAAAACAGAAACTGAAATGGAAGTAATTTTAGCAAAACGTAAAAAACTTTTGCCAGAATTTATTAGCAAATACCAAAAAGGACTTTTAAGCAGATACACAAAACTTGCCACAAGTGCTATGCAAGGGGCATATATGATTTAACAAATTTAGACGATAACATTCGTTTATTTTTATAAAAAAATAAAAAGGTAGGAATTAGAATGAGTACACAAAAAAAACCAAACGTTATACTAATTTATGCTGACGACTTAGGCTATGGCGATTTGTCATGCTACGGTGGCGTTGGTGCTAACACACCAAACATTGATGCGTTGTTAGAAAACGGCATCAAATTCAACAACGCATATTCAACATCAGCTGTTTGCACACCAGCAAGATACAGCTTACTTACAGGTCAATATCCATTTAGAAACAACGGCACATTTATTTTACCTGGCGATGCTGCTTGTATCATTGGTAAAGAGCAAGGTACTCTTCCAAAAATATTCCAAAAAGCTGGCTATAAAACAGCTGTTGTTGGCAAATGGCATTTAGGACTTGGCAATAATGACATCAACTGGAACGAAGAGATTTCTCATACTCCTAACGATGTAGGCTTTGATTTTTCTTACATTTTCCCAGCAACAAACGACAGAGTTCCTTGTGTCTATTTAAAAAATAGACTAGTTGAAAATCTAGACCCTAACGACCCAATCGAAGTTACTTATGCAAAAGAATGCCCTTATGACGACATTCCAACTTCTTTAAGAAACCCAGAAATGTTGAGAATGGTGCATAGTCACGGCCATAACAACAGCATTGTTAACGGCGTTGGCAGAATTGGATTTATGCGTGGTGGTAAACAAGCAACTTGGAAAGACGAAGACTTAACAGAGCATTTCTTAGGTCAAGTTGAAAACTTTGTAACAGAAAATAAAGAAAACCCATTTTTCGTGTTCTATGCTGTTCACCAACCACATGTTCCAAGAGTTCCAAACGAAAGATTTATCGGTGCTAGTGGTTTAGGCGCTAGAGGCGACGTAATTTGCGAAATGGATTACTGCGTTGGTCAATTGGTAGAATATTTGAAAAAAGAGGGAATTTACGATGATACAATCATCATGTTCTCAAGCGATAACGGACCAGTTTTGGATGACGGTTATTATGATAATGCAGAAAAATTTAATACTATGCAAAAACACCGTCCTGCAGGCCCACTTCGTGGTGGTAAATACAGCAAATTTGAAGGTGGCGCTAGAATTCCATTTATCGTTTCTTGGAATTCACACATCAAACCTCAAACTTCAGAAGCTTTAATCAGCCAAGTTGACCTTTCATCTTCTTTTGCAAGCATGTTAAATGTTGAACTTGAAGACAACTGGGTTGTTGACAGCCAAAATGTAATGGACGCTATTTTAGGTGAGTCACATCACGGTAGAGATGAAATTTTAGCCGAAGCTGTTAATAAAAGTCATTTCTTAAGACAAGGTCAATGGACATATATGCAACCATCTGGTGGTATGCCAATTTCTCTTACAACTAATAACGAGCTAGGCAATTCACTTGATAAACAACTTTACAACATGAATTATGATATGGGTCAAAGAGAAAACGTTGCAGAGTGGCACCCAGAAATAGTAGAAAAAATGGACGCTAGAATTGAAGAAATTAAGGCAAGCAAAAAAACTAGATAAATTTAACTCTTAATTGCAAATCTTTGGTATTTCGCATTTCCACAATCTATATATAATTGCAAGGTCAAGCTAAAATCATCCGTAAAAAAAGGGAACATACGTTCCCTTAGCTTGTCGAAAAAGGTTTTGTATTTATGAAAAATGACGAAAACGCTTTTTTATTTGTAGGGGCGACTAGTAGTCGCCCGTTTGGGAAAGAAAACTTTATGTAAAAAAAGGCTTAAAAAGGAAGAAAAACTATCCTTTTAAGCTTATGATACAGCAAATTTTCTACTTCACTTTCGGGCGAGCACTGCTCGCCCCTACATTATTTTGTTGGTTTTTTTATCAATTAGGGTTTATTGACGGTCTGAGGGAACATACGTTCCCTTTTTTGTTGTATTATATTATTTATTTTGTGTCAAACGTCTGTATTCACGAGGAGTTTTACCAACGTATTTTTTGAAAATTTTAGAAAAGTAAACACTGTCTAAATAGCCACAGTGCATAGCTATGTCGTAAATCTTATCGTCGGTAATAGTTAAAAGTTTTTTTGCAGTTTCTATCCTTAAATTTATTATATAGTTATTTGGGCTTGTGTTTGTTATTTCCTTAAAACAACGATGAAAATAGGCTTTAGACAAATTTGTTTTTTCAATTATGTCGTCGACACAAATATTTTCTAAAAAGTTTTCTTGTAAATACCTTTGAATTTTTAAAACTTTTTGGTTGTATATTTTTGGAATATTATTTGAAGTGCTTTCCATAAGGCTTAATAAAAGCTGATTTAAAAGTATGTTCGATTTGTATCTATCAAAATCATTAGAACTAGAAAAAAGTCTTATAATATCTTGAAGTAAAACTTCGATTTCTTTAGGATTTGACGGCGTAATATTAGAGGGCATGTTTTGGATAATCGAATAATTTTTGCCACTTTCTTTTGTTTCTTTACTTCCAAAATAAAAGTCGTCATAAGGCTCTTTACCCTCTAAAGAAAAGCAGATTATATAGCCTGAATAAGGTGGTACGCCTGTTGCGACTTCGCCAGGTTTTCTAAAGTTCAACTCACCTTTTTTGCATTTTATGTCGCAATGCTCCATTATAATCCAACCAGATGAACTGGTGAAAAATTCAAGCTCATAATTATAACACCGCCTTGGCACCAATGTAAAAGTTTTTAAAAATTCAGGTTGAAAATTAAAAGTATCTGCTCTTAATAAATTAGCTAAAAAAGTTGTCATAAATAAATCCTACTATACTTTTGTTATGTTTTTTATACTAATATTATACCATTAATTTTAAAAAAGCAATATAATATTATTAAAATATTTTTAATAAGGTGGAATTGTTATGACAGGCAAAGAACGTATGATAAAAATTTTAAATCATGAACCAGTAGACAGAATTGCGATTTATGAGCATTTTTGGGGCGACACACACAAAGCTTGGGAAAAAGCAGGGCACTTAAAACCAGGTGAAAGCTTTGACGACCATTTCGACTTTGACATGAGCGAATGTTGGGCTTTTAATATGGTTATCGACCTTGACTTTGTTAAAGAAACTATAAGCGAAACAGAAAACACAATTACTCAAAAAGACGGCAACGGTGCTATTTTAAAAAGACACAAACTTCACGACACAACACCAGAGCATATAGGATACACTATTTGCGAAAAAGAAGACTGGGACAAAGTTAAGCATATGCTTAAAGCTGAACCTAGACGTATAAACTTTGAAGCATATAGAAAAGCAAAAAAAGCCGCTGCTGATGCAGGCAGATTTTTCTGCTGGAGTGGTGTAAATGTATTTGAGCTTATGCACCCAATTTGTGGACATGAAAACATGCTAGTTGGCATGATTTTAGAGCCAGAGTGGATAGAAGAAATGGCTACTACGCTTATTGACATTACACTTGAACTTCAAGAAATCCTATTTAATCAAGAAGGATACCCTGACGGCATTTGGTATTATGAAGACATGGGTTACAAACTAAAACCTTTTATGTCACCACAAAAATATATCGAACTAATTATGCCATCACACAAAAAATCTTGCGACTATGCACATTCACACGGCATGCCTGTAATTATGCATTCATGTGGCTATGTTGCTACTTTACTTCCTCATATGATAGAGGCAGGAATTGACTGTTTACAAGTTATAGAGATTAAAGCTGGTATGGATTTACTAGACCTTCACGCAAAATATGGCGACAAAATTTGCTTTATGGGTGGTATTGATGTACGTACTCTTTACAAAAATGACACAGCTGAAATCGACAAAGAACTAGAGGAAAAAATCCCTGTAGTTAAAAACGGCTTCAACTATGTTCTTCACTCTGACCACTCAATTCCAAACACAGTAAACTATGAAACTTTCCAATATTTTATTAAAAAAGGTTTAGAATTAGGCACATATTAAGTTATAAACTAAAGTCATTAGGACTATAGTTTTTAAGTTTCGGTTTCGGCATAGGCGAGCGTTTTAAAGGGTCGTAAACATATTTTTTACAGACATTATCATCTTTTTTATAAGGACACGCAACTTCGTAATTATCCTTTAAATTAAACCTACAGTATTCGCATCTAGGCTCTATATTTTCACCGAAAACTGCTTTTTTCTTCTTTTTAAACCAAAACATAAGTTAACCACCTTTTTGTATATTAACTTTATAATATCACAAATGTTTTGGTTTTTCCACTAAAATATTACAATAAATAAAAGTTAAACTTAAAACCACAAGGCAAATGCTACCAGTAGCGTTTGCCTTTGTTGTTTCTACAGTTAAATTTTCAAAACTGTTAAAAGTGCTAACTGCTATAGGGAAAAAATATAACAGACTTTTAAAAATTCCATACGAGAAAACAACGTGCAAAACTCTGCCTGTAAAAAACTTTATAACCAACTTTTTATCGTTTTCAAACATACTTAAAATTTGAAAATGAATGCAAATTCCGCCAAAAGCTAAACCTATTAAGTATATAAAAGCTGACACATTTGTTTGGCTTGCAACTGTTACACCATGTACGACTTCTGTAAAAAAAGAAAACAAAGAATTTATCTCGTTTTCGCTTAAAAATGTGATTTTTTCTGTTAAAAAAATTAAAATATCCATTATTTTTAGACTGTATAAAAGTGGTATAAAAGCCGAAAAAATAACTATGTAAAGGCACATGTTAACCGTGGCTGAAAGTGCTGATTTAGCTGATATATCGAAACACTGCAAAAAAGAAGTTTTAGTTTGTTTATAACTTTCTTTAGTCGGTGTTTTTTTATTTATTCCCATTAAAAAAGATATTAAAAGCGAGGCTAAAGCCGTTGAAAAAAACATATAAAAACCTAATTTAAAGCTTGCGAAAACACCACCACCTACAAACAAAACTGCAAAAGGAACCCCAGGATTTACAAGGTACATCAAGGCATTTTCAGCTGTTTCTTTAGTTATTTTCTTCTCTTTTAAAAGGTTAGAGCAAAGCTTTGCACCAACTGGGTACCCACAGCAAAGTCCAAAAACAACCACACTAGCCAAACAATTTGGCACTTTTAAAACTCTTCTTGTAAAAAAGGAAAAGCAATAACAAATTATATCGTTCACAGGGCTTGCACTAATCATACACGCTAAAAAAATCATAGGAAAAAGCGACGGTATTAAATTATTCAAACAATAGTCGATAGCAAAGGTAACCCCACCTGAAATTTCACTTTTATAACCAACTGCGCAGTAAAGCAAAACAGACAAAAATATAGCGTATAAAAAATAATTCACGACTTTTTTCATATAACATACTCCTAAAACTTTGTAATAATAATTATTTATAAAACATAAATTTTATGACAAGCAAATTTGCCAAAGTGAGGAAAATACATGAAAAATACAGATAATTTTGCAGGAACTGTAACGGAAATATACAACAACAAAAAAATTATAATAGACGGTTGTGATGGAATTATCGACTTTAGTGATGATGAGATAATTTTAAAATCTGGCAGATTAAAGCTAACTATTGTTGGTAAAAACCTAGAAATTATATTGTTATCCGACAATAAAGTTGTCGCAAAAGGCTATATATCGTCGGTAAACTATAGTTATTTTTAAGGAGCTTTTATGATAGAAAAACTGTTTGCGAAAGTAAGAGTTAAAATTACAGGACAGGACAAAAACAGATTTTTAAATATTTGCATTAAAAACGGATTGAAGTTTACAAAATATAAAAAAGAAAACGAAAGCTATCTTTTAACATTAAACGCTTCGGACTACAGAAAATTTACAAAGCTTAGAAACGGTTTAAAAGTTAAAATTAAAAGAATTTCCAAAGCTGGACTTTTACTTCAAATGAGCAAATACAAAAAACACTTAGGTCTTATTATCGGCTTAGCTTTAGGAATTTTTTTGTACTTATTTATGTACTCTTTTTACTGGGTTATAGAAGTCCCAACTGACGGAATTTACACTCAGGAGGAAATTTTGCAAGCAGCTTCAAACGCTGGGGTTTATATAGGTGCAAAAAAATCTGACATAAACACAAAAAATGCTGGCTATAAAATAATGTTAGAGCTTCCCTTAATTCAGTGGATTTCGGTAAACAACAACGGCTCTAGAATTGAAATTGTAATCACCTATGGCAAAACTGGCGAAGAACTTGTAGACAAGGAAACTCCGTCTAATTTAGTGGCGTCGACTACTGGGGTAATTACTTCTATCGAGGTTCAAGACGGCATGGTAGAGGTGGCAGTTGGTGACACTGTAGAAAAAGGCGACCTACTTGTAACAGGAGTTTGGGACACAAACCGTGGCTATGAAGAATGGGAACTTAAAGAAAATCCAACAACGCTATACGCAAGTTCTAGAGGAATTATAATGGCTGAAACCACAAGGATTTTCGAAGTCAGCATAGACGAAACCACTACATATTACCAAAGCCAAAATTTATACAAAAAATACATACTAAGTTTTTTTGGCATTAATTTTCCATTTACATTTAATTTAGTTCCTAGTGGAGAATATATTTTAGAAACTAGCCAAAACAATTTAGAAATTTTAGGCACAACTTTACCAATTTACATAAAAACTCAAACGCTTACAAAATTAGAAATCAACGAAAATATTATAAATGAAGACACAGCCAAAATCACTTTAGAAAATTTGCTTTACAAACAAATTGAAACAAGTTTAGGCGAAAACGACTCATTAATTACTGTTAACAGCACAGAAATAACATACAAAAATGGTGCATATACACTAACTGCATACTGTATTTGTATGGAAAACATAGCACTAAAACAGGAGATTGCACAAAATTAAAAAAATTATAAAAAAATTAGGATAAGCTATTTAAAAGTACATGTGTTTTGTGTTATAATAACAATATATATATTTATAGTATGAAATTTATAGCTATTTATAAGAATTTCAAAAGAAAGGTTGGTCATAGGTGGTGTACACTTTAGTACAAAAACCTTGACATGGACGAAAATTTGGAAAGAAAAATAAACATTGAAAAAGCTGATCATGCGGCATCGGTTTTTGGAACATTTGATATAAACCAAAAAATAATTGAAAACGCATTTAGCGTGGCTATAGTCTTTCGTGATTCAGAACTTAAAATAAGTGGCGAAGATGAAAACACAGACAAAGCTTTTAAGGCTATTCAAAGTTTATTAAACCTTGCTATAAAGGGCGAAGAAATTACAGAACAACAAATATATTATTGTATTGACATGGTAAATGTTGGTAGCGAAAATAAGTTTAACAAGTTAAGCGATGACGTTGTATGCATTACTTGCAAAGGAAAGCCTATAAAACCTAAAACTTTAGGTCAAAAAAAATATGTTGAAACTTTAGGCAAAAATACCATAACACTAGGTGTGGGACCTGCCGGTACGGGTAAAACTTATTTAGCAGTTGCTATGGCTGTTAAAGCTTTTAAAGCTGGTGAAGTTAGTAGAATTATTTTGACAAGACCTGCTGTAGAAGCTGGCGAAAAATTAGGCTTTTTACCTGGTGATTTACAAGCTAAAGTAGACCCTTATTTAAGGCCACTTTACGACGCACTTTTTGATATGTTAGGGTCAGAAACATATATGAAATATTTGGAAAGAGGCAATATTGAGATAGCTCCACTAGCTTACATGAGGGGCAGAACCTTAGACGACAGCTATATAATTTTAGACGAAGCACAAAACACCTCACAAGAACAAATGAAAATGTTTTTAACAAGGTTAGGTTTTAATTCTAAAATGGTAATAACTGGCGATATAACTCAAATAGATTTACCAGACGGTAAAAAATCGGGCCTAAAAGATGCCGTGAGAATTTTACGAGATATAAAAGACATTGGCATTGTTAGGTTTACCGAAAAAGATGTTGTAAGGCACAAATTGGTGCAAGACATTGTTAAAGCTTATGAAAAAGCTAACATAAACAGATAAAAAGTATTATTAATGAGAAAAGATTTTTAAAGAAAGGTATGTATTTGGTTGCTAAAAAAGTTTAGCGTAAAACACCCAAAACATAAAAATAGAAGATGGATAAAAATAAAGTTATAATTACAAACAAACAAAAAGCAGTTAAAATTCCTACAGGAATAAGAATGCTAGTTAGGCGTACTTGCCACGCAGTTTTACTTATGGAAAAATTTGACTCATCTGCTGAAATAAGCGTAACTTTTGTAGATAACGCTCAAATTAGACAGTTAAATAAACAATATAGAGAAAAAGACATAGAAACTGATGTTTTGTCTTTCCCTATGGGCGAAAACGAAGTGTATGATATTAATCAAGCAAGTGGCGCAAAAATTTTGGGCGACATTGTTATATCTATGGAAACAGCACTTGCACAAAGCGAAAGATATGGACATTCTTTCTCACGTGAAGTTGCATATTTAACAGCTCACTCAATGCTACACCTTTTAGGTTACGACCACGAAAATGGTGGACTTGAAAAAGTTAGAATGAGAGAAAAAGAAGAAAAAGTTATGGGACAATTAGGTTTAACTATTACAACAAGTTACACAATACACAGTTAATTTAATTATAAAAAATGAACAAACAACGCAAAAATACAATTTGCGTTTTGACGTATAAAATTCAGTAACAAAAAAAGAAAGGCAAGGCATAAACTTGATAGAAAACAATCAAAAATCTGCATTTATTGCAATAGTTGGAAGACCTAATGTAGGAAAATCTTCACTGCTTAACACACTTATAGGACAAAAACTAGCTATAGTTTCAGCTAAACCACAAACTACTAGAACAAGAATAATGGGTGTGCTAACCGAAAATGAATATCAAATGGTGTTTATCGACACACCTGGTTTAATTAAATCTAAAAACAGCTTAGGCGATTACATGGTAAAAGCCGTAAACAGCTCTATAGCAGGGGTTGACGCTTGTGCTTTGGTTGTTGAAGCCGACAAAGAAATTTCCCCAGCCGACATGGATTTGGTGAAAAGATTTAAAAACATGGGCTTAGAAGCAATTTTAGTTATCAACAAAATTGATAAAGTTGTGGACAAAACTAAACTTATGGAACAAATTGTTAAATACACTGAAATTTACGACTTTAAAGCTATAGTTCCTGTTTCTGCAAAAGAAGGAAACGGAATAGACCAACTTAAAGGCGAACTTAAAAAGCTAACTGCACAAGGTCAACATTTCTTTAGTGAAGACACTTTGACAGACCAACCAGAAAGAGTTATCGTTTCTGAAATTGTAAGGGAAAAAATTCTTCGTTTAACTCAAAAAGAAATCCCCCATGGTGTAGCTGTTGTAACAGAGCGTATGAAAGAACGTGGAAACATTACTGATATTGATGTGACTATTTATTGCGAAAAAGATAACCACAAGGGTATTATTATTGGCAAACAGGGTGCTTTGCTTAAAAAAATCTCTAGCTTTGCAAGGGAAGACATGGAAAAATTCTTCCAAACAAAGGTGAATTTGCAAACTTGGGTTAAGGTTAAAGAAGATTGGCGTCAAAGACCTCAAATTCTTCACAGCTTTGGTTTTGACGATAAAGATTTCATGTAATAGCACAAAACTGCCATATAATTTGTTAAAATTTGTCGACAAAACAAAAATTTTCCTGTCATAAGTTTCTCTTTAAATGCAAATACTGTTTGTAAAGGCGCAAAGGAGGAATACACATGGACGAAAAAACAGCGTGGAAAATTTTCTGTTCAACGGGAAAAGTGACAGATTATATGCGTTATAGTGAAATAAAAAACGAAGTAGAATTTGTTAAAAATATAAAAGAAATTGAAGATTTATCATATTTGGGTGAAGTAAATGATAATAAAAACCCAGGGACTTATAATTAAAGAACAAACCGTGGGGGAAAGCGACAGGCTTGTCACTGTTTTAACTGCTGATTACGGTATTATTAAAGCTTTTGCTACAAAGGCTAAAACGCTTAAAAGCAGTAAAAATGCCTCCACGTCTTTGCTTGCTTATTCAAATTTAAGCATATATAAAGGTAAGGATAAATACATAATAGATAGTGCTATGCCTATAGAAATCTTTTTTGATTTGCGTAATAATATCGAAAGTTTAAGCTTGGCACAATATTTTTGTGAACTTGCTTTTTTATTTGTACCAGAAGGAAAAGAAACTAAGGAATATTTAAGGTTAGTGCTAAATTCCATGCATTTTTTGTGTAAAAACAAGAAAAATCCGATTATGATAAAATTCATTACCGAACTTCGCATGTTAACTTTGGCAGGGTTTATGCCTAATTTAGTTGCATGCCAAGGTTGCCACTGCTACGAAAACGAGCTTTGGTATTTTTTGGTAAGAGAAAGCTCTGTAGTTTGTGCCGAGTGTTTAGAAGAAAGAAATTACGGCGCTATGCCATTAAATCAAAGCATGTTAAACGCAATGAGGCATATTGTTTTTTCAGAGTTTAACAACATATATAACTTTAATTTAAGCGTAAATTACGCAAATGATTTAGCCAAAATAATAGAAGCTTACACACTAAATGTGCTAGGTAATTGCCCTATGACACTGGATTTTTACAAAACCTTAGTTGGATAAAGGAATAATACAATGGATAAAAATTTAAAGGTTTTAGAACTTGACAAAATTTTGAATATGCTAGCAAATGAAACCTCTTGCGACGACGCTAAGGAACTAGCTTTAAAGTTAGAGCCAGCAAAAACTTTGCACGAGGCTGAAACTTTGCTTGAAGAAACTGACGCAGCCTATGTTTTAATGGCTAAATTTGGTGCGCCTAGTTTTTACGGACTAAAAAATGCAAGCAACGCTTTAAGGCGAAGTCAAGCTGGTGGCGTTTTAAGCCTTATTGATTTACTTAGAATAGACACTGTTTTAAAATCTATAAGAGGTATAACACAGTGGAGAAGTAAAAGTGCTGGAATTGAAAATGTGCTAGACGACAGGTTTAGCGTTTTACAGCCTAATAAATATTTGGAAGACAGAATTAATTCGACTGTTCAAAACGAAGAGGAAGTATCCGACACAGCCTCCCCTGCGCTTGCTGATATTAGACGTAAAAAAAGACAAGCTGCACTTAAAGTTAAAGACCAACTTGACAAAATGACAAGGTCAAGCCAGTACCAAAAATATTTGCAAGAAAGCCTTGTAACTCAAAGAGATGGCAGATATGTAGTGCCAGTTAAGGCTGAACATAGAGGAAATATCCCAGGTTTAGTGCATGACAGCTCGGCTAGTGGGGCTACACTTTTTATAGAGCCTATAGCAGTAGTTGAGGCTAACAACCAAATAAGAGTTTTAGAAGCAAAAGAAAAAGATGAAATTGAAAGAATTTTAACAGTGCTTTCTATGGAAGTGGGCGAGTTTGCGCAAAGTATTATTGAAAGTTATAACGTAGTTATACAGCTTAATTTAATTTTTGCAAAATCACAATTAGCTTACAAAATGAAAGCGATTAAACCAAAAATAGCTATGGATGCAAAAGTCAAGCTAGAACGTGCAAGACACCCTTTAATCGACCCAAAAGCGATTGTGCCTACCGACATTGAGCTAGGTTTTGGTTTTGATTCACTTATCATAACAGGTCCTAACACAGGTGGTAAAACAATTTCTATTAAAACTATCGGTCTTATGTGCGTTATGGCAATGTGTGGAATGATGATTCCAGCTGGCGAGCAAAGCAAAGTTGCGTTTTTTAAAAACATTTTGGTTGATATAGGTGATGAACAAAGCATAGAACAAAGTTTATCTACTTTTTCATCTCACATGACAAATATTATTTCGATTTTAGATAAATGTGACGACAACACTTTAGTTCTTTTAGACGAACTTGGCGCTGGAACTGACCCTGTTGAGGGCGCTGCTTTGGCGACTGCTATTATTGAGGAAATACGCCTAAGGGGTGCAAAACTTTGTGCGACAACTCACTATGCCGAACTAAAAGAATACGCTATCAACACAAAAGGTGTTGAAAATGCCTGTTGCGAGTTTGATGTAGCAACTTTAAGCCCAACTTACAAGCTTTTAATCGGTATGCCTGGTAAATCTAACGCTTTTGCAATTTCTTCAAGGCTAGGAATGGACGACTCCATAGTTAAAAGAGCTGCTATGTTGGTTTCAATTGAAGATACAAAGTTTGAAACAGTTATAGCAAAACTTGAAGAAAGCCGAAAACAACTTGAAACCGAAAAAGAAGAGCTTAAATCTCAAAAAGAAAAAACAGAAAAAGCTTTAATAGAAGCGAACAAGTTAAAAGAACAGGCTCAAAAAAATGCAAATGCTGAAATTGAACAAGCTAAAATGCAAACAAGGGACATTATAGCAAAAACAAGAGCTCAGGCTGACGCTTTTATAGACGAACTTGCGGCTATAAAAAAGAAAAACGCACTAAGTCCAGAGGATAAAGCTAGACTTAGAGCTGGTATTAAAAACATGGAAAACAGCGCCGACCCTGTAAGGGAAAAAGCCAAGGAAGACTATAAACTGCCAAGGCCTTTAAAAGTTGGCGATGATGTTTTAATTTTTGATATAGACAAAAAAGCAACAGTTTTAAGCATAAATAAAGAGCAAGTTTTAGTGCAAGCTGGCATAATTCAAACAAGGGTAAAATTAAGCAATTTAAGGCTTATAACAGAAAAAAAATCCACAAGTAAAAAAACTAGTGGACACAGAACTGTTACGAAAAGTTTTAACGCAGAACCAGCAAGCATGTCACTTGACATTAGAGGTGAAAACTGCGAAGACGGAATAATGAATTTAGACAACTTTATTGATAGAGCGTTAAGGCAAAACTTAACTCAAATTACTATTATACACGGCAAAGGCACGGGCGTTTTAAGAGCTGCTGTTCAAATGCATTTAAAACGTCACGCAAGCATAAAGTCGTATAGAGTTGGAACATATGGCGAGGGAGAAATGGGTGTTACTATAGCAGAATTAAAATAACATAAGGAGTACATCTATGAAAATAAAACCTGCGATTATTCTTGCACTTTTGGCAATTATAATTTTATGTGGTGCTGTGTTTATCAAAGACAAATACACCCAAATCAAAACAGAAACAATGCCAGAAATTGCTAGCGAAACTTTTGAAAGCTATGCCACAAACATAGCAAATTCACTAATAAATGGAACAGATATAGAAATCCCAGACGAACTGCTTACAAACATTATGCAGTCTAAAACTTCGGAAGATATTGTTTGTTTAGTAGACCAAGACAACAATTTTACAATTGTAACAACACAAGAATTCAGTTGCATTGGTGATGTCGATATAACACTAGCGTTTACAATTCTAGACTATACCGAAGACCAATTAATTCTAACTTTAAACGATATTTATTTAGGAACTTACCAGTTGCCAGAAAGCTTGAAAAACACTGCAATAGAAAAATTCGATTTTAATTATGATGGCGTTTATTTTAATGACAATCAAATGACTATAGAAATTGGCAATTTTTTTGTAGAGTTTTTAGGTGTAACCGTAACAGTTGGAATTCAAAATGTAAGTATGCAAGACGGCAAAATGTTAGTTTCGTTTTATTCAGATTTAGATTTAAGCAATATTTTTTCGTAATTAGAATATTTATTTGTAGGGTGTGCTTTTTATGCACACCCTTTTTTGTTTGTTTTGCACAAATATGCCCTGTAAACTATTGTAATAATTTGAAAAAGGTGTATAATTATATACTGTAAAAGAATGGAGTGGAAATTTTGCAGTTTATAAACACTAAAAAATTATTAAATGGATTTGAAGAACAAGGTGAAATACCAAGCGAAAAAGAAATTATAAAATCGACACTTAAAATGGCGTGGCCGTCAGTTTTAGAATCGTTTTTGATAAGCTTAACCAGTTTTGTCGACACAATTATGGTAAGCTCTTTAGGCGCAACAGCTGTTGCAGCAATAGGCATTACAGTTCAGCCAAAATTTATAGCACTTTGCATATTTATGTCGCTATCCACAGCCTTAGCTTCGGTAGTTTCTAGGCGTAGAGGTGAAAAAAACCGAGAAAGTGCAAATGCTATTTTGCGAATGGCGTTATTTTGGGGCACAATTTTGACAATTATATTAACTGCTCTTTCTATATTTGGCGCTGATTTTATAATTAAATTTGCTGGCTCTGCTGAAGACACTCACGATTTAGCTGTGGAATATTACCTTATTATTTCAGCTGGTATGATTTTCAACGTTATAACAATGATAGTCAACGCATGCCAAAGGGGTTCTGGTAACACAAAAATCGCTATGAAAACTAACGTTACAGCCAATATAATTAATGTTATTTTCAATTACTTATTAATTCAAGGTAATTTAGGTTTCCCAGCTTTAGGAATTAAAGGTGCAGCTTACGCAACTGTTCTTGGAACAATGGTCGCATGTGTTATGAGCATTATTTCTATAACACACCCTACAGGATTTATGTATGTAGGCGCTGTAAAAAGCTTAATCGCAAGTAAAACAGATATAAAAGCTATTACAAATGTTGGCTCTAGTGCTTTTGTCGAGCAAATTTGTATGAGGGTTGGTTTCTTGCTTTTCTTCCTTACTGTTGCAAATTTAGGCACTACTTTACTAGCAACTCACCAAATAGGCATGAATTTCATGAATATTTCGTTCTCATTTGCAGACGGACTTGCTGTAGCATCTGTCGCCTTAGTTGGTAGAAGTTTGGGTGAAAAAAGGCAAGATATGGCACGAATTTACAGCAAAACTTGCCAACGTTTAGGAATTATATGCGCAATGGTTGTCGCCTTTGTGTATTTCTTCTTTGGTAAAAGTTTGTTTGGACTGTTTACCGACGACCCTGTTATTATGGAAAAAGGCGTCATGATAATGAACATATTGTGCGTGCTTATTTTTGTACAAATAGAACAAATTACAATCATAGGTTCTTTAAGGGGTGCTGGCGATACAAAATACACAGCATTTATTTCACTTATTAGCGTGGCAATTATTAGGCCAATAGCAAGTTGGGCGCTTTGTTATCCACTAGGATTTGGCTTGTTAGGCGTTTGGCTAGGACTAGCTGTCGACCAAAGCTTAAGACTTTTCTTAGGGTGGAGAAGATTTAAACAGGGCAAATGGCTTAAAATTAAATTGTAATTATTTAATCTATAAATCATTATGGAGCAGTGATAAACTTATCACTGCTCCATATTTTATACCGTCAAAAACCGATATTCAAAAAATATAATTTTGTTTTATTTTCCACTATTTAATAGTTCTTCTTTAAAAATTGGGTTTTTCTTTTTCCAACCACCTTTTTTGTAGGCAATTGTTGTTATAACTGCGCCTAAAACCCAGCTAATCATAAGTGAATAAAAAATAGAAGCTGGATTGCCGTTAGGATTTTCGGCAGTTTTGGTTAAAAACGCAAGCAAGTAAGCCACAGGCATACGAATTATAACAGTTGTTGTAACAGAAGTTATCATAGGAGTTAAAGTATCGCCAGCGCCACGCATAACCCCTAGCAAAACTTGAGTTATAGCAACACCTATGTAACCAGCTGACATCATTCTAAGCATTTGCATACCGAACTCCACAACCTCTGGTGTATCGGTAAAAATATCCATAAGGTTTCCACCAAATATCATAAGTATTAAAACCATAGGCACACAGAACATAAGTGAAAGCTTAATGCCGTGCCTTGTGCTTTCTTTAACCCTTTGCAAGTTGCCAGCACCAACGTTTTGTCCAACATATGTAGTCATGGCAGTTGCAAAAGTGAAATTAGGTAGCATAGCAAAGCCGTCAACACGCATAATAACAGTAGAAGTAGCAATAACCGTTGTACCAAAGCTGTTTGTAAGTGATTGAACAACCAAACTTGCACAGGCAAATATAGCTTGGGTTAAACCAGCTGGTGTACCAATTCTAATAATATCTTTAACAAGTGATTTGTCTAACTTAAAATATTTAAGCTTAAAGTCAAAAACATTATGCATTTGGTTAAGCCTTATAAAGCATAGTACAGCTGAAATACACTGTGAAATAACAGTAGCAAGTGCAGCTCCGGCTACACCGAAATTTAAAAATCCTACACATACAATATCTAAAATTATATTTAAAATACAGGTAATAACTAAGTAAACAAGTGGCATAACAGAGTCACCCATACCACGAAGTATACCTGAAATCATGTTGTAATAGGCAAGCCCTATGAAACCACCAAGATAAATCCATAAATAATGAGCTGTAGACATAAGAATTTCATCTGGTGTATCCAAAAGCCTTAACAAAGGCAAAGTTATGATAAGCCCAATAATAGTAATAAAAATACTCGAAATTAAAGTAGTAGTAAGAATATTGCCAATAGACATTGAAAGGCGTTCACGTTTTTTAGCACCAAAATATTGTGCAACAATAATACCAGCACCTGTAGAAATACCCATAAACAAACAAAGCAGCAAATTGATTATAGGGTTTGCAGCACCAACCGAGGCAAGTGCATTGTCGCCAACATAGTTACCAACTATAATTGCATCAACTGTGCTATAAAGTTGTTGAGCTACGTTACCAATTAACAAAGGTATAGCAAATTTTAATATGACAGAATCAGGTTTGCCAACTGTCATGTCCTGAGCTCCAAATAAGCTTTTAAATTTTTCCAAAATACAACACTCCAATATAAATTAATCTTATACATTATACAACAAAGTTTTCAATAAAGAAAGACTAATTTTACATATTTTCAATATAAGATGTAAGAGTTTTTAAATTTTTTGGAATTTCTAAGTTTTTGTCTATAAGATTTTTTTCTTTTAAGCTTTCATACATTTGTAAAACAGTTGGCTTAGTTAAATTTGTTGTAGCTAAAGCTTTTTCATCGTTGAAAATTTCTACAGCTGTCCCCTGTTTCAAAATTTTACCCTCATGAAAAAGTATAACGTCATCAGCCCATTCAAGTGCATAATCGGCATTATGTGTGGATGTCATTACAGTTATGCCATTTTCGGTAAGGCTATCTATAATTTCGTTTACGATTAATGAATGTTTAGGGTCAAGTGCAGAAGTTGGCTCGTCCAAAATTATAAGTTCTGGTTTCATTACCAAAATATCAGCTATAGACACTTGCTTTTTTTGACCACCACTTAAAGCGTGAGTTGGTTTATTTGCAAAAGGAGTGATTTCTAACTCCTCCATAATTTTTTCAGTTGCGATTTTCGCCTCTTGCTCATTGCCACATTTGTTTAAAATTCCAAAAGAAATTTCTTGAAAAACACTGGCAGAAAAAAGTTGATTGTCAGGGTCTTGAAAAACAATTCCCACTTTTGAACGCAAATCCAAAAGCGATTTTCTACTGTAATCGACTTTCTTTGAGTTAAAATAAATTGTTCCACTTTCTGGCTTGTGAATTCCATTGCAACAAAGAAAAAAAGTAGATTTACCAGAACCGTTAGCACCCATAACGGCTATTTTTTTACCTCTTTTAATTTCTAAAGACACACCGTTCAAAGAATAAGTTGCGCCGTCGTCATAGGAAAACTTTAAGTTTTCAGCTTTTAAAATAATGTTATCCAATTTTTTCACCAACCAATCCAAATAATTATAAGAAGTAAAAGGAAAATACTAATTAAAACGGTATCTTTCTTTTTTGCTGGGTAATTCTCATTTAAAACATTTATAACTCCGTCATAACAACGTGAATCCATAGCATCAAAAAGATAATTAGACTTTTTGATAGCCCTTATAAAAAGTACACTTACTAAAGAAACAAAAGATTTAAACGAAGTTTTGTAATCTTTATCGCAAAGTCTTGATTTTTGAGATAAATAAATATTTGTCGAAATTTCCATCAATATAAAAATATAACGGTAAATTAATAGCATAAGTTCTATAATAAGTGCTGGACAGTAAAATTTTTTCAAAACCAACAAAATATCCGTCATAGGTGTTGAAAACGACAAAAAGTAAAGACAACTAACACTTGCCATTGCTGTAAAAATTAACTGTACAACAAGCAAAAGCGACTGTTTACTGCAAGTTATGTAAAAATCTTTCACTAAAATCGCAAATAAATCTAACGGTGTACTTGAAAAATTCACTGCTATTGTAAATGTGCTTAGAACTAAAAAAGCAAGTGGAACGCTCAAATAACGCAAATATCGTGTAAACAAAACCCCACCTTTATAAACAGTTAAAAAACCGTTAATAGCAAAAACGATAACAGCTATAACACAAGAGCGACTGCCCACACATATAAAAAGTGTGAGCAGAGCATATATGAATTTTTGAGTAGCGTTTAAATAACGCAGTTTTGATTGATAACAGAGTTTGTCTATCATGATTTTTCTTCTTTTTTGTCAGTCCATTTTTTTCGTTCAACAAATCGTCCCATAATAAAGGCAATTATACCTACACCAATACCAGTTTGAACGCAAAACAGCAAGCTTTCAAGTTCGCCAGAAAGTTCGCCACCTAGATAAGTTTCTATAACTGGTGTAAACCAAGCTTCGTAATCTTCTTCAATTTCGTAAACCATGTCGCTACCAGCGCCGTCAGAACCACCAAATTCAGAATCTTTTACAAAAATAAGTGGAGAAATAATTATTAAAAGTGCTACAACTAAAAGAGTAATCGCTAAAGTTTTATTTGATTTTTTCATTTTATTTAACCTCCTTTAAGTATCCAGCAAGTTTAAGTTCTGGCTTTGCGTATGTTTCAAGCATCATAACAACTAAAACTGTTATAACACCTTCTAAAATTGCAAGAGGAATTTGAGTTGGTGCAAATACGCCAAGGAATTTAACAGCCGAAGCCATAACACCACCAACTTCTGACGGGTATGCAAGTGCAAGCTGAAAACTTGTAATACAATAAGTAATAAAATTACCAAGTGATGCTGCTAAAAACACGGATAATTTTTTGTTAGCTTTTAATTTTTGACATAAAATATAAACACCAAAAGTTATAAAAGGCCCAGCGATTGCCATAGAAAATGTATTTGCGCCTAAAGTTGTAACACCACCGTGAGCAAGTAAAATTGCTTGAAATAAAAGCACTATTACACCTAAAACAGAAACTGCAACAGGCCCTAAAATAATAGCTCCAAGTCCAGTACCTGTCATGTGAGAGCAACTGCCTGTAACTGATGGGATTTTTAGCGAAGAGATAACAAAAATAAAAGCACCACACATTGCATACATTGTAATAGCCTTACGGTTGTCTTTAAGCTTATTTTGAATAGAGAAAACGCCTGCAATTAGAAAAGGAATACAAAGTACACCCCAAATAATGCAGTAAACTGGGGATAAAAAACCCTCCATGATGTGCATAGCGTTAGCAGTTGGAACAATACCCATAGCAAGCGCTAAAAAGCTTGAAAATCTAACGATTTTCTTTTGAATTTTTGTCATATGATGACCTTTTTCATGTTTACAGTTAATAAGTTAATTAAAACAATCAACTTTTTCACACAGTAACCATGCCTTTCTGGTTTTTTAGACTTTCCTTGTCCTTTTATTTTTAGCTTAATTCTTTGCTTATAAATTAGAAAAAGTGCCTTCTTTGGTAAAAAAGAAGACACTTATACACAAGTAACTTGTAAATATTAAAAGTTTACAACAAATGCAAGCTTTTAACTGCCACATGGTACTAAAATATAAATAACTACTTTACACGGAAGCGTTATACGCAAAATAGCAAGCAGGTTTCCTGACTTGAAGTTCAACGCCTTGCATCGCCTTCTCATACAAAAGTACAATGGCACATGATGCAAAACTCCCTAATTACAGTGACCGGATCGCTTAGGACTTTCACCTAATTCCCTCTAAAAGCCAAATAAAAAAGACTTGTCACTTGCTACTAAAAATATTAACTTGTATTAAATACTAAAAGAATTAAACTATTATAACAATATA
The DNA here is from genome assembly GCA_044432645.1 of Clostridia bacterium. Lineage (GTDB taxonomy): Bacteria > Bacillota > Clostridia > Oscillospirales > Acutalibacteraceae > SIG603. The sequence continues at coordinate 12,336 of JAWXUM010000012.1, read as the reverse complement.
AAACATTTTTTGCTCTTTGTCAATAAATATTAATAAAATAGGCTTTATTTTCAAACAAAAATAAGGTATAATTATATGTATATAAACTGAAAGGGAGTACTATTATGCCTACTGAATATTCTATGCCGCTTTCCAAGATAATGAAAGATTTAAGTTTAGAGGAACTATACTTGCCACAAAGCCCTGATAATATAACAATTTGTTCACGTGAGGTTAACCGTCCTGGTGTTGAACTTAACGGATACTGCAATTATTTTGACAATACAAGAATAAACGTTTTGGGCAAAGGCGAAACTGCTATGCTTGAATGTTTTGAAGAAGAACGCAAAAATCAAGCTATAGAAAAATTTTTCTCTATGAAACCACCAGCAGTAATTATTTCAAGAAGTTTGGATATAGACGATAAAATGCTTGAATGCGCAAAAAAATACGGAGTGTCATTATTAAGGTCAACCGACACTACTTCTAATATTGTTGCTGCTTTGGTTTCGCTTTTAAACATAGAACTTGCCCCAAGAATTACAAGGCACGGAGTTTTTGTAGAAGTTTACGGTGAAGGTATTTTGCTTGTCGGTGACAGTGGTGTTGGCAAAAGTGAAACAGCTATAGAAATAATTAAACGTGGCCATAGGCTTATAGCTGACGATGCTGTTGAAATCAGACGTGTTTCAAGTAAATCTTTAATAGGTCAAGCACCTGAAAACATAAGACACTTTATAGAACTTAGAGGTATTGGCATAGTTAATGCTAGACGTATTTTTGGTATGGGTGCTGTTAAACTTTCAGAAAAAATCGACATGGTTATTAACCTTGAACTTTGGGACAGCAGTAAAGTTTATGACAGAATGGGCATAGACAACGAATATACAGAAATTTTGGACATAAAAGTCCCTGTAATGACTATTCCTGTAAAGCCTGGTAGAAACTTAGCTGTTATTATCGAAGTTGCAGCTATGAATAACAGACAAAAGAAAATGGGTTACAACGCAGCACACGAACTTTTGTCAAACCTTGGCATGGACATGGCTTTAATGCCAGCTGAAGACATAAAAAAAGATTTAGATATTTAAAGAGGTAATATGTACAATATAATTGCAGATTTACACACTCACACTTTAGCTTGTACTCACGCTTACAGCACAGCTGCCGAAATGATTAACTCAGCCAAAAGCAAAGGTCTTTACGCTATTGGAATAACCGACCACGCAAGAAGTATGCCGGGTGCACCTGGTGTGTGGTATTTTGAATGTTTAGACGCTATTCCTAAAACAGAAAACGGTGTTCGTGTTTTTAAGGGAATAGAACTTAATGTAATAGATTTTGACGGTAACACCGATTATGAAAATCATTTTAATTTGGACTATACCATTGCTTCAATTCATAATATACAAAGTTTAGACCTTAAAAATCCTACTATAGAAAAATGCACAAACGCTTATATTAATTTAGCAAATAACCCTAAAATTAACATTATAGGTCACAGTGGTACAAAGCGTTTTGAGTATGATTATGAAAAAGTTATCCCAATTTTTGGGCAAACTAACACTTTAGTTGAAATTAATTCTGGTAGTTTTATCGGCAGAAAAGAAAGCATACCAAACTGTAAAAAAATCGCAGAACTTTGCAAAAAACATTCTGTGCCAATTGTTGTAAATTCTGACGCTCATTATCACACAGATGTTGCAAATTTTAGTCTTGCTTTAGAAATGTTAAAAGAAATAGATTTTCCAGAAGAGTTAATTGCAAACTCTTCTGTAGAAAGACTTAGCAAGTATTTTAAATAAAATAAAACAAAAAGTTGCGAATAAAACACAAGCGTGTTGATTAGGGAAAAAATTGTAGATTAAACCCGTAGGGGCGAGCTGTGCTCGTCCGTTTGGGTGAAAAAATCAATGAATAACGGAACGACGAGGGCGTCGTTCCCTACAATAAAATATCGTGACATTGGGTTTCAACCAAGCGTGTCCTTTGCGTAAGAACCGTAGGGGCGAGCTGTGCTCGTCCGAGAGTAAAGCATTAATTTGCTTGTTTGCATAGGTGCGATAAAATATTGCCTTTATTTGTATAAAAAAATACAACATTTACCATTCTATCCACGGACGACCACAGGTCGCCCCTACTCTAAGAGGCACGCTTTAATAACCCCCCACAAACAACAAATATATAAAGGAGGAGCAAGATGAATTATACATCTCTGGACGCTCTTTGTGAAAAACTAAAATGTGAATACTACAAAAACGAGGCTATGTCCAAACACAGTAGTTTTAAAATAGGTGGAAATGCAGATAGATATATTCTTGCTCTTAACTTAGAACAACTTACTAAAATCATAAAGCTTTTGCTAGGCGAAAAAATCCCTTATTTCATTTTGGGTAACGGCTCTAATATTTTGATTAAAGACAATGGCATTAGAGGTGTTGTTATCAGCTTACAAGGTGATTTTAAAGAAATTCAACTTATTTCAGATGACGAAATCAAGTGTGGTGCAGGCGTTTTGCTTTCTACTCTTTGCGTTTTTGCAAAAAACAACAATCTTTCTGGTCTTGAATTTGCTTACGGAATTCCAGGCAGTGTTGGTGGCGCTGTTTACATGAACGCTGGCGCTTACGGTGGTCAGATGAAAGACGTTTTAAAAGCTTGCAACCACTTAGACGAAAATATAAACAAAGCTCAGTTTAAAGCTGATGAACTGGATTTATCCTACAGACACAGCGTGTACAGTGGCAAAAAATTTGTTGTTACATCGGCTATAATTAAGCTTAAAAAGGAAAATCAAGAGAATATAGCAACTAAAATGGACGATTTTATGTCACGCAGAAAAGACAAACAACCACTTAATTACCCAAGCGCCGGCAGTACTTTCAAACGGCCACAGGGCTACTTTGCAGCTGCTTTAATAGAAGAATGTGGGCTTAAAGGCTGTAGCGTAGGTGGTGCAGAAGTTAGCAAAAAGCACAGTGGTTTTGTTATAAACAAAGGAACTGCAACAGCACAAAATGTGCTTGATTTAATAGAAAAAGTAAAGGCAGAAGTCTTAAAACAAAAGGGAGTAAAACTTCAATGTGAAGTTGAAATTTTAGGGGAATAAAATGAGGGAGATAAGTTTTTCTCACAAAACAAAACAAGAACTTAGCAAAATAGAGAACAAAAAAAATTGTTGTGAAAGGGCAGAAGTGTATGCTTTAATGCTTTTTTCAAAATATTTCAACAACAATGGTAAACTTAATATAGAAAACCCACTTATCGCTAGGCTTATGGCTGAAAAAGTAGCTGTAATTACAGGAATAATCCCAGAAATCACCATAAATCCAAAAGGAAAAGGCTATACTTTTTCTCTTGTTGGAAAAGGTGCAAAAAAATTTGCTCATGTTTTTTTCGAACAAACTGTAGAAAATGCAATTGCTTATAAGAATATTCAAAGCAATTGTTGTGAAAAAAGTTTTTTAAGGGGAGCATTTTTAGCTTGTGGAGTAATTTCTGACCCTTCAAAACAGTATAAATTAGAATTTGTTTTTACAAGCGAAAAAATGGCGCTTGAACTTTTAAACTTTGTAGACCAAACTGGTTTAATCAATTTAAAACTAAGTTCAAGGGCATCTAATTTTGTTTTATACAGCAAATCTAGTTCTCAAATTGAGGACTTTTTAACATACATAGGTGCACAAAACACTTCGATGGAAATTATGCAAACTAAAATGTATAAAGAGGCGATGAACGATATAAACCGAAAGGCAAATTTCGAAACAGCCAACATCGACAAAACATACAGTGCATCTGCTAAACAAATAGCAGCTATTGCTGTTCTTGTTGACAACAATCAATTTGAAATGTTGCCACATAATTTAAAAGAAGTAGCCGACTTTAGGTTCAACCACCCAGACATGACCTTAGGGCAAATTGCAAAAAGTTTAAACATAAGCCGTTCGGCAGTTAACCATAGGCTTGGAAAAATTATAAAACTAACAGAAAATTTAAGTATCGAGGTAACTAATGACTAAAAAACAATTTTTAATATACATGTTTATTTCTTTCACAGCATTAATAGTAGCTGTATTTTTGCTTTTATCGTTTCTTAATCAACCAGCCGTACAAGGCGAAATGACAGTCGTTTCTGGCGATGAAACCTGTGGTGTTTACAGCAATACTATTTATGTAATAGAAGACGAAGTAGAAACTACTTATGACCAACTTGTGCTTGAAGAAATTATTGACGATATTCCAAGCATTGACATAGGTGATGAATTTTCAGTTAGATACACAGAAGACTATATTGATGACGATATGCTTTATTCCATGTATTATTTGGATAGTTTAGAACCTATGTACGAAGAAACCGTTGCATTTGTAATGCCACACACTGACGACTCTTATGTTATTAGAATGGTATGCTCATGGGGTAGCAGTGATAAAAATAAAATTACAGTAGAAAATTATTTTATAGTAAATTACACATCAAGTACAACATCAGAGTAAAAGAGGTATCCATATGTCTTTTGTGCATTTACATCTTCATACTGAATACAGCCTTTTGGACGGTGCCTGCCGAATTGAAAAAACTTTGGACAAAGCAAAAGAGCTTGGTCAAACAGCTGTCGCTATAACAGACCACGGGGTTATGTATGGCGCTATTGACTTTTACAAAGCCGCCAAAAAACGTGGTATTAAACCAATTATAGGCTGTGAAGTTTATGTTGCTAAAAGAAGAATGTTTGACAAAGTTCCTCACACTGACAGAGGTAGCAGACATTTAGTTTTACTTTGTAAAAATGAAACAGGCTATAAAAATTTAATAAAAATGGTGTCAAAAGCTTTTACAGAGGGTTTTTACTTTTCACCAAGAGTCGACTTTGAATTAATTAAAAAACACAGCGAGGGTTTAGTTGCTTTATCGGCTTGTTTAGCTGGCGAAGTTCAACAATTTTTATTAGCTGGTGACTATCAAGGCGCTAAAAATTGTGCTTTACAATATCAAGAAGTTTTTGGCAAAGGAAATTATTTTTTAGAAATACAAGACCACGCATTGGAAGACCAGCTAAGAATAAACCCAAGCATTATAAGACTTTCTAAAGAAACTGGCATAGAACTTGTTGCTACAAACGATTGTCATTATGTAAACCAAGACGACAGCAAAATGCACAAAGTGTTGCTTTGCATTCAAACTGGTAAAACTTTGCAAGACGAAAAAGCTATGGAATTTGGTTCTGACCAGTTTTATTTTAAATCTGAAGAAGAAATGAAAAGCCTTTTCCCTACTATACCTAGCGCTATAGAAAACACAGCTAAAATTGCAGACATGTGCAATTTGGAGTTTGAGTTTGGCAATACTAAACTTCCACGTTTTGACACACCAGACGGAAGCGACAACGAAGATTTTTTTGTCAGTTTATGTTTGCAGGGTCTTGTTAAATACTACGGAAAAAATCCGTCTAAAATTATAGTAGATAGGCTTAACTACGAAATAAATACAATTAAAACAATGGGTTATATTAACTACTACTTAATTGTATATGATTTTATAAGGTACGCAAAAAGCAAGGGGATTTCTGTAGGCCCTGGCAGAGGCTCGGGCGTTGGTAGCCTTGCTGCTTACTGCATGGGAATAACAGGTGTAGACCCACTTAAATACGACCTAATTTTCGAGCGATTTTTAAACCCAGAACGTGTAAGCATGCCTGACTTTGATATTGATTTCAATGACGAAAGACGACAAGAAGTAATTGATTATGTAGTTCAAAAATACGGAAATGACCACGTTGCACAAATTATCACTTTTGGTACTATGGCAGCAAGGCAAGCTATAAAAGATGTTGGCAGAGTTATGGGGGTTCCTTTTGACCTTGTAAATCAAATAACCAAACTTATACCCAACGAACTTGGAATTACAATAGAAAAAGCTTTAAAAGATAAAGAAATTGCAAACAGGTATAAATCCGACCCTCAAGTTAAACAGCTTTTGGATATGGCACTAAAAGTTGAGGGTATGCCACGACATGCCTCGACCCATGCTGCTGGTGTTGTTATTACCGACAAACCAGTTGACAGTTATGTTCCTCTTGCAAAAAACGACGATTTAACCGTCACCCAGTTCACAATGACAGCAATTGAAGAACTTGGACTTCTTAAAATGGACTTTTTATCACTTCGAAATTTATCGGTTATTGACAACGCTATTAAAATAGTGCATGAATATGAGCCTAATTTTAACATTGAAAATATTCCAATAGATGATAAAAATGTCTATGAACTAATAAGCCAAGGCCACACACAAGGTGTTTTTCAGTTTGAATCACCAGGTATGACTAGGGTAATTATGCGTTTAAAACCTGTTAGTTTAGAGGATTTAATCGCTGTTATTTCGCTTTATAGGCCAGGCCCTATGCAGTTTATAGATTTATACATTGAAAACAGGCACAACCCTAAAAACATTAAATACAAACACCCAAGGCTTTCTAAGATTTTAAATGTAACTTACGGCTGTATACTTTATCAAGAGCAAGTTATGACTATTTTCAGAGAACTTGCTGGTTACTCTTTAGGCAGAGCAGACGTTGTTAGAAGAGCAATGTCTAAAAAGAAGTTTGACGTAATGGAAAAAGAGCGACAAACTTTTATATACGGACAAAAAAATGAAGATGGCACTTACGAAGTTGAAGGTTGTGTAAACCGAGGCGTAAGTGCAGAAATTGCACAAAGTGTTTTTGCAGAAATGGAAAGTTTTGCAGCATATGCTTTTAATAAATCTCACGCAGCGGCATATGCTATGGTGGCTTACCAAACAGCATACATGAAACTGCATTACCCTAAGGAATATTTATCAGCTTTAATAAGCAGTGTTTTGGGCAGTTCTTCAAAAGTTTCGGTATATTCAGAAGAATGCAAAAAGCTTAACATACAAATACTTCCTCCGCATGTTAATTTTAGTTCTGACGGTTTTACGGTGTCTGAAAAAGACATTCGTTTTGGACTTTTAGCTATTAAAAATCTTGGAAGAATTGTAATTAAAAACATCGAAAACGAACGAAAAGCAAATGGTAAATTCACAAGTTTTGAAGATTTTTGTGAACGTGTGCAAGGCAGTGGTTTGAATAAACGTGCTGTAGAAAGCCTTATAAAAAGTGGTGCTTTGGACGGACTTGGCAACAATCGACGTGAAATGCTTATGGGCTTAGACACGGTGCTTAAAACAATTGAATACGATAGAAGAACTAAAATTGATGGTCAAGTCAGCTTTTTTGACGCCCCTAACATTACACAAAAAAGCAATTTGCCAGTTGCGACAGACTATGACCAAAGGCAAAAATTAAGCTTTGAAAAAGAAGTAACTGGCATGTATATTTCTGGTCACCCAATGAGTGGCTATAAAGCTTTGTACCAAAATCGAAGTGTTGCAAAAATTGATGAAATCAATCTTTCAGCTAGTGGCGATATGGACATTTACAAAGACAAACAAGAATGCGATGTTTTAGTGGTTTTAACTTCTATTAACACTCGTCAAAGCAAACGTGGTGGAACTATGGCTTATGTTGTGGCCGAGGATATGTTCGACAGCATGGAAATCATTATTTTCGACAACATGTACCAAAAATATTCCACCCTAATCACAGCAGGTAGCGAGCTTAAAATTCACGGAAGAATTAACTTTAGGGACGAGCAAGACCCAAGTTTAATTTGCGATTATATAGCTCCAGCAAGCACGGTGACCATACCAAAAGAAGACAGAAGTGGGTTGTATCTTAAAATTTTCGATGATGAAAGCTACAAAAAAGCTTTAGCTATTACAGAGTTATTTGACGGCGATACTAACTTGTATGTATACTACGCAAAAGATAAAAAACTAGTACAAAAATCTTCAAAGTACAGCGTTAATATAAACGATGTACTAATTTCACAACTCAAAAAGCTTTTAGGTAATGAAAATGTTGCAATTAAGTCATAAATAAATTGAAATTTTACTTGAATATATGTTAATTATGATTTATAATAGTTATTAATATCGTGTAAAAACAATTTTAAATAATTGGAGGAAATAATAATGAGTGTAAAAAAAATAGCTGTTTTAACAAGTGGTGGCGACGCACCTGGTATGAACGCAGCAGTTCGTGGTGTGGTTCGTTCTGCTTTAGCATATGGTATTGATGTTTATGGTGTTAAAAGAGGATACAATGGTCTTTTAAACAACGATTTAGTAGAAATGAATTTAAGAAGTGTTTCTAATATAATTCAAAACGGTGGTACTAATATATTCACAGCAAGAAGCCCAGAGTTCAACTCTGCAGCTGGTGTTGAAAAAGCTGCTAATGTTTGCCGTGAAAATGGTATTGAAGGTGTAGTAGTTATCGGTGGTGACGGTTCTTTTAGAGGAGCTAGAGATTTAACAGAGGCTGGCATTCCATGTATCGGTATTCCTGGTACTATCGACAACGATATTTCATCTTCAGAATATACAATCGGTTATGACACAGCTATGAACACAGCTATGGAAATGATTGACAAACTTCGTGACACATCTCAATCACACGACAGATGTAGCGTTGTTGAAGTTATGGGTAGAAAATGTGGTGACATTGCACTTAACTGTGGTATTGCTGTTGGTGCTATTGCAGTTTTAGTTCCTGAAATTGACTTTGATATGCAAAAAGATGTTATCGACAGAATTAAAGCTTCACAACTTACTGGTAAAAGACACTTTATAGTTGTAGTTGCCGAGGGTGTTGGTCACACTAGAACAATTGCTCAAACTATTGAAGAACAAACTGGCATTGAATCTCGTGCTACTATATTAGGTCACGTTCAAAGAGGTGGTTCACCGTCTTTAAGAGATAGACTAGTTGCTAGTACTATGGGACATCATGCTGTTAAACTTTTAAAAGAAGGCAAAAGCAACAGAGTTGTTATCCTTAAAAAAGGTCAAGTTGATGACGAAGATATTACAATCGCTTTAGCTCAACCAAGAACATTTGACAAAGAATTATACGAAATTTCTAAAATTCTTTCTAACTAATATTATTTTAATATGTTTTTTTCAAAACAAGCTTGACATATGCTTTGAAATAATATATAATTACTGTGTTATACAATAACAATAAAAACCCCTGCCTTATGGCGGATGGGAGGGATATAGATGGCTGAAATCAGAATTAAAGACAATGAGTCCTTAGATAGTGCACTTAGACGTTTTAAAAAGCAATGTGCTAGATCTGGCGTAATTGCAGAAGTTCGTAAAAGAGAAGCTTACGAAAAACCTTCTGTAAAACGTAAAAAGAAAGCAGAAGCAGCTCGTAAACGCAAATTTAAGTAATTAAACTGTGTAGGGGAGGATTTTATAATCCTCCCCTATAGTAATTTTATTGAAAAGAGGTAAAAATTTGGGTCTTTTAAAACCGACTTTATCGTTAAAAACTATAAACGATTTAAATATCGATATTTTGCAAAAACTTGATATAAAACTTATACTACTAGATGTAGATAACACTATTGCATCTTATATTTCTAAAGATCCTGTTGCTGGTAGCCTTAATTGGATAAAAGAAGTTAAAAGTGCTGGCTACATAGTGTATATAGTTTCTAACAATTATGAAAAAAGGGTGTCAGCAATTGCTGAAAAGTTTCAACTTCCTTATATTTCTTTTGCTGCTAAACCTATGACTATAGGCTTTACCAAAGCAAGAAAGAAACTAAAACTAAAAAAGCACGAATGCCTTGTAGTGGGCGACCAAATTTTTACCGACATTTTAGGCGCTAACATAGCTAGCCTTAAATCTGTACTTTTAGAGCCTATAGAGTTAGAAACCACCTTGAGTATAAAAATTAGACGTCACTTTGAGAAAAAATTAAGAAAAAATTTCAACAACTAAAATGGAGTGTGGCTGGTATGAAAAATCAAATAGAACGCTTAAGAGAAAAACTAATAACCGACGAAAGCCAAGCTATTTTAATCACAAGTAGCATGAACAGAAGATATTTCAGCTCTTTTAAATCAAGTGCTGGTATTATTCTAATAACAGCTAATGAAGCTTTCATGTTAATGGATTTTAGATATGCAGAAGCTGCTACTTTAAAAGCAAAAAATGTTACAGTTCAACTTGCTAAAAATTTTGATATAAGTTTAGGCGAATTAATCGTTAAAAACAAAATCGAAACTATACATTTAGAAAGCGAAACTTTAACTTATAGTGCTGTTTGTGGATACAAAAAATTATTCAAAAGTCTTAACGCTACAGCTGTGCTTGACGGCAAGCTTAATTCAGTTATAACAGCTTTAAGAATGATAAAATCAGCTGATGAAATTAAAAAAATTGAGGCTGCCCAAAAAATAACTGACGGTGCTTTTGCTCACGCTTTAACTTGCATTAAAGAAGGCGTTACAGAGCTTGACATTGCACTTGAAATTGAGTTTTACATGAAAAAGCAAGGTGCTGAAAGCTTAGCATTTGACTCAATTGTTGTAGCAGGCGCTAAAACTTCTCAATGTCACGGTGTTCCCGACAACAGCGTAATTCACCATGGCGATTTTATCACTATGGATATTGGTGCAAAACTTGACGGTTATTGCTCTGACATGACAAGAACTGTTGTTTTAGGCGAAGCAAGCGAAGAACAAAAAGCGATTTATAACACGGTTTTATTGGCACATAATAAAGCTATGGAAGCTGTAAAACCTGGCATGATTTGTAGCGATATTGACAAAATTGCTAGAGATATTATTGACCCAATTTATCCAAATGCTTTTGGACACGGTCTAGGTCATAGTTTAGGTCTTGAAGTTCACGAAAACCCAAGATTTAGCCCACTTTGCCACGAAGTTTTAGAAGCTGGCATGATTATTACTGACGAACCTGGTGTTTATATAGCTGGCAAAGGTGGAGTTAGAATAGAAGATATGGTGCTTGTTACTGAAAACGGCTCACGTTCATTGACAAATTCACCAAAAGAATTAATAATACTATAATTTTACTAATAACTTACTTGCAAAATTTCGGAAAATATTATAAAATAGTATTATGATACATTATAAAATTTATTGGAGGTATACTATATATGATTAGCGCAGGAGATTTTAGAAACGGAGTTACTTTTGAAATGGACGGAAACGTTGTTTCAATCATAGAATTCCAACACGTTAAACCTGGTAAAGGTGCAGCTTTTGTTAGAACAAAAATTAAAAATGTTATGACTGGTTCAGTTGTTGAAAGAACATTTAACCCAAACGATAAATACCCAACAGCTCATGTTGAAAGAAAAGAAATGGAATATTTATACAGCGATGGAGATTTATACTATTTCATGGACATGGAAACTTACGAGCAAATCCCAGTTGGAACTTCAGTTTTAAGTGACAACTTTAAATTTGTTAAAGAGAACATGCAATGTAAAGTTCTTTCATACAAAGACAGTGTTTTTGGTGTTGAACCACCTAACTTTGTAAAATTAGCAATCACAAAAACAGACCCAGGTTTTAAAGGTGACACTGCAACTAACGCTACTAAACCAGCTGAAGTTGAAACAGGTGCTGAAATTAAAGTTCCTCTATTTATTGAAGAGGGCGAAATTGTTGAAATCGACACAAGAACTGGCGATTACATGGGTCGTGCTTAATTACACGGCTTAACAAAGAAAGGAATTTGATTATGAACAATTCTGAAAGATTAGCATATATTAAAGGCTTAATGGAAGGTTTAGACTTAGACAAAAACAGCAAAGAAGTTAAAGTTATCACTGCTATTGTTGATTTGCTTGACGACATGTGCCTTTCAATGGAAGAAATGGAAGACGATTTCGACCTTTTATCTGGTCAAGTTGATGAAATTGACGAAGACCTTGGCTCATTAGAAGAAGATTTTTATGAAGATTGTGGCTGTGGCTGTGACCACGACCATGAAGACGACCACAACGAACGTGGCTGTGGTTGCGACTGTGACTGCGATGACGACTGTGACGGTGACTGCCACTGTGACGGCGACTGCACATGTGGCCATGACCATTATTATTTTGAAGATGACGAAGATGAATGTCAATTCGAAGTAACTTGCCCTAGCTGTGGTGACACTATAGAGCTTGACTCTGAAACATTAGACGAAGGTGCTATTAACTGCCCTGGCTGTGGTGTTAAACTTGAGTTTGACTTTGACGAATTAGGCATTGAAGAAGAGCCTGAAGAAGAAACAGCAGAATAAAAATAGTTTAATAAAATTAAGGAGCGAACAAATTGTTCGCTCCTTTAGCTTGTCGAAAAAGGTTTTGTATTTGTGTAAAATACCGAAAATATATTTTTAAAATGGTAGGGGCGAGCTGTGCTCGTCCGAAATCAAGATGTTAATTTAGTGCTTTTATAAAATT
>JAWXUM010000011.1:0-62986 GCA_044432645.1 Clostridia bacterium | reverse complement strand
AACTTGAAAGAATGGTTAAACATTTAAAACGTGCTATTAAACCAATTAGAAAAATTGCTTTAAAAAACTACGATGCTGAAAGGTTTGTTAAAAAGTTTGATAATTTAGTTGCAAAATTTGAGGAACTAGCCACGCCAAACGAGAACATTATATGGACAGAAAACAAAAAAGAAATTTATAAAGTTTTATTTTTGAGCAAAAAGATTAAGGAAGAAATCAATAAAGATTTATGGAACTCGAAAATCCCTACAATTTTAACTTCTGGAACAATATCAGTAGATGGTGACTTTTCTCATTTAGAAGAAAATCTTGCACTTACCTCGCATACAGACAGAATTATGAAGACCAATACTTATTCACCTTTTAACTTTAACAAACAAGCAGTCCTTTATATGCCAAGAAATATGCCAACACCAAATTATGATGATAAAAATTATCAAAAAATAGTTGCTGATGAAATTGAAAAGGTTGTTAGAGTTACTCATGGACATACATTAATTCTTTTTACTTCTTACAGTTTTTTAGATAATGTGTTCTATGAAGTGCAATCAAAAAAATTACCTTATCCGCTTTTGAAAATGACAAAAGGAAACCTAAATATTATTGATGAATTTAAAAACAGTAAAAATGGAGTTTTATTCGCTAGTGATGCAGCAGGCGAAGGAATTGACATTGCTGGAGATGTTCTTTCAAGCTTAATTGTTGTAAGATTACCGTTTCCAGTAAGAAATGCAATGTCTGAGTATGAAAGACAAATTAAAAACGATCATAATGAGTTTATGCAAAAAGATATTGTTCCACAAATGATTATAAAACTTCGTCAATGGATAGGTCGTGGCATTCGCAGAGAAACAGATACTTGTGCATTTACAATACTTGACCCAAGAGTAAATGGCAGATATAGAGAAACAATCCTCAATGCTCTTCCTAAAATGCCAGTGACAACAAGCAGAACAGACGTGAGCCAGTTTATTTTAAATAATAAAACTGTGGACTATTTTCAATAAGGAAAGGTAAAGCATATGAAACGTGGAGAAATTTATTTAGTAGACCTAGACCCAGTAATTGGATCAGAACAAGGTGGTATTCGACCAGTATTGATTGTTCAGAATAATATTGGAAATGAACACAGCACTACATTAATTGTAGCACCAATAACAAGCAAACTCAAAGCCTTGCCAACCCATGTAGATGTTAGTAAGGCTTTAGATGTACCATCGCATATTCAGTTAGAACAACTAAGAACCGTAGATAAAAAAAGAGTGCTAAAATACATAGCAACTTTAAGAAATGAACAAATGAAGAAAGTGGATAAAGCTTTTAAAACAAGCTTGAATTTATGGTGAGAAAATGAAAGAACAAAAAATAACATATAGTAAAACATCAAATATTTCATATTACGATTATATATATTGGTATTTAAAGAAAAGCGAACTGGGAAAATTCAAGGAAAGTTTAACACTAGAGAAAAGCTATGATGGTATGTGTTGGATTTGCGATTCCATAGAAAGTTTACTAGATTTAATGGAACAAACCGTTATGATAGAAGGCAAATCATATATAGATAAAAATGGATTAACACAGAAATATCCTTTATTCAAAGAAGAAGATTATATAATAATTAAATTTGAATGTAAAAGCAACAGACGAAATTGGTACTATAAAATTCACGAAGAAGATAACAGTAAATCTGTAGAAATAAATAGTGCAATAAGATCATTTGATTTATTGCAAATAGGAACAATAGGAGATTTAAAAGTTAAGAAGAATTTTACAGTAATGAGTATAAGAAACGCTTATGACTTAGATACTTCTTATTTCGGTTATTAGGGAGAATATTATGACAGAAAAAATAACAAGTTCCGATTATGGAATTCTAATTCAAATGCTTAAAAGAGTAGTTCTTTATACAGAAAGCACAAGCACGACAGCTGACATAACAGCTAAAAATATAGCGTTAAAAAACGACTTAAAACCAATAAGTATATAAATATAATGTAAAAAACATATAATTAACTTCAAAATCATTGTTAGATTTTGGTATAGCTAAATTTGCAATTAAATGGTATTGTATTGTACTAGAATGAGAGGTGAAACGATGGAAAGCACAGCTAGAGAACTATATATAATAAACCCAAGCATCAGCCAAATGCCACAGAAACTAAAAGTGGCTGGCTACGCAAGGGTGAGTAGTAATTCAGATGACCAGTTAAACTCGTTTTCTGCTCAGGTGAATAACTACACAAATTACATAAACCAAAATAAAGAGTGGCAATTCGTAGAAGTATATGCAGATGAAGGTATTAGTGGTGTATCACTTGAAAAAAGAAATGACTTCAACAGAATGATAGAAGATTGCCGAAATGGTAAGATTGATAGAATCGTTACAAAATCAAGCAGTAGATTCGGGAGAAACACACTTGATAACTTAACAATTTTAAGAGAGCTTAAAGAAATCGGTGTTAGCGTATTCTTTGAAAAGGAAAATATCGACACTGCTAAAATACAAGGAGAAATGTTAGTTACACTATATTCCGTGTTTGCACAGCAAGAATCGATAAGCATAAGCCAAAATGTTAAAAAAGGCATTCGTATGAAAATGCAAAACGGAACATTTGTTACTGGCTCAGTTCCTTATGGATATAGATTAATAGATAAGCAACTTGTTATATACGAACCTGAGGCTGAAGTTGTAAAAACTATCTTCAAAGAATATATAAATGGAAAAAGTTCAGTTCAAATAGCAAAAGAATTACAATTAGCTGATATACCTACTAAATTAAATGCCAAAAGATGGTTTGCGTTCACTGTGTCATCAATGATTAAAAATGAAAGATATAAAGGCGATATGCTGTGCCAAAAATATTATTCTGAAGATGTCATTCCATTTAAATGCAAAATAAATAAAGGTGAGTTAGCTCAGTATTATATAAAAGATACACATGAAAATATAGTATCAGAATTACAGTTTGAAATTGCCAACTTATTGTTGAAATCCAGAGTAGAAAAGAAAAATAATATCTATGAGGAATACCCACTTAGTAAAAAAATAGTTTGTAAAGAATGTGGTTATTCGTATAGACGTAAAATTTCAAACAATAAAATATATTATGTATGTATAAAACATGATTATAGCAAAGAAGATTGCAATTCAGTTAGAATAAGTGAAAAATCAATATATGAAGCATTTATCCTAATGTACAATAAACTAAAACTAAACTATAAATACATTCTTATCCCATATCTTCAAGGTTTAGAAAAATTACAAGAAATTTCAAATAAAGATAACAGTCAAATAAATGAAATCAACAAAAAAATAGCCGATAAATCAGAGCAGATTTGCAGTATGAACGGACTTTTAGAGTCTGGCATACTCGACTCTGCTATTTTTATACCACAAAATGACTTGCTAAATAAGGAACTAACAGAACTTAAACAAGAAAGGTCACGAATATTATCAAATAGCGACAGCAGTTCAGATATAAAAGATACTGAAGAACTCATAGATGCACTTGAGAGTGGTCCAAGCAAACTGATAGAGTTTGATGAAAATATATTCAACGACATCGTCAAGAAAATTAAAGCACACGATAACAAAAAACTAGAATTTGTGCTTACAAACAACTTAATAATAGAAGAAAGGCTATGAATATGGCAAATAGATACTTAGCTTATGGCTACTGCATAAGTGGTGGGCAAATCATTATAAACGAAACCGAAAGTGCAGTGATAAAAACCATATATAAAATGTATGCGAATAAAAATTCGTATTTGAAAATCGCAAAATTTCTAACTGAAGAAAAAATCAAATACACAGAAAATAAAGCTGTATGGAATAAAAATATGGTGGCAAGAATACTTCAAAATCATAAATATTTAGGAGAAGAAAATTATCCTCAAATAATTGAACATGAAATTAAGAGAAAAGCTGAAACTTCGGTCAAACAATACAACCAAACAATGAGTGATGACATAAAAAACATCAAATCACTACTGTTCTGTAATTGTGGCGAAAGCTTATGTAGAAGATTAAATAGAAATGGCACAGAGCGTTGGTACTGCCCAAGTGATACTGAACACATATCAATGGCAGTATCAGATGAAAGCATATTGAATCAAGTGCAAATGCTTATAAAAACGCTTGAATATGCAAAACCAAGCAAAAGCAACATATTATCAGTAGAACTCATAAAGCTGACAAATAAACTAGAAATTCTAATGAGTGAAGAAAATATCGACCTAGAAGCCATAAAAATATGTCTGAGAGCCATAGTCACTGAAAAATACAACAGCCTTAACGATGTAAATTATAGAGAAATTGAAATAATCGAAAGGCTTAGAGAAAGTGATACCTTAGATACCATATCACTCAAAGAAGTATGTGAATCAATAATAATCAGTGGCGATAAAGTAATAAAAATTAACTTAAAGAAAGGACTTAACCCATGGGAGAAGTAATCATAATACCTGCTACAAAAGGTAAAGCATCAGACCAATTTATACATAAACAACTTCGAGTTTGCTCATATAGTCGTGTATCAACAAACTTTGAAGAACAGCTAACAAGTTTCCATTCACAAAAAATCTACTACACAGATATGATAATGAGAAATCCAAAATGGACATTAGCTGGCACATTTGCAGACGAGGGAATCAGCGGTGCTTCAGCCACTAAAAGACCTGAGTTTATGAAAATGATTAGGAAATGTAACAACGGAAAAATCGACCTAATCATAACAAAATCCATAAGCAGATTTGCAAGAAATACAATCGACAGCATTAAATATTGTAGAAAACTTAAACTTATGGGAATTGGAGTTCTGTTTGAAAAAGAAAACATCAATACACTTGATGAAAACAGCGAAGTTTTACTAACAATTTTAGCGAGCCTTGCCCAAGAAGAACTTAATTCACTAAGCCTTAACGTAAAAATGGGTAAACGCATGGCGATGAAAGAAGGCAAAGTCTACTGGAACTACTCAAAAATCTACGGATTTAAAGAGGGCGAAAACGGACAACCAGTAATCAATGAAAAACACGCAGAAATAATCAAGAAAATATATGCTTGGTATCTAGAAGGTAAAAGCGAAAAAGGTATCATAGATAACTTAACTGAGAGAAACATTAAATCAATCTCTAAAAATGGTGAATGGAAAATACATATCATACAATCTATCCTAAAAAATGAGAGAATGTGTGGTGATGTCATTCTACAAAAAACTTATGTAGTAGATCCAATCAGCAAAAAAGTCAAAGAAAATAATGGCGAACTTCCAAAGATTTTTATAAAAAACAATCACCCTGCAATTATAGATAGAGCAACTTACGAAAAAGCACAACTTGAACGCAGTAAACGTACAAGCAAAAGAAAAACTTCCTTCAAAACTAAGACAGAACAAGGAAAATATAGCAGTATGTATGCCCTAAATGATATTTTAAGATGTGCCGAATGTGGTTCACCATACAGACGAGCATTGTGGACTCACTATGCAAGGGGTACACACGATAAAACCAGACGTGCAGTATGGAGATGTTTAAATAGACTTGATAATGGTAAAAAATACTGTAAAAACTCACCTACACTTGATGAAGTGAAACTACAAAAAGTTATAATGAA
Organism: Clostridia bacterium; assembly: GCA_044432645.1. Lineage (GTDB taxonomy): Bacteria > Bacillota > Clostridia > Oscillospirales > Acutalibacteraceae > SIG603. The sequence continues at coordinate 57,369 of JAWXUM010000011.1, read as the reverse complement.
AGCTATAAAAGTGACTGCTAAGGATAGAAAAAGGCTAATTCCAATCCTAGTAATGGAAATTGAAAACAGCTTGTGGAGTCAAGTTGATGGAACAATCAATGTCAGTAAAGTCGAAGAACAGATAGCAACCCTAAAATCACAAACAATGAAGTTGATTGCAGAATGCACAGCTACCCATACAATCGCCGAACAACACGATGTCTTAAAAACCATGTCAGATGAAATAAGAGAACTTCAAACAATGCTCGACCAATATAAGGAATCTGGCACAGTAGAAGATAAAATCCACAAAGAAGTAGAAGAAGTCAAAACTTTCCTAGAAAACGACACCAACGACTACGAAGATTATGACGATGACATAATAAGACAAGTAATCAGACAAATAAAAGTTCACGATGACGGAAAACTTCAAATACTATTTAACTGTGGCATGGAGTATGAAACTAAAATCAACTAAAATAAATTTTGAAACTAAGAGCTTTGGCTCTTTTTTTCGTACATAAAGAATGAAAGGAGAAACCTTATGAAAGAATTAAAATTAGAAAGTAAAATCTATTTTGAAAACATAAGAACTGCAATAAAAAAATGTTACTCACAAAATGAAGTAACAACAAATAGTCTTATGAATTTATATAACGAGATTGGCAGACAAATTAGCTTGCAAAGCGAGAAAGCGTTTGTATCTCATGTAGAAAAAATGCTAAAAACTGAGTTTGCTGAAATCAAAGGGTTTTCCGCTAGAAATCTTCGCAGAATGAGAGATTTTTACGAAACTTATAAAGAAACACCAAATCTAAAAGAAAAAGCAATGAACTTAAACTTCACAATCAATAGTATTATTCTTGAAAAATGCGAAACTTCAGAAGAAAAAGAGTTCTATATTGCCCTTGCTAGTAAAGAAAATTTAAGCAAACTTTCCTTACTAGCAGCCATAGAAGATGAAAAACATCTTCAAATAGCGATGTCAGAAGTTTGTGACACACCGTGTGCCACTGTGTCCGACTTTATAGAAGAAACTAAGATAAACACTCACCAAAATATTAAAAGGCTTTTTGACACACTTGTGACGATTTGTGAAAAAATGATTGAAACCACCTATACCAGTTTTCATTCATATTTTTATTTCATTAGAAATCGACTGCACCCCAGACTGAATTGTTAGAAATTATAATCGTAAAAAGCGATTTTAATTATATAAAAATCAAAAGAAAGGACTTATATATTATGACAACATTAGATAATATATTAGAATTACTCAAAATTAATGAAATGGAGAATAAACAATTTGCTGAAAAATTAGGTATTACAGAAAGTACAATTGAAGAATGGATATCAGGTGAAAACAAATCCTACCTTGATTATTTAGATGCTATATCTGATTTATTTGTAATACCTATCGATTGTATAAAGCAAGAAGTTGAATCTCAAAATAGTAATGTAGAATCAAATAGCTTCTTTCTATACTGTCCGATTTGTGGATTAAATTATTGCCAAATTGAAGAAGATATAGAAACACATAAAAAAGTACATGAAGAATACTTAAAAGCTGTAGAATTGTTCGGATTTAATTGGCATTATTCAAAAAGAGAAAAAGTGAAATTTCATTGTTGGAAAGTGATTTATGATAATGAAGTAACTAACGAAAAGAAACAAATAGCTATACTCAACATAGTTAGATGTTATTTTTCCAGAAGTGTAGAAGGCTATTCTTTTGAATTAAATAAGCATCCAAAATTTAATGATTATTTTGCCATGATGTTACATGCTGATTCATTAAAAGGTGTAAAAGAAAATCTAACACACGATAAATATAATGAGTTAATAGAAAAATATGGTTTGAAAGAAGGAATCAAAAGTGGTTATTCCTACTACATGGGAAGTTCTAACAATTCAAATAAGTAATAGTATTTCATAAAGCCATCAGTAGTGCGAAAATATAAATAGTGTTGAAAAAATGCCAAAAAGCAACTATAATATATTTAAAGAATGTTTTTATAGGAGAATTTTCTTATGGTTGATATTGAAACAATAGCCAATGCCTTTGAAGAAATAACGGAAATTTGGCAGCAATACTTAAATAAAGAAACTGGCGAAATTGTAAGTCTGTGTGAAGATGCGAGCATCTATCAAGACTTGGAACTCGAAGAAGAAATAGAATATTCCGATAAGTATGTTAGATTGCCAAGTCAATATGATATACACGAATACTCTATAATGAGAAATTTTGCAGAAATACAATCACCCATCATTAAAGATAAATTATTGGAAGTTTTATCAAATAAAAACCCGTATAGGAATTTTAAAGATAAAATAAACTACTTAGGTATCAGCCAAAGCTATTATAGTTTCAGAACAGAAACTTATAGAAAACTAGCCAAAGAATGGTGTATTAAAAATCAAATTTCTTACGATAAGCCTCAAATTCAATTCTCAAATTATTGACAAATATGAGTGTTTATGTTATTTTTAAATAAATTAATCGATATGGTGACGTGAGTTCGAATCCACTATTAAAAACATATTTGGACAAAAAATATCGATTTCGATGGGTAAACACAATATGAACTATGTATTTTAAATGAACCGTTAGTGTTCACTTAGATATATGGTTCATTATTTTTTGTTAGGTTTTTACTGAGTTTTTTGAAAATGGTTTTGAAAATGTCTAACTGAACAGTAAAATCAAAACAGTCGAAAAATTAACCTTAAACTTATTGAAAATTATAATATGAACCACTAGTGTTCATTAAAATTAATCTTTTGTATGATTTTTCTAATATTCTGCCTCATATTTATCTGGTGTCCAGTACCTTAGATAAGTATGAGGTCTTTTTTTATTATAAAAATCTATATAATTGTGAATTGCTCTTTTTAGTTCTAATTCAGAGTGGTATTTAGTTCTATATAATTCTTCAGCTTTCATATTTTTGAAAAATGATTCAACTACTGAATTATCATAAGGGTTACCTGACTTTGAAAATGATTGTGTAACTCCTAAACTTGATAAATATTTGCGATATGTTTTTGATGTGTAGTTTGAACCTTGGTCACTATGAAATACTAAGTTTTCGGATATATTTCTTGTCGCATATGCTTGCTTAAATGTATCACGAGTTAATTGAGTACTGTTATTTTGTGATATTTTACAGCCGACAACTTTTCTTGCGTATAAATCTAAAATTACACAGATGTAAAACTTGGTGTTATTATAGTTAAAGTATGTAACGTCGCCAACCCAATATTGATTTGGCTTATCTGCAATAAAATTTTGCTTGAGTATATTTTCTTTTCTCTCTAAATCACGTAAGTAAAGAGATTTTGCTGATGATCTGATAGGAAATAGATTGTTTTCATGTAAAATATCTGCAACAGTTTTTACAGATATTTTATATCCTCTGTCTTTAAGTATAGCGTGAATTTTACCCGAACCGAATATTTGATTATTATTTTCAAATATTTCTATTATTATCGGTGTCATCTCTCTCTTTCTTTCTGCTGATAGTGTATTTTCTTTTTTATTTCTCAAAGTATGATTAAAATAACTACCCTTAGCAACTTCTAAAGTTTCACATAATAGAGAAATACTATATTCTGTTGATAGAGATTTGATTATATCAAATTTCTCTTTTAAGCTAGTATTAATATTGCAATTAGCTCTTTTGAGAATTTCAATTTTTCGTAAATCTCGCTCATGTATAAAATGATAAAATTACAAAATTCTGAATTAAAAATAATGGAAGTCTTATGGAAAAATGGCATTATGCCAGCTAGAAAGGTTGCTGAAATTATTGAAGACAATTATGGTTGGAACATTAACACAACTTACACGCTTATTAAAAGGATAATTAAAAAAGAAGGAATTAAAAGGGAAGACCCTAATTTCATGTGTATACCCCTAGTAAAACGTGAAGAAGTACTAAAAACAGAGATTAAGGAGCTGGCAGAAAAATTTTTGGAGGCTCAACTGATATGCTTTTTGCTGCTTTACTTACAAATAAAGGTTTATCAAAAGATAAAATCGAAGAACCAAAACAAATAATCGCAGATAGCGAGGACGAAGGTGATTTGTAGTGGATAAGTTATGGATTATGGCGATAACAGGCAGGGTATTAATAATTTTACTTATCATAATAAGAAGTATTTGCTATAGCAGAATAAAAAATCAAACTTTTGTTTTTATGTGGCTTATAGTCGCAGTTAATCTAATAATTCCTATTTCCTTCGATTTATGGGAACAAATAGAAACTAATTCAGTTTTGCCTAAGGATATAATAACAGACCTTTCCGAAAATTTAATAAGCAATTTAAATTCTGCAGAAAGTATAGTTGCAATTTCTGAAAATAATTTCAATTTTTCAAATTTGATTTTTTATATTTGGATATCAGGAGTTTTGTTATTATCTAGTTATTTTATTATATCTGCTCTAAGATTTAACATTAATTCTTCAAAGTTAATCACTTTAAGTGGTGAAGAAAGTTTAAAGCTTACAAAAAATTCAATTAATACAAAAAGAAATATACAAAAATTTTTTCTTTGAATAAACTGAAAATTATGCTATACTATATATAAATAATAGTAATAGGGGAATTAACAATGGAAGATAAAATGAAGAAAAATAATAAAGAAATTCGTTCCTCGACTGCAGAAATTTAACTTTTATTGCCACTACTGGTGACAGTTAGTAAAGCGTGGAAATGTGATATGAAGATGAAAATATTTGGTTTGCACAAAAAAATGATGGCAAAGTTTATTGTTTGCCAAAGTAATTAAAATAATTGAGGTGGTAAAAATGGAAGAGTATCAGACTTCGTTTTTTTCAGAAGAAATGTCAACAATAGCAACACCAGTTGCGAAAAAGCTTGATGTTGCAAAGCTTGAGTTTGTAAACGGAGAAACTCTAACTTGGAAAGAGTTGTTTGCTGGATTTGACACAATTCATGCGATTACATATTCTTCTGGTATTGGTTTTATAAGTAAATTGTTAGAATTATTCGATTCTGCTGAAATAATTTTTGGTTGCGAGCAGGTTATGTCATATTCTCTTAATGAGGTTATGGCATATCAGTTAAAGCTTATCGAACGCATCAGAAGTAATAATTCAAAAGATTATTTGATTTCTCGAATACAAGAAGAAACATTGCATCTTCTTGTAGCAAGAGATAAACTTTCTCACGAGAAAATTTATCTTCTTTCTTCTGAAAGTGGAAGAAAACGGGTGGTAATGGGCTCTGCAAATATGTCCGAGCAAGCTTTTTCAGGGCATCAGCGTGAAAATATTTCTTGCATTGATGGCGATGAGGCTTATGAATGGTACATGAGTGTATATAACTCTTTGAAAGAAGATTGTACAGATGAAATAACAGAGAAAGCTATTGTTGCTTCAGATGATACTGAAAATATTGATGAATTACCAATATCAAAAACTATAAAAATTAATAAAGTTCTCACAATTATTTCTGATAAAAACAGTGCTGAAGAAGTGGAGTTTGCCCTTGATGTATCTAATTTAGCAAATAAGATTAAGCCACTTCAACCTAAGGCAGACAAGACAGGAAAAATTTTATTATCTCCTACCAGTATTGTAAGCATGAGAAATCTCGCAAAAGAAGCCCATGATAAAGAGAAGGAAATTCGCAAAGAATACCCTAGACTGATTGTTAATGTAGATAATTGCAGTGCACATTTAAATGATGTAAAGCTTGATTTGAATCCTAGTTTGAGTGAAGTTAAAAATGATGTAGATTTATTTTTACAATATATGGACGGATACAAAAATTTTCACGGTGAATATAAGTATATGCAACAAAGATATTTTGAATTTGCGAATTGGTTTTTCTGTTCGCCGTTCATGGGTGTTATGAGGGATATGGCGCATAGATATAATCAGAATACATTACCGTATCCTATTTTTGGTTTGGTTTATGGTCAAAGTAAAGCAGGAAAGACAAGTTTTCTTGAAACACTACTAAAAATGATGATAGGTAAAAAAACAAGAATATCTGCACCAGAGTTTACTCGAAGAACAATAGATGCATTGCGATATGAAGTTAAAGGAGCACCTATTATTGTTGATGATTTGACACAAAAGAGGTTTACAGACCACGCCATTGAAACTATAAAAAATGATGCTTTTGGTATTGCCGATAAAATGATTCATTATCCTGCCGTTGTAATAAGTGCAAACGAGGATGTAAAAGCAGTTGCACCAGAAATAATAAGACGTACTGTTATATGTCGAGTTCAGGCTGGACTTACAAATACAGAGGTTATGCGAAGCAGTGTTGTTCGTAAAGTGCAAAAAAATATAGGAACAGCTTTTTATAGAGAATATTTGCGTAGAATGTTCGAGTGCATTCCTGAAATGGTAGAAAGTATTAAAGATGACGAGATCGACTCTGCTCCTGATATATTAAAGATTTCATCTGAAATTATTTGCGATATATTAGCTCAGAACAATAATCATAATTTGCCTGATTATATACGAAAGCTTTCTCTTAATGATTATTTTAGTGAAAGAGTTACTGGTAAGCATGCCATTCAGACAATTAAATCAGCTTGGAGGACAAGCCGTAAATGTTTTGTCATTAATAAATCTGCAAACGAAATAAGATATAACGCTGGACAGTCTTATGATGCAGATAGAATTATTAAAGAATTGCCAGAAACATTGGAAATAAGAAAATCCAGAGAATGGGTTATTATGAATCTTAAAGAGGCTAGAAAATTCTTTGACGAAGATTTTAAAATAACCTTTGTAGAGCAATTTAAACACCGTTAAAATTAAAAAATTCAGACAACGAAAAAGAATTCGCATGGCACTGCCGATAGTGAAACATTTGATATAAAGTTGGTCTGGCAACCACAATAAAAAACATAGGAGGTTATGTCGTAAAAGGCATAAATAGTTTATCACATCCAATTTGGGCAAGGGTTTGGGAACCTCTTTATAGGATACGGCTAACAAGAAGAGCATAACCTTTTGGCTTTAGATTACTCACATAAGTCTAAAGCAACAATTTTCTTTACAAGGTGAAAAAGTTTGTGATATAATCAAATAAAAGATTCTTAAAATATTATTAAAGAAGGTAGCTATATGGCAAACGAATATATAAAATTTATTGACGATTACAATAAGCCTACAGGAAAAGCATCATCAGTGCATTATGGTGACACAACTCGATTTGATAAAGCGAAAGAACAAAGTGAATTTGATCCGATTAGTAAAATAGAAATTATTAAATATGTGAATGAATTTCTTAATGGAATTGGTGTAAGCATTATAGAAAATTCAACATTTGATCCAAATACAATAAATTATGATAGCATAAAAAATGATTATAATTTAGAGGATGAGCAAGATATTCTTTGGATTAAATTCACAGAAGATGGCTATATAGGCGTTGTTGCAATAAGCAATGATATTAATTTTGATTATCCAACATTAAAAGAAGATTATAACAAAAAAAATGAAATCGGTAAATGGTGTTATAATACCTCTGGAATAATTATACATAGTTTAGAAAAGAAATGGGATAAATCATTTGTATTAATTTTCCCTTTGGAAAATATACCTAAAGAATATAAACGTGAAGATATTGAACGAGGAGTCGGTAATTATTTGATTTATAAAAAGGCTCCTATTTTAGATTTCTATTCGCATAAATATTAAGACAAAATATTTAATAACAGTTCAAATTCAACCATACAATTTAGGCTAGGTCTTTAAACCTCTTAATTGGACATGGCTTACAATGGAAGAAAACGGACTTGCAAACCGAAAAGTTTATGCACAAGTTCCAGCAAAAGTAGAAACTTACTAACAGAAGTAGGAAAAAGCCTATACTCGAAAAAATGTTGCAACGCAACGGACAACCCTTGCGGTTGTCCGTTGCGTTGCAACATTTTTTGGTTTTTTACTTTTTATTGCGTGAAATTTCGTTGTATTTTACATTTTTTTAAACCCTCGGACACCCGCAAGGGGCATCCATACGAGGTAAGCATATACTTCTTTGGTTATTTTGTACAATACCTTTAACTTTTTCGACACTCTGACCTCATCTTTACTTTTAATGCAAGATGAGGTTTTTATTATGCTTTTATTTAGTTAAACCATATTTTTCAGCATCTGGGAAACTTGACGGATTGTTAGAATAGTCTATGTTAACATTTCCACCTAAATCAAGTACACTTTGAATTCCACAGCCTTCGTAAGCTGCATTACCTGTAATAACGCAGTCACGGTTATTTTTCAAAGTGAAATTATAATAAGGTGCAACTTTGGTAAGGTTGTATTCTTTTCTTTCGTACCAACCCCAAAAGCTGTTGCCTGTAACAGAAACACCCTTGCATTCTTCTAAATAAATTTGACAACTTAAATTGTTTTCAAGGTCAACAGAACTACTTCTAATTACATTGCCACTAATTGTGCCACTAACACAGCTATGAATGTAAAAACCAGGTCCAAAATTATGGTCAATACTGTTACCAGTAAATTGCATAGTGTTTGATGCTTTAATGCTAACACCAGCAGTTTTGTTCCACTCTACTCTGTTGGCAGTAACCATAACAGTAGCCATACCAGTGAAAATAGGACGTCCAAACTCATCTTTTCCAGGAATGTCTTCTCCGCTAGCATACAAACCAGCACCTTTGTTACCAGTCAGCTGATTATCTATAATCCAGCCGTCGTAACCACTTGTACAGTCTATACCATGTTCGCCATTTCGCATAATTATGTTTCTACGAATAGAGAAAACCCAAACTCTGTCAAGTCTAATACCTGAACCAGAAAAGCTTTCAATACGGCAATCTTCAACACAAATATGTTGTTCAATGCCAATGTTATGTGTGTAAATACAGTGGAACCCTGTACCAATATCTCTGCCATCAAAAGTTAAACCAATAATTCTTGTACCACATTTGCCATTTAGGTCTAATAATGCCTTGCCGTCTGCGTTAATAGGGGAGATAATAGTTCTGCCTTTGTAGCCTGGGTCTAAGCTGTTGCCGTCTTTGTCTGTACGTGAGCCAAGGTAACTCCATGAAGAATTACCCATCAGGGTAATATGGCTAGGAACTTCAATTGGTCTAATCATGTAAGTTCCTGGCGGAAAATAAACAACACCTGTTTCATCCACTGCGTTTTGAATAGCGCCTAAAATAGCATCAGTATCGTCTGCAATACCATTACCAATAGCACCAAAGTTTTTTACATTTGAATACATAATCCTTCTCCTTATAATTTATTTAAATATTCACTTATTGAGTCGACTAATATTTGGTGGTCTTCGGTGTCAACTAAACCAGAACTTGAAAATGTTCCAATAATGCCTTGATTTTTTATTATAATTGGAAAAGAACCACCACACTGAACATATTCTTCTGGTGAATTTGGAGCAACAACATCTTTTAACTCTTTTCCGTCACGTTTAAGCTTGCAACCAAACAAAATACTACTTTCGCCTGCAAATAAAACAGTTTTCATTTTTCGTCTAAGCCAATTTTCCATGGTTATGGTTGTATTTGTATGAGCATATCTAAAAATTGTTTGACCACCTATATTTATGTCTACTGCTAACCTAAGGTTGCCCTGTACAATTTTATTAACCATAATTTTGCCAACTTCTAGAGCATCAATGTTGGTGAAGTTTTCGAATTGCAAAGTTTCCATTTCTTTTTCGTAAATGTCTATTCTCTCTTGTAATGTCATAATGTAAATCTCCTTAAATAATTTTTGTTGTCCATTGTTCTAAATCCCAAATATCTGTTACAATATCGCTGTAAAAACTAGGTTCATGACTTACCAGCAAAACAGTACCTTTAAAGTCCTTAATAGCCTGTTTTAAAGCATCTTTTGCGTCGACATCTAAGTGGTTAGTAGGTTCATCCAAAACAAGTAAATTCATAGGGTGAAGCATTAATTTGCAAAGGCGAACTTTGGCATTTTCGCCACCACTTAAAACTCTAAGCTGACTTTCAATATGAGTTGTAGTAAGTCCACATTTTGCAAGCGCTGCCCTTGCCCCAGCGTTTGTCATAGACGGAAAAGCATCCCAAATTGTTTGAAGTGCAGTTTCGCTGCTAGCCATTGCCTCTTGCTCAAAATATCCACACTCTGCAAAAGGGTCGGTGTCTAAATTTCCACTTAAAGTCGGAATAATACCTAGCAAACTTTTTAATAAAGTTGTTTTACCAAGTCCATTAACACCCTTTATAGCAACTTTTTGGCCACGCTCTAATCGTAAATTCATAGCTTTTGTTAAAGGAGTGTCATAACCGATTACAATATCTGTTGCTTCAATTAAAACTCTACCAGGTGTTCTAGCGTATTCAAAACGAAACGTAGGCTTAACTTTTTCCTTAGTAAGTTCAATAATATCCATTTTATCAAGCTTTTTTTGTCTACTTTTAGCCATGTTGGTTGTCGCAACTCTAGCTTTATTTTTAGCAATAAATTGTTCAAGATGTGCAATTTCTTTTTGTTGCTTTTCATAAGCCTGCTCTATTTGCCTTTTTTTAAGTTCGTACATGTTTCTAAAGTCGTTGTAATCGCCTTTGTATCGTGTAAGAACAGCCTCTTCAACGTGGTAAACAATATTCACTACAGAGTTTAAAAAGTCTATATCATGTGAGATTAATATGAAAGCGTTTTCGTAATTTTGTAAAAAGTTTTTTAGCCAGTTAATATGGTTTTCATCTAAGTAGTTGGTAGGCTCATCCAAAAGTAAAACCATTGGATTTTCTAAAAGAAGCTTAGTAAGTAAAACTTTTGTGCGCTGACCACCACTTAAATTATCAACATCTTTGTCAAGTCCAATTTCGCCAAGTCCTAATCCGTTTGCGTATTCTTCAATTTTCGAGTCCAATACGTAAAATCCACCATGCTCTAAAATTTCTTGAATTTGCCCAACTTCTTCTAAAAGTAAAGTCATTTCTTCATCAGAACAGTCACTCATTTTTTCGTACATAGCAAGCATGTCTTCTTCAAGTTTATACATATAAGAAAAAGCTTCACGCAGTACATCACGAATAGTTTTTCCTTTTGTAAGCGTGCTAGATTGGTCTAAAAAACCAGTAGTTATATGGTTACACCAGCTAACATTGCCCTCGTCTGGCATCAAATTTCCCGTAATTATATTTAAAAAAGTAGATTTACCTTCGCCATTAGCACCCACTAAAGCAACATGTTCACCTTTTAAAAGTCTAAAAGAAACATCTTCTAAAATTTTTCTAGCACCAAAGCCGTGACTAACATTTTCAACATTAAGTATACTCATTTTTTCTCCTTAAAACTATAATAAAAAAAGTATAACATATAAACAGAAAATCTTCAACACAAAATTTATAAAAAGGCTTGACAAATCTAACAATTTACTATATAATATGTACTTGTTAGTAACAATTAAATATACAGGGGTATAGCTCAGCTGGTAGAGCAGTGGTCTCCAAAACCACGTGTCGTGAGTTCGATTCTTACTGCCCCTGCCAAAATTACCCATCAAGGGTTGCAGACTTTTTTTCTTCGGAAAAAGGTCTGTTTTTTTGCTTTAAAAATGACGATGAATATATCTTAAGTGGGAACAACGAAGTAATATATATTAGCAATTAAAAATAAAAAACGCCCCTCAAACCTGAAAATTTGAGGGACGTAATTTTGTTTTGGTTCTATTAGTAGGTAGTTGTTTTAAGCCACCAACTTTTTTAACCGTTTATAAAATTTTGTAGTGCTTTAACTGTAGTTTCGCCAATATATCCGTCTTCTTCAACCGTTAAAAACTTTTGCAAAGCTTTAGCAGTTTGGATACCACATTTTCCGTCTACATCAATTTCAAGCATTTTTTGTAGTGCTTTAATAACGTTAGAGCCGTTTGTGTTGTCGCTGTATTCCCATGAAGAAGTACTACAGTTTTGGTGATACTTTTTACTAGTTTCCGATTGATTTGAAATAATGCCGTCAGCTACTGTGCCAAGTTTTTCTTGAAGTGCCTTTGTTGTAAGTTTACCCCAAGAGCCGTCAACTTCAACTAATTGTATTTCTAAAGTTTCGCTTGAAGTTTCTTCTTTTATAACTTCACCACTAAGCCTTGCATTAACAGCTTGTGCTATATAGTCAAATTGTGACTGTAAATAAGGACCAGGACAAGTTGTATTTGCAAACATGTTATGCCTTGTCAAATTACCTGTATTATCACTAGTATAGTTTAATTTCTCAATGCCGTTACGCTCACAAATGTCAACACATAAATCGATAGTTTTTTCAAGTGCTGTGTCAGAAATTTCCCAGTTAGGTGAGCCACCACAGTTTGCTACTTCAATTGTAACTGCTTGGTGGTCGTTTGTGGGGCTAGAACTCGCCCAGCTTCTATCACTTTCTTCTACATACATTCCAACATTGCCACTGCCATCTACACCGTAGTTTGCACTAGATTTTGAAGACTGAAAAACATTTCCACAAGTTTCTGCCGATAAATTACCAGCCATGTGATGAATTGTTATTTTTTTGATTGTATTAGTCCTTGGACTTGATTTATATGGACTAATTTTTGTGTATGTTACTAAATTCGAATTGCTCATAAATACTCCTTAATTAATTTCGTCAGTTGTTGTGTCGCTTACTTCTGGTAAGCCAGTTACAGATGTTAAAATGGAAATAACCCCAGCTAAAATCGAAGCTGAAACTATGTATATCCAGTCTGCGTCGCTAAATACAGCCGATACGCCAATAGAAGCTACAGCTGTTTGAGCAACTGTTTTAATTGCTCTAGTTCCTGCGGCAATCCACCATGTTTTGCTTGTTAAGTTGTTCATCTTTTTTCTCCTTTTTCTAAGTCGTCAATTCTACGATTGATAACTTTAATTTGTTCTTCTACTACAGGCAGTCTTGCAGCAAAATTATTGTGTTTGTCTACCTTAATTTCGAGCTGACGTATTCTGTAGTTAGAAAGTTTGTTAGCAACCAAAATACCACCAAGTGAACCACCTAAAGTGCCTAATAGAGATAAAATAGCTACTAAAATTTCATGTGTCAAAGTTTTACTCCTTTCTTTTTTGAAAATTTGGGCATAAAAAAACACGCTAAAAAGCGTGTGAAGTCAATTTGACCAATATTATAATATCACATTTCTTACTGACATACAATGACATGTTAAATATAAAGGGGCTATCCTAAAAAATAGCCCCTAAAATTTTATTCTGTTATAAATTGGCTTGGGTGTTTGCTGAAAAAGTCTACTCTAGGTTCTAGAAATTTAAGTTGGTGGTTTTCATCACAGAAGAAATATAAATCTTCAAAAATGTATTCCCAGTTCCAAATTCTTTCGTCTACACCTAAATATTCTCTAAGCATTTCACAGCCATTTGGTGCTATAGGGTGTAAAAGAGTTAAAGCAGTTCTTAAACCATGGAAACAATCAATCAAAGTTTGTTTTCTTAGTTCGTCGTCCTCAGTTTGTTCTGCTTTTTTTATGTTAGCAACCCAAAGTTTATTCATAAATCTAATATATTCATCCAAAACATAAGTTAGTCTGTGAAAGTCATGATTATACATATGTCTTTCAAATTCTAAAGTTTGACGTTTGCTTTCGTCTATTACTCTAGCACTAACTTCACCTTTAGGCAGCACACCGTCAAAGTAAGTTTGTGTTGTGTAGAAACAAGACCTTGCCAATCGATTGAAAACGTTTGTAAGCAAATTACCCTCTTTTAAAACAGGGTCTTTTGACTCTCTTTCGTTTTCTGGCAAATATATATTAGGTTGGAAACTAGCGTTTTTATTAGAAAGACCAAGGCTTAAAAAGTGAATTCTAAGTTGCTCAGCTGTGTAATAATCTAAAAGTTCAGCAGCCATAGGAGGTTTAATTTCACTTGAAGAAGAAGCTTTTTTGTTCATAAACAAAATGTGTTTGTTTGCAATAATATGAGGTAGGTTTACACCTTCCCATTTGTAAGCGTCTTCTTTGTTTTCGCAATAATAGGATAAGAACATGCCCATTTCTGCAATACCGTAAAAATAAATATTGTCCTCACCTATAAATTGGTAAACTTTTGAGTCGTCAGACATCCACCAATTTTTCCACTCGTTATCGTCAGCACCTTTGCTTTTTAGGTAAGTTCTGCTAAAAGAAACAGGAGCCCACAAACTTTCAGGCCATACCCAAAAAGTTAAATCATCAAGACCCTCTAAACTAGGCACAGGAACGCCCCATTCGCAGTTGCCAGAAAGCCTAAATGGAACTAAAGTTTTACCAGTTCGAAATCTAATATTTCTTGTATTTAAGCATTCTCTAGCTTTATCTCTGTCAGATAAACAATCAAAAATAAATGTGTAAGACGGTTTTTTCTCTTCGTTAACAAGTTCGTGGCTAGGCATGGCACCTTGAAGTTCTTCTAAATCGACCACTGCATTTTTTTGAACATAAATAACTGGTTTTTTCAAAAATTCATCTATAGCTTTTACAATGTATTTTCTGATATTTGTATTTCTTTTCCAGTCGTTTAAAACTTCTGTCATAACATCGGTGTAACTGTCAAGTTTAAAGTACCAGTTAGTAACTTCTTTTAAAACTGGTGTCTTGCCACTTAAAGTTGAAATTGGGTCAATAAGTTCACTAGGTTCGTATTGGTGTCCCAAAGAACATTCGTCAGCATAGCCATGTTCGCTAGAACAACCCTCAACAGGGCATTTGCCCATAACTTGTCTACCGTTTAGAAATACTCCTAAATCTTCGTCAAAAAATTGAGGGGTAGAGTCCTTAACTAAACTGCCATTTGCGTATAATTTTTCGAATAATTCTTTAGAAACTAGCTTGTGCATTTCACAGGCTTCATCTAAACCAGAAGCGGCAAATAGATTAAGCTCAATTTCAAAGTTTTTAAGTGTTTCTTTTTGGCTTATATGGTTTTTACCAACATAATCCTGAATAGTTCCTGTTAAGCCTTTTTCTACTTCTTTTCTATAACCCTCAAGTGCTGGCGAACCATAACAGTCAGTACCTGAAACAAAAATTACGTTTTCACTGCCAATTCTGTCACGCATAAAACGTGCAAAAGTGTCAGCGTGTACAAACATACCACCAACATGACCAAAGTGAAGCTCTTTATTGCCGTATGGCATACCCGCAGTAATGATAGCTCTATTAGGAAATTTTGGTCTTTCCTTTACAAATTTACTCATCTATATAACCCTTTCTAGTTCAAACTATAATAAAATATTATATCAAATTTTTATCTGTTTGTAAACTTATTTTTTATCTTCTTCTAGAACCTTGTTTTTTGTCGAAATTTCTGTAATCTTTATTACGTGAGCTTGAACGGCCTCTTGAAGACCTTGAGTTTGGAGTGTTGTGAGGGTCACGGCCGTCTTTAGTAGGTTTAAAAGTAGCAGAAATTACTTTGCCACTGATTTTTGAGCCTTCCATAATTTTTATAGTTTCGTCCAAATTTTCTTGTGGAACATTAACGATACTATGGTCGTCGTAAATCTCAATTTTACCAATATCTCTGCCTGAAAGTTCAGTTTTTTCTGTAAGTGCACCTACAATATGTTTAGGTGAAACTCTGTCATCACGGCCGATAGTAAGGTGAACTTTTGCGTAAACACGGTTAGGGTCTTTAGGGCCACTTTGTTCTCTACGCTCTTGTCTAATGTTATCTATTTTAACAAATTGTGAGCCAAACTGCATTTCGATTAAAGCAGCTATAACTTTTTCTAAATCAGCGCCAGAAGAAACTAAAGTGTCAGCAAGTTTTAAGCTGTTAGCACTTAAATCTTCTTTCATCTTATCTTCAATTAAAGCAATATTTGCAGCTTCTGTATTTAGGTGAATTTCTTCTGTAGTTGGTAAGTAAGCTCTTTCAGCCTTTGATTTTGTCATTCTTAAAATGTCTTGCAAGCCAAAAACTTGACGTCTACCACTACAAAGTGAAATAGCTGTACCGTCTTTACCAGCACGTCCGGTTCTGCCAATACGGTGAATATAGTATTCAGTGTTTTGTGGAATATCGTAGTTGAAAACATAGTCAATACCATCAACATCAATACCACGAGCAGCAACGTCAGTTGCAACCAAAATAGTCGCTCTGCCGTTTTTGAAAGAGTTCAAAACAGTAGTACGTTGACTTTGTTTCATGTCGCCGTGTAAGCCTTCAGCGTCAAAGCCATGTGATTGTAAATTTTGAGCAAGTTCTTCAACCATAACTTTAGTATTACAGAAAATCATAGAAAGCTTCGGTCTGTAATATCTTAATAAAAGGTGAAGTGCATCCATTTTTCTGCCCATAGGAATATCGTAAAAACTTTGTTTTATAGTGTCAACAGTTTTTTGTCTGTTACCAACTTCTATTAAAACAGGGTCAGTTTGGTAAGTTTTTGTAATTTGTAAAATTGCAGGTGGCATAGTAGCCGAGAATAAAATTGTTTGTCTTTCTTGTGGAACATCTTCTAAAATAGTTTCAATATCCTCTTTAAACCCCATGCTTAACATTTCATCAGCTTCGTCAAGAACTATCATCTTAAGCATATCCAGTTTTAGAGTACGACGTCTTAAATGGTCCATAACACGACCAGGAGTACCAATTATAACGTTGGCACCACTTTTAAGTTGAGTAATTTGTCTTGGCATTGGCATACCACCACAAAGTTCAGCAACTTTAATACTTTGTTTATATTTTGTAAGCTTGCGCATTTCGCCAGCTGCCTGCATCGCAAGTTCCCTTGTTGGGCATAAAATTAATACTTGCGGCATGTCTTTAAGGCCTTTTGATGTTTCTATACATTCAACTGCTGGCACACCAAAAGCCACAGTTTTACCTGAACCAGTTTGTGAGCGTCCAATTACGTCACGTCCTTCTAAAATAACTGGTATTGTTTTTGCTTGAATATCTGTTGGAGTTTCAAACCCCATCTGTTCGATTGCTCTAAGCAAATCTGGGGATAATGCTAAAGTGGAAAATGTCATTATTTACCTCGTTTCATTTAATATAGTTCTTGACAAAGATTGTGTTTTTATAAACACATATAAAAATAATTTTACTATACTAATAGTAGTTTGTCAATCAAAATAAATAAATATTATGTAATATACAAAAAAATCAAATTTAATCTTTAGTTTTAATCAGTTTTATGGTAAAATAATATATAATAATTGTAAAAACACCTTGTTTGGTGTATGCTAATGCGATAACGCAAAATAAAAAACAGGCGGATATAAATGAAAAAACTCACTATAGGAATTTTGGCACATGTTGACTCAGGCAAAACTACTTTGTCTGAAAGCATGCTTTATTATTCAGGTAAAATTATAAAAGTTGGCAGGGTAGACCACAAAGATGCATTTTTAGATACACACGACCTAGAGAAAAATAGAGGAATTACAATTTTCTCAAAACAGGCTAGGTTTAATATAGGTGACACAGTAATCGACCTTTTAGACACCCCAGGGCATGTCGATTTTTCAACCGAAATGGAAAGAACTTTGCAAGTAATCGACTATGCTATTTTGGTTATTAGTGGCGCAAATGGAACTCAAGCTCACACAGAAACTTTGTGGGCATTACTTTCAAGATATAAAATACCATGTTTTATTTTTGTCAATAAAATGGACTTAGCTGGCACAGATAAATCCTTTATTATGAAAGATTTACAAGATAAGTTAAGTGTGAATTGTATAGATTTTGAAGATAAAAACTATATGGAAAACGTGGCTATGTGCAGTGATAGTTTAACAGAGGAGTTTTTGTTAAAGTCAAGCATTCCACAAAGAAATATTGCAAGGGCTATTAAAAACCGTGAGGTTTATCCTTGTTTTTTTGGTTCTGCTTTAAAACTTGAAGGAACTGAAAATTTTATAGAAAAGTTTGATGAATACACTATACAAGACAATTACGGTGATAAATTTGGCGCAAGAGTTTTTAAAATAGCGTGGGATAATCAAGGCAACCGACTAAGCTACATGAAAATTTGTTCAGGTAGTTTAAAAGTTCGAACCGTAATTTATGGAACTGACCAAACACAGAATAGTTTTGGCGAAAAAGTTAACCAAATAAGGGTGTATAACGGCGTTAAATTTACAGCTATAGATGAAGCTATGTCTGGTGATGTCGTAGCCGTTACAGGCTTGAATAGCACATACGTAGGGCAAGGCTTAGGAACACAAAGTAAGTCACTTAGTCCTATGTTAGAGCCAGTTTTAACATATAAAATAAATCTTCCAAATGGAATAGATGCCCACACAGCACTTTCGAAGTTCAAAATTTTACAGCAAGAAGACCCACAACTTAATGTTGTTTGGAACGAACGGTACAAGGAAATTCACATTCAGCTAATGGGTGTAGTTCAGCTTGAAATTCTTCAAAGCATAGTAAAAGATAGGTTTGATTACGACATAACTTTCGACAGTGGAAGTATTGTTTATAAAGAAACTATCCAAGACGAAGTTATAGGTTCAGGGCATTTTGAGCCACTTAAACATTATGCCGAGGTGCACCTTAAATTAGAACCTAGCAAACGTGGCAGTGGGTTAATTATTGACAATAAAACTAAAACTGACGACTTAGACAAAAACTGGCAGAACCTAATTTTAAGTCATTTAATAGAGAAAAATCACATAGGTGCATTGACTGGTAGTTCTATAACCGACATGAGAATTACGTTAATAGCTGGTAGGGGACACCTTAAACACACAGAGGGTGGCGACTTTAGACAGGCTACTTACAGAGCGTTAAGGCAAGGGCTTATGGAGGCTAAAAGTGTAATTTTAGAGCCTTTTTATGAGTTTACACTCACCGTTCCAGTGGAAAATATGGGCAGAGCGATGAACGATATTCAGCTTATGCATGGCAGTTTTAAGACCCCACAAAACAGTGGTGACAGTGTGACAATTAAAGGCGAAATTCCTGTTTCTACCAGTATGGATTATCTAAAAGATGTAATTTCATACACAAAAGGAAAAGGTAAATTTAACTGCAAGTTCAAAGGTTATGACCAATGTCACAACGAAGAACAAGTCATAAGAGCTATAAATTATCAAGCAGAAGCCGATTTAGAAAACACAGGCGACTCTGTTTTTTGCTCCCACGGTGCTGGTTATCCTGTGAAGTGGAGCGAGGCGAAATCTAAGATGCATATTAAGCCCGAAGATAAAAAGGACGAAGAGCAAGTAGAGCTTAAAGCTAGAAGAGTTGCAACATCAAGACCGTCTTTATATGACGATAAAGAAATTTTAAAGATTTTCGAAAACACTTATGGCAAGGTTAAAACCGACCCACGAGTTGCAATGCAGGAGCGTAAAAAGCCAGCCATTAAAACTGAAAATTACAAGAGAACAAAGCAAATTCCAACAGGTCCTGAATATGTTTTAGTTGATGGATACAATGTTATTTTTGCGTGGGAAGAATTAAGCGCTCTATCTAAAATAAATATAGACGGTGCTAGAAATAAACTTGTCGAAATGCTTATTAATTATAAAGCCTATAAAAAATGCGAAGTTATAGTAGTTTTCGATGCTTACAAAGTTAAAGGTAACACAGGTAGCACCGAAAAAGAGGGGAATATAAGCATAGTCTACACAAAAGAGGCAGAAACTGCTGACATGTATATTGAAAAAGTTACACATGCTATGGCAAAAAACTACAGAGTTAGAGTTGTGACTTCTGACGCACTTGAACAAATGATAATCATGGGACATGGTGCTTTGCGAACATCAGCTAACGCTTTTAAAGACGAAGTAATGGAAACAGAAAATAATATTCGTGAAATTTTGGATAATCAAAACAAATAAAAAATCACCAATGCACTTAAAAATGCATTGGTGATTGTAATTTATATTACTGGAAAAATTAAATCGTCCATTTCGTCAAATAAATTTGTATTTACTTTAACATAACCTTCGTCATCAATTATGAAATCAAAAATAATACTAATTTCTTCACCGTAAATAGTGTTTAAACTATCTTCTTCTAAAAGTGTTATCATTTCATCAATTGTTAAAAATTCAAATTCATCAGCTAAATATTTTAAATTTAAAATAGGCAAAAAGTTTACGGTAACACTATATCCGTTTTCAGTTTCAATTTCGTTTTCAACTATATAAGTGCAACTTTTAAACATCAATTCAATAAGACTATCCATAGAAGATTTTTGTTCATCGGTAGGGTTGAGCTTATACTGTGCAAAAAAATCTACTGATATATTATTAATTGTTGCAGTGTGATTTTGCAAAGCAGTATCACCGTCAACTTGTGTTACATCTGTGTAATTTTCGGTATTGCCTAAATATGCGCAATCCAAATAAGCCTGAATATATGCACTGGCATCAAAACTGTAGCTTTCTTCACTGCTTTTACAAGCTGTTAAACAGCTTAAAGTTAAAATTAAACAAAGTAATAAACTAGAAATTTTCACTTAAAAACTCCTTATATATCATTGATTTTTTCCACAGCATTTTTTGTATTTAAGTCCACTACCACAAGGGCAAGGTTCGTTTCTTCCAACTTTATTGCTAGCGTTAACAATAGGTTTTTTCTTCTTAGGTTCAGAAGAATCAGAGGAACTAGCAGAAGTTTCTTTTGCAATTTCCTCACGTTTTGGAGCTTCTTTTGTGCGAAGACGAACAGTAAGAACCATTTTAGCTGTGTTTTCACGAATTATAGCTATCATTTGGTCAAACATGTCAAAACCTTCGGACTTGTATTCGATAACAGGGTCTTTTTGAGCGTACGCTCTAAGCCTAATACCGTTTTTAAGTTCTTCCATAGCGTCAATGTGGTCCATCCACAAAGTGTCAACATTTCTAAGCAGAAGTGTACGTTCAACTTCACGCATAAGCTCTGGTTTAATTTCTTCTTCTTTTGCCTTGTAAACTTGCATAGCTTTGTCTTTTAAATCTGTTTTAACAGTTTCGCTGGACAATTCTTCAAGTTCGCTTTTGGTAAAAACTAAATCTTCAGTTTTTACAACCCAACCTAAATAATGAGCTTTTAAAGCATCAATATTCCAGTCTTTATGCTCAACATCTTTAGGCAAATAAAGGTCAACATTAAGTTCAATGTCTTCTTCAATCATTTTAAGAATTTGGTCTTTAACATTGTCGCCGTTTAGAACTTTATTTCTTTGGTCATAAATAATTTCACGTTGATGGTTCATAACATCATCATATTGTAAAACATTTTTCCTTATACCAAAGTTTCTGCCCTCAACTTTCTTTTGAGAACCTTCTATAGTGTTGCTCATCACTTTTGCTTCAATAGGTAGATCGTCAGCAACATTCATTCTAGTCATAAGATTTTGAATTTTCTCGCCACCAAATAAACGCATTAAATCGTCTTCAAGTGATAGATAAAAACGTGTTTTACCGGGGTCGCCTTGACGACCAGCACGACCTCTAAGCTGATTGTCGATACGTCTTGACTCATGTCTTTCAGTACCAATAATGTAAAGACCACCTAAGCCTTTTACTTCTTCAGCACCTGCAGTTATGCTAGGTTTATATTTTTCTTTAATTTGGGCAAAAGTTTTACGTGCCTCTAAAATTTCTTCGTTATCAGTTTCAGCAAAACCAGTAGCCTCGACAATTAAAGTTTCTTCCATGCCTGATTTTCTAAGTTCAGAAATAGCTAAATTTTCAAGATTACCACCAAGTTTAATGTCAGTACCACGGCCAGCCATGTTTGTAGCAATGGTTATAGCACCTTTTTTGCCAGCTTGAGCAATAATTTCAGCTTCTTTATCATGGTATTTAGCATTTAAAACTTCATGCTTTATGCCACGTCTTTTAAGCATTTGGCTAAGCATTTCAGATTTTTCAACTGTGACAGTACCAACCAAAACTGGTTGACCTGTTTTGTAATGCTCTTCAATATCGTCTATAACAGCTGTGTATTTAGCTTTTTCTGTTTTGTAAACAACATCAGCGCAGTCTTCTCTAACCATAGGTTTGTTTGTTGGAACTTCAATAACATCAAGTTTGTAAATTTCACCAAATTCGCTTTCTTCGGTAAGTGCAGTACCAGTCATACCTGAAAGCTTTTTGTAAAGTCTAAAGTAATTTTGGAAAGTAATAGTTGCCAAAGTTTTGTTTTCGTTAGCAACAGTTACACCCTCTTTAGCCTCAATAGCTTGGTGCAAACCCTCGTTGTATCTTCTACCATACATCAAACGTCCTGTAAATTCATCAATAATAATTACTTCGCCATCTTTAACAAGGTAGTTTGTGTCACGTTTCATAGTACCATAAGCCTTAATAGCTTGGTTGATATGGTGCTGAATTGTAACGTTGTCAGGGTCTGTTAAATTTTCAAGGGCAAAGAAAGCCTCAGCCTTAGTAACACCACGTTTAGTAAGTGTAGCAGTTTTAGCTTTTTCGTTTACTATATAGTCATATTCGTCATAAATTTCGTCGTTATCTTCTTTGTTGTCGGTTTCACCAACCATTACACGTTTTAAAGACCTTGCAAAAGTGTTAGCCCTGTCATATAAATCACTAGATTTTGCACCTTTACCAGAGATAATAAGTGGAGTTCTAGCCTCGTCAATTAAAATTGAGTCAACTTCGTCAACAATTGCAAAGTTGTGTCCACGTTGTACTTTATTAGCCTTGTAAGTAACCATGTTATCTCTAAGATAATCAAAGCCAAATTCGTTGTTTGTACCATAAGTGATGTCACAAGCGTAAGCTTTTCTGCGTTCATCTTTTTGCAAACCAGAGTAAATGTTTCCAACAGTAAGTCCTAAAAATCTGAAAACTTTACCGTTTAAATCTGTACCAACTTTTGCCAAATATTCATTAACAGTAACAATATGCACACCATTTTCTGAAAGAGCATTTAAGTAAGCTGGTAAAGTAGAGGTAAGAGTTTTACCCTCACCGGTTTTCATTTCGCTAATTCTACCTTGGTGCAAAATAACACCACCAATAAGCTGAACACGGTAAGGTCGTTCACCAAGTACTCGCCAAGCAGCCTGACTACAAACTGAAAAAGCATCTGGTAAAATATCGTCTAAAGTTTCGCCATTTTTAAGCCTGTCTTTTAAAATGTTTGTTTGACTGCGAAGTTCAGAGTCGCTCATGTTCTCATATTTACTTCTAAGTGCATCTATTTTATCAATAATTGGATTAATTCTGCTAATTTCTTTTTTGCTGTAATTGCCAAAAAGCATGGTTAAAAAATTCATAAATCACTATCCTTTCAAGGCACTGTGCCTTTAGAAATTTTTATAATTATATCATAATTAAATGTATTATTCAATTAAGTAATTGTTAATTAAATGTAGGGTAGGGTATAAATACTCGTTAGAATTTATATTTTATACCCCAAACAAATCCTTAACATTATTCCTTGTGGTAAACACAACTTCTTCTGTTGTTATTCCTTTAATCTCAGCAATTTTATCTGCTGTATAGGAAATTAAAGAAGAATCATTTCTTTTTCCCCTAAATGGAACAGGAGAAAGATAAGGACAGTCGGTTTCAAGCAAAAGTCTGTCAAGTGCAATAGCCTTTACAACTTCAGGACAGTGTTTGGCGTTTTTAAAAGTAACAACACCACCTATTCCAATATACATGCCAAGTTTTATAATTTCGTTAGCCATTTCTACAGAGCCTGAAAAGCAGTGAACAACACCTTTAGGCTTATACAGCTTCAAAATCTCAAGCATGTCACCGTGGGCATCTCTGTCGTGTATAATAACAGGTAAATCAAGCTTTTTAGCAAGTTCAAGTTGAGCTATAAAAACTTCTTTTTGTATATCTTTTGGGCATAAATCAGCATAGTAATAATCTAAACCAATCTCGCCAATTGCCACAATATTTATATCGTCTTTAGTGCCGTTTTCAATTACTTCTAAGTAATCTTGTGGCAAAGTTTTAGCACATTCAGGGTGAATACCTAAAGCGCCATAAACATAAGGGTAGTTTTTAGACATATCTATTGTTTTTTGTATACTGTCAAAGCTAGAGGCACAGTTGATAATTCCAACAACACCTTTGCTAGGTAAAACTTCGCTTAAAAGCTTGGGTCTATCTTCGTCAAATCTTTCGTCGTCGTAATGTGCATGTGAGTCAAATATCATCCAAGTCTTGCTCCTACTGGGTGCTCGTCTGCAAGCACAATTTTAACTTCATCTTTAATGGTTGAAGACGAAATAATCATGCCGTTGCTTTCTACACCCATCATTTTTCTAGGTTTTAAGTTAGCTACAAATAAAATATTGTGACCAATTAAATCCTCTGGTTTATGCCACTGTGCAATACCTGACAAGATTGTTCTTGTAGCACTACCTTCATCTATTAGGAATTTAAGAAGTTTTTTGGACTTTTTAACAGGTTCACACTCTAAAACTTTACCAACTCTAATGTCGATTTTTGCAAAGTCGTCAAATTCTATAGCTGGTGCAATTTCTTCGTACTCTGGCTCTTCTACAGGTGCATATTTAGCCATTAAAATTTCAATTTTTTCAGTCATTTCTTTATGGTCAATTCTAGCAAATAGAATTTCAGGTGTTTCTGTTACTTTGTTACCACTTTCATATTTACCAAATTCGTTTAAGCTGTCAAAGCTTCTTAGTTCAGTGTTAAGCTGTTTTAAAATACTTGCAGCAGTTGTTGGCAAGAAAGACTCTAAAAGGCTTGTGCCAATAGTGATGCTTTCTACCAAATTGTAAAGTACAGTTTGAAGTTTAGGGTGGTTAGCCTCGTCTTTTGCAAGTGCCCAAGGCATTGTTTCATCTATATATTTGTTACAGCGTTTAAACACAGTGAAAATTTCTGTTAAAGCGTCAGCAACTCTTAAATTATCCATTTTAGCTACAACTTTATCTTTTGCAGAAGTTACAGTTTCTATTAAATCAGCATCAAATTCAGTTTGAACATTTGTTTTAGTAACTAAACCACCAAAATATTTGTTGCACATTGAAATAGTTCTGTTAACCAAATTACCTAAAGTATTTGCTAAATCAGAATTAGTTCTTTCTGTCATTAAATCCCATGTAATAGTACCGTCGTTGTCAAAAGGCATCTCGTGTAAAACAAAATATCTTGTAGCGTCAACACCGTAAAGTTCACCTAAATCATCGGCATAAATTACATTGCCTTTAGATTTACTCATTTTTCCACCGTCTTGAAGTAACCAAGGGTGACCGAAAATTTGTTTAGGTAGTGGAATATCTAAAGCCATTAAGAAAATAGGCCAATAAAGTGTATGGAAACGAATAATATCTTTACCGATAAGGTGCAAATCAGCAGGCCAGAACTTAGCAAAATTCTCACCGTGATTGCCGTCAGCGTCATAGCCAATACCAGTAATGTAGTTTGTTAGTGCATCAAGCCAAACATAAGTTACATGTTTAGGGTCAAAACTAACTGGTACACCCCAAGTAAATGTTGTTCTTGAAACGCATAAATCTTGAAGACCAGGAAGTAAAAAGTTATTCATCATTTCATTTTTACGAGAAACTGGTTGAATAAACTCTGGGTGCTCATTGATATAAGAGATAAGTTTGTCAGCATATTTGCTCATTTTAAAGAAGTAAGCTTCCTCTTTAGCTGGTTTAACTTTACGTCCACAGTCAGGGCATTTGCCGTCTACAAGTTGGCTTTCAGTAAAGAAAGACT
The DNA here is from genome assembly GCA_044432645.1 of Clostridia bacterium. Classification (GTDB taxonomy): domain Bacteria; phylum Bacillota; class Clostridia; order Oscillospirales; family Acutalibacteraceae; genus SIG603. The sequence goes on along the minus strand of JAWXUM010000011.1, from coordinate 31,764 downwards.
CACAAGGTGTGCAGTATAAACCTTCGTAATGACCTTTATAAATGTCACCTTGGTCGTAAAGTTTTTTGAATATTTTTTGCACTTGTTCTTCGTGGTAAGTGTCAGTTGTTCTAATAAATTTATCGTAAGATGTATTAACGCAGTCCCAGTTATCTTTGATGATACCAGCAATTTCGTCAACAAATTCTTGTGGTGAAACACCTTTGTCTTTAGCTTTTTCTTCGTTTTTTTGACCATGTTCATCAGTGCCAGTTTGGAAGAAAACATTATAGCCTTGCGCACGTTTAAATCTAGCGATGCTGTCAGCTAAAATAATTTCGTAAGTGTTTCCAATGTGTGGTTTGCCACTTGTGTACGCAATGGCAGTAGTTATATAATAATTATTTTTCATATTAAACATCCTTTGTATTTTTTACATGAATAATGCAGATATAGCAGATAAAAACATTAATCCAACCAATATCCATGCTGTTACTTTAATAAATATTTTACGTCTTTTAGGGTTCATATAATAACACACCTTTTCAATGAATTTACATTATATTATAACACCTATTTTTGTATATGTAAACAATTAAAATAGAAGATTTTTTATATTGCATAATGATTTTTTTGTGGTATACTTATATACATACATTAAAAAGAAAATTTTTGCTGTGAATAAAATCGTGGTCAATTCATAAAAAAGGTGAAACTTTATCACATTTAATTTGAAGTTTAATTGGGAGTAAGTATGACAAATAATATACCACTAGAAATAGAACATAAATACCTTATAAAAATGCCGAATATAGAAAAATTAGCAAGCGTTTATAAAGTGAAACATGCTCAAATTATTCAAACATATTTAAACCAGTCTATAGCCAACAGGCGTGTAAGAGCAAAAACGGTTAATGAAATTACAACTTATTATTATACTGAAAAGAAAGATATTACAGCACTGATAAGAACTGAAAATGAAAAAATTATCACAAAAAAGGAATACGAAAAATATCTTTTACAGGCAGATAAAAGCTTAAATCAAATTATAAAAGATAGATATTTTTTCGAATATGACGGTAAAATTATAGAAATAGATATTTACCCATTTTGGAATGATTTCGCAGTGCTTGAAGTAGAAGTGCAAAACGAGCATGAAAAAATTAACCTACCTAAAGAGGCCGAAGTAGTAAGAGAAGTAACTGACGAAAAAGCGTTCAGAAATTTCAGCTTAGCCAAGAATACAGACATTATATGTGTGTAAGTTAATGCAAATATATTAAAAAATAAAGGGAAATTTATATGAATATTTTAGTTTTAAACGGAAGTCCAAAAGGCAAATCAAGCATAACAGTACAAACACCACTTTATTTATCAAAAAGATACCCAAAACACGACTGGTCAGTTTTGCATGTTGGGCAGAAAATAAAATATTATGAAAAAAACTTTACAGAAGTTAAACAAGGTTTAGAAAAAGCAGATTTAATTATTTTCACTTATCCTGTTTACACTTTTTTAGCACCATACCAAGTTCATAAGTTTGTCGAGCTTATGAAAGAAAATAATGTGGATTTAAAAGGCAAATTTGCAAGCCAAATTTCCACTTCAAAACATTTTTTTGACATAACTGCTCATAAATGGATTGAAGAAAATGTGTATGATTTCGGTATGAAATTTATCGCTGGTCTTTCAGCAGATATGGAAGATTTACTTACAGAAAAAGGTCAAAAACAAGCAGAAGTGTATTTTGAGAAAATGATTTTTGATATTGAAAATAACATTTATCACAGTAAAGAAATTTCAACTTATACTAAAAAATCTGATTACACTTCTTGTATTTCTAGTACAGAAAAAACAGGCGATAAAGATGTAGTTATTGTAACAAATTGCCACGAAGATGATAACAATTTAAAAGCTATGATGAATGATTTTATAAATTTATCATCTCACAATATTAGAGTTATTAATATGCGTGATTTCAAATTTTCAGGTGGTTGTTTGGGTTGTCTTAGCTGCACAACTACTCAAAAATGTATTTACCGTGACGGTTTTGACGACTATTTAAGAAATGAAATTCAAAATGCTGATGCTATTGTATACGCATTTACAATTGAAAATCATTATACTCATTCAAGCCTAAAATGCTATGATGATAGGCAATTTTGTAACGGTCATAGAACTGTTACAGTTGGAATGCCTGTTGGTTACATTATAAGTGGTGATTACAGCCACGAAGAAAATCTTAAAACTTTAGTCGAAGCTAGAAGTGACGTTGGTGGTGTTTACCTTTGTGGAGTTGCTACCGATGAAAAGGATACAAGTTTAGCCTTGACCAACCTAAATAAATCTCTTGAATATGCACTAACCCACGTTATGGATAAACCAGCTACTTTTTACGGTGTAGGTGGTACAAAAATTTTCCGTGATTTAGTGTATTTGATGCAAGGAATGATGGTTGCAGACCATAAATTCTATAAGGCTAACGGAATTTACGATTTCCCTCATAATAAAAAAGGGAAAATGCTTCAAATGAAAATAATTGGTGGAGTTATGAATATTCCGTCAGTTCAAAAGAAGATGAAAGGTAAAATGAATACATTTATTTTACAGCCTTACGAAAAATTAATGGAAAAAACAGCAGAAAAGGAAGTTTAACATGAACGTATTAGATATTGCGATTATTGCTTTTGTTATTATGGAGTTTACAAATGTTTGTATATTATATTTTGCGCAAGACAGTAAATTAGGAAATGGTGTAGCAATTTTTAAACACTGGGAAGACTCTAAAAAAGATGAAAATGCACATCTTTTTGCAAAATATATGGCTTATTGGGTGGCTGGTGTTAAACTTATTTTTATAGTATTGCTTTTGGTTATTTTGTTTACAGGCAGTGATATTACAAAAATTTGGGGAGTAGTTGCTATGATAATATCAATAGCTACATATTTTTGGAAACTTCATCCAATAATTAAAACTCTAGATAGCCGTGGACAAATTGTACCAGCAGGTTACTCAAAAGCGCTAGGCATGATGATTGGTGGATTTTTAATAATGTTTTCAGGAGCGTTAATATTGTTTTTTGTTATTTAGTATTATAGCAAAAAGCATTAAAATTTTTTATATTTATAAGGTGGTATACTATGATTACAAAATATTTGAATTATGATTTTGTAGTAGTCGGTGGTGGTTTTGCTGGTGTTTGTACAGCTATAGCGGCGGCAAGACATGGAGTTAAAACTGCGTTGGTTCAAGATAGGTCTATGCTTGGTGGAAACGCAAGCTCTGAAATGCGTGTTCATGTAAACGGCGCTGGACGTGATGGTGGTTTTAAAAACGCAATTGAATCAGGCATTGTTATGGAGATTTTGCTTGCGAACAAAAAAGTTAATCCTCAACATTCTTATCACGTTTTTGACAATGTTGTTTGGGAAAAAGCAAATTTCCAAGAAAACTTAGACGTGTATTTAAACACAAGCATGCGTGAAGTTGAAATGGACGGAAGTAAAATTGCAAAAATTACTGCATATCAATCAATGACAGAAACTAAGTTTGTTTTTTCAGCAAAATATTTCTCTGACAATACTGGCGACGCTACTTTGTCTTATTTAGCTGGGGCCGATTATACTATAGGTCACGAGGCTAAATCTACATATAACGAAAGCCTTGCACCTGACGAAGCAAATGAGTTTGTAATGGGAAGTTCTGTTCTTTTTAGCATGAAAGACATGGGAAAGCCTACACCTTTTAAACGTCCAGATTGGGCATATAAATACACAAAAGAAATGCGTGGCAAACGTGCAATACCAGAATTAACACATGGATACTGGTGGGTAGAGCTTGACGGTGAAATAGAAAAAAGCCAATACATTCGTGACGAACTTGTAAAATATGCTTATGGTGTTTTTGACTATATTAAAAATAGTGGTGAATTCCCTGAATCCGAAAACCTAGTGCTAGACTGGATTAGCTCAATTGCTGGTAAACGTGAGTCAAGAAGGGTTTATGGCGACTATGTTTTAAATCAAAACGATATTGATGAATCAAAACGTTTTGAAAACGCTGTAGCTTATGGTGGTTGGACAATGGACGACCATACAGTTGGTGGCATAACTGCAACTGCTGACCCTCAAAATCATGGTACAATTTGGCATGAAATGAAAGATATTTATACAATACCTTACACTTGTATTTACAGTAGAAATGTGGATAATCTTTTCATAGGTGGTCGTGCTATAAGTGCTTCACACATGGCTTTAAGTTCAACTAGAGTTATGGGTACATGCTCTGTTTTAGGACAAGCTGCTGGTACTGCTGTTTCAATTGCACTTAGGGAAAATATAACACCAAGGGAAGTTTCAAAGCATATTAAAGAACTTCAACAAACTTTAATTAAAGATGACTGTTATATACCAGGAATTGCAGCAGATGATAAACTTGATTTAGTCACAAACCTTGATTGTAAGATTACAGCTTCAAGCGAAACCGAAAAGGGTAAAGCTACAAATATTAACGGTGATTATGCTAGAAGAGTTGACGAAGTTGAAAACGCTTGGATTTCTGAAACACTTAGCGAAAACGGAGAATATATTAAAGTAGAGTTCCCAAAATCAGTTGAACTTTCACAGCTTATTTTAAGATTTGACCCTAATTTCAGCAATACAACAATTATCACACAATCTTGGAGAAAAAAGGAAGCTCAAGCACCTGAAATGCCATACGAAATGGTACGTGATTATTCTATTATTTTTGAAAATGATGGTAAAACGGTTAAAACCATGGATGTTGACGACAATTTCCAACGTGTTAACAAATTTGATTTTGATAAGAAAGTTGTCTGCGATAGTATGAAAATTTTAGTAAAAACAACTTACGGCGATAAACACGCAAGAATTTTTGATATTAGAGCATACGAATAAAAGCAAACGGAACGACAATTTTGTCGTTCCGTTTGCTTTTATAAAATTTATAGCATATCTAAAACTGAAATCGAATCGGAAATAGTTTTTTCAAGTGCTAATTTACCATATTTGTCGACTTCGTTTTTATCTTTAGCTTCGTGAGTTAAACAGCCAGCACCACCTATACAACCACCAAGGCAGGCCATGCCCTCAATAAAGTTATTAGGCAAAATACCTCTGTTTGCTTTTAAAAGTGCAGTTCTACAAGCCTCAATACCGTCACAAGCTATAGGGTTTGCCACGAAATCACTTTCTTGTTCTTTGAAAGCTTGAGTGACAGCGTCAGAAAGACCACCACTTCTAGCAAAAATTCTTCCAAAATACGATGCGTTATCCAAAACATCGTCTTCTAGTTCTTGAAGCTCAATATCTCTGCTGTCAATTAAAGCTTGAAGTTCTTCAAAAGTGATAACAGAATCTACATAAGGTCTAACATGTTCTTGTTGGAATTCCATTTTTTTAGCAGTACAAGGACCCATAAACACAATTTTTGCTGTTGGGTCAGTCGCTTTAATAAACTTAGCAATTTCAGCCATAGGAGAAAGGTTGTGCGAAATTTTATCGACCAATTTTGGAAAGTTTTTCTTGATATAATCCACAAAAGCTGGACAGCAAGAACTTGTTAAAAAGCCTTTTTCTTCAAGTTCTTTAGCCTCTTTATAAGCTACCATATCAGCACCAAGTGCAGCCTCTACAACATTGTGAAAACCAAGTTTTTTAATTCCACTTATAACTTGACCAAGCTTAGCATAGCTAAATTGGCTAGAAATTGAAGGAGCAATGACAGCGTAAACTTTATATTTTGTGTTGTTTTCGCTCTTCTTAATTATGTCAATAACATCTAAAATAAAGGATTTATCCATAATTGCACCAAACGGACACTGGTACACGCAAGCGCCACAAGCAATACATTTGTCATTGTCAACATGTGCAGCGTTAGAACCTTCGTTAGAAGAAGAAATAGCTTTAACTTTACAAGCGTTTTCGCAAGGTCGCTTACTATTTGCTATAGCAAAATAAGGGCAAACCTTTGCACAAAGACCACATTCTATGCATTTAGATTTATCTATATGAGCCTTTTTGTTTTCGTCGAAATAAATTGCGCCACGTTTACAAGCATCTTCACATCTATGAGCAATGCAACCACGGCACGAAGAAGTAACGTTGTATCCACTAGCAGGACAGTCGTCACAGGCAATTTCTAAAACTTCAATAACATTAGGGTTTTCCTTGTCGCCACCCATAGCTATTTTAATTCTTTCTTCCACAATAGCACGTTCTTTATAAATACAACAGCGCATAGTTGGTTTATCTTTTATTAAAAGTTTAGGAATTTGAATGTAACTTTCGATTAAATTGTCGTCAAAAGCATGTCTTGCAACTTCCCTTAGTACTTTGTATTTCATGTACTGAACTTGTGTATCAAATTTTTTTAGTTTTTTTATTGCCATAAGCTCACTTCCTTAGAAATATCTTAATTTTACCTTTTTACCCATTTTTCTTAAACATTCTGCTACGCTTTCAACCAACTGCATTTTAATGTTAAATGTAATTGGTAAGTTAGGGTTTTGGTGAGCTGGGTTAACTGCACGCCCTACATAGAAATTTATGTTTGTAGCATCTTCAAATAACATTCTTGCTATTTTAGACGCTCCGTCTTGTTTATATCCCCATTTGCTGTAAAGCTCGTTTTCTGCTAAATAATCGTTAGCGTACTCTAAAACTTTACTCATGGTTATAACGCCCTCGGTTACCAAGTCAACGCCTTCAATGCTGGCAGTTGGCGGAACTTCTGGGTCGAAGTATGAAAGATTTGCTATAACTGGTTTTTTTAAAAATTCACCTGTTATAGTCGAGGTTGTACCACCACAAACAATGTATCTGCCCTCGTTGGAAAAGAAGTCAATTTGCATTCTTTGAACATCTTCTCGTTTGGACGGTGGACCTATCATTAAATTAACTTGATCTGCTTGACGGATTTTTATAGTACAAACAGTTGTGTCGTCGCCTGGCTTTCCACCATAAAGCCTGTTGCATTCGGACAAAAGAATATCAGTAAGCATTTTTGCTGTGTGATTTTTATGATACATCATTTCCATGAATTCAATAATTTCTTTTCTGTCCCAACCAAAGTTAAGGTTAGCGCCTACTCCAGCGTGAATTGCGCCGTCGCTTGTAGTTATAAAAACATCTTCATCTTCTATAAGCAGTTTTGATTTATAAATAATTTTGCCGTCAATTTTCAAAGCTTCTTTAGGGAATTCCAAAAGCTGACCATGTCTTAAAAGAATAGTATGAGGATTATCATACTGAATGATTTCAGCTTCTTTATTGTCAATAATTCGAAGTATAGTAAAAGTTGAGTAAGCTACATTTCGAACAGCACAAACAGGCAAAGTTGATGCCATTGTCAAAACACATTCTTCAACAGAGATACCCTCGGCTATCATAGTGGATAAAATTTTAGAGGTTAAAGTTGACAGGATATTAGCTTTTACACCACTACCCATTCCGTCAGCTAAAACCAAAACTTGTGAATTTTCACCTTGGTCTATAAGCTCAAAGTGGTCGCCACAAAGCTCTTCGTTATATTTTATTAGGCTTTTCATGCCTATGTCTGTACATAAATTATTCATCATTTAGTGAATCCTTTAATTTAGTCAAAGCTATTTTTGTTTCAGCAGTTGTTTCACCTAAAAGAAGTGCAATTTCTTGAACAACCCTCATTTGTTTTTCGATAACTTTATTTGTTACCTCAACTGTATGAGTACTGATTTCTTCTTTGCGTTTTCTTCCATTTTCTTCGTCTGTTACATCACGCATAATGCACATAAGAATATGGTAACTTCTGTCATAAATAATAGTTTTTTCAACATAACGGTCATATTCAGGCAAGTAAACTCTTTGATCTCTTACATTTCTGCCACTTTCCATAACGTCTAAAAAGATTTTCGGCTCTAAAATTCTAATAACTTGTTCGCCTATTATACTGCTAATATTTTTGATATTAAACATTTTTCTAGCAGAAGTATTTACTTGTTGAATTTCTAAAGCTTCGTTTAAAACGATAATAGCGTTAGGTGTGTTTTTGATAATTGTTTCAGAGAAAGACTCAGCTTTTTCTTTAAGGAAAGGTAAGCACATAGATAAATCAGCCTTGCCAAAATAAACGGCAATAGCTTTTTCCTTACATGTGTTATAGCCACATGCACCACAGTTAAGCTCATCAGCTTCTGTAGTTTTACCCATTTTTTTAAGAATATCTTTAATATCGCTCGTTCCAGGCATAGTTCTGTTAAGACCTATATATTGGTAATTTTTATAAGTGTCAACTTTTTCAACTTCAAAGTCAACTTTACCAGCATATTTATGCACAGCAACAGTGTCTTTCACAGGGGAATACTGCTTTTTAGCAAGTACAGGGCCACCTGCACAACTACCCACACAAGCTGACATTTCTACAAAGCAATTTGTAATTTTACCGTCTAAAATGTCTTTAATAACTTCGATACAATTGTCAACACCATCAAAAGCTAAGTAAGAATAGTTGTCGTCAAGTTCCATTGTTTTTAAAATTCCACCAGTAGTAGGGAAGAACCTAGCTTTACCAATGTCATTTTGTTTTTCGCCTTGCTCAACTTCAACGTTTTCTTCGTTTAGCCAATTTGCAAGTTCTTCAAAAGTTAAAACGCAGTCAATGTATGTTTCGTCTTCGTCAGCTTCATGTTTTTTAGAAATACAAGGGCCGATGAAAACAACTTTAGCGTTTTTATCTTTTTCTTTAATCATTTTACCATGAGTTTGCATAGGTGTCAAAACCTTTGCTAAATAAGGAAGTGCTTCTGGGTAATATTTTTGAATTAAAGCGTTAATTGTAGGACAACATGATGAGATCATAACACTTTGTTTTTGTTCTTTAATAATTTGAGTGTATGCGTTTTTTACGACAGTAGCGCCTAGTGCAGTTTCTTGCACGTCAGAAAAACCAATAGCTTTTAAAGCTTTGGTTAAAGTTTCTATAGTTGAACTTGAAAAATTTGCTACAAAAGAAGGCGCTAAACTAGCTATAACTTTTTCACCATTTGCTATAAGTTTTTTGGCTTTATGTGTATCATCTCTAATTTCTTTAGCGTTTTGTGGACATACCACAAAACATTGACCACATAAAATGCATTCATCTGCTATTATATTTGCTTGGTTTGATGAAAATTTTATAGATTTAACAGGACAATTTCTAATACATTTGTAACAGTTTTGACAGTTCGACATTTTCAGTTTTAAATATGTATCCATTTAATCGCCTCTTTAAGCTTATATTTTAGCTAGAGTTTTTGACATGAATTTTTCAGCATCAATGATAAATCTTTCATGAATACCTTCACCAATTACACCACCGTTGTCAAAAGCTTTTACGCAGAAAACTAAGCGTTTTCTATCAATTTCTATAATTTCGCTTTCGGCTGTAATGTTAGCGCCAACAGGGCTAGCAGAAAGATGTTTTACATTCATAAGTGTGCCAACAGTGCTTTGAGTTTCATCTAAAAATTCTTTTACACTTTTAGCAGCAGCTTGTTCCATTAAAGCAATCATTGCTGGAGTAGCAAATACATCTAGCTCACCACTACCCATGGTTTTGGCAGTGTTATTTTCACATACAATTGTGGAAGATTTTCCTTTTAAGCCTATATTTAACATGAATTAACCTCAATTAAAATTTAGGCAAAACTTCTGTGTTGAAAAAGTCTTTTGTTGTTGCTGGTGAAAGTGAATATTGTTTTTCATCAAGCATAACATTAACACCGTTTACACAATTGCCAATGCAAAATGTTCCAGCTAATTCAACTTTATCTTGCAAACCGTTTTCATTTACTAAAGCTTGAAGTTCCTCTACAACTTGTCTTGAACCTTTTAAATGACATGAGCTACCAATACATACTGTGATTTTCATAATAATTCGACCTTTCTTTTCATACAAATTGGGTATTTACCCTTTTTAATTTTCGTTAATTTTATGGTGGGTGCGATAAAGCAATTATCACACCTCCATACTTACTACATGTTAATAATAACATATTTTACTCAAAATATCCAACCTTTTTTTATACATTTAACAATTTTGTAAAAAATCACTATATCTTAGATGTTACTTTGTCTAAATTAATTGCCGTAGAACGCTTTTAAATATAATTCTTTAATCTCTTCAATTAGTGGATACCTTGGGTTTGCGCCTGTGCATTGGTCGTCGTATGCGTCAAGGCTCATTTCGTCCAAAGTTTTCATGAAATCATTTTCGCTAATTCCATATTCTTTTATTGACTTTTTAATGCCAAGTTTAGCCTTTAACTTTTCAATTTCTGCAATAAAATTCTCGAAAGTTTCTGTATCATTTTCCCCTTTAAAACCACAAAAATTTGCAAGTTCTACATATCGTTCAAAAGCTTTTGGAAATTGATACTGCGAAAAAGCAGTCATTTTCAAAGGACTTTTTACAGCATTGTAGCGTATAACTTGAGTGAATAGCACAGCATTTGCGACGCCGTGAGGCAATTTGTGGTATGCGCCAAGTTTATGAGCCATTGCGTGGTTAAGCCCTAAAAAAGCATTTGCAAAAGCAATCCCAGCCAATGTGGAAGCGTGTGCCATTTTGTCCCTTGCAGTTATATCATTGCCGTTTTCAAAGGCTATAGGCAGATATTTAAAGATGTTTTTAGTCGCCACAAGCACTGCGCCGTCTGTAAAATCCGATGCTAAAACCGAAACATAAGCCTCTACTGCGTGAGTAAGTGCGTCAATTCCTGATGCGCTTGTCAAATTTTTAGGTTGACTCATCATGTTGTCTGTGTCCACAATTGCCATGTTAGGCAACAACTCATAATCTGCCAGTGGATATTTTGTACCTGTTGTATCATCAGTTATAACAGCAAACGGTGTTACTTCCGACCCAGTTCCCGAGGTTGTTGGAATAGCAATAAAATAAGCTTTTTGCCCCATTTTAGGGAATTTGTAAATTCTTTTTCGTATATCCATAAAGTCCATAGCCATGTTTTCAAAATCAGCTTCTGGCTGTTCGTACAAAACCCACATTATTTTGGCGGCATCCATAGCAGAACCACCACCAAAGGCAATTATTACATCTGGTTTATAATCTGCCATCGCTTTTGCACCATCTTTTGCACATGTTATAGTAGGGTCAGGCGATACATCTGAAAAAATAGTATATTTTATTTTCATTTCGTTAAGTTTTTCAGTTATTTCTTTTGTGTAGTTGTTTTCGTATAAAAATTTATCGGTAACAATAAAAGCTTTCTTTTTGAATAAGTCAGTTCTCAACTCGTCCAATGCGACAGGTGTACAACCTTTTTTAAAGTAAAGTTTATCTGGGGTTCTAAACCAAAGCATATTTTCTCTTCTTTCTGCTACAGTTTTGATGTTGATTAAGTGTTTTACTCCCACGTTATCAGAAACCGAATTACCACCCCAAGAACCACAACCTAAAGTGAGCGACGGTGTTAGCTTAAAGTTGTAAAGGTCGCCAATACCACCTTGTGAAGAAGGAGTGTTAACCAAAATACGGCTGGTTTTCATAGCTTTTGAGTAATGTTCAAGCTTTTCTGTTTCGTTTTCATTAATATAAAGCGAAGCTGTGTGACCGTAACCACCGTCTTTTATTAAAATTTCAGCTGTTTGGGTAGCTTTTTCAAAACTTTTTGCTTTGTACATTGCTAGAATAGGCGATAATTTTTCGTGTGAAAACGCCTCGTCCTTGCTAGTGCTTTCGACTTCGCCTATTAAAATTTTTGTGTCCTGTGGTACTTTAATGTCTGCAATTTCTGCAATGGTACATGCAGTTTGTCCAACTATTTTAGCGTTTAAAACTCCATTTACTAAAATCACTTGTCTAACTTTTTCAGTTTCTTCTTCATTTAAAAAGTAGCAGTTCATTTTTGCAAATTCACTTTTTACTTCTTCGTAAATTTTTTCGGATACTATAACAGATTGCTCTGATGCACAAATCATGCCGTTGTCAAAAGTTTTTGATACAATTATAGAGTTAACTGCAAGTTTAACGCTTGCTGTGTCGTCAATAATTGCAGGAGTATTACCAGCGCCAACACCAATTGCAGGCTTGCCAGAAGAATAAGCAGCTTTCACCATGCCAGGTCCACCAGTTGCTAAAATGTTGTCAGCTTCTTTCATTACCATATTTGTAAGTTCAAGCGATGGTACATCAATCCACGCTATAATATTTTGTGGAGCACCAGCTTTTACGGCAGCATCTAAAATAATTTTAGCAGCTGCTATAGTTGAATTTTTAGCTTTTGGGTGAGGGCTAATCATTATGCCGTTTCGTGTTTTTAGTGAAATTAGTGTTTTAAAAATTGCTGTAGAAGTAGGGTTAGTTGTCGGTATAACTGCAGCGATAACACCTATAGGTTCAGCTATCTTTTTTATACCAAACTGATAGTCTTCCTCTATTACACCACAAGTTTTGGTGTCTTTGTATGTGTTGTAAATATATTCACTTGCATAGTGGTTTTTGATTACCTTATCTTCTAAAACACCCATTTTAGTTTCTTCCACAGCCATTTTAGCAAGTGGAATTCTTGCCTTGTTTGCAGCTAAAGCAGCAGCTTTGAAAATTTTATCAACTTGTTCTTGAGTATATGTGGAAAAAATTCGTTGTGCCTGTCTAACTTGCTTTAGCTTTTCGTTAAAACTTTCTGCACTATCTACAATTATTGTTTTACTTGGCATTAATTGTTCTCCTTTTTACTAATGTATTACAATAATAAGTTTGCCACTTATAGTTTGTGTTTATCCACAATTATAAAAATTAAAAATAACAAAAATCTATTTAATAATTTAATTGATTTTTTATAATAAATATGATAAAATGTTTATAAATGAAATATAAAAGGAGATAAATTATGAAAGTATTAGTTACTGGTGGCGCTGGTTATATTGGCTCACATACATGTGTGGTTTTGCTTGAAAAAGGACACGAAGTTGTTGTTGTTGACAATCTTTGTAATAGCAAAGAAGAATCTTTAAATAGAATTAAAACAATAACAGGTAAAGAGGTTACTTTTTACAACGCTGATGTATGCAATAAAGACGAACTTAGAAAAATTTTTGCAAGTGAAAAAGTCGACGCAGTTATCCATTTTGCTGGGTTAAAAGCTGTTGGTGAATCTGTTGCTATTCCTTTAAGATATTACGAAAATAACCTTGTTTCAACTTTAAGTTTAGTTGATGTTATGAAAGAATATAACGTAAACAATATCATTTTCAGCTCTTCTGCAACTGTTTATGGGGACCCTGCTTCTGTACCAATTAGCGAGGACTTCCCTCTTTCTACAACTAATCCTTACGGTACTACAAAACTGTTTATCGAAAGAATTTTAACCGATATAGCAGCTACCGATAAAGATTTCAACCCAATTTTACTTAGATACTTTAATCCAGTTGGTGCACATGAAAGTGGACTTATGGGCGAAGATCCAAATGGTATCCCTAACAATCTTGTTCCTTATATCACACAAACAATTGTTGGCAAAAGAGAATGTGTTAATATCTTTGGTGGCGATTACCCAACAGAAGACGGCACAGGCGTACGTGACTATATCCACGTTGTTGACCTTGCAGAAGGTCATGTTGCAGCGATTGATAAATACATTAAAGAGCCTAACTGTGGCTTGCAAGTTTATAATTTGGGCAGTGGCGAGGGCTATTCAGTTCTTGACATGGTTAACGCATTTAGCAAAGCTTGTGGAAAACAAATTCCTTATAAAATTACAGATAGAAGACCTGGCGACATTGCAGAGTGCTATTCAAACGCACAAAAGGCTTATGACGATTTAGGTTGGAAAGTTAAAAAAACTCTTGATGACATCTGCGAAGATGCTGTAAGATGGCAAACACAAAACCCTAACGGTTATGAATAAGCAAATAATTTTAGCCTCTGCTTCACCTAGAAGAAGTGATATTCTAAAAACTTGTGGTTTTCAGTTTGATTTAATTGTGCCAAAAGTTGATGAAAGCCAAATAAAATCAACTAGTCCTAGCAAATTAGTCTGTGATTTGGCTAAACTTAAAGCAAATGCTATAGATATTAACGAAAATCAAATTGTTATAAGTGCCGATACAGTTGTCGCTTTAGATGGTGTAATTTATGGTAAACCGAAAGACGAAAAAGAAGCTTTTGATATTCTGAAAAGCCTTTCAAACAAAACTCATAAAGTTTTTACAGGTGTTTGCTTGAAAACTACCTCAGAAATTAAAGTTTTTTATGTCGAAAGCACAATTGTTTTTTACGAGCTTTCCGATAAAGAAATTTTAGATTACATAAAAACTGGTGAGCCAATGGATAAAGCTGGTGCATATGGTATACAAGGAAAAGGTGGACTTTTAGTTAAAGAAGTGCATGGAGATTATTTTAATATAGTTGGATTGCCAGTTGCTAGGCTAAACCGTGAACTTCAAAGTTTATTATAAATATTGTGAAAAACTATAACTGTAACCAAAAATTTACCCCTCCATATAATGGTATATGGAGGGATTTTTTTATGAATAAACGAAAAAGACTAAGGCTTAAGCCTATACCCAAAATTATTATTTACATATTAAGTTTTATTATATTTTTTTGCTTTTGCGAAACTAGGGTGAAACTCTTGCCAACTGAATACTTACAAATAAACGCAAATGAATTTGCCCAAAACGCTATAAATAAAGTTATAGAAAAGAAATTTTCAGACATAGATACTGCATATAATATATTGTACGACGAAACTGATTTAAGTATATTAGAAGCAAACGCTAGCGAGATTAATAGCCTTAAATCTGATTTAGTAGTAGAAATTAATAAAAGCTTAAATGGTAATAATTTTACTTTTATACCAATAGGTAATTTGTTAAGTTACACGCTTTTAAACGGATATGGCTTTAAAATTCCAGTAAATATGTATTATGTTGGAAGTTGTGAAGTCACTTTGGTGAGCGAGTTTGAGTCAAGTGGAATTAATCAAACAAGGTATAGTTTAACAGCTGTAATTGACGCAAATGTTTGCACAGCCTCGCTTACAAACAATGCTACAAGTAGTGCCAGTGTAGAGTATTTGCTTTGTGAAATAGTTTTTGTGGGTGAAGTGCCAAATTATAAAACAATTTTTTGACAAAATATTAAAAAAACTATGTACAAATTATAGATTTTAGAGTAAAATATAAGAGTATTTATATGCAAAGAGGTAAAAATGGAATTTAAAACAGTATTAGAAGAAATAAATACTTTAAGAGATAAAATAGAATATTATTCTAAGAAATATTACACTCAAGATACAAGCGAAATAAGCGATTTCGAGTACGATATGATGTATAGAAGATTAGAGGAACTTGAAGAGCAAAATCCACAGTACAAAACTGAAAATTCACCTACAAATAAAATTGGTGGTGCGATTTACAATAATTTTCAGGCTGTAACGCATAGAGTTCCAATGGAAAGTTTGCAAGATGTTTTTTCTGATGAAGAATTAATAGCCTTTGACCAAAAGATTAAAAATCAAATTCCTAATGTTTTATATGTTTTAGAGCATAAATTTGACGGTTTGTCGGTTGCTTTGGAATATGAAAACGGAGTTTATGTTAGAGGTTCAACAAGAGGTGACGGAATAACTGGTGAAGACGTCACGGAAAATATTAGAACAATTAAATCTTTGCCTAAAAAAATCAATACAACTGCAAGCTTTTTAGAACTTAGGGCAGAAGTATTTATGACAGAAACTTCCTTTGCTAAGCTTTGCGAAATGCAAGAACTTAAAGAGGAAAAATTGTTCAAAAATCCTAGAAATGCAGCGGCTGGTTCTTTAAGACAAAAAGACCCTAAAATCGCAGCACAAAGGGATTTAAGTATCAGTGTTTTTAACATTCAATACGCAGATGGCTTAAGTTTTGATAATCACATAAACGCTTTAGAATATATTGAAAATTTGGGTTTTCCTACTTCTAAAATATGTGCGAAGTCAAGCGATATAAATGTTATTTTAAAAGGAATAGCGAGTATTGGCGAAAATCGTGGAAGTTTTAACTACCCTATAGATGGAGCAGTTGTTAAGATAAACGATTTTAACCACCGTGTAAGTTTGGGTAGCACAGCTAAATTCCCACGTTGGGCACAGGCTTACAAATATCCACCTGAAGAAAAGGTGACTACCTTAATTGATATAGAAGTCAACGTTGGCAGAACAGGTGTGCTTACTCCGACCGGTGTTTTCGAACCTGTTCACCTAGCTGGTACAACTGTATCAAGGGCAAGTCTTCATAATCAAGATTTTATAGACGAAAAAAATATAAGAATAGGCTCAAAAGTTTTAATTAGAAAAGCTGGCGAAATAATTCCAGAAGTTTTGTCAGTTACTGAAAACCCAGAGAATTCCATAGCTTATATTTTGCCAAAAGTTTGTCCGTCATGTGGACAAATTACAGTAAGAGATGAAGACCAAGCAGCACTTAGGTGCATAAATCCAAGCTGTCCAGCACAGCTTTTAAGAAATTTAATACATTTCGTTTCAAGAGATGCAATGGATATAGATGGTTTAGGACCAGCTGTTTTAGAGCAACTTTTAAGTGAAAATATAATTAAAAATGCTTCTGATTTATATAACATAAAAAAAGAAGATATTGTTAAGCTTCCAAGAATGGGTGAAAAAAGTGCCGAAAATCTTTTAATTTCTATAGAAAAGTCGAAAGAAAAAGATTTAAGCAATTTGATTTTCGCTTTGGGAATACCACAAATTGGTGCAAAAGCTGGTAAACTGCTTGCGGCAGAGTTTAAAGATTTAGAAACTTTAATGACAGCTACCAACGAGCAAATTTCTAACATTGAGGGTTTTGGAGATATAACGGCAAATGCCGTGACAGAGTATTTTTCTAAAGAAAGTACGCTATCGCTTTTAAATTCGCTTGAAAATCAGGGTGTTAACACAAAAACTAATGCCAAAACAGTGGACAAGCGTTTCGAGGGTAAAACTTTTGTGCTAACAGGCACATTGCCTACTATGTCAAGGTCACAGGCAAGTGAAATTATAGAATCTTTTGGCGGTAAATGCACTTCTTCTGTTTCAAAAAAGACAAGTTATGTTTTAGCTGGTGAAGATGCTGGCTCTAAACTTGTAAAAGCTGAAAAATTAGAACTGCAAATAATTAGCGAAGAAGATTTGATGAATATGGTAAATGGAGGAAGTTTTAATGACTAAAGAAAATGAATACCCTAGTTTAGAAGAAATCTTTGAAGATACTGAAAACGCAAACGAGTTAGAAGAGCCCAAAGGGGAAGAGAGCGAAGAAAGTTTAGAACAGCTTTTAAACAGAATAAATGGTGTGCCTAAAGAAACCCCAAGAGGTGAGTTAAAATATCAATTTGAAAGCGATATAGGAAAAGAAGACCACAGGGCGTTTTTATACTATACAATTTATAAAAGAAGACCTACTTTTGCACTTGTTTTGTTACTTCTACCAATAGTATGTGCATTAGTTATCATGATTCAGTCAGCTGGTACTGCTTGGTATACAGCATTAGTACTGTTAATTATTACCTATATTATTTTGTTTGCATTTATGATTTTCCGTGTAGAATTCAAACTCCACCGAATGCAAAAAGATGTACCAGAGGTTTTAAAAGTTACGAAGACAAAATTATCGTTTTTTGAAGGCAAAATTTCCAACCTTAAAAACGGAACTCATATAAGCGTGTCCTATGATAGACTGTTGAAAGTTGCAGTAGCCAAAAAAATGATTATTTTGTATTTTGATAACGACAAGGCTATGATTATTCGAAACGAAGACATCGACCCTAGTCAAAAACAAGAATTCATTGATTTTATTAAATCAAAAATTATAAGGAGTAAATAATATGATTACA
Organism: Clostridia bacterium; assembly: GCA_044432645.1. GTDB lineage: Bacteria > Bacillota > Clostridia > Oscillospirales > Acutalibacteraceae > SIG603. The sequence continues at coordinate 13,913 of JAWXUM010000011.1, read as the reverse complement.
AAATTAAACGAACTTTATCCTGGTGATTCAGTTGAGCAAGAAAAAAGGTACCAATTGCTTGCAAAAAACTTTAAAAAGTTTTTTGGCTATAGCAAAAACGTAGCATACTTCAGTGCTCCTGGTCGTTCAGAAATCGGTGGCAACCATACTGACCACCAAAACGGTTGTGTTCTAGCAGCAGCGGTTAATTTAGACATTGTTGCAACAGCAGCAAAAAAAGACAACAATGTTGTTACATTAAAATCTTTAGAATACACAAAATATGATGTTATCGACATTTCTAACCTTGACATTGTTGAGGGCGAAAAAGAAAGGTCATCAGCTTTAATTAGAGGTATTTGTGCTAGATGTAAACAATTAGGCTTTGAAGTTGGTGGTTTTGACTGCTATACAATGTCTAGCGTTTTAAAAGGTTCAGGACTTTCAAGTTCAGCAGCTTTCGAGGTTTTAGTTGTTACTGTAATCAATCATCTATATAATGACGATAAAATTTCAGCAGTACAAGTGGCTCAAATCGCTCAATATGCTGAAAACGTATACTTCGGTAAACCATCAGGTCTTTTAGACCAAAGCGCAAGTTCAGTTGGTGGATTTACAGCAATCGACTTCGGCGACACAGCAAACCCAGTGTTTGAGCAAATCGCTTTTGACTTACATAAATATGGTCATAACCTTTGTGTAGTTGATACAGGTGGCAACCACGCTGATTTAACAAACGAATATGCTGCTATTCCTAAAGATATGAAAGCTGTTGCTAAATATTTTGGTAAGGAAGTTTTAAGAGAAGTTGACGAAGATGAATTCTATAAAAACATCAAAGTTTTAAGAGAAAAACTAGGCGATAGACCTGTTTTAAGAGCTATTCACTTCTTTAATGATAACAAATTAGCAGTAGAAGAAGCAAAAGCTTTAAAAGCTGGTGACTTTGAGCTGTTTAAATCATATGTAACAAAATCTGGGCTTTCTTCTTTGGCAAACCTACAAAATGTATTTTGTAGTGTAGCTCCACAAGAGCAAGGCTTGAACATAGCTTTAACTCTTTCACAAAAAGTGTTAGGAGCAAAAGGCGCTTGCCGTGTTCACGGTGGTGGTTTTGCTGGTACAATTCAAGCTTATGTGCCAGATGAACTTCTTGAAGAATATAAAAAAGAGATAGAAGCTGTATACGGAGAAGGCTCTTGTTATGTTCTAAGTGTTAGAGCAGCAGGCGGAACAAAAGTAGAAATATAGTTTATAAAGGCGAAAAAACCTCATTTAAATGAGGGTTTTTTGCCGTTATGATGTTTTGAAAATAAAGGAGGTTTATTATGTTTTTATTGTTGTTTTTACTTTGGATAGTTTTTAATGGTAAAGTTACTTTAGAAATTATCTTAATAGGTTTGTTTATATGTGCTATGCTTTATTTGTTTTGTTGGAAGTTTTTGGGATATAGTCCTAAAACTGAAATTAATCACTTGAAAAAGCTACCATTGTTTATAAAGTACGTTGGCATACTTATAAAAGAAATTTTTATGGCAAATATTATTGTTTTAAAATTAATTTTAAGAAAAAAGAAAGTAAAACCAGTTTTATATTTTTTTAATACAGATTTTAAAACCGACGCTATGAGAGTGTTATTATCTTACTCAATCACACTTACGCCTGGTACAATTACTGTCGACCTAAAAGGTGACAGATTTGCAGTTCATTGTTTAGATGAATCATTATGTGATGGACTTAGCAATTCATCTTTTGTAGATATTTTGAAAAGAATTGAAAGCTAATGAAAAGAAATAAAAAAGGACAAGGGAAGGAATAATGATATGAGTGTAGAACTTGCTACAGAAAACTTATTTACTATAGCGCTTATTATATTAGCTATATTAATAGTTTTTGCGTTTATAAGAATTTTAAAAGGTCCTAGAATTACCGACAGAATTGTTGCGGTAAACATAATAGGTACAATAACAATGGTAATAATCGCCTTTTTAGGCGTAATGATGGGTGAAGAATACTTAATAGATATTTGTCTTATATATGCGATGGTTAGCTTTTTGGGTGTTGTGGTACTTACAAAAGTGTATATGGGCGCCCACGCTGCCAACAAAATGGCAGAAACTGAAGCTAAAATGAAAAAAGCAAAAGAGCTAGCAAAAGCAAAGGAGAATAATAATGGAGTGGATTAGATTTATTATAGCATCTATATTTATTTGTGCTGGTTTGCTTTTCTTAATTGTGGAAATGTTTGGCGTTTTCAAATTTAAATATGTATTAAATAGAATGCAAGCAGCTGCAATGGGCGATACACTTGGTATTTCGCTTTGTTTAATCGGCTTGATTATAATTTCAGGTTTAAGCCTAATTACTTTTAAATTTGTACTTACAATTTTGGTTTTATGGGTAGCGAGCCCAGTGGCAAGCCACCTTATAAGCCGTTTAGAAGTACTTACTTACGAAGAAGAGGAAAAACAATGGGAGGATATAAACGATGATAACATTTAAAACCATACTTTTATTGTTTTTAGTAGTTTGTGCCGTTACAGCTTGTCTTTCAAAAAAACTCTTAAATGCTGTTGTAATATTTATGTCTTACAGCTGTGTTATGGCTGTTTTGTGGGTAATGCTAGAGTCACCCGACCTTGCAATTACCGAAGCAGCAGTTGGCGCTGGTATTAGTTCTATTTTGTTCTTTGTAACACTTAAAAAAATTCATGCAGTTGAAATCGAAGAAAAAGGTAGAAAAACAAAAGATATAGCTTATGTTGAAAAACATTGGGAAATGAAAGTTTTCTCAAAAATATATTATTCAGCAGCTTTTGTAGTTTGTTTTAGCATTATTATTATTTTGCTTTCAGTTGTTTCCCAACTTCCAAGTTTTGGTAATATTAATAATCCAGCAGATAACGAAGTAGCCCAAAGATATATAGAAGAAGGAATTTACGAAACTGGCGCTGTTAATATTGTAACAGGTATGATTTTAGACTATAGAGCATTTGATACATTTGGCGAGTCTTGCGTGTTATTTGTTGCTGCTACTTGTGTAATTATTCTTTTAAGAGTTGACACAAAAGCCGACAGCATGTCAATGCCATCAGATGAAAACGATAGAATTTACGAGCCTAAAAATGACTTAATTCTACAAAAAGCTGCTACTATTTTAACTCCTATTATTATTTTATATGGTATATATGTAATAGTAAACGGACACCTTTCACCGGGTGGTGGTTTCTCTGGTGGTGCTATTATAGGCGCTGGACTAGTGCTTTATTTAAATGCTTATGGGTTTGAGAAAACAGAAAAATTCTTTACTTCAACAGTTTATAAAGTGATTTCTTGTGGTGCGTTAAGCTTTTACTGCTTAGCAAAAAGCTACTCTTTCTTTACAGGAGCAAATCATATTGAAACATTCATTTCAGCTGGTACACCTGGTCAAATATTAAGCGCTGGTTTAATATTACCACTTAATATTTGTGTTGGTTTAGTTGTTTCATGCACTATCTACTCATTCTATGCAATGTTTAGAAAAGGAAACTTGTAAATAACGACCGTTTAATGAAAAAGAAAGGATAGTCATAAAATGAATTTAAATATTATAGATTTAGAACTTTTTGAACAATTATTAACCGAACACTTTGAAGAAACAATATCTGTTGTTCTTTTTGCTATCGGTTTTACAACATTATTATTAAGCAAAAACTTAATTAAAAAAATCATCGGCCTTAATATAATGGATACAGCTGTTTATTTGTTTTTGGCAGTTAAAGGTTATATTGAAGGTGGTAAAGCACCAATTATTGTGGACGGTATTACAAGTACCGAATATTATATAAATCCAATTCCAAGTGGACTTGTTCTTACAGGTATTGTAGTTTCAGTTAGTGTTACAGCTATACTTTTAGCTATGACAATTCGTCTTTATAGACGTTATAATACACTTAACCTTGACGAAATTATGATGCACTATGCAAAAGAGGTGTCATGATGGATTTTATACAAAACTTTCCCTTTTTTACAATAATTTTAGCCATGTTTGGTGGAATAATTTCCTCCGTTTTAAACAGTGTACGAGCTAAAAAATTATGTGTAACAATTTTATCTTTATCAGTTGTTTTATCTGCCATTTTATTTGTGTATTGTGCTACAACAGGCGCTAATTTTACATATATGATGGGACACTATTCAGCACCATGGGGTAACGAGATTAGAGCAGGCGAGCTTGAAGCTTTAATGGCTACTTTCTTCAGTGCTATAATGCTATTTTGTGTGCTAGGTGGTATGCGTCACACTGAAAAAGACGTTGAAATTTCAAAACTTAATTATTATTATGTTTTAATCAACCTTTTATTAGCTTCAATTTTGGCTTTAATTTACACAAACGATATGTTCACAGCTTATGTATTTGTAGAGCTTAACACTTTGGTTACTTGTGGACTTATTATTATAAGACAAAAAGGACACACAATAGTTGCTGGTATTAGATACATGATTATGAGCCTTTTAGGTTCTGGTTTGTTCCTTATTGGCTTAACTCTTTTATACGACATTACAGGTCACTTGTTAATGTCAAATATGCAAGAATCAATTGCAATTCTTTCTCAAACAGGCGAGTATGCTATACCACTTCAAGTTACAATTGGTTTAATTTGTGTTGGTATCGCAATGAAATCTGCACTGTTTCCATTCCACTCTTGGGTGCCAGACACTTACGGATACTCTACTTGTACAACAGCATCTATTATGTCAAGTTTAGTTTCTAAAAGTTATATTTTCCTTTTAATTAAAATAATGTATAGAGCTATTGGTATAGACGTTATTCGTGAAAGTCACGTTTTAAATGTGTTGTTCATTTTTGGCGTTATAGGTATGATTGTAGGCTCTTTAAATGCTATTAAAGAAAAAGATTTAAGACGTATGATAGCTTATTCTTCTGTTGCTCAAATAGGATATATTTACATGGGTATTGGTATGGGTACAGAAGTTGGAATGATAGCTGCACTTTTACATATTTTAGTTCACGCTTCTTCAAAATCTGTTTTATTTATTGCTGGTGCTGGTTTAACACAAGTTTCAGGTGACAGCAAAAAGTTCAGAGATTTAACAGGCGCTGGTTACAGAAATATGCCTGCTGGTATAGCTTTTGGTGTTGGTTGTCTTTCAATGGTAGGTATACCAATTTTTGCAGGATTTATGTCTAAAATATTATTCGCTACAGCTGCTGTTACATCTGGTGGGGTAATGGTTTGGGTTACACTTGGTGCACTTGCTATTAGTACAATATTAAATGCAGTGTACTTCCTAAAAACTTTCTTAAGAATTTACACAAAAGGCGATAACTACAATAAACTTGACAGAGGTTTACCAGATAAATCTTGGAGATATAAAGCAAGTTTGATAGGGTTATGTGCTATAAACTTTTACATAGGCCTACAAGCTCAAACAATAATTAACTCAATCGAATACGGTTTGTCCGTATTTTCATAAGTTAGAAAGGTAAAGGGAATATGCAGGGAAATATAGAATTAATAATGCCGATAGCACTTCCAATTATTGGTGGACTTGTGGTATTGTTACTTAAAAACTTAAATAAAACAAAGCTGATGCGTGTTATCTTTTTAGCTATACTTGGTGTTAGCGTAGTTTTAAGCGTTACTAATTGCTTTTTAGGAGATTTATATTTAAACGCTGGTAAATTAGCAGATGGGTTAGATATAATTTTCAAACTTGACGATGTTGGTAGATTTTTCTCTATGCTTACAGCGTTAATATGGCTTTTAACAGGAATATTCAGTTGTGAATATTTTAAACACGAGGAAAGAGAAAATCAGTTTTTTGGCTCATATTTAATGACATATGGTATTTTAATGGGAATAGATTATGCTGGTTCTATTTTAACTCTTTATGTTTTTTACGAGGCAATGACTTTGGTAACTGTAGCTTTTGTTATTCACTCAAGAACACCACAAGCTGTAGCTGCTTCACTTAAATACTTAATGTATTCACTTTTTGGCGCATTTATGGGTCTTATAGCAATATTCTTCATAAATGTTTATGGTACAACACTAGAGTTTACTGCTGGTGGTGTGTTTGGCGATGTTTCACAGTATAACGATATTTTGTTAGTAGTGGCACTGTTATCAATATTAGGTTTTGGTACAAAAGCTGGTATGTTCCCACTTCACGGTTGGCTACCAGAGGCTCACCCCGTTGCACCAGGTCCTGCAAGTGCTGTGCTTTCAGGTATAATTACTAAATCAGGCGTAATTGCTTTGATAAGAGTTGTTTACTATATTTTTGGTGCTGACTTTATACGTGGAACATGGGTTCAATACACATGGATGACACTTGCACTTATAACTGTAATCATGGGTTCAGTTATGGCTTTTAAACAAGACAACCTAAAAAAACGTCTTGCTTACTCAACAGTAAGCCAAGTTTCTTATGTTCTTTTTGGTCTATCACTTTTAAATGCAACAGCTTTTGTTGGGGCATTGTTACACGTTACTTTCCATGCAATTTTAAAAGTTGCACTATTCTTAGTAGCCGGCGCTATAGTTTATAAAACAGGAAACCTAAGCGTAAAACTTCTAAAAGGCATTGGTAAAAAAATGCCAATTGCTATGGTTTGTTTTGCTGTGGCTGCATTAGGTTTGGTTGGTATTCCACCAGTAAACGGTTTTGTAAGTAAATGGTATTTGGCAACAGGCGCTATAGCAGCTGACATTACAGGCTTTTCTGTAATTGGTCCAATTTGCTTGCTTTGCAGTGCTATTTTTACAGCAGCTTATCTTTTCCCACCAGTAATTGATGGATTTTTCATGGTGGAAAAAGATGAAACTATAAAGAAAAACGATATAAACTTTACAATGGCATTGCCACTTATTATTTTGGCTGTCCTTGCAGTAGTTACAGGAGTGTTTTCAACGCCGTTGGTCGAATTCTTTTCAAGTATCGTAAACGGCTTATTGTAAGGGGGAAATATTAATGCCTAAAGAGATGTTACTTTTGCCCATTGTATTGCCAATATTAAGTGGCTTGGCTTTATTTATAATAAGACCAAAAACATACAACGGTAGAAGAAATTATGTTATGACAATGGTTACACTGAACTCAGTTATAACTTTCATATTGCTTTTCAGTGATTTAAGAGAAAGCTTACAGCTTTTACAAATAACAGATGACGTTAATTTAGTTTTAAAAATTGACGGTTTATCCACAATTTTTGCTGGGCTAGTTTCATTTATGTGGCCACTTGCAAGTATGTACGCATTTGACTATATGAAACACGAAAAAAATCTAGACATGTTTTTTGCTTTTTACACAATTACTTATGGTGTAGTTGTGGGTATTGCGTTTGCGGGCAATGCGTTAACACTTTATTTATTCTATGAATTTTTAACTTTGGTAACAACTCCACTTGTTCTTCACACACAAAAACGTGAAGCTGTTGTTGCTGCTAGAAAATATTTAACTTACTCAATCACAGGTGCAGCTATAGGTTTTATTTCAATCGTCTTTGTACTTGTTTACGGTAATGGTTCAGGCTTTGTGTTCGGTGGAATATTAGATTCATCAGCACTTGTTGGATATGGAGATAACATACTTCTTACAACTTATGTTTTAGCTTTTATAGGTTTCGGAGTAAAAGCAGCTATATTCCCTTTTCACGGCTGGTTGCCATCAGCTTCAGTTGCGCCAACCCCTGTAACAGCACTTCTTCACGCAGTTGCAGTTGTTAAAGCTGGTGTTTTCGTAATAATGCGTATGACTTTCTATGTTTATGACATTGATGTTTTACGTGGCACATGGGCACAAGCTGTAGTGCTAAGTCTTGCATTTATAACAGTTATTTATGCTTCTGTAATGGCGTGTAAAGAACAACATTTTAAAAGAAGATTAGCGTATTCAACAATCAGTAACCTTTCATACATTTTGTTAGGTGTTTGTTTAATGACTCATCTAGGCTTTTTAGCAGCGTTAATTCATATGTTGTTCCATGCAATTATGAAAATCTGTGGGTTTTTCTGCGCTGGTGCTGTTATGGAGTACACAGATGCAAGATATGTTAATCAGCTTGAGGGTATGGGCAAAAAAATGCCGTTTATCTTCACTTGTTTTGCCATTACTTCCTTATCACTTATGGGAACACCACTTATGGTAGGGTTTATAAGCAAATATTACCTCATTACTGCTGCTATTAATTTAGGTGGAGTTTTAGGTTATATGATGATTGCTGCACTTTTCACATCAGCTGTTTTAGTAGCTGTTTACATGGTATTTATTGTAGTAAGGGCGTTTTTCCCAAGGGAAAATGTTGAAATTATGGAAGCGAAAACTCCAGGACTTTGGATGAGAATACCTATAGGAATTTTTGCAGCTATGATAGTTGTTCTAGGTGTAAATTCACAATTTCTAGTTGATTACTTGACAAAAGTAGCAACTGGGTTAATATAAGGAGGGGCCGAAATGGAAATGTTTTCTTTTACTCTAGACGCTTTTAGACTTCTCCAAGTTGCTTTAACAATTGGAATTTTCGGCTTCGCTTTAAGCCTTTTAAAAGGTGTTAGCAAGCGTTTAATCGGCTTTATGATAGCCACATTTATTGGAACTATCGGTGTGTTTTTAAGTGGTAGCTTGTTCACTTTGTTCTTCTTTTTCGAAATTATGTCTATGGCTTCATATGGTTTTGTAATTGAAAGTGATGATGCAAACGTAAAAAAAGTTTCTAACTTCTACTTGTTTGTATCAATTATCGCTGGTATGCTAATGCTTTTAGGTATGTTCTTGCTTTATAACGAACTTCAAACATTGGAGTTTAGCCTTATGCATGAAGCCGCAGAAAATGCTAATATGAGCAACCTTTATATATCTGGTGCGTTGGTTTTAGTTGGTTTTTGCACCAAAGCTGGTGTGTATCCACTACATATTTGGCTACCTGATACTTACACCATTTGTCCAAGCCCATTAACAGCTGTTTTTTCTGCAATACTTTCAAAAACTGGTGTTTTTGGTGCAGTAATACTAAGCGTTAATATATTCTATTATGATGCAAGCTTTGGTCAAGTTCTTATGGTATTTGCATTTATCACCATGCTTTGGGGTGGTATATGCGCTATTTGTCAAAACGATATGAAAAAAACTGTAGCGTATTCCTCTATGTCACAAATTGGTTTTATCTTTGTTGGTATTGCAATGCTTGCAATTATGGGCGAACATAACACAATTGCAGCAATGGGCATTGTTTTACATATGCTTAACCATTCACTTTTCAAAGTTATTTTATTTGGAATATGTGCTATTTTGGTTTACAATGTTGGCTCTACTAAATTCGATGACATTAAAGGTATTGCAAGAAAAAATCCATTTATTGGAACAGTTTTCGTAATTGCTGCAGCTGGCCTAGCTGGTGTACCTTTTATAAGCAGTGGCTATATAAGTAAAACTTTACTACACGAAAGTATAGTAGAACAAAATCTTTTGCATTCTGCCTTTTATTTAGGTGTGTGCGATGTACTTTTCTTAGTTGCTGGTGGTTTAACAGCTGCTTATATGCTAAAAATTGGAATGGTTCTGTTTGCTAAAAACGACAAAGCTGTAAAAGTAAAAGTTCCTGTAATTACAAGTGCTTTCTTTGCAGTAATCGCCGTAATGGCAGTCGCTATGGGACTTTTCCCAGCTCAAACTGCTCAAGCTCTTGCTGCAAGCGCTATCGAAGTGCTACATGTGCATACTACAGAACTTGAAATGCATTACTTTAACTTTACAAATTTGAAAGGCGCAGTTATCAGCCTTACAATAGGTGCTTTGATTTACTTCTTTATAATTAAAAAGTTCCTAATTACTAAAGACGAAAAATATATTGATATTAACAATACAAAATTTTCACTTGAAAACACTGTTTACAGACCAGTTGTACAAGAGATAATTCCAAGATTTTTAACTGGACTTTCAACATTGTTTGGCGAGAAAATTTTTGATGTGTTTGGTCTTGTAAAAAATCTTTATAAAGTTCCAGAATTTTTCGACTACAAAGCTATTGATATAGTTTTCAAGTTGGTTTTCACAATAGTGGTTTCAATTTCGCACCTTTTATCAAGTGTAACTTGGTGGTTTATCGAATTGTTAATAGCAATAGGATTTAAACCTCGAATTACCCAAGACCAATTAATTAGCCATAATTTCAGTTATGCTTTTGGTAAAAAACTTGATTATTTAGCAACTAAAATCAACAGAAATGTAAAACATGATTATGCAAAAACTTTAGAAATATATCAAGAAAATTCAGCACTTAGAAGAAGAATGATTTCTGCTAGTTTATCATACGGATTACTTTTTGCTGGTATAGGACTAGTTATAGTGTTATTCTATTTGTTGTTAGTTTAATTTCAAAATTTAAGAGAGGAAAAAATTCCTCTCTTTTTTGTATAGTAAAATTCATCAATATATGATGTAATAAACATTGGTTGCTTTATGCAATTTGTTAAAACTTCAAAAATATTTAGTATTTTAATTATATTACTTTTAATATTTTAACAATTCAACTTGATAAATTATTTTAGTTGTGATATAATATAAAAAATTATTGTATTATACGCTTTTATGCGCATTATATAGGAGGAAAAGAAAATGGCAAAGATTTTTTACCAAGAAGATTGTAACTTATCATTATTAGAGGGCAAAACTATAGCTGTTATCGGTTACGGTAGCCAAGGTCACGCACATGCACTTAACGCAAAAGATTCAGGTTGTAACGTAATTATCGGTCTTTACGAAGGCAGTAAATCATGGGCTAAAGCTGAGGCTCAAGGTTTTGAAGTTTACACAACTGCAGAAGCTTCTAAAAAAGCTGATATTATTATGGTTTTAATCAACGACGAACTTCAAGGTGGAGTTTATAAAGAATCTATCGAGCCAAACCTAGAAGAAGGCAACATGTTAATGTTCGCTCATGGTTTTGCAATTCACTTTGGTCAAATAGTAGCACCAAAAGGTGTTGATGTTACTATGATTGCTCCAAAAGGCCCTGGTCATACAGTTAGAAGTGAGTACCTAGTTGGCAAAGGTGTTCCATCTTTAATTGCTGTTCATCAAAACGAAACAGGCAAAGCACACGAAATGGCACTTGCTTACGCACTTGCTACTGGTGGCGCAAGAGCAGGTGTTCTACAAACAACATTCAGAGAAGAAACAGAAACTGACCTATTTGGCGAGCAAGCTGTTCTTTGTGGTGGTGTTACTGCTTTAATGCAAGCTGGTTTCGAAACTCTTGTTGAAGCTGGTTACGAGCCTGAAAGTGCATACTTTGAGTGTATTCATGAAATGAAACTTATAGTAGACCTTATTTATCAATCAGGTTTTGCTGGTATGAGATATTCAATTTCAAATACTGCTGAATATGGCGATTATATCACTGGCCCTAAAATTGTTACAGACGAAACTAAAAAAGCTATGAAAAAAGTACTTACAGACATTCAAGATGGTACATTTGCTAAAGATTGGTTAACAGAAAACGCTGTTAAAGCACCACACTTTAAAGCTATGAGAAGAAGAAATGCAGAACATCAACTTGAAGAAGTTGGCGCAGAACTTCGTAAACTTTACTCATGGAGCGACGGCGACAAATTAATAGATAACTAATTAAAATGAAAAATCAGGGGCGAGCAATTTGCTCGTCCCTAAAATTTTGTATAAAGGTGAATTTATATGGAAAAAGCATTGTATTATAAAACAGAAGATGATAAAGATATGCTGATAAAATTTTTTACAGCTAATGATAAAAAAGCACCATTAGTAGTGTTCTTTTTTGGTGGTGGCTGGATGAACGGTAATATGGATCGTTTTAAACCTCATGCATTAGAACTTGAAAAACTTGGCTATGTTGTTGCTATAGTTGACTATAGAGTGTATTCGAAACACGGTACAACTTTTGATTATGCTATGAAAGATGCGTTTTATGCACTTAAATATTTAAGTGATAACGCTTTAGAACTTAAAATCGATATAAATAATGTGTTTTACGGTGGTGGCAGTGCTGGTGGACACTTGGCTATTGCCAGCGTTATGTTTAATAATGTAAAAAACAACTTTAATGTTCGTGGTCTTGTATGTTTCAATCCTGTTGTAGATACAACGGAAAAAGGTTTCATGAGTGACGCATCAACCAAACAATCGTTTAAACCAGTTGTCTATTCGCCTTATCATCATGTAACAAAAAATTTACCTGACATTATTATTTTTCACGGAACAGAAGATACAGTTATGCCTTATCAAAGAACTTTAGAATTCGCCGACAAATATAGAAAATACGGCAATAACCTTGAGTTTGTAAGCTATGAAGGCTGTAAACATTCGTTTCATAATATTGAGGAATATTATACAGATACACTTGAAAAAACTAAAGTATTTATTAAGGAACATATAATATGAAATTAAATGAACTTATGATATATGGCGATTTTAATTACGGCGATGTAATTAGCGATATGTCTTTTATAATAGAAAGCAGTGGGGACAATAGTTTTGAAAACGAAGAGAAAAGAGGAGTTATTTATTCTTGTTTGCACAAAATTATCGAACTTGCCGACACTCACGGTTTTGACGGAAACCTTTGGCAAGTGTATTTAACATTTTTACTTGTCAACAGCGAAAATGTGTATAGCAAAGCTTGCGAAATTCAAGGAAATGTAAACGGCAGCATAAACAATATAGTTTTGCATGACCTAGAATTTTTTAGAACTTTATTTGTATACGATTTTACAGAAATTGAAAAGAACTTGAATATTCCTTTTGTTTCTTTGATAGAAAATTATGAAAATGTAAAAACAACAAGGAAAATTTTTAACAAAAGAATTAGGGACAGAATTTGCGACTTGTCAATAGAGCTTGCTAAAACAAATTCTGTAGAAGAATTTAAAGAAACATTAACTAAGTTTTATAAAGATTTTGGAGTTGGCAAGTTTGGTTTACATAAAGCTTTTAGAATTGAAACTAAAAACGAAGAAACTCAAATTGTTCCAATAACAAATATTGCACATGTTCATTTAGACGATTTAGTGGGTTATGAAATTCCAAAACAAAAGCTTATCGCTAACACAAAGGCTTTCGTGCAGGGTAAAAAAGCTAACAACTGTCTTCTATTTGGCGATGCTGGTACAGGAAAATCATCTTCGGTTAAGGCAATTTTGAACTATTATTATCCTCAAGGGCTTAGAATGATTGAAATTTACAAACATCAATTCAAAAATCTAAATGATGTTATTTCTCAAATTAAAAACAGAAACTATAAATTTATCATTTATATGGACGATTTATCTTTTGAAGAATTTGAGATTGAATACAAATATTTAAAAGCCGTTATTGAGGGTGGACTTGAGAAAAAGCCTGAAAACGTGCTTATTTATGCAACTTCTAACAGACGTCACCTTGTTCGTGAAGAATTTGGCGATAAAGCAGGTCGCCGTGACGATTTGCATTCTTCTGATACGGTTCAAGAAAAACTTTCACTTTCAGCAAGGTTTGGCGAATCTATTTTCTTTAATGGTCCTAGTAAAAAAGAGTTTAACGAAATAGTAAAAGCTTTAGCTGCTAAAAACGGAATTAAAATAGAAGAAGACGAACTTCTTTTACTAGCGAATAAGTGGGAACTTAGCCACGGTGGAAAATCGGGAAGAACAGCACAACAATTTATCGACCATTTGTTGGGTAGTTAGCAAATTATACTGTAGAAAACAAAAAACGCCTTTTTGGGCGTTTCAGCTTGTCGAAAAAGGTTTTGTATTTGTGTAAAATACCGAAAATATATTTTTAAAATGGTAGGGACGAGCTGTGCTCGTCCGAAATCAAGATGTTAATTTAGTGCTTTTATAAAATTAATAAAAATATTTCTCTATTTTACACAAAACAAGACAAAACTTTTTGTTTTATCCACGGACGAGCAC
>JAWXUM010000010.1:0-64525 GCA_044432645.1 Clostridia bacterium | reverse complement strand
ACCGCTTACGTGTAAAAACGTAGGTGGTATTTTTTTATACAAAATTTTTAAAAAAAGAAAGACGAGGTACATTATGCAAAAATTTAAAACAATCACAGGAAAAGAATTATTGGAAAAAGAAATTGAGCAAATTCCTTTTGTTGTTAACGAAATCCTACCCATAGGTTTGTCGCTACTAGCTGGCGAATCTAAAATAGGTAAAAGTTGGTTATCACTTTGGCTTAGCGTTCAAATTGCAAAAGGTGAAAAGGTTTGGAATTTTGATAGCAACATAGGAACTGTTTTGTATCTCTGTTTTGAAGATAACGAAATTCGTATTCAAAATAGATTAATCGACATCACAGAAGATGCACCGAGCAATGTATATTTTTGTATTGACTCATGTAAATTAGGTGGAGAAATTGAAAACAAAATCCAAAATTTTATTACAGATAACAAGAATACAAATTTGATTATTATTGACACACTCCAAACTATAAGACCTGATAACAAGGAAAGTAATTATGCAAATGATTATTCTGATTTAAGAATTCTTAAAAAAATCGCAGATGAAAATAAAATAGCTATAGTTTTAATTCATCATTTTAGAAAAACAAAGTCAAAAGATATTTTCGATATGATAACTGGTTCGACTGGACTGCAAGGTGCAGTTGATACAATGTTTACTTTAAGTCAAAGTGAACGTGGTAACGAATATGCAGCTTTAAAAATGTTAGGTAGAGATGTTTTAAGCCGTGAACTTGAGTTAAAACGAAACGAAGATAACGTGTGGGAAGTTATAGCTGACAGCGAAAGCGAAACCACTTTGGAAAATAAAATATTTCTAAAAACCATTTGTAATTTTATGTTAGACAAAGAAAATTTTATTGGAACAGCAACTGAACTTGCAACCCACCTTAATAAAAATAATGAAGAAGTTTTTACAAACAAAAAACTTTCCAAAAATATCAAACGGTTATCTAGTAACCTAGAGAAGAACGGAATTATGAGTACCACTCGAAGAAGTAACGGTGCAAGGCTGATTGAACTCATCAATGTAAACTACGAAAAAGTTAGCTAAACAAGGACAATTTTAAAGGAGTTTACGTTGGGATAATTAATAGCAGGATAAAGTCGGTCAACCGACAGATACATGGGACGGCAGTGCCGACCCAGAGGCAACAACTCACAATTCTAAGCACACATCTTATATTGTGTAAATTTCGGCAAAGCACACAAAAACATCTTGAAAAACGCAAGTTTAACTGCGATGTTTTAATGCACTTTGCCAGAATTTCTCCTAATATAATATGCGACTCATAATTATGAGTTGTTGCCTATGCCCCTGTTTGGTCAGTATTTGGGAGTTTTGAGAAATACGAGTAGGTACACGTTTTAGAAAAGGTGACATCACATGTGATATCCAACCCCCAACAAACCCCCATTTCAAGCCATTTGTTAGGTGCTGTAAGTGATATCCACAATGAAAAGGAGAATTTAATGAAAGAAAGAACAACCGTATGGCTCGATAGCGAAATTACACCAACTATCGAATATTATGTAAAAAAAGATGATATGAAAAATCAAAGCGAATTTATCAGAAAGGCTATTGAGTTCTATATTGGCTATAAAAATTGTCGAAACTCAAGCAAATATATCTCTGATATCTTAATTGGTGAGATGAAAGGGATAATACAAAACAGCGAAACTCGAATGTCAAGACAGCTAATTCACAACACGAGAGAACTTAATATGTTGCTGAATTTAATAGCTTATGACCTTAATATTTCAGAACAATCTATGGAAAGGTCAAGGCAAAGATGCCTTAGTGAAGTTATAAATAGCAATGGAGCAATTAGCTTTGAGCAAGCTTATGCGTTCCAAAAAGGAGATTAATTTATGCCAAAAGTAATTTTAAAATCCAATTATATTCAAAATGGCAAGGGAGCTTATGGCAAAAACTTGATGAATTATATAGGCACTCGTGAGGGCGTGGAGAAAAATATTCAGGGCTATGTTGAGTATATGTCAGAGCGAAAAGGTGCAGAAAAGTTCGTAAATCACGGACTTTTCACAAGTGGCGATACACCGATTACCCTGTCAAAAGTAATGGAACAAGTGGGAAGGCATAAGGGCAGAATTTGGATGCCAATAATTTCTTTAACTCGTGAAGATGCAATAAATACAGGTTTTGATAATGGCACAGCTTGGAAGAATATGCTAAGTGAAATCGCTCCAAAAATCGCAGATTACTATAAAATAAACATTGATAATCTGTGTTGGTACGGAGCTTTTCACAACGAAGGATACCACCCACACGTTCACATGGTAGTCTTTTCAAAAGACCCAAACGAGGGATATTTAACCACGAAAGGCATAGAAAAGTTTAAATCTCAAGTGGTAAAAGAAGTTTTTTCCTTGGAAATGGAGCAAGTTTATCAAAGGCAAAGTATGGAAAGGCAAGAAGTCAAAGAGAAATGTCGTGAGATTTTCGCAGAAGTTTTAAATGGAAATGTAAACTTAGAGCCTGAATTAGTGTTTAAAATTACAGAACTTAAAAAGAAACTTGAAAATCAAACTGGCAAAAAGACTTACGGATATTTGCCGAAGCCTACTAAAAAATTGGTGGACGAAATTGTAGATTTAATATCTAAAAATAAATCTGTAAAAGAAACTTATGAGTTTTGGTGTGAAACTAAGCAAGAAATATCATGTCACTATACGGACCACCACATTGTGACATTACCACTTTCCAAGCAACACGAATTTAAGTCAATTAAGAATATGATAATTGCCGAAGTGGATAAAATGCAGTTAGATCAAAAGCAAGAAATTGACATTGCTAAAGTTTTAGACGGAGTTTCAAAGGTTTTATACGACCTAGAAAAACTATTCAGTGACCAAATTATCAAGGAAGAAAAACCGACTTTCCACAAAATGGACAAGAAAGCCTTTGCCCAAAAAGTACAAAGAGAAGAAGCTTTAGGCCACAAAATTACTGGCATGAGTTACTAAAAATATTAATTAAATTAAGAAAGTGAACAAGGCTTATATATAGCTTTGGATTGAGGTAAATATGGAAAAAATTAAAAAAGATAAATCCCAAGTTGTCAGCAAAAATGTAAATGGATGCTTAGTTCATTTATCTTTTTCAAAGAATCCCAACCCAGATATACAAAAGAAAATTGAATACATTTTAACCGATGTTTTTGAAAAAAGAGTGTTCGGAAATGCACCAATATAAAATGATAACTTATTGTTAAATAATTAAAAATCGCTAGATATATATGACTTTGTGTGATAGTGTTTGTGTCACAGAAGAACAGAAAGAGAGGGAAAACTTATGAAACGAGTATTTACATTATACCGAGTATCTACAAAAGGACAAGTTGACCAAGATGACATACCAATGCAAAAAACAGCATGTAAAGAATTTGCCAAAAGTCAAGGCGATTGGATAATAACAGGCGAATTCTACGAAAAAGGTGTGTCAGGATTTAAAGTTTCTGCAGAAGACCGTGATGCAATTCAAGACATAAAAACAGCAGCAGAGAAAAAAGAATTCGATATATTGCTGGTCTTTATGTTCGACAGACTAGGCAGAAGACAAAACGAAACACCCTTTGTAGTAGAGTGGTTTGTAAATCAGGGTATCGAGGTTTGGAGTGCAAAAGAAGGTCAACAGCGATTTGATAACGAAGCAGATTATTTAATAAATTTTATGAGATACTGGCAAGCTGGTGGCGAAAGCAGAAAAACATCGATGAGAGTTAAAACCAGACTTGAACAATTAACAGAAGAAGGAGTGTACACAGGTGGTGTAATTCCTCTAGGCTATGAGCTTGTAAAAAGTGGCAGACTTAACAAAAAAGGCAAAGAATTATCGGACATAACAGTTAACGAAGAAAAGGCAAAATATGTTAGAATGATTTTTGAAATGACTGTAAAAAATGGCTATGGCTCATACAGAATGGCAGAATATCTAAATAATTTAGGTGTTAAAACTGCAAATGGAAGCAAGTTTCAGTGCAACACAATCAACCGAATACTTAAGAATAAAATGTACTGTGGATATATTCATAATGGAGATGCATGCTCTGAAAAACTCGAATATCTTGAAATAATAGACGAGGATTTATTTAATCAAGCACAAGAAATAATTATACAACGTTCACATAAAGAAGATGAAAAAAGGCATATCGCTAAAAATACAAAAGGAAAAACATTGCTATCAGGCAATATATTCTGTGCAAGCTGTGGAGCGAGAATGAATGCCACAAGCTATATCGACAAATATAAAAGAAAAGATGGAAGCATTTATGAAGTTAGAAAACAAAGATATATTTGCACAGGTAAAACTAAAAATAACACATCATGCAAAGGTCAAGTTGCTTATGTTGGAACAAAAGTTGATGACACAGTAAGTGAAATCGTATGTGACTATTTAGGTAAAATAAAAACCACACCTAAAAGCATAGCACTAGAACGAAGATATCAAAGAGAAATTAGTATAAGCAAAACAGCTAGGAAAAAACTAGCAACTGAAACCGAAAAACTTAGAAAAAGGCTAAAAGGATTAACAGATGAAATCTCAAAATCATTAATGGGTGAGAGTACATTCTCACCAGAAATGTTATCAGAAGCGATAGAATCAGCAAAATCACAAATAAGAGAAAACGACCAAAAACTTACAGATATGGAAATGAAAATACTCGACGGAGAACTGATGACAAAGAAACTAGACCACTACTACACCCAGTTTAAAACGTGGTCAGATGAGTTCTCTGAAGCCTCAAACGAACAAAAGAAAATGATAATCTGTCAACTTATCTCAAGAATAGAATTTGGCAGAGGATATGAGCTAAGCATAGAGTTTAATACTGATTACGAACAGTTTTTTATGGTGTGAAATAATAAAATTTGATTGAAATTAGGTAGATTTGAAAAGTTACCTAATTTCAATCAAAAAATTCTTGATATTTTGCTTAAAAATTGGTATACTATATAATATAGATGGTAGAGGTGATAGTAAATGGACAACAGTATTCTTACAGATAAAAAAATATTTTCACTAAAGGAACTAAATAATCTTGGGTTTTCTAATTATAAAGTTAGAAATATGGTATCTTCTGGTATGCTAGAAAAACTTAATAAATTCACCTATGAAAATAAGGTTTATAATGGCAGTGATTCTGATTTTATTTATGTGTATGCTTATGTACCTGACGGAATTATATGTTTGCTTACTGCAGCAGTATACTATGAGCTTACAACATATAGACCTGACAGTATTGATATAGCTGTTAAAAGTAAGCGTTATGTTTCAACATTGCCAGACTGGCCTAATATAAAATTGTGGTATTATGATAATTATAGACTAGAAATAGGAATTAGCGAAATAGAAGAATGTGGTGAAAAAATCAAAATTTTTGACATTGAAAAGACAGTTGTTGATATCGTATATTATAGACAAAAAGTAGGTATAGAAGAAACTAAAGAAGTTCTTGTTAATTATTTAAAAAGACCTGATAGAAATATAAATAAATTGTACCGATATGCTGAGAAATTAAAATGTAAAGAAATAATAGAAACTTATTTGGAGGTTCTGCTCTGATGAATGCACAATCAATTAAAGATAAATTAAAAAATTATGCTAAAAACAACAATTATATACTTCAAGATGTTTTAACTATGTATGGTTTAGAACGAGCGATATATAGAATTTCAAAATCGTCATATTCAAATCAATTTACATTAAAAGGAGGTATTCTTTTATATGCACTTTTTGACGGAGATTTTGCTAGAGCAACCACGGATGTAGATTTACATGCAAAAGGATTAGATAACGATGCTGAAAAGATGAGAGAAATTTTTTCAGAGATTTTTATGGTTGAGCAAGACGATGCTTTAATTTTTGATTTAGAAAGCTTAGAAGTGACATTAATAACAGAGTTTAAAGAATATCACGGTGTTAACGTTTCGGTTATGGCATATTTAGACAAGACAAGATTAAGAGTAACAATGGATATAGGTTTTGGAGATGCGATTTATCCTAAACGTGTTCCAATTGAATTCCCAGCAATATTAGATATGGATGAAGCACAGTTATATGCGTATTCGATATATACAGTAGTGGCTGAAAAATTTGAAGCTTTTGTTCAATTAGGCTATGTCAACAGTCGATATAAGGATTTTTATGATATATACATACTAGCCACAAATTATGATTTTGAAGGTGAAATTTTAAAGAAATCAATAGAGGAAACTTTTACACATAGAAATACAGGGTTTGATGATATAGTAGCTTTTGAAAATGATTTTACCTTAGATAAGAATAGACAAATAAGGTGGAATTCATTTATCAAAAAGAAAAAAGCTATGGTGCTTGTTGAATTTAATTCGGCTCTTGAGCTGATTAAAGAATTCTTAAATCCAGTAGTAAATGCAATAACAAATCAAATACCGTTAAATAGTAAGTGGAGTCACAGTGAAAAAAAGTGGATGTAATGATTTGACTATTTCCGTAGTTTTTATATACAAATGGTAGAGCATGCGGCTGTTAACCGCAGGGTCGTTGGTTCGAGTCCAACAGAGGGAGCCAAAAAGCTTAAGTAGAAATACTTAGGCTTTTTCTTTTGCCTAAATGTCAATAGGTATAATTAGAACTGTCTCAATGTCAATAGTTGGGTTACATTAAAATAGAAAAGATATGAAATATGTTAGCTTTTGAAAAGTTGACATCTTTTTTTGTTAAATTATTTGTCGAACATAAAAAGGATACGGTTTCTAAAAAGCTTAAAGTTTCTGTAACCATAGGCATTACGTTTAAAAACTTTGATTTTGTTGTTACAGCCTTCGGTGAAGCCGTTAGTTAAAGGGATTTTGAGAGAATTAAGAATACCAATTTTAACAGGTTTTGCACATTTAACGAAAAACTAACTGAATGATAGAGGTTAACTTATATTCTAATTATAACGAGTGTACCTGATTTTTTTACCTTTTGATAATATTTTTTAATTTTAAGTGAGAGTTTTTTTGTTTTTTAGACTCTAATATAGTAAGGAAGACTGTTTAAAGGAGGTCATAACTATGAAGAACAATGATGTGATTGTAAATGAAGTTATTTTAAGAGCGAAAATTGTTACGGATAAAAAAATAAGTCATATGATAAAAAGGAATTGTTTATATACAGTTGCTTTTATCGTGAGTTTGTTTATTTCTGTTTGCAAAATAATCGAAATAGAAATCCCACATCATGTTCAATCTCAAGTTAGCTATGGGGCGACACTTCACACCTTTGATAACATATCTATCTATGCAACGATAGCTGTGGTGATGTTTGTTTTAGGAGCTATTTTTACAATTATATGTATGAATTTAAAAAATAAGGGAGGTTAAATAATGAAAAAACGAATTTTACCGATTATGCTTACTTTGATAATTATTTTTTCTAGTTATATGAGCATTACGGCTTTTGCAGAAAGCACAAATAGCCAAGATGGGATTGTGGCTACGCTTTCGGTAGATAAAGAAAGTTACGATTTAGACGAAGAAATTGATGTGAATTTGACAGTTGAAAACACTAACACGTATGACGTCAAAAATGTAACGACAGAAATAATTTTACCAAGTGGAGTTTCAGTGACAAGTGGAACTACTTTACAGGAGAGTGTAACACTTTTAGCAGGCGAAAGTGTTACAAATGAAATTACTGTTATAAAAGAGAATTCTTATACAGATGATACCCCAAGCACTGAAGATACCCCAAGCACAGGTGATACCTCTATTGCCTATCTTTGGGCGATAGTGGCTGTTGGTTCTATTGCTGGTTTGATTTTTATTAGTATTAAAAACAAAAAGCTTAAAAATATAAAATTTTTAGTTTTGATTTTGGCTTTATCAATTTTTTATACTAATTCGCCAATGATTGCAAGTGCAAGTACTACTGACAATGTAACAACTAAGAGTTTTACAGTTTCTGAAACTATTTTGATCGATGGTGAAGAAAATATAGTTGAAGCTAAAATAACTTATGACTATACAGAAACAGATGAAGATGACACTGTTACACTTAGTTTTAACGCTGGCGAGGGTAGCGAAGTTAGTTCTGTTACTATAGAAAAAGGCACTGCTTTAGGTTATGTGCCATATACAGTTCTTGACGGAGCAGTTTTTGATAACTGGTATACTGACATAAGTTTTACAGAAACTTTTAACCCAGAAGATACTATAAACGAAGATACAACAATTTACGCAAAATTCCAAGAAGATGAAATTGAATACACGGAGTTTGAAAGCACAGAAATGGCTTTACTTGACCAAGCTACAACTTTTAGCTTTACAGTTTATAGCGAAGAGAAAATCACCAGTTCTAACCTTTCAAGCTATGTGCAAATAACTGAAGTTTTTGGTTCAAGTTCAGTGACAGGCATAGATGTTAAATACATAGTGACTTCAAGTGGGAATAACTACACCATTACAGCAGATGGTGGATATGATGAGGGCAGTATGTATGAAGTTGTATTTTTAGAAGGTGTAACACTTATTTCGCCAACTAAAGATGGCTATAACCTTGATGTAATCACTACTTTAACATATTCTATTTATAAAGAAGAAGTAGAAATTGTAGAATACAAAGAAGACGCAACATTTTTTGAAATAGATGAAAGCCTTTTATCTATTACTAATACTGATGAAGAATTAGTAATGGGTTATGCAAGTGCTACAAGTGAAAATTTGGAAACTATTTTTAATAGTATATTAATTGACAATAAAACAGAAATAGAAGTTGACGATATTATTATTTTGCAAAATGGTGACGATGTTTCACAATATGGAGCAATAAAAGTAACATCAGTTGATTATGACGAAAACGGTAACTGCTCATTCTCATATATAGGCTGTGAATATGATGATATATATTCTTCGGTAGATATTTATACTTCGGAAGAATTCTCTGTTAGCGATATGCTTGCTGACCTAGATACAGTAGCTATGGCAAAGGAAATAAAAGAAAGTGAAGGTGTAGCTGAGCTTACATACATGCTTGCTGTCGCTTTGTCACAAAACGAAACCGTTACAAGCCTTGGTGACGGAACACAGGCATTTACCATAGATATGGACGCTTTAGTAGAAGCTGAAAATTCTATATCTTCTATGTCTACAAGTGATACTTTATCTGAAAATGTATATTTTAATAACACATCAGAAAACCAAATAATCACGCTTGATAAACTCTATGACGGTCTAACTGTTACAGTTACAATAGGGCAAATGCAAAATGACAATTTTGTTGATTTTAATGATATTAGCGATGAATGTTTTGGTATTCAAGTTGAAGTAAATTATGCGGTAAAACTTGACAACGGTGTTTATATAGATGCTACTATCGATATTACAGAGTCATTTGTTGGTAGACTTTACAGCCAAAGTGAAAGCTATGACGAATCTTCAGCTGACTTCCATTATTATGTGTGGTTAGAGTCAGAAACTGACATTGGTTTTGAAATTCTTGTTTGTTCAGCAGAATTTTCTGATGATACAGAAGAAAATCCAGACACACCAGAGTCAAGTTCAGACTTCGATGCTAGTGCTGACGAAGTGCCAGATATTTCAGAATATGTTGACATTTCAAAAGAAATAGCAAGCACAATATCAGAAGCTTTGACAGATGATGAGCTAGAAGAAGAAAACGATAATATAGTTGCTCGTATGTTAGCACTTCTTGAAAACGAAGGCGACTCTATAGAACTTTTTAACGCTCCAATAGCAACTGGTTCATTTAATGTTGCTTATGTTTTTGATATTAATATATATTTTAACTTTGTAGTAAGCATAGACTTCGCAGCTGGTTTACAAACCGAGTTCTCTTATATTACTTCTCAAAAATTTGGAGTTGTAGGCTCTACCAGAACACAAGACATTGAATTTTATTCAGAAGAAATGCGTCCAGCAGGTTATAGTTTTGACTTGTATGCTTGTGGTTATATAGGTTTAAAAGCTGGTATGCAATCTGAAATTTCTGTATCAATGGCATTTTTAAAAAATGTTGGAGAAGTTGGTGCTGGTTTTGAATTTGGTGCATATATAGATATATACGGATATTTACATTATAATTATGTAAAACAATATTATAGTGGTGGTACGAGCCAAAGCCTAAGTGGTGGTATATATATGGAGATGGGTTTGTATATAGAGTCATATATATTTGCAAGGTCAAACTTGTTTGAAGCCGAGGGCGAATGGTCGATTGTGGAAATAAAAATTCCATTCCTATCGGTTGGTAACCAGTATGTATACCTAGAGTTGGCGGACGAAACTCATAACGCTGAATTAAGTTATGGTGTGCTAACAGGGGAATACACCAGTATATACGACATACTGCCAACTTATTACGGCGAATATTTGGACATTACATCTGGTGATATTGTAGTAATGCCTATAGAGCAAAGTAATAGATTTGGTGTGTATGAAACTACTGACATTCCATACATAAGAACAACTTATGTGTGTGATGAAAACGGCGACTGGATTC
Source organism: Clostridia bacterium (assembly GCA_044432645.1). Lineage (GTDB taxonomy): Bacteria > Bacillota > Clostridia > Oscillospirales > Acutalibacteraceae > SIG603. Next base: position 54,012 of record JAWXUM010000010.1, on the reverse strand, counting down.
CTAATATAATCTTTGACCAAGATGAATTTAACCTATATTCTAACTATTACGAAGTATATGGTGAATTACGTCTTACAGATTACTTTGATACTAGCATTACATACGAAGATTATTATATTGGTAGCAGTGGCGACCTGTATGCAGAAGATATAGGTTTAACTATAACTTATTGTGGTGACCAATTAAGCACAACCTTAAGCACATTCCGTGATGCAGGCGATGTTGAATGTATATGGGTTGCCGACGGTTTTGATGCTTCAAATGTTGGCAAAGCTTACACAGCTACCTTCCAATTTGAAACTACCGACGGAGAACTTATCACTTTAGGTACTAGAACTTCTGTCGCTGGCACTCAAACAGGATATTTTGATATTTATGCAAATGCAAGTGATGAGTTAATTCAGCAATATGCTTTAGACGAAGTTTATAAATTCTATGACGACGGAATGGGAACTTATCTATCAGATTACTGCACATGGGATATAGACCCAACCGATAATTATATGACAGAGGATACAACCTATACTGTAACAGCCGAAGAAAGACAATCATATATTGCTTATGTTTATCTTGATAACGGTGTTTATACTTATGATGTTTTAGCAGTAACTAACGGTGAAATTCCTGACATAAATGTAGAAGACGGTAGTTTCTACACAGTCGAAAGTGTATCGCTTTATAATACTAGCGACTATACAACGATTTATGATATAGATTATAATAATTTGTCAGCTGTTTACACAGATGTAAGTATAGACCCACAAAATTATATAGTTGGTCAAACAGGTTTTTCTGTTAGTGATGAAAGCTGGACTAAATCGGATGCTATAAACCAAGCAAAACTATTTTTGGGTTATTATAATGATGCTAATTTGGTTTATATTGCTAATTATGATGTAGATGATTACACAGTTACTTATGTAACAAACTCTACTGTAACTCATACCGAAGAATTAGGTTATAACGAAGCTCCGTCTTATGGTTCATACTATGCCTATAGTGTTAAATCTTACCAAACATTTGCTGGTTGGGACGCAGACGGCGACGGCGAAGTTGATTATACTATAGATGAAGACGGAAATTGCAATCTACCTTGTACTAATAAAGATGTAACTTATACTGCTGTTTATGAAACATGTACTTATACTATTTATATAGAAGATTACTTAGGAAATCAATATGAGTACGAAGTAGAATATATGGCAGATATTCCAGAAGAAGTTACCACTATTTTACAGCAGTATGCTTTGGAAGATAATGCAGAGCTTGACAGTGGAATAGCAAAAGACTTTATGTGGGCATATTCTTATGGCGATAATGAATATAAGTATTATTTTGCAGAAGACGAAATAGACGATACAATGTCTAACTTTACTGGAACATATACGACTTATTATGACAGCCTAAGCATTACACCGTATTATCAAACATTCTATGAAATGACAGTAAGTTCAGGTGAAGTAGCTTTTGACGAAACAGAACTTGCAAATGCTATTGATACTATTGAAACAAGCTATTCATATGAATATCGTGATGTTACAATTATTGATGATTACACTGTTAGTATGTATGTGCTAAAGGACTATGCAATGCAACCAAGTTTGTTCTACCTTGCATTGGTAGAGCCAACAATAGACGATGAACTTTCATATTATTATGATATTCCGTACTGGCAAGACCAAGACGAAAATGAGTATTCAATTGGTGATATAACTGTATATTCTCAAGAAAATATGACATTCACAGCAGTTTACGAAAAAGTAGAAATAGAGTATTCAGCTAAAGTTTACAGTAAAACAGACGGAGTGATTAATTATGTAGCTGTTGATAGTTTTGAAGGCATATATAATGATTATCAAGACTTTGTAAATGATTGGTATGCTTATGAAAAAGAACCAACTATTACAGATGAAACTATAACAACTTATACTGGTTACTACACAAACATGGGTGCTACAAGCATTGACATTTACCTTGAATACAGCACAGAAGCCAGAGAGTACACAGTGACTTTCAGTGATGATATCGGCGAGTTAGAAAACAAAGAAGATGTGGACTACGGCACAGACATTACAGTAGAAAGTCAAGAAAATGTTGAAACAGCTGACTATACTTATGTGTTTAAAGGCTGGGAGATAGGCGATACCCTTTACGAAGTAGGCGATAGCTTTACAGTAACTGGCGACATAACAGCAACAGCTGTTTGGGAGCAAACTTGTACTATTACATTTGCCTATAGCGAAGAAAGTAGCACAGCATACAAAACATATACTGGTGTTGTGGGTGAAGAATTTTACATGACAGAGGTTCCAGATTATGTGATGAGTGGCGATATTTACGAGTTTACAGGCTGGTCAGCTTACCCAACTGAATTTACAAAAAATATGACTATTACAGTTGAATACGATTATATCGACTATACTGTAACATTCGAACTTGACACTAACGGCACAGTTGAAACAACTACTAAAACAGCTCATTATGGCGACAATTTGGCAGAATTATTAGAAACTCCTACTGACGCTAGTGTGAAAATTTGGAGTGGTTGGGGCATCGAAAACGTAGGTACAACAGACTTTGACAATTACACAATTACTGACAATGTAACTGTCACAGGTACACTAACTTCGGTTTATATAACTTATATGACAGGCACTACACAGTACAGCAAAACTGCTATTGATATAGGCGAAACAGTAACTGTCAAAGATACTATAATTGGTTATGGAGAATGGGAAGTAAGTGGTGCAACTCTTAATAATGACGAAGCTTTCACAATGCCAAGCCAAGATGTTACAATTTCAGCTTATCAGAATTTAGACGGCACATTTACTATTTCTAACGAAAACGATACCAATATTTACGACACCAATACATTTGAGGCTAGTATAGACAATGTAAGCGAAGATGAATTGGGTTATGAATTTGACACAGAAAATGGTATTTTATGGATTAATTCGGACGATTTAATTCTTTCTGGTGAAGCAGTAGACCTTACAATTATAGTCGATTACGAAGTTAAAACTTTAACTCTTAAAGATTTAACAGTTCAAAACTTAACCCAAAGAGATTACGAATTTGAAGAATTCCCTTGGATAAGTGGAGAGGGGGTAGAGGTTGACCCAATTAATGCATTTATACTTTATGCTTATGGTTTAGATTTTACATTGACTATTGATGGCGATGTTAACTTAACTCAGCAAAACATAGCTACTGGCGGCGACCAATACATTATACTTTATTTACCACTTACACAGGGTACATACGAGTACTATGATGAAATTACAGAAGAACCTATTGAAGCAGATGGCTGGGTTTACACTCAAGGAACATTTGTGATGCAAGGAGCAAACGAAGCAAGCTTTACTTGCGATGCTTGCTGTATAGGCATTTCTGCTAGTGGTGCAACTGAAATTTCTGACATTGATTTTGATATCAACGCTATGTATGACGGTATCATAATATATTCAAATTGGGATAGCGAATATAATTCATATGGTGACGGAACCCTTAACATGACTAATTGCATTATTAGTGGTAGCACGACAATGGGAGAAAACGGTTATGGAAATTATGTTATTATAGCATTTGAAAAGATTACCTTTATAGATTGTGAATTTATCGACAATGTAAAAGATTATATTTCAAGTGTGAATAGCACTGTGGAATATATAGACACAACAGAATAAAAACAAACACCAAACTCCCCTCAAAAATTTGAGGGGAGTTATTTTATTTATTTTTAATAATAGGCATTAAATTTTTTATGATAATAATAACAACAGCTGTTACAAATGGCATAAAGTAACCGTAAAATTGCCAAGCGCCTTCGCCAGATACTAAAAGGTTATAAATAGCGTGATAACTTATGCAAATACTAACACTTGCAAACACACCCAGCCACGAAAAATGTTTTTGCCGAGTGCCAAAACCAAGGGAATAACCCAAAGCCAAACTGCACAAAATATGCATTATGCCAACGGCAAAACCTCGAATTAACACAAAATAAAAATCATCAGCACCCTGTGTCACAACATAACAGCAGTTCTCAAAGGTGGCAAAGCCTATACCAGTTGCAATGGAGCACATCAAAATATTATCTTTTTTAGGAACAAAAATAATCATATAAAACAAAAGTGGCAAGGCTTTCATAACTTCTTCAATCATCGGTGTAACCTTAATTATAGCATCAACCGAACTCATTTCACACACGCCAGCTATAAAACTATTGATATACGACGACAACAAGCACACAGTCGAACCAACCAAAAAGAAAGCTACAAACCGTCTGCTTTCACCTTTTAAAAGGAACAAACCAATAATAAAAGGAGCAACTAAGAAAACTAAAATATTTTCAGCATAAATCATAATTCACTCTCCTTTTTAAGAAAAAACAACATGGTAGGAAATGTGAGTACAAGAAATATGTCAAACAAAACATAAAGGTTATTAAGCCCAAAACAGGATACTAAAAACATCATGTTATTAAAAATAACAAAACAAATTACTGTTAAGTTAAAATTGAACAGTGCCTTGCTTTTTATAACAAATACATTTTTGCTAGAGGTATACGCTAAAATAATAAGTGGTACAGCATAATATAAGTTCCAAAGTAAGCCACCGTACATAATAAATGATATAGAATTAATTATCACAACAAAAACTGGCAAAATTAGGGATAATAAATTTTGTTTTAAGTTAAGTTTTTCGAGTTTATTTTCCTTAAAAATCAATGAACTAAGTCCAATTAAAAACAGGTAACTACACATGTAACAAAGTTCACTTGCAGAAAAATAATAGGGGAAATCGCCGTAAATAATAAAATAAATCGTCCAGTAAAGTGTGCCTGTAAAAAAACAGATAGACGCACCAGTTAAATATTGAAAAGGCAAAAAAGTTACTTTTCTAAAAGCTAAAACACAAGCAGTAGCACCTACTCCTAAAGTGATAACGAGCTGAAATATATTGTCCACAAGTTCAAAAATACTCATAACTATTTCCTTTCGTTATTCTTGATTTTATAACAAATCAGTGTCACCACAATTCCTAAAATAAAGGAAATAATTCCCATGATAATATATCCTAAATATGGTCTTGTTGCAAAAAACGTGCCTGTGTTTGCATTGTTTGCAAGTGCGCTAAAATTTACACTTTCCATAAGAACAGGCATTGCGAACGAAAGCGATATAATGAATATAAAACTAGCAACTAAAGAAACGCAAGTGTAAATCTTTCGTTTTTTTCTAGCTTTTTCTTCTTTTAGTTCATCTGACTTTTTTAAAACTTTAGACAAAATTTCCTTATTCTCCATCATAAACAAAGCCCTCCTTTTCAAGCTTTTCTTTTAGTGCTTTTTTTGAGCGATAAGCAAGGTTTGTAATTTGCTTTTCACTTTTTTTCATAACAAAACCAGCTTCTTTATAACTCATATCTTCAAAATAAAGTAAAAATAAAACTTCTCTGTAATCGTCTTGTAGTTTTTCAATGCACATATAAAGTTGTCGGTTTTTTTCTTTTTTTAATAAGTCAACTTCCACAAAATCATCGGTTGAAAACAAGCTTTCACTAACTTCATCTAGCCTGATATGAGGTTTATTTTTTTTAAGGTGTTTTAACGCTTCATTTCTTGCAATGGCGAATAAATATGTTTTAAGGCTAGAGTTCCCTTTAAATTTTCCACCACTAACTACAAGCATAGCAAAAACATCAATCATCATATTTTCAGATTCTTTCATGTCTTTTAAAAAACCATATAAAAATAAAGTTAAACTCTGTTTGTATATGTCGATTAATTTTTCAAGTGCATCATTGTCGCCCTGCAAAAATCTGTCATACAAAATCTTATCAGAATACATTTTTATCCACCTTTAAAATATACTTAAATATACTATAATTATAACAAAAATCAATGTTTTAAGCAAGTTTTTGTTAAGTAGTTTATCTTGATAATTTGCAAAATATATAAAACAGTTAATAATTCTAGCATATTTGTTACTCCTGGATTTATCGGTACTAAAAGACTATGACGATGACTACAATACAGTCAATTTAATGTATTATACATTTTTTGAAATTTGTGAATTCATTGAATATGTCGACTATGCTGGATATTATTACCCTACTAAATTAGTAGAAACTGGTGGTGCTATAACTGAAATTTTTGATAAGGATTTATACAGCGCACAATATGAGCAATTAATAGGCACATACAGCTCTGACAAGGGCGACACATTTGAATTAACATAAAAAAATAGGAACGAATTTCGTTCCTATAATTATTACATAGTGGGCTATAGATTATTTGCCAGTTAAAAGCCAAAGTACTGGTATATTTAAAATTTCTGAAAAAGCCAACAATTCATAATCGTTTACCGAGCGAGTTTGACCTTCTATTTTTGATAGGCCGGAGGCGTTCATGTCTAAACCTTTAACTTGCAATTGTGCTAAAAGTTCTTTTTGTTTCATTCCTTGACTTTTTCTTGCAGATTCGACTCGCTTGCCAATTAAATTTTTATCGCCTAAAGCTTGTTTTCTTAGTCGCATTTTGTACCTCCTTAATATTTGTATAATATTTATGAAATATAATATATATACATAATACACGTTAAATATTAACAAAATATGAATTTTGATAAATTTTTATAAAATTTATCAAGTATTTTATAAAAATATGTGCTATATTTCTAAAAAATAATTATAAAATTAAATTAAAATTAAATTTAAATTAATACTTGAATAAATCGCCATAAATTGGTATAATATTAAGCAGTTATTATGTTAGTAAAAAAAGGAAAATATTATGGAATTTTTTAAAAGAGGAATTAATCTTACTATGTTAACTGATTTTTATGAGTTAACTATGGCAAATGGTTATTTTGCAAAAGGGTTTAAAAATAAAATCTGTTATTTTGATATGTTTTTTAGACGTGTGCCAGACAATGGTGGTTTTGCTATAATGGCTGGAGTAGAACAAGTAGTTGACTATTTAAATAACTTGAAATTCTCTAGTGATGATATAGAATATTTAAGAGGAAAAAAATTATTTAGAGAAGAATTTTTAAAATACTTAGAAGATTTTAAATTTACTTGCGATGTTTGGATAGTGCCAGAAGGTACACCTATTTTCCCTGGTGAACCTTTGGTTACAGTAAAAGGGCCTGCGATTCAAGCTCAATTTGTTGAAACTATGATTTTGCTTTGTATAAATCATCAAAGTTTAATAGCAACTAAAACTAATAGAATTGTAAGAGCTGCAAATGGCAGAGCTGTAATGGAGTTTGGTTCAAGGCGTGCTCAAGGCTTTGACGGCGCTATTTATGGTGCTAGAGCAGCGTATATAGGTGGTTGTGTTGGAACTGCTTGTGCAATCTCTGACCAAGCTTTTGGCGTTCCTGCGCTTGGCACAATGGCTCATAGCTGGATACAACTTTTCGACAGTGAATATGAAGCGTTTAAAGCGTATGCTGAAGAATACCCAAAAACTTGTACATTGTTAGTTGACACTTACAGCGTTGTTAAATCTGGTATTCCTAATGCTATAAAAGTATTTAATGAAGTTATAGTTCCAAGTGGCAACCGTCCTGTAGCTATCAGAATTGATAGTGGTGATATTACTTATCTTTCTAAAAAAGCTAGAAAAATGCTTGACGAGGCTGGTTTCCCTGATTGCAAAATTTGTGCTTCAAATTCACTTGATGAATATATTATTCGTGACATGCTTATTCAAGGTGCTCAAGTTGACACATTTGGAGTAGGCGAAAGGCTGATTACATCTTCATCTGAGCCAGTTTTTGGTGGAGTTTACAAACTTTCAGCAGTTGAGGCAGACGATGGAACTTTAATTCCTAAAATTAAAATTAGTGAAAATGTTGCTAAAATTACAACACCAGGTTTTAAAGAAATTTGGAGATTGTTCGATAACGAAACTGGCAAAGCTTTTGCCGATGTAATTACTAAACACGGCGAAATTATTGATGACCGTTATTCGTACACAATTTTCGACCCTGAACATACTTGGAAACAAAAAGTTGTTGATAATTTCACAGCTGTACCTTTGAGAAATAAAATTTTTGAAAACGGACAGTGTTTATACAACCAAAAAACTTTAAACCAAATTAGAGAGTATAGTAAAGAGCAAATTGATAAATTATGGGAAGAAGTTAAACGTTTTGAAAATCCACACACTTATTATGTAGATTTGTCAGAAGATTTATGGCAAGAGAAAAATATGATGCTTGCTAAAAAAATGTATTAAAAATATACGAGCGAGTTGAACAGTTGCGGGCATATGGCGAAAACCAGTGTCTGAGGAAAGTCCGAGCTTCATAGAGCAAGAGTAACGGCTAACGGCCGCCGGGGGCGACCCTAGGGATAGTGCAACAGAGAGATACCGCCTTAAATTAAGTTTTAAGGTAAGGGTGGAAAGGCGAGGTAAGAGCTCACCGGCGCAAAGGGGACTTTGTGGACATGTAAACCCTACTCGAAGCAACACCGTGGAAAGACATATATACCTGCTCGGTAGTCTTGTGGAGGTGGCGTGAGCTTGCAGGCAACTGCAAGCCAAGATAGATGACTGTTTACAACAGAACTCGGCTTATAGATTCGGTCGTATTTTTTATAAAAACTAACAGGAGAAAATGATTTAACTCATTTTCTCCTGTTTAATTTTTAGTTATATAATTCGTTCATTAAATCCAAATAATCGTATTCTTCTAGTTCTTCTTCATTTTCTTGACCATAAATGTTGTCATCAATCATGTCGTAAAAACTTTTACTTTCATAAAAATTATATTCGTCCACTATTAACATCTCCTTTATTTTAAGATTATATTAATAGTATTATCAAATTATTAAATTTAAAACGTAATTAAACAAAATTCTAGTAAAATTATTGAGCAATTTCAAAGAATTTATTGTGTATAGCAGAAACAGCTCTGTCGCCGTCAGCTTTGTCAATTAGAACAGAAATCTTAATTTCGCTTGTAGAAATCATCTGAATATTTATGTTGCCTTCGAATAAAGCTTCGAACATGTCAGCAGCAACACCTGGGTGTGACTCCATGCCAGCGCCAACAATAGAAACTTTTGCAACGTTATCATCAGTTACAACTGAACTAGCGCCGATAAGCTCTAGGTAAGAGTTTAACACTTCTAAAGTTGTGTTAAGTTTTGCTTTTTCAACAGTAAAAGTTATATCTTTAGTACCATTTCTACCTATAGATTGTAAAATAATATCAACATTCACTTGTTTAGCTGATAATTTAGCGAATATTTTAAAAGCTAAACCTGGTCTGTCAGGGACACCTATTATTGAAATTCTTGCAATATTATCATCTTTAGCAACACCGCTAATTAACATTTTTTCCACTTTACTTTCCTCCTTAACAATTGTACCTGGTTCACGAGTTAAACTTGAAATTACTTCTAACTCTATTTGATATTTTTTAGCCATTTCTACAGAACGGTTATTTAAAACTTGAGCACCCAAAGTTGCAAGTTCAAGCATTTCGTCATAAGAAATAGTGTCTAGTTTTTGAGCATTTTCTACTTTTCTTGGGTCAGCTGTATATACACCACTAACATCGGTGTAAATTTGGCATAAATCAGCGTGCATTGCAGCAGCTATAGCAACAGCACTAGTGTCAGAACCACCTCTGCCTAAAGTTGTAACATCGTCATATTTATTAAGTCCTTGGAAACCAGTTACTACTACTATGTTCTTTTTGTCTAACTCTTTTTTAATTCTGTTAGGTTTAACTTTTTTAATTCTTGCACTTCCGTAGTCAGAAGAAGTAGTAAAACCTGCTTGCCAGCCTAAAAGTGAAATTACTGGGAAGCCCAATTTTTCAATAGCCATAGCTAAAAGTGAGGCTGAAATTTGTTCACCAGCAGTCAATAAAACGTCCATTTCACGTTTTGATGCATCGGTGTTAATCTCAGTTGCTTTTTCGATAAAATCGTCTGTTGTGTCGCCTTGTGCTGAAACTACAACTACAACGTCATTTCCTTGACTATAAGTTTGGGTAACTATATCCGCAACGTTAAAGATATGTTTTGCATCTTTAACAGATGAGCCACCAAATTTTTGTATTATTAATGCCATAAATCCTCCAAAATATTATTCAATAATTATTCTAGCGCCAATAGGATCGGCGTGTAAAATTTCAACTGTCCAGTTGTTAATACCTTTTTTCTGCAAATGAGTAGCCATGTTTTCGCCAAACATTTTATCACTAGCATCGATCATAGATATTATTGTAGGGCCTGCACCACTAACATATGTACCAAGAGAGCCAAGTTCGTAACTCATTCTAAAAACAGTGTCTAAATTTTCAATTAAAGCACTTCTGTAAGGCTGGTGTATTCTGTCTTGAACAGCAACTCTTAAGTTTTCTAAATTGCCAGAGAAAAGCGAAGCTGTCATAAGTCCTGAACGAGATAAGTTGTAAACAGCATCTTCTCTTGAATATTTATCAGGCAAAACACCTCTAGCCTTTTCAGTTTTAAGCTCAAAATCAGGCGTGAAGACGGCAAAAGCAATTTTTTCTGACACAGGAACGCTTACGCTATATACACGCTCGCCCTCCATTGCAGAGGCTACTAAGCCACCAGAAATAGCAGGACTAGTGTTGTCAGGGTGACCCTCGATTTTAGCAGCTATATTTAAAAGTTCTGTTTGAGAAAACGGAGAACCTAAAAGCCTATTAGCACCTAAAATTCCAGCAACTATACACGCAGAGCTACTTCCTAAGCCTCTTGCCATTGGAATGTTATTTTCTTGCCTTATTTTTATGCCTGGGAAATTTTTGCCACAAAGGTCATAAAGATATTTAGCAGCCCAACAAATCAAATTATTTTCATCTGTTGGAATTTTAGTGTTATCTGTTGAAGCTATGTCTATTACATCAGCTTCTTCCATCCAAACTTTGTTGTATTTGTTTAAAGCAATACCCAGTGAGTCAAATCCAGCTCCTAAATTTGCACTAGTAGCTGGTACATCAATTCTTATCATTTCTATAATCCCCTTATAGTTTCATTAATAATCGGAAATTGGTATAAAGTTTAAAACTTTTAAGCCATTTTCTTCAAGTTTATTGATAATAACATTAAGTTCATTTTGATTTAAATTTTTAAGTACAAAAGCAAATTCATTTTCTGCTTCATCTTTTCTTGATAATTTACTATAGCTTGGAATAATTTCTTCAATTTTAGCATAAGGACAATCACCAATGGTTCTTAAGTAAAAATCGTACTTAGCAAGTTTATAATCCATTACATAGTTTTCTTTATCTTTATCCCAGAATATATATTTTCTAGCATTAAAGTGCTTAACACAGTCGATAATATCAGCTACAACTGCACTAGCTGTAGGAAGTTTACCAGCACCTTTGCCGTAAAATACAACGTCGCCTGTTGCATCGCCACGTACCATAATACCATTGAATACATCATCAACGCTTGAAAGTTGGCTGTCACGGCTAACAAACATAGGGGAAACCATAATTTGAATTTGCTCTATGTCGGTTTTTTTAACACTTCCTATAAGCTTAATTACGCCACCCCATGAAGAAGCGTACTCAACATCTTCTAAAGTTATGCTTGTTATACCTTTAGTGTAAACTAAGCTAGGGTCAACATTATAGCCGTATGATAAATCAGCTAGAATGCAAATTTTTCTACAAGCATCGTCACCGTTAACATCAGCAGATGGGTCACGTTCAGCATAACCAAGCTCTTGGGCTAAAGCTAGTGCAGTTTCAAAATCCATTTGCTCTCTTATCATTTTTGTTAGAATAAAGTTAGTTGTGCCGTTTAATATACCAGCAATTTCTGTTACGTCGTTAGCAGCAAGGCATTGAGTAATAGGTCTAATAATAGGAATACCACCACCAACACTTGCTTCAAATAAAAAGTTCAAGTTGTTGTTTTGTGCTATTTCTATTAGCTCGGAACCTTTTGTTGCAACCAATTCTTTGTTAGAAGTTACAACGCTTTTGCCAGCTAATAAACAAGCTTTAACAAAATCATATGCTGGGTTTGTGCCACCCATAACTTCAACTACTATTTTAATTTCAGGGTCTGATAAAATAATGTTAAAATCTTTAATAAATAAATCGCTATAAGTAAGCTCTGGGAACTCTCTTAAATCTAAGATATACTTAACTTCAATGTCTTCCTTTGCTCGTTTACTTATGTTGTTTTTATGTGAAAGTAGGACTTCTAGAACGCCTGAACCAACGACGCCATGTCCCATTACTGCAATTTTTGCCATATTATATGTTCCTTTCTAATTTGTAAGGCTGTCAATTTTTATCACGCTTTTAAGGCTTTTAAGTTTTAAAAGTAATTCATCTAATTCAATATCCATATTTAAAATTCTAGCAGAAACAGAAACGAACGCTCTACCTCGTACAGGTATGTTTTGTGTTACTGTTAGAATATTAGCGTTTACTTGATGAAAAACAGATAAAAAATCTAGCAATGCGCCAGGTTTGTCAATTAGTACTATTTGCAAAGTTAAAATTCCCGACGTTTCTTTTTTACTATAAGAGAAAACGGAATCTTTATATTTATAATATACACTTCTAGAAATACCAGCTATTTTAACAGCTTCAGAAGTATTTTTTGCTTCACCAGTGTCAATTAACGTAGTAACATAAAGAATTTTTTCGTAAATATCCGGTAAAGCTGATTTTTCAACTACTAAATAAGAATCGTTTATTTTGTCCACCACCTATAAACTGTTGTTTTGTTACGGTATACAGTTTAACACATATTTTAGTTTAGTGCAATAGGATATTAAAAAACTGCTGTATTACACAGCAGTTTTTTGTTTTAAAGAAAATTTATAGTCATTTTGACTAATTGTTAATCGGTGGTAATTGTAGTTTCATCCGATTTTGGTGGTTCAGTAGCGTCAGGGAAAGTTGTTGGAGTAGCCGTTACTTCAGCTGTCGGCGTTGGTGTCGGCGTTGGTGTCGGCGTAGCAGTCGCTTCTGCTGTAGGAGTAGGAGTTGGAGTTGGAGTTGGAGTCACCGTCGCTTCAACTGTTGGAGTTGGAGTTTCCGTCACAGTCACTGTTGGTGAAGGAGAAGGCGACTCTGTAACTTTTGTTGACTCAGCCTCATAAGTTTCATGGTCAGTACCACCATTACAAACTGATGGTAAATTATTTATATCATAATAACCAGTGTCGGTGTGAGTACAATAGGTACCAGCTAACAAACCACTGTCGGTACAATACGTTCTAGAAACAAAATCATCACTGTACTCAAAAGTCTGTTCTTCTTCGTAAATCCACCAATTTTCCCACATATATTCCATAGCAGCTTTCCATAAAATTCTAGACGAACCATGCTCGTCAACTTCAGAACTTATAGGGTCATAACCAGACCATACAGCGGCTACAGCGTAGGCAGAACCACCAACAAACCATACGTTAGCATAGTTATCTGTAGAACCCGTTTTACCAAACAACGTCATGCCGTCAATTTGAACAGTTTTACCAGTAGCACTGCTACCACCATAAATTACGTTTTGTAAAAGTTTGTTCATTATATTAGCAGTAGTTTCAGAAATAGCAACTTCGCCCTCTTCTGTTCTGTTATCAATAATTAATTCATCATCAGAATTTAAAACGTGGGTGTAAGTGTAAGGTTCGTTATAAATACCACCGTTGCCAAATGTTTGGAAAGCAGCAGCCATTTCTTCGGCAGTTGTACCATAAGCCATACCACCAGTTGCCAGTGCTGCATAAGTTTGGTCTTTTTCAGTATGGGTAGTAGAAATATGGAAATTTTCAGTTAAATAACTAAACGAAGTAGAAATTCCAAGGAGTTTTAAAATTTGTGCAGATGGCGCATTTTGCGACACCATTAAAGCGTATTCTACCGTCATCCAACCTAAATATTTATTAGATACGTTGTTAGGTCCGTCTTTTCCTTCGCTATAATAGTCTTCAATAGCTTCGTCGTTAACCATAGAACCGTAGGTAATTATACCCTCTTCAATAGCAGGTGCGTAAACACTTATAGGTTTAATAGACGAACCAGGTTGTTTAGAAATATCTGTTGCGTAGTTATAACCTCTGTTGTAAGTTTTTTCTTCAACACTACCGACAACGGCTATAACGGCACCATCATAGTCCATCATATAAAAACTTTGTTGTAGCTGATTATCGCCTGTTAAATCGGAACTGTTTAGAAAAATTTCTTCAATATCTTCCTGTATCGTCAAATTCATACACGAGTAAATTTCAAGTCCACCGTTATAAAGCATGTTCCAAGCGTATGAAGTGGAAACATTTTGTGTTTCTGATAAATCTTCAATAATATCGGAAACCAAAGTTTCAACATACCAGTTCCAAACATCGTTTGAGGTTGTAGTAGTTGAAACAGTTGTTGTGCCTGTTGTTATAACCTCTACTTCATTTTCATCTACACTGCCAGTTGAAGTAGTATCAAAAGCATAATTCATATTTTCAGACTCTTCCATTGCTTGGTCATATTCATCTTCAGTAATATAACCATAGTTGTACATAGCCCATAAAACAGTTTGTTGACGTGATTTAGCAGCCTCTGGGTGAGATTTTGGTGTGTACGCATAAGGATTTTTGGTAATGCCAGCAATCATAGCGCATTCAGCTAAAGAGCAATCGGCAATGTCTTTGCCAAAATAAAGCTGAGCAGCTGCTTGCACGCCATTTGTACCACTACCGTAAGATACTATGTTCAAATAGTATTCCAAAATTTCGTCTTTGGTATATTCTTTTTCAAGGTTTAAAGCCGTGAAAATTTCTTCTATTTTTCTAATTAAGCTAACTTCTGAATTGTTTGTAACATTTTTAACAAGCTGTTGAGTAATAGTAGAAGCACCAGCGCCACCACTACCAGTAGCAAGTTTAAAAGTAGCACCTAAAGTAGAGTACCAGTCAACACCGTCATGGTCATAAAAACGGTGGTCTTCAATTGCAATTTGAGCATCAATCATATATTGACTAATGTCTGACAAGTCTACCCATTCTCTGTTTTCTTCGTTGTAAAAAGTCATATAAGGGTAAGAGTTTCCGTCGTCGTCAATAGCATAAAGTGTGCTAGATTCATTTAAAGTAATGGTATTAAGCGAAGTTATAGCAGTGTCGCTTAAACTTAAAATAAAAGAAACAACAGATAAAAAAACAAAAAAACCAGCTATAACCAAAACTGAAAAAGCTGTTATCAAAGCTTTAAAAAACATTGATGATATTGCAATCGTAGTAGCACCAGCAGAAATTGCAAGCTCGTCCTCTGCTCTTGATATTTTTTTATTAGAATTATTTTTCGAATATTTATTAATATCTTTTTTATTTAACACAAATTTCCTCCTAAAAAGTATAATTTATATGGTTTATGTTCATTATAATAACAAAAGTGAGGTTGTTATTATGAAAAAATTGACTGTTTATAAAGTGAAAACCTATCTGTTTATTATTGTGGCAATTTTATTGTTAAGTATAACTTTTGTTTCTATTTTTTTAGAAAAAGACAACAAAACAGATGAAATAATTGAAAATAATTATACCTTAACAACAGCTATAAGTCAAGACGAAAGCTCTATAAGTGATGAAAAGTTTACAATTTACACTGTAAAAGAGCTTGACGGAGTGATGACTGTGTTCAAAGACGGAGAAAAACTTGACATTATGCTAAACACAGTTTTGGTTAACACTTTACCGGTAGAAGATAGAGAAATTATAGAAAATGGGGTGGAGTTTACAAATTATACAGAACTAATTTCTTTTTTAGAAGACTATGAATAAGCTTACCTGAAAATTTGCAAAAATTGGTATAAATATTTTAGAAGATTAAGACCACAATAATAACACAAACGCAAAAAATATTTTGGAGGATTTAAACATGAAAAATTTAGTACCAGAAGCAAAAGACGCTATGAACAAATTCAAAATGGAAGCAGCATCTCAAGTAGGTGTTACTCTTAAGCAAGGTTATAACGGAGATTTAACATCTAAACAAGCAGGTTCAGTAGGTGGTCAAATGGTTAAAAACATGATTAAAGAATACGAACAAAACATGAAATAAGACCCAAAACCCCCAACTTAATTGTTGGGGGTTTTTATCATGACTTTTATAAGAAATAATCATATCTAAGGAGGTTAAGGAGTATAAAATATATGCAAACAAAAGGCTATTAAATTGTCAATGTGTGTATAAAGTTTTGCAAAATTTATCTATAATGATGAAATTTTAATAGTAAGTTCAATTAATCTTGACGAATTATACGCTTAGTGCTAGAATACAGCGTATAGATAATTGTATGAAAAGCTAAAAAACGAGAGGTAAATTTATGTCAAATGTAACTATTAGAAAAGTACGCGCAATTTTAACAGCTCCAGTAGGTATTAACTTGATTGTTGTTAAAGTAGAAACTTCTGAACCTAATTTGTACGGTTTAGGTTGTGCAACATTCGCTTACCGTGAAAACGCTGTGAAATCTATAGTAGAAGAATATTTCGACCCACTATTAAAGGGTAGAGATGTTGCAGATATTGAAGATTTATGGCAACTTATGCAACAAAACTCATATTGGAGAAATGGTCCAATAATTGGAAACGCTATCTCAGGTGTTGATATGGCACTTTGGGACATTAAAGGCAAAATGGCAAATATGCCTGTGTACGACTTGTTAGGTGGCAAATCACGAAAAGCTGTTCCGGTGTATATGCATGCAAACGGCGATGAGATTAGCCAAGTTTTAGAAGATGTACATAAATACATGGAACAAGGTTTAAAGCATGTTAGAGTTCAGTGGGGTGGATACGGAAGTAAAGCAGACAATATAAATCGACCAGACGGTTATAACGAAGGTATTTACTATTCTCCAGACCAATATTGTAGAAAAACATTACAACTTATTGAAGGCGTAAGAAATGATGTTGGTTTTGATTTAGAACTTCTTCACGACTGTCACGAAAGATTACCAGCAATTCAAGCGCTTAATCTAGCTAAAGAGTTAGAGCAATACAAATTGTTCTTCTTAGAAGATATTTTAGCACCAGAACAAGCACAGTGGTTATCACAACTTAGAAGTCAATGTGTTACACCTATAGCATTAGGCGAGTTGTTTAATAATCCAAAAGAGTGGGATTACTTAATTGCTAACAGATTAATCGATTTTATCAGGTGTCATATAAGTCAAATTGGCGGTATAACACCAGCTAGAAAACTAGGCGTATTTTGTGAGCAATTTGGTGTTAGAACAGCATGGCACGGTCCTGGTGATGTTTCACCTATTGGTCATGCAGCAAATATTCATCTAGACTTAACTGCTAGAAACTTTGGTATTCAAGAATGGACAAAAATTAACGATACTTTGGAAGAAGTTTTCCCAGGTTGTCCAACATTTAAAAATGGTTATATTTATGCAAACGAAAAACCAGGTTTAGGCATTGATATAAACGAAGAGCTTGCGGCTAAATTTCCTTGCAAAACAGAACATACAAAATGGACACAAACAAGAATTACAGACGGTAGTTTGTTTACACCGTAATTTTAAGGAGTGGGTAATATGAGCAATTTAAAAGCATTTGTAACAGGTGGTAGCCGTGGTATCGGTTCTGGAATAGTAGATGTTTTATCCGACAGTGGTTATGATGTTGCATTCACTTACAACAGCAAACTGGACGAAGCACAAGAACTTTGCGAAAAAGTAAAAGCTAAAGGTGTTAATTGTTATTATTTTCAAGCATCTATGGAACAAAAAGATGTCCCAGAAAAAGTAACAAAACAAGCAATTGAAGCTTTAGGTGGACTTGATTTAATAGTTTGCAACGCTGGTCTTACTATTAGAACAGATTTATTGGATATGACAGATGAGCATATTGACTTGCTATATAATTTAGACTATCGTGCATATTTAATAGGTGCAAGAACAGCTGCTAGATATATGGTAGAAAATAAAATTGAAGGCAATATTATATTTATTACATCAACTAGAAGTAAAAGAGCATACCCAGATGATGCTGTTTACGGTGGCATGAAAGCAGCGCTTAACCGTTCTGCAGAAACATTTGCAATATCACTAGGTAAACACAAAATTCGTGTTAATTGTATTGCACCAGGTGCTACAGCAATTCGTGGCAATATGACTCAAGAAGAATTAACAAGATTTGAATTTCATAAAAAAATACCACTTGGAAGAAGTGGTACACCAAGAGAAGTCGGTTATTTGGTTAAATATATTGCCTCTAAAGAAGCAAACTATATGACTGGTAATACTATAAAATTAGACGGTGGTTTAATTTTAGAAGGTATGGAAGAAAAAAGATAAATAAAAAATAAGTGAACTACGATTTGTAGTTCACTTATTTTTTTTACATAACTTCTGGTACAGATACTTTAAACATTGTCAGTACGTTTGAAATGACAGTTTTTGTCGCAATACAAAGGTTAAGTCTTGCTTGCATCAAGCTTTCATCTTCGCCTTGTACACGGCAAGCGTTATAGAATTTGTGGAATAATGTAGCAGTTTGATGGACATATTTTGTAATTCTAGCTGGGTCGTATTCTTTTGAAGCAGCAATTAATTCATCGGTATATAAAGATAAATGTGAAATAAGCTCAATTTCTTCACTCTTATTTAAAAGAGTAAGTTCATCTTCGCTACAAGTTCTTGCTGTGATATTGTTTTCTTTTAAAGCTCTAATTATAGAACAAATACGAGCATGTGCATATTGAACATAGTAAACAGGGTTTTGGGAATCTTCGCTTATTGCAAGATTTAAGTCAAAGTCACAGTGTGAGTTTGGCTCACGCATGTTGAATATAAAACGTGCAGAATCTATAGGCACTTCTTCAAGTAAAGTTGAAAGAGTAATAGCTTTACCACTTCTTTTTGAAAGCTTAATAGTTTCGCCACCACTTACAAGTCGAACCATTTGCATTATAACAATGTCAAGTCTGTTAGAGTCAATTTCTAAAGCAGTTAAAGCTGCTTTCATTCTTGCTACATAACCATGGTGGTCAGCACCTAAAACATCAATTGCAGTGTCGTAACCACGAGTGATAAGTTTGTCGTAATGGTAAGCAATATCAGGCACAATATAAGTTGGCAAGCCGTTTGCACGTACTAAAACTATGTCTTTTTCATTGCCAAATTCGCAAGCTTTAAACCATAATGCTCCGTCTTTTTCGTATGTATGACCCTTTGATTTCATAAGGTTTATAATAGTGTCCACAGCACCACTTTGATGCAGACTGCTTTCTTTAAACCATCTATCGTATTTAATTCTGTAAGTTCCCAAATCTTTCTCTAAACCTTGTATGTTTAAAGGAAGAGCGTAATCTACCAAAGCTTTACGTCGAATTTCAGAACTTTCGTTTACAAATTTATCACCGTGGATTTCAGCAAAATTATTAGCATGCACAAGTATATCTTGTCCATGGTAAGCGTCTTCAGGCATTTCGGTGCTAGGGTCAAATTTTTGTAAATATCTCACTTCTAAAGAAGTAGAAAATTTTTCAATTTGATTACCAGCATCATTAACATAAAATTCTCTTGCAACTTCGTGACCAGTAGCTGATAAAACAGAGCTTAAACAGTCACCAATAGCTCCACCACGAGCGTTACCAATGTGCATAGGGCCAGTAGGGTTTGCAGAAACAAACTCTACTAGTATTTTTTTGCCTTTGCCAAAATCACTTGTACCGTAGCTTTGACCAAGTGTTATAATGTCATTCACAATTGCACTGTTAAGCTTAGGACTCATGTAAAAATTGATAAAACCAGGACCAGCAATTTCGCATTTTTCTATAAAAGTATTTTTGGTTTTAATTTCATCAACTATAATTTGAGCAATTTTAGCAGGTGCCATTCTATAAACTCTAGCCCCAGCCATAGCTATATTAGTTGCATAGTCACCATGAGTTTTATCACCTGGTACTTCAATTGTAAATTTTGGCATGTCTGCCTTTGGTAGTAAGCCGTTTTCAATTGCAGTGTTAATGCTGTCGGTTACAGCGTTATATAAACTTTCTTTTGTTTGAGCTATTAATTTAGACATCTATATCATTCCTTTGTTTTTTGATTTTATTTTTATGTATAAGTTGTTTTCGCTAGCGTAAGCCGAATTTATATCCAAAACATAATTAACTTCTAAAAATCCACCTTCATCAGTTAAATTGTTTTTAAAAACATTTGTAAAAGTATCCATTTGCATACTGCCAAAAGCAGTGTCATAAAAACAAGAGTGCTTTTTATTTTTTTCTAAAATAAGTTTTGTTTCACTTCCTGTTTTAGTCATGGTGAGTATGTTATCGTTCTCAATTTTTAATATAGTAGTACGACCTTTTGTGTCAGTTTCTTCATCATGTTCTTTATAGGCAATTATTTTGTGACCGTTTTTTATGCTATAACTGCCTAAAACATCAAGTTTTATTTCGTTTTCTTCTTCGTTATCATATTTCTGTTTACCAATTACAGTTATACAGAAATCTTCTTTTAACATATTATTTATCGCCCTTTCAAGATTTTTCAATATCTATTTTAGTAATTTTTTCTGTGATTTCTTGTCCTAAACAGATTTTTGCAATATCGTTAAAATCTTGAACACTGTCACTTACAAAAAATTCATCTTCATTCATTTTGTTATTCGAAAGCAAATCGTTTTCAGCTAAAATATTCATACAAGATTTAGCTATCTCTTCGCCACTGCTAACAAGTGCAACTTTAGGTCCCATAATTTTTGCGATAGAATTTTTAAGTATTGGGTAATGAGTGCAACCTAAAATAAGAGTGTCTATATCTTTGCTGATAAAAGGTGTTAAATATTTTTCTAAAGCTAAGTTGGTTATTGTTTCGTTTTCGTCAATAAAACCATTTTCAACTAGGCTTACAAGTAAAGGACAAGCAGTGCTAAAAACATCAACATCTGGGTTGATTTCTTTTAGTTTTTTTTCAAATGCACCACTGTTTATAGTGGCAGAAGTTGCAATAACTCCAATTTTCCCGTTCCTACTTTTGTGAATAGCAGCGTAAGAACTAGGCTCAATTACAGAAGTGTAGGGGACAGGTAGCTCTTTTAAAACGTGTATAGCGTTAGAGCTTACAGTTCCACAAGCAGCAACTATAGCTTTAACATTTTGTTTAAGCAAAAATTCCATATCTTGTTTTGTGTATTTAGCAATAATTTCAGCACTTCTAGTACCATAAGGAACTCTACCGGTATCACCAAAATATAAAATTGTTTCATTTGGAAGTATTTTTCTAAGTTCCTTAACAGCAGTAAGACCACCAAGACCCGAGTCAAACACACCAATCGCTCTGTTATCCATTAGATTTTCCCCTTATTCATATCTGTTAAAAGCAGTTTCTATAAGATTGTTTATAAGTTCTTTTGCACTAATACCTGTAGACATCCAAAGTTTTGGATACATGCTTATTGAAGTGAAACCTGGCAAGGTGTTAATTTCATTTAGTATGATTTCATTTTTTTCTGTCACGAAAAAGTCAACTCTTGACAAACCTGCACAGCCTAAAATTTTATAAGCTCTAACAGCAATTTTAGCAATTTCATCTGTTATATTTTCGTCAATTCTTGCTGGAATATAAGAAACCGAAGTACCATTGTTATATTTGTCATCATAATCATAAAATTCAGCAGAAGCATCGATTTCACCAATAGGCGAAGCTACTGCATCTCTATTGCCCATTACAGCACATTCAACTTCTTTACCAACAATACCTTCTTCTACAACAATTTTAATATCTTCTTTCGAAGCTTTTAAAATAGCATTTTCTAAATCTTCTATTTTGTTTACTTTGCTAACTCCAACAGAAGAACCGGCATTTGCAGGTTTTACAAATACAGGAAAATTTAGCCTTGCATTTATTTTATTTATAATCTTATCTTTGTCTTGTTGATTGATAAATTTATCACTATAAAACCATAAATAAGTAGCTTGCTTAATGTTAGCAGCAGTTAAAAGCGAATGTGTCACAGCTTTATCCATACAAACAGCAGATGACAAAGTGTTACAACCAACATAAGGTATACCAGAAAGTTTAAACAAACCTTGAATAGTACCGTCTTCGCCGTTTTTGCCGTGAAGAACAGGTATAATTAAATCAAGTGGAATTATTTCGGTTTTTTCTTTGCCAATTACCACCATGCCACCTATGTTTTTATCAGGTGAAATAAAAGCAGGCGTATTGTAAGGGTCGTTTACCCAAGTGCCATTTTCAATGTTTTCGGCATCACCTTTATACAAAAGCCAGTTGCCGTCTTTTGTTATTCCTAAAGTTTTTATATCGTATATATTTTTATCCAAATTTTTAATAATAAAAGTAGAAGACATCAGTGAAACTTCATATTCTGAAGATTGACCACCAAAGATTACAGCAACAGTTTTTTTCATAAAAAATTCATCCTTTTAAAAAATTAAATTTACTTTTTATATAATTTATTATAATAATCATATTATTATAACATGTTCTTTGGAAAATTACAACATTTTGCATTGTAAAATAACAAGTTTGCTGTTATAATTATTTTACATAGATTTAACATTTCTAGTTATCCTTATTTAACATAAATTTTATATAATAATTTAAAAAGTTTAAAGGTATTTAGTGAGGTTAGCAAATGCGTGGTAAATTCGAAGAACAATTAAGCAAATTAAATATAGAACTAATAAAAATGGGTGCGCTGTGTGAGCACTGCATAGCTTTAGCATCAAAATCAATTTTTGATTTCAATGACTCTTTAGTGAGCGATGTTATAAAAATAGAAAAAGATATAGACGAAAAAGAAAAAAACATAGAAACACTTTGTTTTTATCTTATTTTGACTCAACAACCAGTGGCGACAGATTTAAGGTTTATTTCTTCAGCACTTAAATTGATTTCCGATTTAGAGCGTATAGGCGACCAGGCCAACGATATAGCAGAGCTTTCTAAATTTATTAAAGGCACACAGCTTGAAAATGAAACTTATTTAAGAAAAATGTCAACTGCTGTAATTAACATGGTTACACAAAGCATAGAGGCTTACGTTCATCGTGATGAAGATTTAGCAAGACAAGTTATCGAAATGGACGACGAAGTGGACGATTTATTTGTAAAAATGCGTCAAGAAATTACAGATTGCATTTTGTTAAACGCCAGCAATAGCGAAACATATATAGATTATTTGCTAATTTGCAAATATTACGAAAGAATAGGCGACCATGCTGTAAATGTTGCAGAGTGGGTAATTTATTCTATAACTGGAAAACATAAAGGGGAGTAATTATATGCCAGAACAACTTATTTATTTAGTAGAAGACGACAGTAGCATTAGAGAGTTAGTTGTCTACACATTAAACAATTCAGGCTTTAACGCACAAGGTTTTCCAAGCAGTGTAGAGTTTTGGAAACAAATTAAAACAATAAAACCAGATTTAGTCTTGCTTGATATTATGCTACCAGTTGAAGACGGTATGCGTATTTTGACTAAATTAAAAGAAAATTTTGAGTATGAAAATATTCCTGTAATAATGCTAACAGCTAAAAATACAGAGTTCGACCGTGTAGTAGGTCTTGACAAAGGTGCAGATGATTATATAGCTAAACCTTTTGGTATGATGGAGCTAATAAGCCGTATTAGAGCTGTTTTAAGAAGAACAGGAAACAACACAAAAGTTAAAGAACTAATTGTGGGAGAGCTTACTCTTAATATAGAAAGACATATAGTCTTAATCAAGGGGCAAGAAGTTAACCTTACTTTTAAAGAATTTGAGCTTTTAAAATTGCTTCTTGAAAATAAAGGCATAGTTTTAAAAAGAGATAGAATTCTTGAAAGTATTTGGGGTTATGACTTTGACGGCGAAACAAGAACTGTCGATGTGCATATAAGAACGCTTAGGTCAAAACTTGGAACTTCTGGAGATATTATAGAAACTGTCAGAGGAATAGGTTACAAAATTAGTAAAGCATGAAAAAAGAAAGGCATGGTCACCGTGCGATAAGTTAAGTGTTTTCTTTAGCTTAGTTACGGAAAAAATGACATGGCATATTAATGAAAAAACGTATTTTAACAGGTATGTGTATAACAGCATTGGTTTCAATAGTGCTTACTATGTTGTTCACTACTTTAGCGATTTTTGAAGATAGTACTGACTCTTTGTTAGAAAGGCTTGAAATCGAAGCTGACTATATTAAAATTGCATATGATGATGTAGGTATAGACTATTTTGATGAGCTAGACGAAGATTTAGGTGGTAGAATTACCATAATTAATAGCGACGGAACAGTTTTGTTCGACTCCATAGCAGACGAAACTTCAATGGAAAATCATGCAAACAGAATAGAGGTTATTTCGGCTTTAGAGGCCGGAACAGGTAGCGATACTCGTTCTTCTGATACATTAGGTGACAGAACTGTATACTACGCAGTTTTAGCAAATGACGGCACTGTTATTAGAGTTTCAGGAACAATTCAAAGCGTGTTTAATTCTATGAAATCACTTGTATTTTTATTTATCTTTATAAGTTTAGTTGTTTGCATAATTGCGTTTTTAGTGTCAAATTTGCAAACGAAATATATAGTAAAACCTATAAACGAAATAAATTTAGACTTTCCACAATCTAATGAAATTTACGAAGAACTTAATCCACTTGTTGCTAGACTTCAACAGCAAAAGCATCAAATAGATGAAAATATTGAAATTTTAAGATTAAAACAAAAAGAATTTACCACAATAATCGAAAACATGAAAGAAGGCTTAATTGTTGTAGATAAAAACGCTCAAGTTTTATCTTATAATAATTCTGCTATAAGACTATGTGGCTTTCAAGGTGGTTTTTCGGTTGGTACAAGCGTCTATGTAATGAACCGAAATGTTGAGTTTTCAAATGCAGTTGAAAAAGCCTTAAAAGGGCAAAGAGCAGAACAAACTATCGACATAAAGGGTAGATGTTGCAAGTTTTTTATAAACCCAGTCGACCATTATGACGATTTTTCCGGTGTTATTATAATCATAATGGACATCACCGAGCAAGCAAGTAGAGAAGAATTAAGACGTGAGTTTACAGCAAATGTATCACACGAACTTAAAACTCCGTTAACTTCAATATCTGGTTATGCAGAAATAATCAAAACTGGAATAGCTAAAGATAAAGATATAAAAGGTTTTGCAGAAAAAATATATACAGAATCGCAAAAATTAATTTCGCTTGTTATCGATATTATTAAGCTTTCAAGACTGGACGAAACCGAAGGTAAAATAATGAAAGAAGAGTGTGACTTGTTCGCTATTGCAAAAATAGTGGTTCAAAGACTTGAAGCAACAGCGTATGACGCTTCGGTTGATTTAAGCATTACAGGAGAAAAATCTGTAATACATGGTGTACCAAACGCACTTGAAGAAATGATTTACAATATTTGCGATAACGCTATTAAGTACAACAATGCTGGCGGAAAAGTTTCAGTAAGCGTTTTGCACGAATATGATAAAATTAAATTAGTAATTGCTGATAACGGAATAGGAATTCCAAACGAAGATAAAGACAGAATTTTCGAAAGATTTTATAGAGTAGATAAAAGTCATTACAAAAAAACAGGTGGTACAGGTTTAGGTCTTTCAATTGTGAAACACTGCGTAAGCTTGCACGGTGGTGAAATTGACCTTCAAAGCAGGTTAGGCAAAGGAACAACAATTACCATTATGATTTAAGTAAAATAACAAGCTGAACTGTATTTTGAGTATAGTTTAGCTTGTTTTCTCAAAAGTTCACAAGAAATTCACCTAAAAAAATGTATACATTTATGATTTTTTATGATATAATACACAAGTAATATTTTACTGAAGTGAAATTTAGTGTACGAAAAATTATCAAAAGGGGAAACTTATATGGGCAAAGGTTCAAGAACTCGTGTTACAAACGCGGTTAAAAAAGAGGAAAAAAAAATCCAAGCAGAGAAAGATTTGCAAAAAAGAAAGAAAAATAAACTTATAGCATCTGTTACTGCTATTGCTTTAGCTATAGTTATTGGTGTTAGCAGTATAGTTTATGTAACTCAATATGCAAGTGGTAAATATTTAAGAGAAGATACAGCAGCAATTTCTTATTCTTACAATATTGACAATGCTGTTATGACTTTCTTGTTTAAAAATGCATACACAAACCTTCAATCTGATTATAGTGGATATTTTGAAATGTTCACAGGCGTTGATACTTCTATAACACTTCAAAAACAAGTATACGACGAAGATGAAGGCACAACTTGGTTTGAATACGTTTTATATTTAACACAAACTGATTTAGAAGAAATGATAGCTTTAGCTGAAATGGCAACTTATTATGAAATAGCACTAGATGATGAAGACTATGAAGTTATCGAAGCTAATGTAGCATTGTTAGATGATTATTATTTTGAAGACGGTGTAAAAGTAGAGGACGTGACTGAAGCTTTTGAAATAAGTGCTTTGGCACAAAAATATGTAGATTATTTTGTAGATGATGTACAATCTTTAATTACTGAGGACGTTATTGATCAATATTATGCTTACTATCCAAATGTATATCAAAGTGCTTCATATTATAGCTATTCTTATACATATGCAGCCGAAGAAACTATTGGCGAATATACAGCTGATGAAGCTGCAAGCATTTGTGACGATTTAACAAGTGCCACTTCAGAAGATGAGTTTACTGCTGTTTTAGAAGAAGTTATCATTGCAGAATATGAAGAATTGGGCACAGAATATACAGAGGATGAAATAGCTACAGACGTATTAGCATGCCTATCTACAGGTGTTGCTTACACAGACGAAGACGAAATTTCAATTTGGCTTTTTGACGATGATGCTGCCGTTGGAGAAACATACATAGTTCACGACGAAGATGCTCTTTCATACACAGCTTATTACGTTGTAGAAGAAGCTAAAATAGATGAAAGTGAAACAATAGCATTTAATCATGTTCTATTAACTTCAACTACTTATGGTTCTGACGAAGATACTTTAGCAAAAGCAGAAGAACTAGTAGCACAGTATAACGAAAACCCAACATTAGAAAATTTCGAATATATTGCAAAAATATATAGTGAAGACACAGGTTCTTCTAGTAATGGTGGTGGCTACACTGGTGTTGCACAAGGTGATATGGTTGATACAATAGACGAATGGTGCTTTGACGATTCAAGAGAAATTGGAGATGTAGAAATCGTTGAAAGTAGTTACGGCTATCATATCGTATATTACACAGGAGAAGGCCTTGAGTCTTGGCAAGAAAGCGTAATATCTGACATAGTTGATGAATATTATGCAACATTGCTTGAAGAAGTTTTAGAACTATACACAGTTTCATACGACTACGAAGTTTTATACAAAATTCCAGGCTAATATAAAAATTATGTAAATTTAATACAGGAGTGGACTAAAAGTTCACTCCTGTATTTTTTTATCATTATAATTCTAAATTTATGTCATAATTTTTAAGCCAGTAATTTATTTGAATTAAATAAGCAATTAGCTGTGGACCTGCCATAAGTTGACCAAACCATGGTTTGCCGTAATCAAAATTTTCATTTAAAAGCTGTTTTGCATTCTTAACCGATATAATTTTATGTAAAGGCTGACTTGTTTCGTCTAAAATTTTAGATAAATTATTCTTAAGTAGCATTTCATAATTAGGGTTATGTGTCTTAGGGTAAGGTTTTTTCTTTCTATATAAAATGTCGTTGGGTAATAAATCTTTACAAGCATCACGCAAAATTGACTTGTTAACACCATTGCGGTTTTTATAATCATGAGGGCAGTTGTACAAAAACTCAACTAATCTATGGTCAGCGTAAGGCACACGCACTTCAAGTCCACTGTACATGCTACATCTATCTTTTCTGTCAAGCAGAGTTTGCATAAACCACTGAATATTAAGGTAAGTCATTTTTCGCCAGTGTAAATCATCAGCGTTTTCATGTCCTATAAGTGGAGTATTAGAAATGCTTTCATCATATAATTTTTTTGAATATGATTTTAGGTCTAGGCATAAATCTTCATTTAGCATTGAAGTTCTAAAATCCATATCTCTAGACCAAGGAAAACCGTCTTGTTCTTTGTTTAAAAACCACGGATAGCCATCGAAAATTTCGTCGGCACATTCTCCACAAAGAGCAACCACATGATTTTCTTTTACTTTTTTACAAAAATATAAAAGAGAACTGTCAATGTCTGCCATACCAGGTAAATCTTTAGCGTTAACAGCGTCGAAAAGCGAATTATAAAGTGAAGCTGTATCGCAAATTAAAGTAGTATGTTCAGTGTTTAAGTAAGCACTAACTTTTCTAGCCCAAGGCTCATCAGCGCTAGGCTCATAACTTGTCGGCGTGAAAAATTCGTTATTTCCTTGATAATCAAAAGAGTAAGTATGCAAAGTGCCTTTAGAATATTTTTTTGCTAGTGCAGTTACAACGCTAGAGTCTAAACCTCCTGATAAAAAAGTGCAAAGTGGAACATCAGAAACTATTTGTCTTTTTGCAATATCGTCGAGCAGAAAACTTACATAATCAGTTGCTTCATCATAACTTTTATCCATTTCATAAGCTTGCAGAGAAAAATATTTATGCTTGCTAAACCCATTTTTGTTATAAATTGCAAAATGTGCTGGTTTTAGTTCTAAAATATCTTTAAAAACACCAGAGCCAGAAATTTTAGCAGGACCTATTCCGAAAATTTGAGAAATACCCTCTTTGTTAATAGTGGCTTTTATGTTAGGATATTGCAAAATCCCTTTAATTTCTGATGAAAACAAAAGTCTTTGATTAAAAAAACTGTAAAAAAATGGTTTTACTCCAAACCTATCACGACATAAGAAAATTCTGTCTTTTTTTCCGTCATCAATTACAAAAGAAAAAATTCCATTAAGTTTTTCAGGGCATTTCTCGCCATATTCTATATAAGTTTTTAGCAAAACCTCCGTATCACAATTGGTTTCAAAAGTGTAGCCTTTAAGTTTCAAATCGGCTTTGAGCTCGTTAGTGTTATAAATTTCACCGTTATAAGCGATTGTATAACTAAAGCTATCTTTTGTAAAAGTCATAGGTTGTTTGCCTAAAGCTGGGTCCATAACCGAAAGTCTAGCATGTGCTAAAACAGAATTTTTGGTAATATGAAGTCCGTTTTGGTCTGGGCCACGGTGAGAAATTTTATTCGCCATGACTTTTCCAATTTCGCCCCACAAATATTCTCTTTTAAGTAAATCTTCATGCATGTCGGCAAAACCTGCAAATCCACACATATAATCAACCCTTTCATATAAATCTATCGTTTATATGTATGATAGGTTTATGATTTTTATAACAAAAAATTGCAGGGACGATTAATCCCTGCAATTTATTATTTATCGTAAGAAGGGTTAAAAGCATAGAAATTTTTAGAGTCTAGCTTATCTGTTGCAATTCTTAAACCTTCGCCAAAACGTTGGTAATGGACAACTTCTCTTGCTCTTAAAAATCTAATTGGGTCTAAAACATCTGGGTCGTCAGTAAATCTTATAATGTTATCATAAGAAAGTCTAGCTTTTTGTTCGGCTGATAAATCTTCTGTAAGATCAGCTATAGTGTCACCAGTTACTGCAAAAGTAGCAGCATTGAAAGGAGAACCAGAAGCAGCTATAGGGTAAACGCCAGTTGTATGGTCAACAAAATAATCTTCAAAGCCTTGTTCTTTTAACTTCTCAGGGCTGAGGTTTCTTGTTAACTGATAAATAATTGTTCCAACCATTTCAAGGTGACCCAATTCTTCAGTGCCAATGTCAGTCAAAATTGCCTTAAGTTCTGGATAAGGCATTGTGTATCTTTGACTTAAATATCTAAGTGATGCACCAATCTCACCATGAGGGCCACCGTATTGTGACATGATTATTTTGGCAAGTTTAGCATTAGGATTTTTAATTTTTATAGGGTACTGCAATCTTTTTTCGTAAACCCACATGTCTTATTCCTCCAATTCCCATGGCCATGCACCGTTAACCCATTGCCATCTGCTAGTGTTGTTTGACACTTCTGTTACAGTGCCGTATTTGGCCTCGTATTCTTTTGTTAAAGTGTCAATTCTATTTCTAATGGTTTCTAGTTTATTTGCTGCATCTTTATTGTTTGGGTGAGAGTCTAGAAATAAATGCAATTCCCATGATGCAAAAGAATTAGCATAAATTTTTCTTTTCAAAATTTCTTGTTCGCTCATGTCATATTATCCTTTCTACCGTAAAAAGGCTTGTTTAAAACAGGGAAAATTGTACCAGCGTTGTAACCAGTACTTACTTCATAGGTGTCCGACCATTGTTGGAAAGGCACATATGCCATAGCAGGAACTGGGTTTTCAGGCAAAGCAGGAGTAGTTTTGTAGTTTTCTAATCTTTCATTTATATCAAACATATTAATGCTCCTTTCAAATTTCTTTATATATTTTATGTTTGAGCAGTAAAATTGTTCTTATAAAAAAATATTTGCTTTTTTCTTTAGGATTTGATATAATAAAATTTAACAAGTTAATATGCGAAAGGGAAAACAAATGTATAAAATACTTAAAAAGAAAATACTTAATCCAACAGTTACTTTAATGGAAATTGAAGCTCCATTAATTGCAAAAAAAGCTGAACCAGGACAGTTTATAATTTTACGTGTAGATGATGAGGGTGAAAGAATACCTTTAACTATAGCAGATTTTGACCGTGAGCTAGGTACAGTTACTATAATATTCCAAATAGTTGGTGCTACAACCACAAAGTTAAATAAATTAAATGAAAATGATTATATAGCAGATTTTGTAGGTCCTTTAGGGGTTGCTTCACACACTGACGGCATAAAGAAAGTTGCAGTTGTTGGTGGTGGAGTTGGCTGTGCTATTGCATACCCTATTGCTAAAAAACTTCATAATTTAGGAGCAGTAGTTCACTCTATAGTAGGTTTTAGAAATAAAGATTTAGTGATTTTAGAAGACGAGTTTAATAGTGCTAGTGATATTCTTAAAATAATGACAGATGATGGAAGTTGTGGCGAAAAAGGGTTGGTTACAAACGCTTTGAAAGAACTTATCGAAAACGGCAACCAATACGATGAAGTTATAGCAATTGGACCACTTATTATGATGAAATTTGTTGCAATGCTTACAAAAGAATATGGCATAAAAACAACTGTTAGCATGAACCCTATCATGATTGACGGTACTGGTATGTGTGGTGGCTGTAGACTTACTGTAGGTGGCAAAACTAAATTTGCTTGTGTTGACGGTCCAGACTTTGACGGACATCAAGTAGATTTTGACGAAGCCATGAAAAGAAGTTCAATGTACAAAGGTTTTGAGCGTCAAGCACACGATGATACTTGTAATCTTTTTAAAAAGGAGGTAGAGTAACATGGCAAATATGTCACTTAAAAGAAACGATATGCCTGTACAACTTGCTGATATTAGAAATAAAAATTTTTTAGAAGTTGCTTTAGGATATACAAAAGAGCAAGCAATAGATGAAGCTCAAAGATGCCTAAACTGCAAGACAAAACCTTGCGTTAAAGGATGTCCAGTTCAAATTGATATACCAGCTTTTATTTTAGAAGTATCAAAAGGCGAGTTCGATAAAGCTTACGAAATTATAGCCATGTCAAGTTCTCTTCCGGCAGTTTGTGGCAGAGTATGTCCACAAGAAACTCAGTGTGAACAAAAATGTGTAAGAGGAATTAAAGGTGAGCCAGTAGCTATTGGTAGACTTGAACGTTTTGTAGCTGATTATCACAACGCTCAAACTAATATAATAGTTAATAAACCACTGTCAAATGGTCATAAAGTAGCTGTTATTGGTTCAGGACCTTCTGGGTTAACTTGCGCTGGTGATTTAGCAAAAAAAGGATATGATGTAACTGTATTCGAAGCACTTCACCTAGCTGGTGGTGTTTTAGTTTATGGTATTCCAGAATTCCGACTTCCTAAAGAAATCGTAAAAAAGGAAATTAAAACTTTAGAAGATTTAGGTGTAAAAGTTCAAACAAATATGGTAATCGGTAAAATTTTATCTATAGACGAGCTAGTCGAAGACGGTTTCGATGCTGTATTTATAGGTTCAGGTGCTGGACTTCCTAAATTTATGAGAATTCCAGGTGAAAACTTAAACGCTGTTTACTCTGCAAATGAATTTTTAACAAGAGTAAATCTTATGAAAAGCTATAAAGATGAAAGCAATACACCTATTAAACGTTCTAAAAATGTTGCAGTTGTAGGTGGGGGAAATGTTGCAATGGATGCGGCACGCTGTGCAAAACGTTTAGGAGCTGAAAATGTTTACATAGTTTATAGACGTTCTTTAGAAGAACTTCCAGCAAGACACGAAGAGGTTGAACATGCAATGGAAGAGGGAATAGAATTTAAGCTTCTTTGTAATCCAACAGAAATTTTAGCTGATGATAATTTTAGTGTTAATGGAATTAAATGTGTAGAAATGACTTTAGGCGAGCCTGATGAGTCTGGCAGAAGACGTCCTGTAGTCAAAGAAAATTCAGAATTCATTTTAGATGTAGACTGTGTTATTATGTCAATAGGCACATCACCAAATCCACTTATCAAGTCCACAACTAAAGGGCTTGATACTGAAACTTGGGGTGGAATTATAGCAGATGACAACGGATTAACTTCCAGAATTGCAGTATATGCAGGTGGAGATGCCGTTACTGGTGCAGCTACTGTAATTTTGGCAATGGGCGCTGGTAAAACAGCAGCAAGTTCAATTGATGAATATATTCAAAACAAATTTTGACAAGATGAAACGAGGGACTGCTTTTACTAAGCAGTCCCTCGTTTATGTTAGTTTATTAACCATTAAGTTTTGAAAAAGTTTCGATAACAGCAATGGCAGAGTCTAAATTCATTTCGTCCATAAGTGGTTTTGCTGGTGCTAATACATAACCACCGTCGTTTTTGAATAGATTATGTAAACGCAAAATTTCAGTTTCAATTTCTTTAGGTGTTCCATTTGCAAGAATTCCTTGACTTCCCAAACAACCCCAAAAAGATATATCTTTGCCGAATTTTTCTTTTATTAAAGATGGCTCCATGCCAGATGCTTCGGGTTGAACACTTTCGTGACAATCCATGCCAATTTCAGTTAAATCTTCATAAATGTTTACAATGCTACCACATGAGTGTTGAATTGCTTTTTTACCTTGACGGTGAATTTCTGCATAAATTCGTTTCCAACAAGGTTTTATGAATTTAACCCAACGTTCTTTTCCAATAATTACATCTCTTTGGTCGCCCCAGTCATCACCTAAAAGGTATGCATCAGCTGGAACATCTTCACATGCTTTAAGCATTTCAATATAAAGGTCGGTGATTTTCCTTGTAGCTTCTTCAAAAAAATCTTCATCAGTAATGGTGTCCATTAAAGCGTTTTCAAATCCACGCAAACGCCAAGTATGCTCAAAAATACCCCAACCCATTCCAATTAAACGGTAATGTTCAGTGTCTGCATTATATTTTGCTATAGCCTCAGCTTTTTTCTCTAGAATAGGTTTAACAAAGTCCTCTGCTTTTGGGAATTCGTAACCTTCAAGAGTAGGTTCAGGTAGACTAGGCCTTTCTAAGTGCCAAGGTTTTTTGTCCATTCTCCATAAAGCTCCGTAGCCGTCTTTGGAGTAAATATCGTCCAATGGTTTCATTAAAACTGTGTCAACACTTAAATAATTGCATGTGAATTGCCTTAATTTTTCTTGTTGCCAGTTTTCGTTTTTATAGTATTGATTAATTTTTTCTCTAAGTTGAGGCTCAAATGCTATAGAATATGGTGTGATGTCAGTTCCTTCATGGTTTAAACGTTTTTGAATAATCTCTCTAGCAGTCATAGTGAAATCCTCCTGTTTTTTTAAATTATACTACTATAAAATTTCAAAGTCAAACAAATTTATAGATTGTAGAGTAATATTTTTGTTGATTTTCGTTAATAAATATGATAATATAAAATTGATTATAAGCAATATCAATAAATTGAAGGAGTAGGATATGAAGAATATTAAAACAGAAAATTTCAACTTTGGTTGGAAATTTTACGAAGGAACACCTCCACTAACTGCCTCAAAAGATGCAGGTTATGATATAGGTAACGCACCTACCATGACAAAATGGACAAAGGCAACAAGTTTTGATTACGCACTTTCTGGATACGACGACAGTGATTGGATTGATGTAGAATTACCTCATGATTTTGTAATTGAAAAATCAGTTTTTACAAATACTGTACCTTTTCAAACAGGTAGCTTAGAAAAAAATTATGGTTGGTATCGCAAGTCTTTTATAATTCCTAAAGAATGTGAAGGAAACCGTGTTTTCTTAGAGTTTGATGGAATTTACCGTGACAGCCAAGTTTGGGTTAATGGTGACATTATTGCAAGACAACTTGGTGGATTTATGGGCTTTAGGGCAGAAATTACCGAAGCTGTAAATTATGGTGAAGAAAGCGTCGTTGCAGTTTACTGTGATTCACGAGAAACCGAGGGTTGGTGGTACACTGGTGGTGGTATTTACAGAGATGTAAGATTAGAAGTTCTTCCAAGCCTTTGTTTTGTAAAAGATAGTATTTTTATAAAAAATAAAAATGTTGATTTAGCTACTAAAAAGTGCGACTTTGAAATCTCTTTCGAGGTTGACAATGTAACAGATAAAGCCTGTGACTTTACAACACAAATCGATTTTTATGATGCTGATGAAAAAATTGTTGGAATATTAGTAGACGCAAGTGTAGAAAATGTTGAACAACAATTATATAAAACAAATCTATCATTAGAAAACGCAATTTTGTGGAGTCCTAATAACCCTCATCTTTATAAAGCAGTTGTTACACTTAATTCTAAATATGGTACAGAAGTTCGTGAAATTCGTTTCGCTCCTAAAAAAGTTGAATACAACCCAGAAGTTGGTATGCTTTTAAATGGCGAAGAATTTTTTATTAAAGGTGTATGTGGACACGACGACTTCGCAGGTGTTGGTGTTGCACTAAACCGTTCAATTATAGAATATAAAATTGATAAATTAAAAGAAATGGGCGTTAACGGCTATCGTTGTGCTCATAATCCACCAAGCCCTATTTTTCTAGACTTATGTGACGAAAAAGGTATTTTAGTCATGGATGAAAACCGTTGGCCAAGTATTTCTGACATTTCAATGGATTTATTTGTCGACTTAATTCGCCGTGACAGAAACCACGCATCAGTATATATTTGGTCATACGGTAATGAAGAATCTTCTTTGCAAGGCAAAGAAAAAGGTATTAGAGTTTTCAATAAAATGAAAGCTTATGGTGAAAAATATGACGATTCAAGAAAATACATGCTTGCAATTAACAGCAACTATATAGATGCTATTAAAAAACAATCAGATATGGGACTTCGTTATGATGTAAATGGTGTTAACTATTTCTTGCTTAGAACATTTGATGCACCTAAAATGTTACATAAAGAATTCCCAGAAATGTGTTTCTTTAACACAGAGGTTGCTTCTGTTTACAACACAAGAATTTATAAAATGCACAAAGAAAATCGTGTGGATAAAATTTCTAAAGTTAATTCACTAACTGCTATGTGGATGACACCAGAAAATCGTGGTAACGTAACATGTTACGGCGACGGTCACCCAAAATGGGGCGAAAATATGGAAGAAACACTAAAAGCATATGAAGGGCAAAAGCACATGTGTGGTATGTTCCTTTGGACAGGAATGGACTACCGTGGCGAAACTTCACCTTATAAATTTCCTAACGTTGTTTCTTCTTACGGATTTATTGACTATTGTGGATTTTTCAAGCCTTGGGCAAATTACCTAAAAGCTTATTGGACAGATGAAAAAATAATCACTTTAATGCCACTTTCTTGGAACTTGTTCGAAGAAGAGGGAACACCTATCAAAGTTTACGCAATGGCAAATTGCACAGAAGTTGAACTTTTTTTAAATGGAGTTTCTTTAGGTAGACAAAAGAAAAATCCATACGACAGAGGTTTTTGGGAAGTTCCTTACAAAAAAGGTGAACTTTTAGCTATAGCCTATGAAAATGGTCAAGAAATTGCACGTCATAGCCTAAAAACTGCAGGTAAAGAGTATAAACTTGAACTTACTACTGCAAAAACTAGTTTAGTAGCTGACGGTAGCGATTGTAGCGTAGTAAATGTATCAGTTGTTGATATTGACGGAAATTTTGTATCGGATTCAGAAATTCAAGTAGATTTTACTGTTGAAGGCGACGGAAAAATTCTTGGAACAGGCAATGGCGACCACCAAAGTCACGAACATGACAAAAAACCAACAAGAAAATTGCACGGTGGTTTGGCAATAGCTATAGTTCAAAGTAGATTTACACAAGGCGAAATTAAGCTTATAGCAAAATCAAAAGGGGTCCAATCTGCTGAAATAGTGTTAAAAACTGTATAAAAAGCTTATATTTAAGTATTTATTACATAAATATATTGTATTTATAAAAAAGTTAAGCCTATTAGTGATTATGAACAAAATAATAACTGTGCAAAATGCAACCAAAATAATTATTATGTATAAACTAAATAAAGGCACTATAGTGTATTTTGTTCAACTTTTTGTAATACTATAAAATTATTGTGCAAAAAGTATAAATAAATCAAAAAAAAATATAAAAACTATTGACTTTTGTCATAAGCTGATGTATAATCACAACATACTAAATTATTAAGGAGGAATGAATTTTCGATGAAACGAGGATTAACAGTAGAAGAGAAGATTAAAAGAAGAGCAACGACAAAAAGACTTATGAAAAGAAACTGGGTTGTTTATTTGTTTATTTTGCCAGCTCTAGCTTACATCATTATTTTCAATTACGTACCACTTTATGGTATACAATTAGCCTTTAAAGACTATAGCGCAAAACTAGGTGTTTGGGGTAGTGAATGGATAGGTCTTTATTGGTTCGAAATGTTTATAACAGCTCCAAGGTTCTATACCATATTATGGAATACAGTTTCTTTGAGTTTGTACACATTATTCGCTGGTTTCCCTATTCCTATTATTTTGGCACTTTTACTTAACTGTATGAGAGCCGACAAATACAAAAGATTAATACAAACAGTTACATACATCCCTCACTTCATTTCAACAGTTGTTCTTGTTGGTATGATGAGTGTATTTATGAACCCTAGGTCAGGCTTTATCACGACTTTGCTTTACCCATTTATTGGTGAAAGTTATTTGATGGGTACTCCTGCATTGTTCAATGATATTTATGTATGGTCTGGTATCTGGCAAAGTGCTGGTTGGGGCTCAATTATTTATTTGGCTGCTTTATCAGGTGTTAGCCCAGAACTTCATGAAGCTGCAACAATTGAAGGTGCAAACAGAGTTAAAAGAATTTGGTACATAGATTTACCAGTTATCATTCCACAAATGATGATTCTTCTAGTTCTAAACTGTGGTTCAATTATGAGTGTTGGTTTTGAAAAAGCATACTTAATGCAAAATACACTTTTAGGTGATGCTGCTGAAATCATTTCTACCTATGTTTATAAGTTAGGTTTGTTGCAACAAAAGTTCGAATATTCAACTGCTATAGGTATATTTAACAATGTAATTAACTTTACAATTCTAATTATAGCAAACAAAGCTGCTGGATTAATTTCTGGCTCAAGTTTATGGTAAGGAGGAGTAATAATAATGGCTAAAGGAAAAAATCCCAATCGTATAGCTGACCCTACATCAGATAAAGTGTTTTATTTTATCAATTATATTTTATTAACAATAGCACTAATTGTTGTTGCTTATCCTTGTTACTTTGTAATAGTCGCTTCTGTAAGTGATTATACAATTGTTAACAGTGGTAAATTACTTCTTTACCCAGAAGGCTTCAATACTGTTGGTTATCAAAAAGTTATAGAAGATGCTGACATCTGGATTGCTTATGCAAATACTATTTTATATACAGTAACAAATACCCTTTTAGGTCTTGCAGTATGTATTTTAGCTGGCTATGGCCTTTCAAGAAGAGATCTTCCTTTTAGAAACCAAATCATGGGTGTTTTCGTATTCACTATGTACTTTAGTGGTGGTCTAATTCCTTTCTACCTATTAGTTACAAACTTAGGACTAGGTAACACAAGACTATTATTAATAATCTTAGGTTGTACTTCTGTTTATAACATTATCATCGCTAGATCATTCTTCGCTTCATCAATTCCTCAAGAACTACAAGAAGCTGCAGAAATCGATGGTTGTGGTAACGCTAAGTTCTTCGTAAGTATAGTAATTCCACTATCAAAACCAATTATTGCCGTTATAGGTCTATATATTGCTGTTGCTAAATGGAACGAATATTTCAATGCTTTGATATTTATTTCTACTAAAACTAAGCAACCTTTGCAATTGATTTTACGTGAAAAATTAACTGCTGTTTCAACAGTAAGTACAGACACATCAGTAGATGCTGAAGCTCTAGCCGTTATGACTGAAATGGTTGAACTTCTAAAATATGCATTTATCGTTGTTGCTACTGTGCCAATTCTAATTGTATATCCATTCATTCAAAAATACTTTGCTAAAGGTGTTATGATTGGTTCACTTAAAGGTTAATTTTATTTAATAGAGAGAATTTAAAAGAATTATAACTTATCAAGTTTTTTACAAAACATTTAACTCCCGTTGTTACTATTAAAGTAGCAATGGGAGTTTTGTTTTTTAAAAAACTTGCATTCGTAACCCCTTTTCCTGTTTAATCTTGATTAAAGTGAAAATTATATCAGTTGATATTAAAGCAGTAAATGGAATTTATATAGAAATTTCGAATAAAATGTAAAAAATTAATCAAAGTATAACACATTTGGACGAATTTTTGTTTAAATTGAATAAAAATAGCACCAATATGTGTGAGTATTATAGAAAGTATACAAAAACTATTTACAAAGCATTCTATTTTAAGTATAATACTGATAAGTTTTAAACATGTTGTAAAAATACATAAACTTGTTTTACTTTGGCAATAAATCGTTAACGATTTTGCAAATAAATTATAAGGAGTAAATTATGAAACTCAAAAGACTTTTAGCACTTTTATTAGCATCTGCAATGTTTGTTACTGCTTTCACAGCTTGTTCATCTTCATCAACTGATGAAGAAGATGAATCAGAAGAAATAGTAGTAGAAACAGATGAAGATGGCATAGAAGTAGTAGGCAACACCTATGTAGAGGGTTCAGTTATTGCAGTAGAACCAATTACCTACACAATTATGAATAGAAAAGGTACTTCCGACTATTCAGCAAGCCAAAACGACAAAGAAATAATTGAAATTACTACAGAGGGAACTAACATCACACTAGAGTGGACAGAAACAAGTGAAACACTTTACGAAGAGCAAGTTGCTCTAATTCTAGCAACAGGCGAAAACATGCCAGATGCATTCATGTATTGGCCAACAGAAACTTCAATGTCACAAAACTATGATATGTTCTATCAATTATCTGATGAATTTTTAGAAACATTTGCACCTAATATATATTCTCAATTTGAAGAGTATTTAGATGAAGGTATTGATGCTTTAAGAAAATCTGACGGTAATATTTACTCACTTCCTACAGGTGTTTGGTCTGAATATGCTAACTGGGCTAACTCAGTTCTTTGGATTAGAACTGACTGGCTAGAAGCTGTAGACATGGAAGTTCCTACAACAATCGAAGAACTATATGTAGTTTTACAAGCTTTCAAGGACAATGACGCAAACGGTAATGGCGATACAACAGATGAAGTCCCTTACTTATACGCAGATTCAAACTGGGCAGGTAAACTTATTGCATTAGCAGGTTCTTGGGGTATTGCTGGCAGAAACTTAAATAACTCATCATGGTATGGAGAAGTTGAAGACGGCATTTATACAGCAAACATTAACGACGAATCTTTCTACGATTTTATTACTACAATGAGCCAATGGAGTTCAGAAGGCTTGATTAATGCCGATGGCTTTACACTAACATCTAGTGAGTTTACTTCTTTAGTAAATACAGATAATTTATATGGTTGTTATGCTGGTTGGACTCCAAATGAGTATGATTATGAAGATGGTCTATGGGTAGCACTACCTGTATTAACTGTTGAAGGTTACGAGGGTGAAGAATTACACGCAGGTGAATATGGATTAAACACAGCAAACATGAATGGTTTTATTATTGCTTGCGATTGTGAAGAGCCAGAAGGTTTACTACGTTGGTGGGATAGTCTTCATGCAACTCAAGAAACCAAATTAATCTCTCGTGACGGTGGCGAAGATGAATGCTGGTATTGGGGTGATGACGGTGTAGCTTATGTTTGTATTCCAGAAGAATTCCCTGATGGCATTACAACATCTACAGAGTATCAAACAACATTTGGTTTACGTTCATACTCAGCAGTATTATTTGACGGTGAATCAGCTATTCCAGACCCAGATATTATTGGAGCTGATTTAATTAGATACGAAATAACTCCATTATATGAAGATTATTTTGCTGATGAATTAATTCCTACATACGCAGCTCCAGAGGACGCTACAGAAGAATTTAGCTATATCCAAACTGAAATTGAAACAGCAGTTGCAAACTTCTACGGAAGCGCAGTTGTTAACGGATTTACAGATGAAGATTGGGATGCTTATGTAGCAAACCTTGATACTCTAGGTCTTGACGAATTTGTACAATATTATCAAAACTATATTGATAATTCTTGGGATTAATCTTCAAACTAGAACTAATTAAAATTTAATAAAACATGATTTTTTAACAGTTGCAAATTTATTTTGCAACTGTTTTTTTGTTCTATTTTAAATTTGTTTTCATATAATTATAAAAAGGAGATGAAAAAGTGGACAACGGTTTTAATGAATTTACAAATTCTCTAAATATTTATAAAAAAGAATTTAATGGCGTTCCAAATTATATTAAAGATAATGTTACCGATGTAAAGTTTTCAGTAGGGCATACTCCAGTAATATATTACGATAATAAACAATACGAGCTTAAAAATTGTCAAAAAATGTCAATGAAAGATATGCAAGATTTAGTTTTTGTTATGTGCGATTATTCTATGTACAAGCATTCAGAAGAGATAAAACAAGGATTTATTTCTTATAAAGAAAAATACAGAGTTGGTATATGTGGCACGGCTGTAAATCACGGAGAAAAAATAACGAACATAAAACATATAACTTCGCTTACAGTTAGAATTCCACGCTTTATAAAAAATGCATCAAAAAAACTTATAGAAGCAGTTCCAAATTTAAAACAAGGCTTACTAATAGTTGGAGAACCGTCATCAGGCAAAACAACTATATTAAAAGATTTAATTTATCGCCTAAAAAATGAAAGATTAACTGTTATTGATGAGCGTTGGGAATTATCAATTGGTGATGCAAACATAAATGTTTTAAACGGCTATAGAAAAGATATAGGCATAAATCAAAGTATAAGAAATTTAGGAACAAAAATAATTATATGCGATGAACTAGATGAAAATGACATAAAAAGTGTTAAGCTTTGCGTTAGTTCTGGTGTTTCGATAATTGCCACAGTTCACGGCAACGATATTGATGAAAATATTAGGCCTTTAGTAAAACAACTTATATCAACTGGTGCTTTTAAATATGTTGTGAAACTAGCAGGTCGTGAAAAGCTATGTGAAATTCAAAGAGTTTGGAAAGTTGGTGAGCTGTATCAAACAGATAAGCCTAATTATTATAGTAATTTCGTTTAGTTTTATAGGATATTTAAAAACAATAAAACTAAGAACACGTCTTAAAACTTTGGAAGTATTCTTAGAATTTTTACAATATATTAAAACTGAAATTTCGTATTCGTCATTGTCTTTATATGAGATAATATCAACTTCAAATAATGATTTTTCAAGAGAAATAATAAAAAAATCTCTATATTTTTCGTTACCTACAGCTTTTTCAAAAGTTTGTAACAGTTTTTTTGTAAATAAATGCGACACAGAACTTGCATTAAAATTTATGGAAGAATTTGGACGTTACGATATAGAAAGCCAAACAGAAATTATTGATATAAGTGTAAATAAGATAGTGCAAAATATTACGTATCAAAAATCC
The DNA here is from genome assembly GCA_044432645.1 of Clostridia bacterium. Classification (GTDB taxonomy): domain Bacteria; phylum Bacillota; class Clostridia; order Oscillospirales; family Acutalibacteraceae; genus SIG603. The sequence goes on along the minus strand of JAWXUM010000010.1, from coordinate 11,915 downwards.
TATATAAGTCAAAAATCAAAAATCAACATAGTGTTTTACAGCTTTTTAGGTATTGCAATAGCTTTGATACTCTTGTAGTGGTGGTGGAAAATGGACGTAGACTTAATTTTTAAAATAGCAGGAATTGGCATAATAGTGGCAGTGTTAAATCAACTTTTAATACGCTCAGGAAGAGAGGAACAAGCTATGATGACAACTTTAGCAGCTCTTATCGTAGTACTTAGCATGTTGGTAACTGAAATAGCTAATTTATTTGATACAATAAAATCGGCATTTTCATTATGAATATTTTCACATACGGAATTCTAGCAATAATAACAGCAATATTTGCTTTAATATTAAAAAAGAATAATCAAGAATTAAGTCTAACACTAAGCATAGCTGGTATTTCAGTACTATTTGTAATTGGAATTGAATATGTTGATGATATAGTTAAGTCTATAAAATCGTTAGAAGATTTTGAATATGACTACATAAATATACCACTGAAAATATTAGGACTGAACATTTTCACAAAAATATGTCAGTCAATATGCGAAGATGCTAACGAAAAAGGCTTATCGGTAAGCGTTGGGATTTTGAGTGAATTTGCATGCGTGCTAATTGCTTTTCCTCTTTTTGAAGACCTATTAGAACAGATAAAGGTAATATTATATTTATGAGAAAAATAGTGTTATTTATCGCTGTTGTACTTGTTTTTCTAAATACAGGAATAACAGTAAATGCAAACACTGCAGAAGATTTAGGAGTCGATACTCTTTTTGATTATGTCGATGATAGTGGGCAAGACATTTTAGAATATCTTGGTATCAAAAATTCCGTTGACAGCTATGATGTTGATTTAGAAAATGTAATTGATTTACTTTCTGATTTATTTAAGGAAAAGTATGTTTCGCCTTTTAAATGTTTATCCATTGCAATATCGGCAATTGTTTTATCATCTTTTCTTTCATCTTTCGACGGTGATAGCGAAAAGTTTTGCAGTTTGGCTGGTGCTTTAGCAGTTTGTGCAATTTATTTACCTTATATAGCACTTCAAATAACGGCTGCTTCGAATTTAATAGACAGTGTATCGGTTTTTACGATTGCAGCAATACCTATTTATACTGTACTCCATATTGCATGTGGAAATGTAGCTTTGGGTACTAGTTATGGTGGAATATCAATAATAGGTGCTAATTTATACATTAGACTTCTTACAGATATAGTAATCCCTTCGTTATCAATATTTTTAGGCTTATCCGTATCAGCGTGTTTCTCTCATATAAATATTAAAAGTATAGCAGACAGCATTTATAAATTTATTAAATGGATTATGGTTCTTTCTGTTACAATTTTTTCTGGTATTGTGTCGGTTCAATCAGCAGTAGCAGGAGCAACAGACGTAGCATCAGCTAAAACAATAAAGTTTATAGCAGGAACAACTATTCCAGTTGTTGGCACAGCGTTTGGCGACGGAATAACAGCAATTCAGTACAGTATTTCTGTTTTAAAAACTGGTGCTGGAGCATTTGGAATAATCGCATGTGTATGTATTTTTTTACCTTATGTTGTGGAGTTGTTACTTTGGATGTTCAGTTGTCAAATAGCACTTTTAGTGTCCGAAATTTTTTCTGCTAAAAGTATATCAGACTTTTTATCACTTGTTATGGTTGTCTTAAAAATCATTATGGCTTTAATGTTATCAATTTGTATAATTTCTATTGTAACTTCTGCCATAACTTTAGTATATGGAGCATAGTATATATGGAAGAGATTAAATCGGTTTTGTTTCGTGCTTGTGTAGCAATGATTATATCAGAAATAATTTATTATATAACGCCAAAAGAAAAACTTACCGACTGTGTGTATGCACTTGTTTATACGCTTGTAATTGTTGGGTCAGTTTTATCGATAAGTTTTTCAGACTATGAATTTGTATTTGAGGAAACTAATCCTTATAGCGATGAAATCGATGAGTTTATTTATGAATATTATTTAATAGAAACTGAAAACGAACTTAAATCAATTATAATAGAAGCTTTAGATGTGCTACATATAGAAACCGAAGAAATTACAACTATAATAGATGTAAGTGATGATACCGTTACAGTGGTTTCTATAAATGTGATGCTAAGTTATAAATCTGACATTGATAATGCTATTGCAATTTTAGACGAAGTTTTTAATGGTCAAATACCTTTGGAGGTTAGTGGTGAAATTTAACTTTAAATATAAAGAAATTCTACAAAACAAATATAGTATAAGAATAATAACGGCAATTGCAATTGTTGCCATTATATCAATTATTTTTGCAGATTTAACGCCAGAAACTCAGTATATTGAAACAGAAGTAAATGAAATCGACTACGCAGAATATCTTGAAGAAAAAATATTCAACATGGTAAAAGCCATAACAGGAGAAAGTTCTCCACAAATTGTAATAACATTAAATACCAGTGAAACTTATATATATGCGCAAAATATCAAAACAGATGTAGACGGTGATAAAAAGGAGAGTGAAGAGGAATATATTATAGTCGAGGATTCAAATGGCGACGAACATGCAGTTTTAATCTCGGAAATTGAACCTGAAATTAAAGGTGTTGTAGTAGTAAGTAGTTACGGTGATAACGCTGTAGTAAGAGAAAAAATAATTAACGCAGTACAAACCGCACTGGATTTGTCAAGTAATAAAGTGTGCGTTGTAAGTAAAAGTAATTAAAGTGAGGTAAGTTATGAAAAATTCTAAAAGGCAAATAATTTTGGGTTCTTTAATTTTAGCTTTAGGAGCAGCCGTTTACCTAAACTGGCAGTTTACAGAGGTTGTTTCTGTGGCAGAAGTTAATAGTACAGAGCTTGAAAGCGAAAACGAAATTGACGACAGTGACTTAGGCATTGCAGCACTTGTAAATAGCTCTTATGTTGAAACAGTGAGTGCAGATTTAAGTGGTGAAAGTGACTATGAGTACACAGTAGAAACTAGCGCTACTATGAGTGATGCTAGAATTTCAAGACAAACCACAAGAGATGCTGCTCTTGAAATTTTAGAAGATATATTAGAAGACCTAGACAGCGACAGTGAAGCTAAAACTTTAGCTGTAGAAGAAACAGCGAAAATCGCACAAGATATGCTCAAAGAATCATCAGCTGAAAATGCAATTAAAGCTAAGGGGATAGACGACGTTGTTGTTTTTATAAATGAAGATATATGCACTGTAATAGTTAGCGAAATTGGTGACGATTTATTAATTGTTCAAGAAATTATAGTAAATGAAACAGGTTTTTCGTTGGATAATATAAATATAATAGAAGCTCAATAAAAAAATCTTGTGTTTATATATACACTGTGTTATAATAAAAACAGTAGTATAACCGTAGTTTGAAACGAAAATATATTTTATGGAACCCACTGCTAAAAGTGGGTTTTATTTTTTGAGGAATTATAATATGACAAGACATGAATTAAGAGAATTTGCCTTTGTTTTAGTGTTTGAACAAGCTGTAACCAAAGGTAGCATGCAAGAAATAATAGACAGCGCTGAAGAACTTAGAGAGGTTAAAGTTGAAAAATTTGCACAAACTTTAGCTTTAGGTGTTGAAGCAAATATAGAAAAAATTGATGAAGTAATTAATAAATTTAGCCGTGGTTGGAGCGTAACAAGATTATCAAAAGTTTCTGCTGCTACACTTAGGCTAGCAGTTTATGAGCTATTGTTTGAAACTAAAACTCCAATAGGTGTAAGTATTAACGAAGCTGTTGAGATTGCGAAAAAATACGGAGATAAAGATGATGCATCTTATGTAAACGGAGTGCTTTCAAGTGTTTCAAAAGATACAGATTTAATGGGAAATAAAATTAATATATAGGTGCTTTTATGGGAACTTTTTTAGGTATAGATACAAGTAACTACACAAGTTCAGGCGCTTTATTTTATGAAGATGGAACTATTAATCAAGCCAAAAAACTTTTACCAGTTTCACAAGGTCAGCTAGGGTTAAGACAAAGTGATGCACTTTTTCATCACACAAAACAGCTTTCATCTGTGTTAAATCAACTTTTACCAAGTGATATTAAAGCAGTTGGGGTTTCTAACAAACCGAGAAATGTAGAAGACTCATATATGCCATGCTTTTTAGCTGGTGTGAATACTGCAGAGGTTTTGGCCAAAGCTTTAGATGTACCTATTCATTATTTTTCACACCAACAAGGACATTTAGCAGCTTTGTATTCAGTAAATAGGTTAGATTTGTTAGAAAAAGATTTTCTAGCTTTTCATCTTTCGGGTGGAACTAGCGAAGGGTTGCTTGTTAAAAATACGCTTAAAGGTGATATAGAAATTATTTCAGAAACATTGGATTTAAACGCTGGACAAGTTATCGACAGAGTTGGCAAAATGTTAGAGTTTCCGTTTCCATCAGGTAAATATTTAGAAGAATTAGCACTTAACTTTAATGGTTCTTTTAAAATTAAAACTGCTGTAAAGGGGAATAATTTTGCATTGTCAGGAGTGGAAAATCTTTGTTTAAAAATGTTAAAAGACGGCAAAACTAAAGAAGAAATTTCAGCTTTTTGCCTTGAATATATAATTAAAACAATAGATAAAGTTTTAGAAAATCTAATAGAAAAGCATAAGGGATTAGAAATAGTGTTTTCAGGTGGCGTAGCATCTAACAGCATAATGAGGGAACGTTTTAGTGGGAAATATCAAGCTTATTTTGCTGAACCTATTTATTCAGCTGACAACGCAGCTGGTATAGCAGTTCTAACAGCTTATAAGCATGGTAAGTTTTAAAAAGTAGAAAGGCTTGGTCAAAATGAATATATTGTCAGTGACACAGCTTAACGGATATATAAAAGCAGTTATTGAAGAAAATCAAAATTTAAAGCGTGTTTATGTACAAGGTGAAATTTCCAATTTTACTAATCATAGACAAACAGGGCATTGGTATTTTTCTTTAAAAGATAATAAATCACAAATTAAATGCGTTATGTTTTCGTCGATGGCTAGAAGAATTAAATTTTCACCAGAAAATGGACTAAAAGTTTTGATTAAAGCGAAAACAACAGTTTACGAGCCAAGTGGTCAATATCAACTTGTTGCAGACGATATGCAACCTGATGGTCTTGGTGCTTTGAATTTAGCTTATGAACAACTAAAATTAAAACTTGAAAAAGAGGGACTGTTTAGACAGGAACTTAAAAAACAATTGCCTAAATATCCACAGAAAATAGGAATTATAACATCACCAACTGGTGCAGCGATTGAAGATATGCTTAGAATTTTAAAACTTCGTTGGCCATTGTCCCAAATAATTTTTTGCCCTTGTACGGTGCAAGGAGTAACAGCGCCAACTCAATTGGTAAATTCACTTAAAACTCTTGAAAAATACGAGGAAATTGACGTTATTATTTTGGGTCGTGGTGGAGGTTCAACGGAAGATTTATGGGCGTTTAATGACGAAAATTTAGCAAGAGCAATTTTTGCTTGTAAAGTACCAACTATTTCTGCCGTAGGTCATGAAACAGATTTTTCTATAAGCGATTTTGTTGCAGATTTTAGAGCGGCTACTCCAAGTGTTGCAGCACAAGTTGCAGTGCCTAATTTACAAGACGAAATGGATAATTTGCTATCCTTGTGGGATACAATGAATTATTTGCAAATGCGTAAGATTGACGATTATAGCATAATGCTTGATAATATTTCAGATATTGAAGGGTTTACAAAAAACGCATTAAATATAAAAGAAAATAATTTAAAATCTACTATAAGAGAGCTTGAATTTTGCGAAAAAAATTATATGCAAAAACAAATGATGGACTTTACAAAACTAAGTGAAAAATTAGATGCGTTAAGTCCACTTAAAGTTTTAACTAGAGGATTTGCTATTGTCGAGAAAGAAAATATACTAGTAAATTCTATAAAACAAGTAGAAATAGGCGAAGAAGTAAGCGCCACATTAGTAGACGGTAAAATTAAATTAAAAGTTATAGAAGTGAAAGGAAATTGAAATGACAGAAAATATGAGTTTTGAACAAGCAATGGTTAGACTACAACAGGTTGTTAAACAAATTGAAAAAGGCGATATTAGTCTGGATGAGTCTGTAAATCTTTTTAAAGAAGGCTCAGATTTGTCAGCGTTTTGTTATAATCAATTAAATTCGGCAAAACAAGAAATAATTAAAATAAATCAAGAAACTTCTATGACAATTGGTGACTAACCATGATTAATTTAATTGAAAAATATTTACAAAATTATTTAAAAAGTGAAAATACTAAGCATAAAGAAAGTCTGTACAAAGCAATGGAGTATAGCCTTTTAGCACCTGGTAAAAGAGTTAGACCAATTCTTTGTCTTGAATTTGTTAAACTTTGTGGTGGAAAAATTGAAGATGCTTTACCTTTTGCTGTGGCTGTTGAAATGGTACATGCATATTCTTTAATTCACGACGATTTACCTTGTATGGATAATGATGATATGCGCAGAGGAAGACCTACAAACCATAAAGTTTTTGGGGAAGATATTGCGTTGATAGCTGGTGACGGACTTTTAAACAAAGCCTTCGAGGTTGTGCTATCTTCCAATATAGACTGCGAAAAAATTGTAAAAGCTTCAAAAATTTTAGCAGATTGTTCAGGTAGAGAAGGAATGATTGGTGGTCAATGTATTGATTTGCAATCAGAGGGGAAAGAATTAACTTTAGAAGCTTTAGAAGCTATGAATATTGGGAAAACTGTAGGTTTAATTAAAGCTGCTTGTTGCATGGGGGCAGTTGTTGCTAGTGCTAACGAAGAAGAAATTAAGTCAGCTGAAAAATATGCATTAAGTTTAGGTATGGCTTTTCAAATTAGAGATGACATTCTTGATGTTATTGGAAATGCAAACGAACTAGGCAAAAATGTAGGCATGGATAGTGAACTTCAAAAATGCAATTATGTAAGCTTGTTAGGCTTAGAAAAATGTCAAGAATTGGTTGAAAATTATACAAAAACTGCACTAGAATCATTAGAAGTTTTCAAAGGAGATAAAAAACCTCTAACTGATTTAGCAAATAAACTTATAAATAGAACTAATTAATATGAAATATATTATACAAAAAGACAACACTTTAATAAAAGATTATATAAGAAACACTTTGGGAATTTCATCAAGAGCTATGATAAAACTTAAAGCAAATGGAATTTTCGCAAATGGCAAACATGCAAGAGTAGTCGATTATGTGAACAAAGGTGATGTTTTAGAGATTATTCAAACAATTGAAAATGGTAAAGAGTATAAAGCTGAAAATATTGATTTAGATATTTTGTACGAAGATGAAAACTTGCTTTTTATTAACAAGCCTTATGGAATGCCAGTCTACCCAGCTGGTGCTCATGTAAGAGGTAGTTTAATGTCAGCTTTTGCATATAGATTTCCAAATTTAGTGTATAGACCAATTTATCGTCTTGACGTAAACACAAGTGGAATAATAGCGATAGCTAAAAACAAAATGACCGTTGGACTGTGTGATATAACAAAAACTTATCTAGCTGTCTGTAAAGGTATTGCCCCTTACAGTGGAGAGATAACAAGCTTAATTGGTCTTGAAAATGGCAGTAAAATTAAGCGAACAACGGGTTTTGGACAAGAAGCTCATACTAAATTTGAACTTTTAGCGTGTGATAACCTTTACAGTCTTGTAAAGGTGAATATCTTTACAGGCAGAACTCATCAAATAAGAGTTCATATGGCTTCTATTGGTTTTCCATTAGCTGGCGATGATTTGTATGGAGGTACCAAAGAACGCATAAACCGTCATGCTCTGCATTGCTATCAAACTTCTGTAAAGTCGCAAACTTTAGGATTATGTGAAAATATATTAGCTGATATACCGAGCGATATGTTAAACGCTTTTGAAAATTTATTTAAGGAGATTTTATAATGCCATCAATGTTAACTCATTATTTGCATGGTAAATGCATACTAAATAGCACAGAAACACTAAAAATATTTTCAGAAGATGAAACCTCTGCTTTTTATTTAGGTACACAAGGACCAGATTTCTTCTTTACCCATAGATATTTACCGTGGATGAAAGGGGAGAGTGTAAAAGAAATTGGGCATAAAATACATAAACTTGACCCAAAAGAACTTATTATGTTAATGCAAGAATTAGCTTTCGAAAGCAAGTCTAAATATTTGTGTGCATATTACTTAGGCTTTTTATGCCATTATAGCCTTGACTCTACATGTCACCCTTATATTAATTTTATGGCTGATAAATTAAGTGATGATATTCAAAATTCAGGTGTTCGTCACGCTGAAATAGAATCAGCTTTAGACTTTTTATTGACAAAAAAATATGAAGATGATATTACACTTAATAAAATTGTTGTTTATAATGAAGTTTTATTCAAAGAATTATCTGTTATGTATGTAAATATTATAGAAAATCTTTTATCTATTAAACTCAATGAAAATACTATTTTTGAATGTTTAGAAGACTATGAAGAAGTACTTGGTTGGCTTAATGATACTACTGGAATTAAGATGTTTTTAGTGTCATTATTTGAGAGAAATAAGCCTCATAATATTTCTAGCCATATAATTCCAAAAGGCAAGTTAAAAGAAGATTACGCAAATGAAAATCAAGAAAATTGGTTAAAAAATGACGAGGTTTATAACAATTCTTTTTACGATTTATTTGACCAATCAATAAAAAAAGCCAACAAATTAATTGTCGGCTTTAACGAAAGTAAATTTATAGAAATAACAAATAACGATAGTTTTTAAAACAAAGGGAACGCTTAGCGTTCCCTTAAATTTTACTCATTTACATTAATGTGTTTAATTGCTTCTAGATATTCATCATATGTGCATTTTCTGTCTATAACTCCGCCGTCAGGTAGAATTTCAATAATTCTATTTGCAACAGTTTGAATAAACTCATGGTCGTGTGATGAGAACAATACAACACCTTTAAAGTCGATTAAACCATTATTAACAGCTGTAATAGACTCAAGGTCTAAGTGGTTTGTAGGTTGGTCTAAAACTAAAACATTGCTTCCGTACATCATCATACGAGAAAGCATACAGCGAACTTTTTCACCACCAGAAAGCACTTTAACAGCTTTGTAAACATCATCGCCAGAGAATAACATCTTACCTAAAAATCCTCTTAAATAAGTTTCTGTTGTGTCTTTTGAATATTGTTCTAGCCATTTAACAATGCTGTCGTCGCAGTCTACAAAAAATTCAGAGTTGTCTTGTGGAAAGTATGACTGGCTTGTAGAAACACCCCATTTAAAAGTACCACTGTCAGCAGTTGTTTCTTCCATTAATATATCAAAAAGTGCAGAAATTGCAAATTCATTGTTTGCTAAAAACGCAACTTTATCGCCTTTATCAAGAATAAATGAAACATCTTTTAAAACTTCTACACCATCCAAGGTTTTGCAAAGTCCATCAACTTTAACAATATCTTTACCTAAATCTCTGTCCATTGTAAAGCCAACATAAGGGTATCTTCTTGAAGAAGCTGGTAAATCCTCAACAGCCATTTTGTCAATTAATTTTTTTCTTGAAGTCGCTTGGCGTGATTTTGACTTATTTGCTGAGAATCTTTGAATAAAGTTTTGAAGTTCTTTTATTTTCTCTTCAGCTTTTCGGTTTTGGTCTTTTAAAAGTTTTTGAATAAGTTGGCTTGACTCATACCAAAAGTCGTAGTTACCCATATAAAGTTTAACTTTGTTGTAGTCAATATCAACGATATGTGTACAAACATTGTTAAGGAAATATCTGTCATGAGAAACAACTATAACAGTTCCGTGGTAGTCCATCAAGAAATCCTCAAGCCAAACAACAGATTTTGCGTCAAGTCCGTTTGTAGGCTCATCGAGAAGTATAACATCAGGGTCGCCAAACAAAGCTCTTGCTAAAAGAACTTTAACTTTTTCGCTTTGAGTAAGTGTGTCCATTGTGCTATAAAGAATATCAACGCTAAGACCTAAACCTTGTAAAAGTTTACCAGCATTGGTTTCAGCGTCCCAGCCATCAAGCTCTGCAAATTCAGCTTCAAGGTCAGCAGCTCTAAGACCGTCCTCCTCGCTGAACTCTTCTAACATGTAAATAGCATCTTTTTCTTTCATAATGCTATAAAGTTGCTCGTTACCACCAATAATGGTGTCTAATACACTAAGCTCTTCATAAGCAAAGTGGTCTTGCTTTAAAACTGAAAGTCTAGCTTTTTCTTTTAAAGCAACTATACCAGAAGATGGCTCTAAATCACCTGATAAAATTCTTAAAAATGTAGATTTACCAGCACCATTAGCGCCGATAATACCATAGCAATTGCCAGGGTTGAAAATTAAGCTTACATGAGAAAATAAATTTTCCCCACTAAAACTAAGTGAAACATCTGAAACTGTAATCATAATATAAAAGTCCTTTCGGTTAATACCAACATAATTATTAATATTATATCATAGAAAGTGAAAAAATAAAATATAATTATTAAAAAAAAGATGACAAAATATGATTTATGTTATATAATTAATTTATAAAGAATTAATAGTTTTATAGATAAAATCTAGAGGTGTGAAATGAATAAGTTAACAAATATTAATGTTTTAATAAAACCAGCATCAAGCCTATGTAATTTAAGGTGTACATATTGCTTTTATTTAGACTCTGCAAAAAATCGAGAGCAAGAAAGCTACGGCATAATGAGCATAGAAACTTTGGAACAAGTAATTAAAAACGCATTTACTACCGATATGCAAAATATTACTGTAGCGTTTCAGGGTGGAGAGCCGACTTTAGCAGGTCTTGACTTTTTTAAAAAAGCAGTTGAATTTATAGAAAAATATAATGTTAACAAAATTAACGTTAACAAAGCAATTCAAACAAACGCTACTTTATTAGACGATGATTGGGCAATATTTTTAAAAGAAAATAACTTTTTAGTAGGTGTATCTTTAGATGGCCCTAAAGATTGTCATGATCCCTTTAGATGTGATATAAACGGAAAAGGCAGTCACAAACAAGTAATGGCAGCAATTGAAATACTTAAAAAACATAATGTGGATTTTAATATTTTATGTGTAGTAAACTCAATTACAGCTAAAAAAATTCAAAGTATTTATACATTCTTCAAAAAACAAAACTTTGAATATTTACAATTTATACCATGTCTTCAAGGTTTTGGTAAGGAAGAAGAAAAAATGCCTTACACACTTACAGCTAAAGATTTTGGTACATTTATGTGTAATTTGTTCGACCTTTGGTACCGTGATTTTACTACAACAGGGCTACCTCATATTAGACAATTTGAAAATTATGTAGAGATGATTTTAGGTTATCCACCAGAATCTTGTGGTATGAGTGGCTTTTGTGTATGTCAAAATGTTATAGAGGCTGACGGTGGAATTTACCCTTGCGACTTCTATGTTGTAGATAAATTTAGACTAGGCGATGTAAGACACAATAGTTATGATGAAATATACCAAGTAGGTATTGAAAAAGGTTTTGTTCAAAATAGACTAATTGTGCATGATGATTGCAAAGTGTGTAAATTTTTAAATATTTGCCGAGGTGGTTGTCGCCGTTACTGCGAACCAGTTGAGGGCGAAAATAGAGCTAAAAATATGCTTTGTACAGGCTTTTACAGATTTTTTGACCACTGTATGCCAAGAATGGTTGATATAGCAAGAAAAATAGCATCAAGACAACAATAAATTTAATATAATGCCCCAAAATAGGGGAGAGCTAACAATAAAATAAGAACAAGTATGAATTTTCATACTTGTTCTTCAGACTGTCAAAAAACCTATATTGTAATAAAAGTTGCACAAACATTGTAGGGGCGAGCTGTGCTCGTCCGTGGATAAAACAAAAAGTTTTGTCTTGTTTTGTGTAAAATAGAGAAATATTTTTATTAATTTTATAAAAGCACT
>JAWXUM010000009.1:0-64998 GCA_044432645.1 Clostridia bacterium | reverse complement strand
ACGCAAATGTTGTAACTATTAAAGGCAGGTCTTTCAGACTGCAAAACATCTTCAATCAAGATGAGTAATTGTACATTCTTATATTATAATTTTTGTGCATTTTTATATTGACATTTATACCCCTCTACAAAGACACTTGAAAAAAGGCTTTGTTAAGGGAAGTTTAGGGTATAGTCCTTAAAGAAGAAATAATAAAAGTTTATAAAACACGGAGGTAAAAACTATTGAATAATAATGAATGTCTAAATACAAAAACAAAAAGAATTGAGGTTGAAAACAATAAGATTATATATACTTTAAAATGTAATAATACCAAACATTATTTTACTTATAATGATGTGTTATATAAAATACTGCAAGATAATTCATTGCACCCATTCAGTAAAGATAATAGATTAGTTTTTAATAGAGTAGAGGGACAGGAACAATATAAAATATATGCCCATGACTTAGCTAAAGCTTGTTATATGGATAAAGTAAAAGTTAGTTCATATATGGAAGATATGAGCATTTTTAAAAAATATAAAAAAGATAACAAACTAACAATAGACCATATAGATAATTATATAAATAATAATACTGAATTGAATTTATTATTAATGAGTAGTGAATTGAACACATCAAAAGGAAATATAATAACTAGATTTGAAAAGCCATACGATATGACTTGTTGTAATAAAAGCGAAAAAGTTATTATTGAATTTACTAGACCAGTAATAAACAGTATAGAGGTTGTTAATTGGATAGTTGGAGTTATTAATATATCATTGCCATATAATATAAGTGTTCCAGATTTTGTAGAATCTAAAGAAAAACCATTGTGTACAATCGGTTATATATGTAATACTGCAAAAGACTTTGTTTCTTGTTTGCAAGATTTATCTAAACAGACAATATGCTTTGATGATACACCCACAACACAACCTTTAAAAGTTGGTGATATTTGGAATGTTAAAGGAAATAAGTTAAATTTAGATAATGCCATATTATCAATACAAAAACAGGAAAACCTATCTAATAGAGATTTTAATAAATTTAATATTTATACAAGAAATGATATGAATATCGACAATATATAAGTGGTTAAGGAGTTTTAAGCAATAAAATTATTTGGTTTGTGTTAGTATTAAGTAAAAAAGGCTTAACCATGGGTGTTTTACTTGACTATGAGAAAAATACGAATTTTTAGGTTAATTTAGACCATAATAATTAAAAATTGGGGCAGTTATCCATTATTTGATAACTATAATCAATATGAATGACTTGAAAACGTGTGAATATTGGATAAATAACGCATAAAAAGGTGTAATTATTTATTATACCAAGAAGAAAATAATAAAATACAAAACGTGTCAACATTTTTATAACAACAAAAATATAACAATATGAAAGGGTGTCAATTATAGAAATCACAAAAAACATACACATGATGACAGTAAGAGAGCTGGCGAAAACAGGGATTTTAAGCGAGTACGCTATTAGGCTTTTACTTAAACAAAACAAATTACCAGTTATTTACGTAGGTAAAAAAGCATTGATTAATTATGAAAACACTATTGAACAGTTAAGTAATATTAAATGTGCAATTTAAAAAATATATTCAATGGACATCAAACGGACATCAAAAATGGCTTGTCGCTGAGTGAAAACCCAGTAAACAAGCCATTTGTTGCATATAAAAATTATCTTTTTGAGAATTGAGGTGCTCTACGAGCAGCTTTAAGACCGTATTTTTTACGCTCTTTCATTCTTGGGTCACGTGTTAAGAAGCCTGCTTTTTTAAGTGTTGAACGTAGGCCTTCTGAATCGTATTGTAATAAAGCTCTTGAAACGCCGTGACGAATTGCGCCAGCTTGACCTGTAACACCGCCGCCATGTACTCTACAAACAATATCAAATTTCTCTTGATTGTCTGTTAAAGCAAGTGGTTGACGTACAATAAGTTTAAGTGTTTCTAGACCAAAGTAATCGTCAATATCTCTATCGTTGATTGTTACTTTGCCTGTGCCTTGGTATACTCTTACACGAGCAACTGAACTTTTTCTTCTACCTGTTCCGTAGAAATATGGTGTTTTATTATACATAATTTAGTTCCTCCTATTAAAGTTCCCAAGTTTGTGGCATTTGTGAAGCGTGAACATGTTCACTACCAGCAAATACACGAAGTCTGCCACCAGCATCTCTACCGATTGAGTTAGAAGGAATCATACCTTTAACTGCAAGTTCCATAGCCATTTCTGGTTTTGTGTTCATAAGTGTATCGTATCTTACTGATTTCATATGACCAATATAACCTGTGTGGTGATAGTAGTATTTTTTTGTTAATTTTGAACCAGTTAAAACTGCATCTTTACAGTTGATGATGATAACATGATCTCCACAGTCAACGTGAGGAGTAAATGTTACTTTGTGTTTGCCACGTAGTAAAACAGCGGCTTGAGCAGCAACACGACCTAATGGTTTGCCAGCTGCGTCGATTACATACCATTTGCGGTCAACTTGACCAGCTTTAGCCATAAATGTAGACATAGCGTACCTCCAAAAAATTTGAAATAATCTTTTCTTCACGCCAAAATTCCCGCATTTTCTATGCGGCCAATTCTGGCGCTAGATAATATTAACATAAACTTTGAGTTAAGTCAATAGCAAATTTGAACTTTTTTAATTTAGTTTTCATAATGCTCTTGTTTTCTTCTGTTATCTCTTGTTATCTCCTGTTTTCTTGAATAAAATTTACGAAAAATATTTTTAAAACAGCACGTAATTCCTTTGATTTCCTTTCAAATACTAACTTATTCGCATTTTTTCTACTTGCCAAAAACATGTTTTGCAAGTATAATGATAAACAAAACTAACGAAAAGAGAAATTTAATGGAAAAAATAATGAGTTATGTTAGAGCTGCTGTTCAAAAATATAATATGATAGATGACGGTGATGTTATCGGCGTTGGTGTGTCTGGTGGTAAAGATTCATTGTTTTTGCTTTGCGCTTTGCATTCGTTAAAAAGATACTACCCTAAAAAGTTCGACGTTGTAGCTTTTACTATTGACCCTTGCTTTGGAAATGTCCAGACCGATTTTTCTATGGTTGAAGAACTTTGCAGACGTCTTAAAATTAAGTATATAATAAGAAGAAGCGATTTGGGCAAGGTTATTTTTGAAGATAGAAAAGAAAGCAACCCTTGTAGCTTGTGCGCTAGAATGAGAAGAGGAATGCTTCATGATATGTGCAATGAAAACGGTTGTAATAAAATTGCACTAGGCCATCACGGTGATGATGCTATAGAAACTTTTATGATGAATTTGTGTTACGGTGGGAAAATCGGATGTTTTTCCCCAGTGACTTATCTTTCTAGAAAAAATATTACTATGATTAGACCTTTAATTTTCTGCCATGATAAAGATATTAGAAAAATAGCAAACAAACTAAATTTGCCTGTTGTAAAAAGCGAATGTCCGGTTGATGGAACTACTGGTAGAGCTGAAACTACAAATTTAATTGATGATTTAGAGAAAAAATTCCCAGATATTAAAGCTAAAATCATGGGAGCAATGGAACGTGGAGAGGTTAGTGGTTGGTGATTTAAAAAACTCGACCACTATATATTGTGTTTTTACATATTGTTTAAATATTTTTTAAAAAAAGTTTAAAAAAAGCTTGCATTTTGTAAATGTATGTGGTATTATAACTAAGTCGTCAGGTAACACACCTAAGCGACACAAGTTGGTATTGATTACGACGAGGGTCCACCTGTTCCCATCCCGAACACAGAAGTTAAGCTCGTTCGTGCTGAAAATACTTGGCTGGCGACGGCCCGGGAAAATAAGTTTTGCCAACACCTGAAGCAGCAGTCCAATAGGACTGTTGTTTTTTTTTGCTTTTTTTATAATAATTGTTCTTGAAAAAATTATCAATTAATAGTATACTAATATATATAAATTATAAGGGTTAAAAACCCTACAGATAAGAAAGGATTTCACAGACAATTGTCTTTGAATAGGTGATAATTATGATACTTACAGTTACACTTAACACAGCAATCGACAAACAATATATTATAAATGAAATGAAACCACAATCAGTAATGCGTGTTTTAGAAGTTATGGACACAGCTGGGGGAAAAGGATTGAATGTTTCAAGAGTTGCATCACTAGGCGACGAAAAAGTTTGCGCTATGGGTTTTGTAGGCGGAAACGCTGGCAAACATTTTTTAAGCTTGATTGATGACGAAAATATTGAAAGCTCTTTTACATTTGCTGACGGAGAAACAAGAAATTGTATAAACATTCGTGACCATGCAACAGGCAAAAGCACAGAGTTTTTAGAGCCAGGATTTAAAGTAGAAGAACAAGATTTACAAAACTTTATAAATGATTATAAAGCTAATTTGAAAAATGCCGACATAGTTACAATTAACGGAAGTATGCCAAAAGGTGTTCCAACCGATTTTTACAAAACTCTTATTGAAATTGCAAAAGAGCAAAATATTGATGTTATTTTAGACACCAGTGGAGATGCGTTAAAAGTTTCACTTGAGGCTAAACCTTGGCTTGTAAAACCAAATACAGACGAAATTCAACAAATATTAGACATAAATGTCGATAACTTAGAAGAAATTATCGAGGCTGCTCATAAAATTAGAGCAATAGGACCTGAAAACGTAGCAGTTTCTTTAGGAAAAGACGGTGTTTTAGTTGTAACTGCTAACGGAGTTTATAAAGGCATAACACCTGATATTCCTGTTAAAAACACAGTTGGTTGTGGCGATAGCATGGTTGCTGGTTTCGCAGTTGGCAAAAAAAGAGGCTGGTCAATGGAAGATACTATTGCTTATGCAGTTGCAGTTTCTACAGCTAATGCTTTGTCATTAGGAACTGGCACATATGACAAAAAAGACCTTGAAATGGTAACTCCAATGATTAAAGTTGAAAAAATTAAATAATGTAAGGACGAGCTTTGCTCGTCCTTTCTTTTTACGGACGACCACAGGTCGCCCCTACGGTTTTTTGTTTATTGAGCTTTTTTGTTGCAAATCGTGAAAATTTCTTCCACTTGTTCTTTGTTTTTAACCACTGTAAACTTGCTAACAATTGGAACTATAATTAGTCCAACTATCATCGCAAAAGCACCAGCGTTTATAGAAGACAAGATGTTAAGTTTAAAGCCAAGTGCTGAAACGCTTGCTACAAGGTCTGGGAACAAACCTAAGCTGAACAAGAACATATGAACAACTGTTATTCCAACACCTGTTACAAATGAAGCCAAAACTGCTGGAACAGTAACTTTTTTTGAGAATAAACCGTACATAAACGGAGCTAAGAAAGCACCAGCTAACGCACCCCAAGAAATTGACATAAGTGTTGTAATGTATGTGCTAGGGTTTAAAGCGATTACAACTGAAAGAAGAATAAATAAAGCTATAAAAATTCTGATTATTTTCACAGTTTCTTTTTCATCGACTGATTTTTTTAGCATAGGTTTTATAAGGTCGATTGTAATTGTTGAACTTGAGGTTAAAACAAGTGAAGCCAAAGTTGACATTGATGCTGAAAGAACAAGTACAACCACAATTCCTAACAATATATCAGGTAAAGTGCTTGAAATCATAGTTGGAATAATTATATCGTAAGAAATTTTTCCGTTTATAGTGATTTCTTCTGTTGTAACAAAAAGTCTACCAAATGAGCCTAAAAAGTAGCTACCACCAGAAACAACCAAAGCAAAAATTGTTGAAATTATAGCTCCACGTTTGATAGACGGCTTGTCTTTAATAGTATAAAATTTATGTATCATTTGAGGTAAGCCCCAAGTTCCAAGTGAAGTTAATATAACAACTCCTATAAGGTTAATAGGGTCAGGGCCTGTAACACTTGCCAAACTGTCGCCAAAACCAACTTGTGCACCAGTTTCTTTTAACGCAGTTAATGAGCTAAACAAGCCACCTTTGCTCATTAAAGTGCAAACAATAACTGCAATTATGCCAATTAGCATAATTATTCCTTGAACAAAGTCGTTGATAGCAGTCGCTAAATATCCACCCATAATTACGTATACAGCAGTTAATATAGCCATAACAATTATACACACAGTATAATCAATGTTGAATAATATTTCGAAAAGTTTTGAAAGTCCGTTATAAATTGAAGCTGTGTAAGGAATTAAGAAAACAAATACAATTATAGCTGAACTAATTTTAAGCTTTTTAGAATTATAACGTTTTTCGAAAAATTCTGGAATAGTTGCTGTGTTTAAGTGAGTTGTCATAAGCCTTGTTCGGTTACCTAAAACAATCCACGCAAGCAAACTGCCTACAAAAGCGTTGCCTATGCCAATCCAAGTGGCAGACACTCCGTAGCTCCAACCAAATTGTCCAGCGTATCCAATAAAAACAACAGCAGAAAAATAAGATGTTCCATAGGCAAAGGCTGTGAACCAAGCACCTAAATTTCGACCTCCCAAAACAAAGTCTGCAACATTTGACGTTTTACTTTTACAATAATAACCAATACCAAGCATTACAACTAAGTATATAGCTAGTACAATCCATTTTATCATGATAATCCCCTTTTCGCTTTAGCAGTTAAAAGCTTTAAAGCTTTTAATCGTAAAAGTATTATAACATATAATCACACAAAGTCAATAGATAATTTAAAACTTGACAAATTAAATTTTATAAAGTATAATTACAGTGAATTAAATAAGTAATTTGTATCAGCTAAAAATTTATAGGAGATACAAAACACAAGGGGCGCTGAAAATTAATTCGGCTGAGAGCGATGTAGACATCGAAACCCTATGACCTGATTCGGACAATGCCGACGTAGGAATGATTTATATAATCAGTTAAGCTACAAGTGTTATTCTTGTAGCTTTTTTACGTCCATTCATCACAAAAAAGAAAAGGAATGGTAAAAAATGAATTCGAACACAAAAAAAATGGCAGTAACTGCCGTATTCTTAGCACTGGGAACAGCACTTAGCTTTGTAAAAATTTGGAACATGCCTATGGGTGGTTCAGTAACACTTTTGTCAATGCTACCAATCGCCTTAGTATCAATTACATATGGTCTTAAATGGGGATTTACTTGCTCATTTTTGTACTCGCTAATTCAACTAGGATTTGGAATAAGCATAGACGGCGTGCTTGGTTGGGGACTTACTCCTGTAGTTTTAATAGCTTGTTTTGTATTTGACTATTTGTTAGCATTTACAGCTATTGGACTTGCTGGCTTGTTCAGAAAAAAAGGAGTTGTTGGAATATGTGCAGGAATTTTTATAGCTTTGGCTATAAGATTTGCAAGTCACTGGGTTTCAGGCGCATTTTTATTTGCTGAGTGGATGCCAGAGCAGTGGAGCAGTCCTTACCTATATTCTATAGTATATAACGGCGCATACATGTTGCCTGAAATTATATTCACAATGATAGGAGCAGTGCTTTTATTTAAATCACCAATTATAAAAAAATTAATTGACGATGACAGTGTGTCAGTGTAAATTCAAATGGGACGGATTTTTCCGTCCCATTTGTTTGTTAAAAAAGGTTTCATAAACCATAATCCGTAGGGGTGAGCAATGGTCGTCCTTTGATAGAACAACAATTTTTATAATTTTCTATAACCTTGTTCAAAATCAATTGTATTTTTCAAAGGCTGACCTTTAATAAATCTTTCCAAATTATCAGCAAAAAGGCTTACATTTGTACTAATAGTTTGCTCTAGTCCAAAGCCACCTGAAATATGTGGTGTTAGCACAAGATTTTTAGCACTCCAAAGTGGGTCGCCACTTGGAAGTGGCTCTATTTCTGTTACATCAAGTCCTGCACCAGCTAAATTTCCACTGTTTAAAGCTTCGCAAAGTGCTGAGCTGTCAATTATTGAACCACGTCCAACATTTAAAATAATAGCATCTTTTTTCATAAGGCTTAATGTGTGTTTGTTTATCAAGTGCTTAGTTTGTGCAGTTCCTGGCAGTGCAATAGCAACGACATCTGCCCTTGGCAAAAGTTCATCTAGTTTTTCGCTTAAGTGAATTTCGTCTACATAGTCTGGCTTTTGAGAGTCGCTTCTTCTAAGTCCTATAACATAAGCGCCCATGGCTTTAACTATCTTTGCGTATTTTCCACCAATGTCGCCTAAGCCTAAAATCAAAACTGTTGAGCCGTCAACTGCTTTTACCATGCCGTGGTTTATCCATTCATTTTTTTGCTGTGATGAAAAATAATGGTTGAACTTTTTAATTAAACTCAAATGCATTGCAAGTAAATGTTCTGAAATTGCAAGTCCATAAGCACCTGTTGCGTTTGTGAGGCTTATATTTTCAGGGAAACCACCTTTAATGTAAGCGTCAACACCAGCGCTAACTGTTTGAATCCATTTTAAATTTTTACAAGTGTAAATTTGTTCAAGTGACGGATTTCCATAAATTACATCTGCATTTTCTATATTTTCTTCGCCATAATAAATATTGCAGTTTGGAAATTTTGCTATATGTTTTTCGAAATAAAATTCCATTCTTTGTGGAATGATATTAATATTCATGAACTGTATCTCCTTATAAATTGTTAGGGCCAAAAGCCATTGGCAATAATTCTTTTAATGTATAAATTTTATAATTATCGGTGCTTGTGGCTAAAATAATTTTGAAGTCATCTTTGCAAAATTCAACCATTACTTGGCGGCAAATTCCACATGGCGCTGTAAAATTTTCTAAAACTCCGTTTTTTCCACCAACCACACAAATACTGTTGAAAGTGGTAACACCTTCACTTACTGCCTTGAAAAATGCTGTTCTTTCTGCACAGTTAGTAGCCGAATAACCAGCGTTTTCTACATTACAGCCAGTGAAAATTTCACCATTTTGTGCAAGCAAAGCTGCTCCAACTTTAAAGTTAGAATAAGGACTGTAGGAGTTTTCCATAGCTTTTATAGCTTTTTGAATTAAAATTTCAATATTCATTTAAAGCTCCAACGCAATTTCCATCATTTGTCTAAAGCCAACTTGTCTTTCGTGTGACGAAAGGTCTTGGTTTTTATATAAATGGTCGGATATAGTCAAAATGCAAAGTGCTTTTTTGCCACAATAAGCTGCGTTCATATAAAGTGCTGCTGACTCCATCTCTACAGCGAGAACGCCCATTTTTTTCCATTTATCATTTGCGTCAGATTTTTGATTATAAAAAACATCAGAAGATAAAATGTTACCAGTTCTAACGTTTACTCCTTGCTCTTTTGCTATGTTAACAGCTTTTGTAGCAAGTTCGAAGTCGGCTATTGGTGCAAAAGTTCCCGGTAATTCATATTGGTAAGCGTAGTTTGAGTCGGTGCAAGCGCCTGTGGCAACAACTATATCCATTGTGTTTAAGTCGTCACTAAAAGCACCAGCTGAGCCTATTCTAATAATAGCTTCTACGCCATAAAAATTGTAAAGCTCAAAAGAATAAATTCCAATAGACGGCATACCCATGCCACTGCCCATTACAGAAACTTCTTTGCCTTTATATGTTCCAGTGTATCCAAACATATTTCTAACAGTGTTAAACTCTTTAACGTTTTCAAGGTAAGTGTCTGCAATAAATTTTGCTCGTAAAGGGTCACCTGGCATTAAAACAGTTTTTGCAATATCGCCAATTTTGGCACAGTTGTGAGCTGTAGGTGTCATAAAAAAGTCCTCACTTTATAAAGTTTTACTTGATATTAGTATGTATTCATTGTACAATGTTTTTATTAAATATTCAATAATTTAAGGAGAGAAAATGAAAATATATAATTCTATAACCGAACTTGTGGGAAACACACCACTTTTAAAACTTAATAACTACGCAAAAGGTCAAGAAATTTACGCTAAACTTGAGTACTTTAACCCAGCTGGCAGTGTTAAAGACAGAGTAGCCAAAAACATGATTGAAGAAGCTGAAAAACAAAAGCTAATAAACAAAGACACAGTTATTATTGAGCCTACAAGTGGCAACACTGGTATTGGCCTTTGCGCTATTGCTTGTGCAAAAGGCTATAAAGTAGTTTTAACTATGCCTGAAAGCATGAGTATGGAGCGTAGAAACTTGCTAAAAGCTTACGGAGCTGATTTGGTTTTAACCGAAGCTTCAAAAGGCATGAGTGGTGCAATTGCAAAGGCTGAAGAGTTTGCTAAAGAAACTGCAAACAGCTTTATTCCAAGCCAATTCGAAAACCCAGCTAATCCAAATGCTCACTACAAAACAACAGGAGCCGAAATTTGGGAAGACACAGACGGCACTGTAGACATTTTAGTAGCAGGAGTTGGAACTGGTGGAACAATTACTGGCACAGGCAAATTTTTGAAAGAGAAAAATCCAAACATCAAAATAATTGCAGTAGAGCCTATGAAATCTGCTGTTTTATCTGGTGAAAAGTCTGGACCTCATGGACTTCAAGGTATAGGTGCTGGTTTTATTCCCAAAATAACCGATGTTTCACTTTTTGATGAAATTATTAAAGTAAACGAAGAAGATGCATACAAAAACGCAAAAGATTTAGTTGCAAAAGAAGGAATTTTGGTTGGAATTTCAGCTGGTGCTGCACTTTATGCTGCCAAAGAAACAGCTGAAAAATATCCAAACAAAAAAATCGTTGTAATTTTGCCAGACACTGGTGAAAGATATTTATCAACACCACTTTTTAGCTAAAAGTTTATTCTTCGTCTAAAGCTTGCATCATATACACACGACTTGCGTAGTCTTGGAAAAACCTAACATCATCGTTATAGCCAGTTCCGTTAAAACCTGGTCTTAACCTAACGCCCAAACTATTAAGCACACCACCGTTTACGGTGTAATCTTCGGTTTCGCTTTTCATTGTAATAAATTTAGCGACAACATTATGAAGCAAGCTGTCTTGCTTAACATGAACAGGGGCGACGGTGTTTACTAAATCGCCAAAATCACGTAAATCAAAGCTTAATTTTCTATTTGTAAAATGATAATTTTTGCTTTCATCTAAACCAGTAGTTTTAAAAATAGCCGAGCTTTTGTTTGCAATAACTTGTGATTGTAAATAACAGCCAACGGCTATTTCTTTGTTTTTCGACACTGTTATCCATTGATAAACACCGTGTTCGTCATTTATTAAACGATTATAGTCGCCAAATTGTAATGTTTTTCTGTACTTTTTATACCAGTTTATTTGCTCTTTGATTTTTTCTAAATCACTATTTTTAAGGTCAACTAAATTAAGCTCATAGCCCAAAAGACCAAAACAAGCCACTTGAAACCGTGTATCAAGCGAAGTTTTCCTAAGTGTTTGGTGGTTTGGCGAAGCCGAAACATGTGAGCCAATAACTGACATAGGGTAACCGTAACTGCAACCAGTTTGTATGCCAGCTCTGCAAATAGCGTCTGTGTTGTCGCTTGCCCAAATTTGTGGCATGTAGCACATCATGCCTAAATCAAAACGATTGCCACCAGATGCACAACTTTCGAATAAAATGTTAGGGAAATTTGATGTAAGAACCTTTAAAACTCGGTAAAGACCCAAAATATAACGGTGGAAAAACTCGTCTTGATTTTCAGGGGTTAAAGACGAAGAATAAGCGTCTGAAACAATTCGGTTCATATCCCACTTAACATAACTTATATTAGCGCTAGAAAAAACCTTCGTCATTTGTTCTATAAGATAATCTTGAACTTTTGTTTGTGTTAAATCCATTACAACTTGCGTTCTACCTTGTGAATGTTCTTGCCCCTTTATTTCTACTGCAAAGTCTGGGTTGTTTCTGTAACACTCGCTGTCGTAATTAAGCATTTCAGGCTCTACCCAAATACCAAAATCCATACCTAATTTATTAACTTTTTCTGCTAAACCAGCTAAACCGTTTGGCAGTTTTTTTGTGTTAACATCCCAATCACCAAGTGACGAAGTGTCGTCGTTTCTTTGCCCAAACCAACCGTCATCAAGCACAAAAAGTTCTATACCAACTTTGCTACCAGCTTTTGCAAGGTTTAATAATTTTTTTTCATTGAAATTAAAGTACGAAGCCTCCCAGCTGTTAAGCAAAACAGGACGCTCTTTATACTTCCATGTTCCTCTAACAATGTGTTCACGCACAAACTGGTGCATATTTTGGCTTATTTGGCTATAGCCTTTGTTAGAAAAAGTCAAAACAGCCTCGGGGGACTCTAACATTTCGCCAGAATTTAAAATATACGCACTGCCAAAAGGGTTAATTCCACAGATAAAATGTGTTAAACCGAACGAATTCACCTCGGCAAGTTCGTAATGATTACCACTGTAAATTAAATTAATAGCGTAACAATTGCCAAAGTTTTCGCTAGTGCCTTGCTCGCTAAGCATGACAAAAGGGTTAGCCCTGTTGCTTGAAATTCCTGTCTTAGAATCATTAACTATAATTCCACCAGTGCATAAACTATCCTGCTTGTTCATTTCCCTTGCCCAAGCACCTTTGAATGTTGTGAGCGTGTACAGTGAATTATCGTTGTCGAGTTGAGCACTTAAAAGCCTGTTCACCTTGACTTTTTCGTCAGTTTCATTGTAAAGTTTTGAGCTTCTTACAATAACATTTGTATCATAAAAAACAGAGTAACAAAGTTCTAAATACACGTTATAATTTTTGTCTTTTAGTTTTATAATCAAAGTTTGAGAAGCTTTGCTGTCGTCATAAGCCGACGGCAAAGTGTCAAGATTTTGTTTTTGCTCTATTTTATAGCTTTCATACAAAAAGTCGCAAGTAGAACTTCCGTTTGCGTATCTTAAGTCGACCAAAGGTTCTTTTGTGTCGCCTTTTCCCCTTGTGGAAAACTCAAGACAACGGTTTTCTAGCCCTAAATTTTTATGGTTTTGACTGTAAGTAATTGCGCTAGCCTCTACAAATTCACGCTTAGGCAAAATAGCATCATAGAATCCACTAAAATCAACTTTTTGACCATAATATAAATGCTCCAAATGACCTGACTCTAAAACATGAAAGGCGTAAGTGGTTTCTTTGGTGTTTAAAATAAATATATTTTCATCTTTGATAATTTGATTTTGCATAATTAATCCTGTTTTCTTTCCTTTAATTCTTTTGTGATTTCTTTTAGTTTTTCGTCGTTTAATTTATATTTTTTTCTAAAAACATATATAGCAATGACAAGACCCATAATTGGAATAATGCTCATCATAACCCTCATGCCAAATAAAGTAGCACTTGATTGGACTTCACTGTTAACGTCAAGTTTAATTAAATCCAGACCAACACCAGCTATGAAAACAGAGATAGCAGATGCTAATTTCACCACAAAAGTTTGAAGTGAAAACACAACACTTTCGTTTCTTTGTCCGTTTTTCCACTGACCATAATCAACTGTATCGGCTAAGAAAATTGTAGTTAAAACAGTTGCCATGCCAAAGCCAGCAAAAATAATACTAGCTGCTATGGCAAGCATTACAATGTTTTTAATATGAAGTGTTCCTAAAATAAATAAAAGTGAGTAGCCAACAATTGTTGTAACAATAGAGCCTACAAAGATTGTATTTGCTTCAAATTTTTTTCTCAAAGGTGCTAAACTTGTCATGGATAAAATTTGTGTCACGCCACCAACGGTAGCGAAAACTCCGTAAAGTTCAACATTGCCTATGTCGTATTCAAAAAAGTATAACGCTAAATTTTGAGTTAAATAAAGTGAAGCGTTAAAAATAACAATTGTTACTACTATAGATAAAGCTTGGTCGTTTTGAATTAAAGCTGTTAGCATTTGTTTAACTGTTGGCGATTTTACGTTTGGAGTTTCTTTCTCTTTAACTGTTACAACTGTAACTGCTATGCTAATTATAAAGATAATAGCAATTGCTAGTGCAAACAAACGAAACCCTTGTCTTTCATCACCAGCGCCTAAAACACCTACAAAAGTCATTGCTACAGCTGTTGGAAGTGCATAGCCTACCCCAGCACATGCCCTTGCTACAACCGATAAACTCTCACGCTCTTTGCCGTGGTTTGTAATTGCTGGTATCATTGACCAAAATGGAATGTCCATAAAAGTATAAGTTACGCTCCAAACCAAGTAGACTGCTGATAAATACACAAGCAAATTGTTGCCCTGTATTGTTTCAGGAACTGCAAATAATATGTACAAAACAACTGCGTTAGTTGCAGTACCTACAATAAGCCATGGCCTAAATTTGCCCAGTTTTGTCTTTGTTTTACCAACGGCAACACCCATCATTGGGTCGTTAAATGCATCAAATACACGCACTGCCATAAAAAGGACCCCTATAAAAGTGGAACTTACTCCTAAAACGGTGTTGTAATAATACATCAAAAATCCCGCTACCAAAGCGTAAACCATGTCTTTTCCCACAGCACCTATACCAAAACCTACTTTAATTTTTGTCGTGTTTAACATGTTAAAATCTCCCTAAATTTTTATAATTTCAAAATCTAATACAATATCTTCAAGTCCAAAACTTGTAATTTTCAACTGTGCTTTGCCAGCTTCACCAGTGGTTTTCACATAAGTTCCAACATTTCCACCAATTAAAGAGGCGTGTTTTGTGCCTATAATTTCAATATTTCCAGAGCATTCAAAGGATACAACCCCTTGATAATAAGGTAAAATTTCGCATTTTTCGTTTGTAACCTTTATTCTTATACTTGCCACATCATACGAATTTTCTTCGCACAAAGTTAATGTGTCGCTTATAGCTACAAGCTTTGCTTTTTGGCATGCAGTTTTTTCGACAATTTTCACGATTTTGCCATTTTTAATCGCTTCAAAGCGATAAGTCGTAGCTTTTCCACCCCAATTTGCAATGTAGTTAGAAAAAAGCCTTGTGCCGTCAGCTATGGTAAGTTTGTGAAAAAACATAGCTTTTAGCATTTTAAGTTTATATTTTAAAGGAAGATTATTTTGCCCATATTTAGCTACTGCTTTCAAAATTGATTTTATAAGTTCAGATTTTTCGTGAGAATAGTCTTCCTTTATTTCCATAAGTTGACCCACAAAATCATCTATCAAAATTGGAGCATGTGGCAAAGATGAAAACTTGTCAGTATCAGGGTGGAAATCTTTTACAAAATCATCATTTTTGTAAAGCTTAACGTAATCAGCATTCGTAAAAGCATAAACATCACCTAAATTACAAGCTGGGTACTCGCCAATATCCATGCTAGAACTTATTTTTAAAACAGTTTTTTCCTCTGATTGGCTTGCGTAAACACTTGATGCAAGCTTTGGATTTCTGAACATATCCATAACACCGTGATAACAAATTCTATCGCCACTGCCAAAATCCTTATGCGTATTATAATCGAACATGCACCACGCAAAACTGCCTGCAATGTCCTCGTGTTTATGCATAGAGTTAAGCACATTTGCATGCCTTAACGCATGTTTTAGCCTGTGAGTTTCGTTGTCGAAAGCTTTAGTTGGAAACATATGACCACCGTATTCGCTTACTAAATAAGGCTTTTTGTTGTCACTTGTCACCTTGTTTTTAGGTTCTAGCCCACTGTTTTTTCCAGTATGAGAAAAATCGTTATATGTGTAAACATCTTCCAAAAGACTACTATTTTTTATACAGCGAACGCCACCAGTTTGTCTAGTGCTATCAAGACTATGGATTATATCATTAGTTTTAGTGTAAAATTCATTGTCGTCAGCTGACTCGTTAATTCTTGCACCCCATAAAATAATCGACGGATGATTTCGGTATTGTAAAACCATTTCTTTTGCGTTTTGAACTGCTATTTCTTTCCAATCATCATCGCCAATATATTGCCAGCCAGGAATTTCAGTAAAAACCAATAAACCAATTTCGTCACATCTTTGTATAAAATGTTGCGACTGTGGGTAGTGTGAAGTTCTAACAGCGTTAAGGCAAAGCTCATTTTTTAATATATCAGCATCAAGCTGTTGCGGTCTTTTAGGCATTGCGTAACCCACATAAGCATAGGATTGATGACGATTAACACCTACTAGCTTTATTTTTTTGCCGTTTAAGAAAAATCCGTCTTTTTTAAACTCACATTTTCTGTGTCCAAATGTCACTATTTTCTCGTCAATTATTTGATTGTCATTTTCCAGAACAGTTTTATACTCATAAAGAACAGGATTTTGTATATCCCATTTTTCCATTTTACAAGATGATTTAATTATGAGTTTATTCTTATTTAACTTTTCACATTCTAAAAATTCCCAGTTTTCTGTATCTTTTTTTCGCAAAAATGTTTTAACATGCATTTTGGAATTATGATTTTGGGTGTCTATTTCAGCTATCACATACTCATCATCTGTTTTAACAAAAACGTCATTTATATAGCTAGAGTTTTTAATTTCTAAGTAAACTTCTCTATAAATTCCACCGTAAGTTAAATAGTCGATAACATTTCCAAAAGGTGGAACGTTAACGCATTCACGACTGTCAACTTCTACACTTAATTTATTGTCAGACCCAAAATTTAAATGCTCGGTTAAATCGACGGTAAAAGCTGTGTATCCTCCTTTATGAGTAAAGATTAATTTGTCGTTTAAATAAATTTTAGCCACATGTGCTACAGCCTCAAAGGTTAATAAAACTTTTTTATTACTCCAGGAGTTTTCTGCGAACAGTTTTCTGCTGTACACACTTATGAACTGATAATCTTCCTCACTAAAATAATTAAGAGGAGTTTCTATATTGCTGTGAGGCAAGCGTACTTTTACAATTTTATTGTCTGAAATTTTGTGGAAATCCCAGTTGTCATTAATATATATTTTTTGTTGCATTTTAACCTCGCAAATTCGATTTTATTTAATTATACAATTATTCTTCTAAATTTGCTATATTTATATGCAAATTTATTGAAATTATTATTTAATTTAACAAATTTTTTAGCTTACTTGCTGCAAAATCATAAAATTTATTGCAAGCATACGAATCCTGAGCATGATGACTTATATGAAGCACTAATTTACGCATGCAAAGTGGACTGCCAATTGGCACAAGAAGCGCTTTGTCGCTTGTAAATTCACCCCACGAATGAGCAGGCCAAAATCCAATTCCAAGTCCTGCCTCAATTAGCTCCCTAACCATATGAGGGCTGTCGCTTTCAAATACTATTTTAGGCAAAAAACCAACGCTGTCGCAAAGTCTATTGCAAGTTGTTCTAAACCTAACCGAGCCAGCTAAGAATATAAAATTTTCCTGCACTAATTCATCTAAAATAACTGATGTTCTATTTGCGAATTTAGAAGATAGTGGTACAGCTAAAAAAATTTGTTCGCTGTACACGGTATCGCTTATTTTTGAGTGTTCTTCAAAACCTATTGTCGAAATTGAAATATCGCAATCAGCTTCGTGAACATTTTGCATTAACTGGAAGCTTATTTCTGGGTGTGTTTGCTGAAAATCTATTAAAATTTTTGACATTATAGCAGAACCAGCCTCAATATTTATTCTAACTGGGTTTTTATAAGTCGAACTTCTAGACTCAATTTCAGCTGGTATTGCATCTAAAGCTGCCATTATTGGCCTAACACGTTGTTGTAACAGTTTTCCATATTCGTTAAGTTCTATTTTTCTGCCTACTCTGTCAAATAGTTTAACCCCTAGTTCGTCTTCTAGTCTTTTTATACACTGGCTAAGTGCTGGCTGTGCTATGTGCAAAATTTCTGAGGCTTTTGTCATGTGTTGATATTTTGCGACTACTAAAAAATAATGTAATTGTTGAAACTCCATGCTTGCTCCTTATAACGTTTATATTATGATTATTGTAATAATTATATATTATACTTTATTAATAATCAAGTGTATAATGTAACTAAAGTTTGAAAATGAAGGAGAAAACAACATGGCAAATATTTGTGAAGCATTAATGGTATGTGCATTTGGTTTTTCTTGGCCAATTAACGCATACAAATCTTTTAAGTCTAAATCAGCAGAGGGCAAAAGTCTACTTTTTAGTGTAATAATTTTAATTGGTTATTTTTTTGGTATAACTGGTAAAATTTGTACAGACCAAATTAATTATGTCTTTGTGTTCTACATTATTAATGTGTGTTTTGTACTTTTAGATTTAGCAATTAGCCTTAACAACAAATACAAATACAGCAAACCCCTATTGGAGAAAGGACTAAACTAATATGAAAAATGAACTAATAGAACAAGTTAATTGGTTTCGTGGATTAAACGAGTACACTCAAGCAAATAATATTCTTTTTGTTGGTTCAACATTTATTCATGACTTTCCTATTAACGAATTAGAAGTTAACTTTCAGCTAGCAGACATAATTTATAACCGTGGGATTAAAGGTTTAAAATTAAACGAATTAAAAGACATACTTGACGTTTGTGTTTATGACATTAACCCATCTAAAATTATTTTAAGCATTGGGGAAGAGGACATTAAAGACGCTGATTTTTCTGTTAAAGGTTTTATAAGTCAGTATAGCGATATAGTTTGTGACATTAGAAAAAAACTTCCAAACGCTAAACTTTATATTATGGGAATTATGCCTACCGACGACAAATATCAACTTGTTAACCAAAAATTACAGCTTCAAATGCAAGCAACAAATATAGAATACATTGATTTTAGTTATCATTTGCTAAATACAGAAAATAAAGTAGATAATAAATTTATAACCGAAGATAATGTGTTTTTACCTAATGCTTATGTTGCAATATTGGTTGACCTTAAAAGATTTTTCAGAAACCGTATGATGGGTTTTGGCGATATTATAAACATGGCACAAAATTGGTATTAATGAAAAAGTAAACACACCGTGACAAATGTAAATTTTGTTACAGTGTGTTTGTTTTTTTAAAAAATTTAATTGTATTTTCAGTTAATTGTGCTATAATTAATTTATTACTATTACGAGGAGGGCTTTTTATGAAGAAACCTAATATTATTTTTATTTTAAGCGACGACCAAGGTGCTTGGGCTTTAGGAAGTGCTGGCAACAATGACATTATAACCCCAAATTTAGACAAGCTTGCCCAAAACGGTGTTCGTTATGAAAACTTTTTCTGCGCATCACCTGTTTGTTCACCAGCTAGAGCATCAATTGCTACTGGAGAAATTCCGTCTTGCCACGGAGTTATAGACTGGCTAAGTGGGGGAAATGCTGATACCTCAAAATATCCTTACATGAGTGATCACCCACATTTTAAAAAAGCTGATAAACCTATTGAATACCTTGAAAATCACCCACTTTATATAGCAGAACTTGCAAAAAACGGTTATCGTTGTGCTTTAAGTGGAAAATGGCATTTGGGTAACACTCCACAAGCTAAAGAAGGCTTTGAAAAATGGTTTACTATTTTCGGTGGTGGTTGTAATTATTTCAATCCTGATTTTTTTGAAGATGGACATTTTATAAATTCAACTGAATATGTAACAGATGCTATAACTAATAAAGCTATTGACTTTTTGCACGAATTTACACAAGATGAAACACCATTTTATTTAAGCGTTCATTACACTGCACCCCATAGCCCTTGGAATAGAGAAGAACATAAAGAAGAGTATTTATCTTTATATGACAACTGCGAATTTAATGCTACTCCATTTTTACCAGTTCACAAAAATCAAATTGCTTCTTGCCCAGTTGGCGACACTGTAGAGCATAGACGTGAAAACCTAACTGGTTATTACGCTGCAATTACTGCTATGGACGAAAATATTGGTAGAATTTTGGACGAACTTGAAAAATCTGGCAAAGCTGATGAAACTATCGTTATTTTCACAGCTGATAACGGCATGAACATGGGACATCACGGCATTTGGGGAAAAGGCAACGGCACTTACCCTCAAAACATGTATGACTCATCTGTTAAAATTCCATTTATAATTTCTGCTCCGTTTATTAATCAAAAAGGAACAGTAAACAACAAATTAAGAAGTCACCTTGACTTGTTCCCAACTCTTTTAGATGTAGCCAACTGCGACTATACACTTAACGAAAAACAAGGTGGTAGAAGTTTTTACACTGAACTTTTAGGCGAAGATTTAGGCGACAAAACTATTGCTATAGGCAGCGAGTACGGTCAAGTTAGAATGATTAGAACAAAAACTAAAAAATTAATTATAGACTTAATCTCTAATAATCATCTGTATTTTGACATTGAAAACGACCCTAACGAAGATGTTAATTTGTACAGCGACGAAAAATATCAAGACGAAATTAAATCTATGCGCAATGATTTAGATACATGGTTCACAAAATACAGCAGTGAAAAATGTGACGCAACACAATATGTTGTTACTGGTAGAGGTCAAGATGATTTTTGTTATAAAGAAAATGCTTTCCAACCTCAACATATATTCTATTACGATAAAATTGCAAAAAACAAATAATTGACAAACTAAAAGTGGAGAGCAAATCGCTCTCCACTCAGCTTGTCGAAAAAGGTTTTGTATTTGTGTAAAATATCGAAAATATATTTTAAAAATGGTAGGGGCGAGCTGTGCTCGTCCGAAATCAAGATGTTAATTTAGTGCTTTTATAAAATTAATAAAAATATTTCTCTATTTTACACAAAACAAGACTAAACTTTTTGTTTTATTCACGGACGAGCACAGCTCGCCCCTACAATGTTTGTGCAACTTTTTTACAATATAGGTTTTTTGACAGTCTGAGTGGAGAGCAAATTGCTCTCCACTTAAGTTTTATTCTGTTATTTTTTTACAAAAATCGATTTTGGCTCGCCACAAATTGGGCAAACGTAATCATCGTCTAGGTCTTCAAACGGAATATCACCGTCGTATTCGTAAGAACAAACGCTACATACATAGCTTTCTTTTTCGTCGCTAACAGGCAGCAACTCATCTGGGATATAAGTTGGAGCATTTTTAGGAGCTTTACCTTTTACAACTTTATGGTAATAGTCGTAAGTCATTGCTGTGCCACTTTCTAAAACGTCACAATCCTCAACTGTTCCTAAAAACACAGTGTGAGTGTCGCAGTCCATTGTGTTAATCACTTTACAAATAAAATGACCACATGAATTTGAAAGCACAGGTAAATCGTTGATTATTTGATATTCTGTAGTATCGAATTTATCCATGTTTTTTGAAGACATAAATCCAAAAGTACCTATAACTTTAGGGTCGCAAGTTTCAGGCAAAATGCTAAGTGAAAAACTACCGTTTTTTACAATACAGTCGTGTGAGTAATTATTTTTGTTAATACTTACTGCGATTGTTGCAGGCTCTGCTGTGATTTGCATAGAGCTGTTAGCAATACAGCCAACTGGGCGTTGGTCGTCCATAGTAGAAACTACATATACGCCGTAAGACATATTCCAAAATGCTGACATATTCATAATAAAATCTCCTTCAAATTTAAGAATTGTTATCATTTTCATAATATCATATTAAATTATGAAAATCAATAGAAAACTAAGTTTTATTTCATACAATGAACTAAAACAGCTTTTTGTGCGTGAAGTCTATTTTCAGCCTCGTCAAAAATTACATTTGCATTAGCCTCGAAAACTTTTGCTGTAATTTCTTCTTCTCTATGAGCTGGCAAGCAGTGAAGAACAATTGCATCATCTTTAGCTTGTGCCATAATCTCGTCGTTAATACAGTAACCAGCAAAAGCAGCCTTGCGTTTTGCAGTTTCTTCCTCTTGACCCATAGAAGTCCAAACATCTGTTATTACAACATCACAGTTCTTTGCAGCTACAAGTGGTTTATCTGTCATGGTAAAGCTTTCGCCATAGCTGTTACCAAAATCAATAATTTCCTTAGGTGGGTGGTAACCATCTGGGCAAGCTACTGAAACTTCCATGCCAACTTTTAAACATCCAACTATTAAAGAGTTCATCATGTTGTTACCGTCACCGATAAAGCACATTTTAAGTCCGTCAAAACTACCTTTATACTCACGTATTGTTAAAAGGTCGGCCAAAATTTGGCAAGGGTGACAGAAGTCTGTCAAGCCGTTGATTACAGGAATAGAGCCGTACTCAGCTAGGTCTTCAACCTCTTTTTGCTCGAAAGTTCTAATCATAATTCCGTCTAAAAATCTTGATAAAACCCTTGCTGTATCCTTAACAGGTTCACCACGACCAATTTGCATATCGTTAGCAGATAAAAACAGTGGGTGACCACCAAGTTGTGTCATACCAACTTCAAAGCTTACTCTTGTTCTTGTTGAAGCTTTTGAAAAAATCATACCTAAAGTTTTGCCTTGTAAATGTGGGTGAGCTATGCCGTGTTTTTGTTCGTATTTAAGTTGGTCAGCAAGGTCTAAAACATCGATGATTTCTTCCTTAGACCAGTCAAGTAATTTTAATAAATGTTTCATTTTATGTCCTTCTTTTGTTATAGTTTATTTTTGGTAGGGAACGTGTCGTAGGCAAGCGTGTTGATTAGGGAGAAAATTGCAGATTAAACCCGTAGGGGCGAGCTGTGCTCGTCCGAGATAAGGGGGAAAATTAACGAATAACGGAACGACGAGGGCGTCGTTCCCTACAATAAAATATCGTGACATTGGGTTTCAACCAAGCGTGTCCTTAGCGTAAGAACCGTAGGGGCGAGCTTTGCTCGTCCGAGAGTAAAGCGTTAATTTGCTTGTTTTCATAGGTGCGATAAAATATTGCCTTTATTTGTATAAAAAAATACAACATTTACCATTCTATCCACGGACGACCACAGGTCGCCCCTACTCTAAAGGGGCACGCTTTTGTCGTAGGCATTTCGCACATTGGGTTGTATTTCAAAAAAATTACGCTTTCAAAACTTTTTCAAAAATCTCTAATCCTTTATCAATTTCTTCGTATGTAATGTTAAGTGGTGGTAAAAATCTTACTAAATCTTTTGCTGTTAAAATTAATAAACCTTTATCAGCACAGCCAATTAATAATTCTTTTGCTGTTTTGTCTTTAAGCATTACGCCTATCATCAATCCTTCACCACGGACGAATTCAACACCGTCCATAGCCTCTAGTTTTTCTTTATAATAAGCACCTTTTTTTACAACTTCGCTTAAAAATTCTTCATTGTTAATTTCTTCTAAAACAGCCAATGCGCCAGCGCATGAAACTGGATTTGCACCAAAGGTTGAGCCGTGGTCGCCTGAAACTAACACATCTTTATTTTTATCGTTTACTAGACAAATTCCTATAGGAAGTCCACCACCAATACCTTTAGCAATGGTTAAAATATCAGGTAAAATTTCAGCTTTTTGGTAAGCAAAAAGGTTTCCTGTTCTTCCTACACCTGTTTGAACTTCGTCCACTACCATTAAAATATCTTTGCTGTTACATAGCTCTCTAACAGCTTTTAGGTAGTCGGTGCCCATAGGCATAACTCCACCCTCGCCTTGAACACATTCAATCATAACTGCAGCTATGGTGTCATCTATCATGCTTTCAAGTGCATTTATATTGCCAGCCTCACAGTGCATAAAGCCGTCTGTAAGTGGTAAAAAATCCTGATGAAAAACATCTTGTCCGTTAGCAGCAAGAGTTGTGATAGTTCTGCCGTGGAAAGAATTTTCCAAAGTGATAATTTTGTAAGCACCAGTACCTTTTTTAGCTTTTCTAGCCACTTTTATAGCACATTCGTTAGCCTCACAGCCAGAATTAGCAAAGAACATACGGCTCATTCCACTAGCTTTTGACAGTTTTTCGGCAAGTTCTGTTGCTACAGGGCTTATATAATAATTGCTCATGTGCTGAATTTTACCAGCTTGTTCACTAACAGCCTTTACCCATTTTGGGTTGCTGTAGCCTAAGCAGTTAACACCTATTCCACTAGTAAAGTCAAGGTATTCTTTTCCGTCAACGTCGGTTGCGTATACACCTTGTCCACTTTCAAGGGCGATGTTCATTCTGCCATAACTGTGCATGACATAAGTGCTGTCTAGTTCTTTTATTTCGTTAAACATTATTTTCACCTCATAATTTATGATATTACGGAACGTGCGATACACGTTCCTCGAAATATTCAAAATTCATTAATTAATAAAACATTGTGCCTATACCTTCGTTTGTGAAAAGCTCAACTATAATTGAATGAGCCTCTCTGCCGTCTATTATATGCGCTCTTTTTACTCCACTTCTAACGGCTTCTACACAGCAATCAATTTTAGGAATCATACCACCAGAGATTATTCCCTCTTTTTTCAGCTTTGCAACATCGCTTAAACCAACCATTGGAATAAGTGTGCTTTCGTCGTCTTTGTCACGAAGTAGCCCTCTAATATCGGTCATAAGTATTAGTTTTGTCGCACCTAAAGCTGCTGCAATTTGAGCTGCTGCAATATCTGCATTAATGTTAAAAACTTCGCCGTGATAACCAGCGGCAACCGTTGAAACAACAGGTATATAGCCACCACCTTGAGCAGTTTTAATAATGTCTGAGTTAACTTTTTTCACTTCTCCAACAAAGCCTAAGTCGGCACCCTCTAATTTAGTTGCCTTTAAAAGTGAGCCGTCAAGCCCACAAAGACCTAAAGCTTTACCACCTGCATCTTCGATAAGCTGTACTAAATCTTTGTTAACTTTACCAGCCAAAATTTGTTGAACTATGTCCATAGTTTCTTGGTCAGTGTAACGAAGTCCGTTTACAAATTTAGACTCTTTGCCTATTTTTTTAAGCATAGAGTTAATTTCTGGTCCACCACC
The DNA here is from genome assembly GCA_044432645.1 of Clostridia bacterium. Lineage (GTDB taxonomy): Bacteria > Bacillota > Clostridia > Oscillospirales > Acutalibacteraceae > SIG603. The sequence continues at coordinate 40,407 of JAWXUM010000009.1, read as the reverse complement.
GTGAACCAAAACTACGTTTATACCGACAAGTTGCATAAGGCAGATGTCGTTGATAACTGCGTGTTTTAAGTCTTCGTTTATCATGGCATTGCCACCGTATTTAACAACGATAGTTTCGCCAGCTAAAGTTCTTATGTAAGGCAAAGCTTGAACTAAAACATTTGCCCTATCTGAATTGCTTATTTTATCCATTTTGTAACCTCCTGCAAACGCAACGCATACAATGCGTTACCTACAATTATATTTTATGTTCTATAATCACCGTTGATTTTTACATAATCGTATGTTAAATCACAGCCAAAAGCCTCGGCTACTGCTTCGCCTTGTTTTAAATCAACTAAAACTGTTACTTCTTCTTCGCTTAAAATTACCTTTGCAATTTCTTCGCTAAATTCTATTCCAGCTCCGTCTACACAAACTGTCAAACTACCTTTTTCGTTTACAAAACTAACGTCAATTTTATTAACATCAACATCGGCACCACTGTAACCTATAGCACATAAAACTCTGCCCCAGTTGGCATCGGCACCGAACATTGCAGCTTTGAAAAGGCTAGAGCAAATTACAGATTTTGCAACAGTTTTTGCAGTTTCCCAGTCTTTTGCGTTCACAGTTTTGCAGATAACAAGCTTGGTTGCACCTTCGCCGTCTTTTGCCATCATTTTAGAAAGCTCTAGGCAAACTTTTTCCACAGCTTCTAAATAAATGTTGAAACTTTCGCCTGTTTCACTAATTTCATCGTTGTCAGCAAGTCCGTTAGCCATTAAAGTTAATGTGTCGTTTGTAGAAGTATCACCGTCAACACTTATCATATTAAAGCTTTTGTCAGCCGCCATTTTGCAGATTTTTTTAATCATTTCAGCTGAGATTTTGCAGTCAGATGTTATAAAAGAAAGCATTGTCGCCATGTTTGGGTGAATCATGCCACTTCCTTTTGCAATTCCACCAACTGTGACAGTTTTGCCGTCAATTTCAGTTGTAACTGCGTATTCTTTAGGAGCTGTGTCGGTTGTCATAATAGCTTGTGCTGCCAAAGCTGAACCAGTAACGCTTAGTCCGTCAGCTAAACTTTGAGCAACTTTTTCAACAGGAGTTAGGTCGATAACTTGACCGATAACACCAGTTGAAGCAACTATAAAGTCGTTTGGAGCAATTCCAGTAACTTTTGAGCCAATTTGGCACATATATTCAGCTTTTTCTATACCGTCAAAGTTGCAAGTGTTGGCATTGCCAGAGTTGCAAATAACAGCTTGAGCTTTGCCATTTTTTAGGTTGTTTTGTGTTACGATAATAGGCGCGCCTTTTACAAGGTTTTGTGTGTACACACCAGCTGCTGTACACATAGTTTCGCTTACAATTAGTGCAACATCTGGTGTTGTTCTGCCTTTTTTTATACCAGCTAAAACGCCATTTGCCTTAAAGCCTTTAGGGGCAGTAATGCCACCTGTAATTATTTTCATGTTTTACCTCCATATGTGTAATTTCCCTGCATATTGCCCACTCGACTAAAACGCTGGTGGAACCATGTCCAAACCTAATTTTTCATCTAAACCAAAAACTATATTCATGTTTTGAATTGCTTGTCCAGCTGCACCTTTTACCATGTTATCTATTGCAGAAACTGCTATAAATGTGCCTGTTCTGTGGTCGGCAAAAACGCTTACATCACAGAAATTTGTGTATTTGATATTGTGAATATCTGCACTTTTACCCTCTGGTAAAAGACGGATAAAATATTCGTTATTATAAGCTTCTTCGTAAGCTTTTCTAATTTGTTCTTTGGTTACACCGTCTTTAAGTTTACCGTAACATGTTGCCAAAATACCCCTATTAATAGGAAGTAAATGTGGAACAAAAAGCATTTTAACATCTTTACCTGTAATTTTACCCAAAGTTTGTTCAATCTCTGGGGTATGTCTGTGAGCACCTACTTTGTAAGCATTCATGCCCTCGTTAAGGTCTGGGTAATGTGTGTTTTGTGAAAGTCCACGTCCAGCACCTGTTACACCAGATTTACAGTCGGCTATAATTCCAGCAGTTTCAATTAAACCATTTGAAAGTGCTGGGTAAAGTGCCATTGGCACAGCTGTTGTGTAGCAACCTGGGTTTGCAATTAACTTTTTACCCTTTATTTCATCTCTGAAAAGTTCAGGCAAGCCGTAAACTGCTTTTTTGTGTAAATCTTTATCTATAAAGTCAAGTCCGTACCATTCTTTATAATCATCTTCGCTTTCAAGCCTAAAGTCTGCGCCTAAGTCAATGAAAACTTTGTCTTTATCCATACATTCTTTGGCCAAATCTTGTGAAAGTCCGTGTGGAAGTGCAGCGAAAATTACGTCTGACTTTTCCACTACTTCATCTTGATTTGTCAAAACCATGTCGCAAAGACCTAAATACGCTGGGTACACGCTAGAAAGTGTTTTGCCCTCGAAACTAACCGAGCTAATCGCTGCTATTTCAGCTTTTGGATGAGCCATAATTAGTCTGCAAAGTTCTGCACCAGCATAGCCAGTTGCACCGATAATTCCAACTTTTATCATGTTTATTACCTTGTCATTTTTGCCGTGTTTGCGGGACGGTGACCAATGTCATGAAATTAAGAAAAATTGTATTTTATTGTAGGGACCGCATCGTATGCGTTCCGCAGAAAAGATACAACTTCCCTTGGTACGCATACGATGCGTACCCTACCCTAAAGCTTGAATTCGTCCCCCACGTGTATGACTTACCTTTCTTTACTCTGTAATTGTAGCAATTCTTGCTTTCATAATTTTTACTTCTTTTAAAACATTTGACGGAGCAGGACCACCAAGTGAGGTTCTGTCGTTTAGGCATTTATCCAAATTGATAAATTTATAAACTTCTTCGTCAAATTTATCGGATATTTTTTGATATTCTTCAAGTGGTAAATTCTCTAAATCTGTTCCTTTTTCTATGCAAATTGCAACTAGTTGACCTGTGATTTTATATGCATCTCTAAATGCTATATTTTTTTGAGAAACTAAGTAGTCTGCACAGTCGGTAGCGTTTATAAAACCACCAGCAGCAGCTTTTCTCATGTTAGCTTTGTTGACTTTCATAGTTTCTACCATAGGAATTAACGGTGTTAGGCAAAGTTTTAGGGTGTCAACTGCATCAAAAGTTAACTCTTTGTCCTCTTGCATATCTTTATTATAAGCTAGTGGTAAGCCTTTCATCATGCTTAAAAGTGCCATAGTATCGCCAAAAACTCTGCCAGATTTACCACGGATAAGCTCTGTGATATCTGGGTTTTTCTTTTGTGGCATAATGCTTGAGCCTGTTGAAAAAGCGTCGTCAAGTTCGATAAATTTAAATTCCCATGAACACCATAAAATGATTTCTTCTGAAAATCTTGAAAGGTGAACCATAGCAAGTGAAACAGCAAAAGCGATTTCAGCACAAAAATCTCTGTCAGCTACACCGTCAAGACTGTTGCGTGTTGGGCCTATAAATCCTAATAAATCAGCAGTCATATCTCTGTCGATTGGATAAGTTGTACCAGCTAAAGCTCCACAGCCAAGTGGGGAATAGTTCATTCTATGGAAAGCGTCTTCTAATCTTTCAATATCACGCATAATCATTTCGCAGTATGCTAGTAAATGATGTCCAAAACTAACTGGTTGAGCCCTTTGTAAATGAGTATAACCTGGCATAACTGTGTCGTAATATTCTTCTGCTTTGTCTGTTAAAACAGTAGCAAATTCAGTTAAAAGACCCATTAAAATGTCAACTTCTTTTTTTAGGTACATTCTAACATCAAGTGCAACTTGGTCGTTACGGCTTCTAGCAGTGTGAAGTCTTTTGCCAGCGTCACCGATACGCTCGGTCAGTGTTTGCTCTATAAATGTATGTATATCTTCAGCATTTGGGTCGATTAAAAGCACACCGTTTTTAACTTCTTCTATCATGTTTGCAAGTTCGTTTACGATTGAAGTTTTGTCTTCGTCAGTGATAATTCCACAGCTTGCAAGCATAGTTGCGTGGGCAATACTGCCAGTCATGTCTTCTTCAAACATTCTGTTGTCAATGCTGATTGATGAGTTGAAATCGTTAGTTTTTGAGTCTATCGCCTTTGAAAAGCGACCTTTCCATAGTTCCATTTTTTATATTCCTTGTTATTTTATTTTTTATGTATAGAAAATTTTGTAGGGACAACCCTTGCGGTTGTCCTTTAGTAGTCAGAAATTTCGGACAGGGTCAAGCCCTGTCCCTACAAAATTTTATTTCATTTACCATAATGAAAATATAGGGCGAACTAAGTTCGCCCTTTGTTAATTACATTTTAGGTCTTTTTTTAGCTTGAACTTTAATTGGTAAACCGAATAGGTTAATAAATCCGTTTGCGTCGTATTGGTCGTAAACTTCGTCTTCGTCAAATGTAGCAATTTCTTCATCATATAAAGTATAAGGAGAAGTTACACCAGCGTCGATTATGTTGCCTTTGTAAAGTTTAAGTTTAACTTCACCAGTTACATACTCTTGTGTTACATTTACAAAAGCGTCAAAAGCTTCACGAAGTGGAGTAAACCATTGACCATTGTAAACGATGTCTGCATATTTTAAACCAATTTGTTGTTTGTAGTGGAAAGTTTCACGGTCTAGACAAATTTCTTCTAATTTGTTATGAGCGTGATATAAAATTGTACCACCTGGAGTTTCGTAAACACCACGAGATTTCATACCTACTAAACGGTTTTCAACTATATCAGCAAGACCGATACCGTTTTCGCCACCTAATTTATTTAGAGTTTCAACCATTTCTACACCTGTTACTTTTTTGCCGTCAAGTGTTACTGGGTTACCTTTATCAAAGCCAATTGTAATATAAGTAGCTTTGTCTGGTGCCATTTCTGGTGAAACACCAAGTTCTAGGAATGTTCCATTATTATAGAAAGGTTCGCCTGATGGATCTTCAAGGTCTAAACCTTCGTGTGATAAATGCCATAGGTTTTTGTCTTTAGAATAGTTAGTTTCACGATTAATTTTTAGAGGAATATTTCTTGCTTCTGCATAAGCGATTTCTTCTTCTCTAGATTTAAGTTCCCACTCTCTCCAAGGGGCAATTATAGCCATATCAGGAGCAAAAGCTTTTATTGTAAGCTCAAATCTAACTTGGTCGTTACCTTTACCAGTACAACCATGACAAATTGCATCTGCCCCTTCTGCAAGTGCGATTTCTACAATTCTTTTTGCAATAATTGGACGAGCAAAAGAAGTACCAAGTAGGTAGTTGTTTTCGTATTTTGCGTTTGCTTTAATTGTTGGATAAATGTAATCTTGAATAAATTCTTCTTTTAAGTCTTCTATATAAAGTTTTGAAGCACCTGTTTTTAAAGCTTTTTCTTCTAAACCGTCAAGCTCTGTGCCTTGACCAACATCGCCAGAAACTGCGATAACTTCACAATTATTGTAATTTTCTTTAAGCCAGTGAATCATGATAGATGTATCAAGACCGCCTGAATATGCTAGGACAACTTTTTTAATATTTTCTTTTTTAATAGCCATTTTTTTACTTCCCTTTCAATTTCAACAAATTAAATTCTTAATGATGTTATTATACACCATAATTTTGAAAAATCAAGTGTTTTCTTGCATAAATATTCAAATAATTTGTTAACATTTTGTTCAATCCATGTATATATGCATAAATTTATGCATATATACATTTTTGTTTACTTTTTAACCAATTTAACATGATTTCTAGCTTGAATAATTGTTAAATTAATGGTATATTAAAAGTAACATACTTAAGAAAGGTGTTATTTTATTATGAAAAAAACTATACTAATTATATCTATAATTTTAATTTTAGTCGGCGCTTCTTTGGTTTTAGTTAAACAAAGCAACTTTTTTAGCACTCAAAAAGACCAAGAAAGCGTTACAGTGACTGCCACACCAACTCCAACGCCAACTCCAACAGATGTGACCACCCAAGACGACAGCTTAATCACTGCTATTCCTATAGTGGAAGAAGATTTTGCGTATAATCAAGGGGTGCTTACTTATGCAGACAGTGAAGTTGGTATAGATGTTTCAGGTTTTCAAGGTGATATAGACTGGGAAAAAGTTAAACAAGATGGAATTGACTTTGCTATTATCCGTGTTGGTTACCGTGGTGCTACTGTTGGCAATATTGCTGAAGATAAATACTTTGAGCAAAACATTTCGGGCGCAATTGATGCAGGTATAAAAGTTGGTGTTTATTTTTATTCACAAGCTATAACTGCTCAAGAGGCTATAGAAGAAGCTAATTATGTGCTAGAAAAAATAAGTGACTACGACCTTACTTATCCTGTGTTTTTCGACTGGGAATATACAAATTATGCCGAGTCTAGAGTTACAGAAATTACAAGTGAAGATGTAACGACATTTGCAAATGAATTTTTAAATGTAATAGCAGATGCAGGATATATCACTGGTGTTTATATTAACGATGACCAAATGGAAGATTTTTACGATTTAGGCGTTTTGGCTTCGCCTTACAAATGGTATGCGTATTATGACGGTATTCCAAGCCTTGAATGTGAATTTGATTTACTGCAACATTCATGCACTGGAACGGTTAACGGAATAGACTCTGATGTAGATTTAAATATTTCGTTTGTTATTTTTGATTAACATAATGTTAAAAATAAATATCTTGCAATTTTTCAGAAAAGTTATATAATTAAATCAAGAAAAATTAGTATAAGGAGTTGCTTCATGAATTTTAATTATTATATTCCAACAAGAATTTTATTTGGTAAAGGTGTTTTGAAAACACTTAGCACTGTAGAGCTACCAGGTAAAAAAGCATTAATCGTAACTACTAATGGTAAGTCTGTTAAAAAATTTGGTTATTTAGACACACTTGTAGAGCAATTAACTGAAAAAGGTATTGAAAGTATTGTTTACGACAAAATTTTGCCTAACCCTGTTTTAGAAAACGTAATGGAAGGCGCACAAATTTGTAAAGACAACGGCGTTGACTTTGTAATTGGTTTAGGTGGTGGTAGCGCTATCGACTCATCAAAATCTATTGCAATAATGGCAACAAATAATGGCTGTTATTGGGATTATGTTAACGGTGGCAGTGGCAAAGGTATGCCAATTGCAAACGACCCACTTCCAATTGTTGCTATAACAACAACTGCTGGTACAGGTACAGAGGCTGACCCTTGGACTGTTATCACAAAAACTGACACAAACGAAAAAATTGGTTTTGGTTATGACAAAACTTTCCCAGTTCTTGCTGTAGTTGACCCAGAACTTATGGTTTCTGTTCCTAAACATCTTACAACTTATCAAGGATTTGATGCGTTGTTCCACAGCACAGAGGGTTATATTCATAACGCTCCTTATGTTATGAGCGATATGTTCTCGCTTCAAGCTATTACTTTAATAGGTAAATCACTTGTAAACGCTGTAAATTACGGCACTGACATTGACGCTAGAGGCGATATTGCACTTGCAAACACTTTAGCTGGCATGGTTGAGTCAACTTCTGGTTGCACAAGTGAGCATAGTATGGCACATGCAATCAGTGCTTATCACCCTAATTTTGAGCACGGTGCTGCACTAATTTCTATAAGTAAAGAATATTACACTCATATCGCTAAATCTGGTGAATGTGAAGAAAGACTTGTCACAATGGCTAAAGCACTTGGGAAAACAGATGCAACAACTGGTATGGACTTTGTTGACGCTTTGGTTGATTTACAAGTAAAATGTGGTGTTGATAACATTAAAATGTCAGAATACGGCATGAAATACGAAGAATTAGAAAAATATGCTACAAACGCAAGGGAAACAATGGGTGGACTTTACGCTTGCGATACAGTTGAAGTTAGCCACGAGGCAACAATTAGTATTTTACAAAAATCATATAAATAATATTAAAAACAAATAGCACGGCAAACGGGCATTATCCGTTTGTCGTGTTTTGTTTATATTTGTTGAATATTAACAAATAATTTGTGGGTTTTATTCAAAATTCTTGCACTAATGTTACTTGTAAAGCTTTTTGCTTTATGATATAATTTAACAAACTTTCACACTTTATCACTTTAGTCTAAAAGTTGTAAAATTAAAAGTAGTGAATTAGGGGGATATTATGGTCGAAACAATAACAAATATAAACAGCGCCATAAATGGTTTTGTTTGGGGAATTCCAGTGCTTTCACTTCTCATTTTAACAGGTGTTTTAATGACAGCACTTACAAAAGGCTTTCAGTTTTCACACGTAAAACACTGGATGCAAACTACAATTGGTAGTGTTTTTAAAAAGGGAATTTCTGGTAAAAACAAAGAAAAAGGCTCTATTACTCAGTTCCAAGCACTATGTACAGCACTTGCTGCTACAGTTGGCGTTGGTAACATCGCAGGTGTTGCAACTGCAATAATCTCTGGTGGACCTGGTGCTATTTTTTGGATGTGGATTGCTGCAATTTTTGGCACAATGACAAACTTTTCTGAAAATGTTTTAGGAATTTATTACCGTACAAAAAACGTTAACAACGAGTGGGCTGGCGGTGCTATGTACTACCTTTCAGAGGGTGTTGGTGGTTATAAAGGTTGTAAAAAAGTTGGTAAAGTTTTAGCTCTTTTATTTAGTGGATTTGCTGTTCTTGCTTCTTTCGGTATTGGTAATGCAAGCCAAATTAACACAATTTCTTCAAACATGACAAGCGCTTTTAACATTCCTCCTGTTGTTACAGGTATTGTTCTTATGATTTTAGCTGGTCTTGTAATTGTTGGTGGTATTAAACGTATTGCTTCAGTTGCTGAAAAAGTAGTTCCAACAATGGTTGTTTTATATTTAATTGGCGCAATTATTATTGTTATTTCTAACGCTTCATTAATTGGCGATGCTTTCGCTTCAATTTTTTCATTCGCTTTTGGTCTTCGCTCACTTGGTGGTGCAGCTGTTGGTATTGCAGTTAAAAGTGCTGTTACTTGGGGCTTTAAACGTGGCGTTTTCTCTAACGAAGCTGGTTTAGGTTCTTCTGTTATGGTACACAGTGCTTCAAATGTTAAAGAGCCTGTACGTCAAGGTATGTGGGGTATATTTGAAGTTTTCGCTGACACTTTAGTTGTTTGTACACTTACTGCTTTAGTTATTTTAACAAGTGGTTTTGTTGATTTGCAAACTGGCGAAATGCTTATTGCTTCAGAGGGTACTGTTTTAGTAAGTGAAGCTTTCTCGGCATTATTTGGTGCTGGTGGTTCAGCGTTTATAGCAATTGCTGTTTTACTATTTGCTTTCTCAACTGTTTTAGGTTGGAGCTATTACGGTACAAAAGCTTGGGAGTATCTATTTGGTACAAAATCTACAATTATTTACAAAGTAGTTTTCGTATTGTTTATATTTGTTGGTGCAACTATGAGCTTAGACCTTGCTTGGGATATTTCAGATACATTCAACGGATTAATGGCTATTCCTAACTTAATAGGTGTTCTTGCACTTAGTCCTTTAGTTTTAAAAATCACAAAAAACTATGTTGCTCGTCACTTTAAAAATTCTAAAGTTGAACCAATGCTAAACAATAATCCAGAAATTCAAAAAACCGAAATTGCTGATATGGAAAAAGAATCTGTATAATTACATAAATTTAACAGCTGTCACTGATTTAATTATAGTGACAGCTGTTTTTATAGGTTAAATTAAATATACAATGGCTTTACAATTATTTTAAAAAAATCTTGTAATTCCATTTTAAAAATGATATAATAGATTGGTATAATCGCTAGCGTATGTTTAGCAGTGAAACGAGCTAAAAAATATTTTTAGTTGGTTTTATTGTTAAACGGCGATAGCTTTAAAAAAGGCGTAAAAGCCAGCCCATAAGGGCAAGAAAGGAAAATTGCATGTTTTTTAATAATTTTAAAGTATTTGAAACCGAATTTGCAGGCAGACCACTTACCGTCGAAACTGGTAAAATGGCTCAACTAGCAAACGGCGAGTGTTTAGTTCGCTATGGCGAAACTACTGTTCATGTAGCTGTTACTGCTGCATCAAAACCAAGAGAGGGTGTTGATTTCTTCCCATTATCAGTTGATTTTGAGGAAAAATTATACTCAGTTGGTAGAATTCCTGGCTCTTTTCTAAAAAGAGAGGGTAGAGCTTCTGACAAAGCTGTTCTAGTTTGCCGTATGATCGACAGACCTATCCGTCCACTTTTCCCAAAAGATATGAGAAACGACTGCTCTATCGTTTGTACAGTTATGTCAGTTGATTTAGACTGCTCGCCAGAAATCGCAGCTATGGTTGGTACTTCTATTGCTTTATCTATTTCAGATATTCCTTGGAATGGCCCTATCGGTGGTGTTTCTGTTGGTTTAATCGACGGTGAGTTTGTTATGAACCCAACTGCAGCACAAAGAGAAATTTCTGAAATGGCTGTTACAGTTGTTTCAACATCTGACAGAGTAGCTATGATTGAAGCTAGTGGTAACGAAATTACTGACGAAGTTATGTATAATGGTATCATGGCTGGTCATGAAGAAAACCAAAAAATGATTAAATTCATTGAAAATATGAAGGCTGAAATCGGTAAAGAGAAATTCTCTTACCCATCAAACGAGCCTGACCACGACATGTTTGAAGCTGTTAAAGAGTTTGTAGAAGCTGATTTAAAAATTGCTTTAGATACAGACGATAAACTAGTTCGTGACGAAAGACTAAAACCAATTTACGAAGCTGTTCATGCTAAATTCGATGAAATTTATCCAGACGCTGCTAAAATCGAAGAATGCATGTACAAAGCTCAAAAATATGTTGTAAGACGTTGGCTTTTAGACGAGCAAAAACGTGTTGACGGCAGAGGAATGGACGACATGCGTCCACTTAATGCTGAAGTTGACTTGCTTCCAAGAGTTCATGGTTCTGGTATGTTTACAAGAGGTCAAACTCAAGTTCTAACTATCGCAACTTTAGGCTCTGCTAAAGAAGAACAAATGCTTGACGGTATCGACGAAGAAACAGGCAAAAGATACCTACATCACTATAATTTCCCATCTTATTCAGTTGGCGAAACAAAACCTTCAAGAGGTCCTGGTAGACGTGAAATCGGTCACGGTGCTTTAGCTGAAAAAGCTCTAGTTCCAGTTTTACCACCTTTTGCACAGTTCCCATACACAATTAGACTTGTTTCAGAAGTTCTATCTTCAAACGGTTCAACTTCTCAAGGTTCAATTTGTGGTTCTTCACTTGCACTTATGGCAGCTGGTGTTCCAATTAAAGCTCCTGTAGCTGGTATCTCTTGTGGTCTTATCACAGAGGGCGAACGTTGGATGACTATGGTTGACATTCAAGGCGTTGAAGATTTCTTTGGCGACATGGACTTTAAAGTTGCTGGTACTAAAGAGGGTATCACAGCTATTCAAATGGATCTTAAAATTTCTGGTTTAACACCTGAAATGATTAAAGATGCACTTGAAAAAACTCACAAAGCTAGAAACTACATCATTGATGAAGTTATGAGCAAAGCAATTGATACACCAAGAACAAAACTTTCTACTTATGCACCTAAAATGCTTTCTATCGATGTTCCAGTAGATAAAATTCGTGAAGTTATAGGTTCTGGTGGTAAAGTTATTCAAAAAATCTGTGCTGAATGCGACGTTAAAGTTGACATTGATGATACAGGTAAATGCTTTGTTTCTGGTATTAACCAAGAAAACTGTGAAAGAGCTATTGAAATCATTGGCACTATTGCCAACGACCCAGAAGCTGGTTCATACTATGCAGGTAAAGTTACAAGAATTATGGACTTCGGTGCTTTTGTTGAAATCGCTCCAGGTAAAGAGGGTCTAGTTCATGTTTCAAGACTTGATGTTAAGAGAACAGAAAAAGTAACTGATGTTGTTAATATTGGCGATATTATTAAAGTTAAAGTGCTTGAAGTTGACGAAAAAGGCAGACTAAACCTAAGCCGTAGAGATGCTTTAATCGACCTTGAGGGTGCAGTTCCAGAAAACACAATTTCTGACGCTCCAAGAAGACCAGCTCCAAGAAGAGATTTTAGAAACGACAGAAGATAATTAAATAAATAACATTTAAGCCTATGGATTAAGTCCATAGGCTTTAGTTGATTAAATGTATTAATGTGAGGGAATAAAAATGAAAAAACACAAACCTAAACATGCAGCTATACCTGGTCTTGGACTTAGGAGCATTAAGACAGCAATTTCGGCGTCTTTAGTTGCATTTATATATTGTTTTTTAGAGGGCAGAAACCCAACTTTTGCTTGTATTGGTGCAGTTTTTGGAACTGGCACAAATTATCAAGACTCAAAACTAAATGGTGGAAACAGGCTTATAGGCACAATTTTAGGTGGGTTTCTAGGTATGGGAATGTTTTGGGTTGAACATGCAGTATTTGAAGGTGGTAATTATTTTTTTAGAATACCACTTTTGTTTGTCGGAATTATTATTTTGGTTATCTGTTCAGTAGCATTTAAATGGCCAGGTGCAGTGCAACCCGGTGGTGTTGTTTTTTGCATAATTTTATTTAACACACCTGAAAATTACATATGGTACGCACTTGACAGAATGCTAGACACTGGAATTGGTGTTGTTATAGCTTGGCTTGTGAACATGGTTATACCACGAGAGTTTGTTGAAAAAGTGTTTAGATTAGAGCCGTCAGTTGACCAGTAATTTAAGCTCGTTGGTCGTTTTTCAGTTTTGAATAAAACAAAAGGAATGTGCTGTGCACATTCCTTAAAGCGTAATAGCGAACAATGTTCGCTACATAAGTTAATTAAATTTCAATCAATGTCATTTTTGGTGCGGTGGTCAAGTTTTGGCCACCTTTTTTATTTTCTACAACCATAATATCCTCAATTCTAATTCCACCCCAACCCTCAATGTATATACCAGGTTCAACGGACATGACAGTGTTTTTTTGCATAATATATTCATTTTTAGGCGCAAATCTTGGTTTTTCATGAACTTGCATGCCTAGACCGTGACCTAAACCATATTCGTAACAGCCTTTTTCAAGCTCTTTTGTTATAATATCCCTTGATAAAGCGTCGCAGTCGTGTGCAGTCATGCCAGCTTGAATATTGTCTAAAGCGTGAATTTGAGATTTTAGAACTAAATCGTACATGTATTTTTGTTTTTCGTCAGCACTGCCCATTACAAAAGTTCTAGTAGTGTCAGAGCAATAACCGTTTAAAACGATACCGAAATCCGTTAAAACTAAATCGCCTTTTTGAATTACTTTTTCAGTCGGCACAGAATGTGGCATGAAGGCTCTGTCGCCAGATGATAAAAGAGTAGGAAAGCTGAACTCATTAGCGCCCATGCTCATTAAAATATTGTCAAAAACTGCCCTTGCTTGCATTTCTGTCATGCCTACTTTAATATGGTTTAAAAATTCAACATAAGCCTTGTCAGAAAGCATAGTTGCGTCTTTGATTAGCTTAATTTCGCTATCGGTTTTAATAAGCCTAATGTCTTCTATAAAATCGTAAGCACTAATATATTCAATATCTCCAAAAATTGAAAGCATTGTATCGTACTGCATTTTGGTGATAGTAGAGCCTTCAAAGCCTAGTTTATTTATTCCTAATTCTTTGGCTGTTACGGCTAAATTTAACATTGTACCAGCAAAAATAGTATACTCACTGTATATTTTTGTGAAATAATTTATATTCCTTGACGGCGTAGCTAAATATACATTGTCAGCTGTTATAAGCATGGCACCAGGCAAAAAATAATTTCCTTTATTACATAAGAAATTTCGGTTAGCGTCATCTAAAATTAAAAAAGCATCAAAATCACTATTTTGGACTTTTTGCATTACTCTTTTGTACATGTTGATTTTCCTTTCAGTTTTTGGGTGTACGTTTTATGGACACCATTTTAGGTTTATTTGCAACTTATAATTCTTTATAGTTGCCTAAAAAATCGAACCTTATAAGTTCATCTTTTAGTTGAGAAAGTAGTACAGATACTTGTTTTTCCACGATATTACCTTGAAAATCTAGGTAAAAATCGTAATTAAAGTTGCTACCCTTAATAGGACGGGACTCTATTTTTGATAGATTTAAGCCAGCTAGTGAAAAACGTTGTAAAACTGTAAAAAGCGAACCAGTTTCGTGTGGAAGTGAAAAACAAAGGCTTATTTTGTCAGCATCATTTGTTAAAATTGGATTTTTACTGATAACTGCAAAACGTGTGTGGTTGTTTTTATCGTCTTGTATGCCTTCTTTTAAAATTTCTAAACCGTATTTTTCGGCAGCTTCTTTAGAGCAAATTGCTGCTATGTTTTCATCTTCACTTTTTGAAACAAATTCAGCAGCAGCTGCGGTGTTGGAAAATTCTTTTCTTTCGAAGCTGTTTTGGGATATATAATCACCACACTGCATTAAAGCTTGTGGATGAGATATTACTGTGCGTATAATTGAGCCTTTTTTAGCTGCCAAACAGTGGTTGACGCTTAACTTGATAGCAGACACAATATAGTAGCGATACTGCATAATAAGGCTGTAAGTTTCGTTAACTGAACCAGCAGCAGAATTCTCAACAGGAATTACGCCAAAGTCAAATTCTCCGTTTTCAATGCCTGTAAAAACATTTTCAAACTTAGGACAAAAAGAAATATTACCGTCTTTGAAAATTTCAAGAGCAGCTTTGTGAGAATATGCGCCTTGTACACCTTGACATAAAATTTTTGCGTTTTTTGGAATGTCGTGGCTAGAATTTTCGATAAGTTTTGAAAAATAATTTTCATTTTCGCCCATCATTTCTTGTTGAAGTTGACGGCTTAACGCCATTATAGATGCATAAATTGAGGCAGATACTGTACCATAGTTGCCAGCTCTTAGCCTAATTTGTTCTATAATTTCTTGTTCTCTAACAGCGTTTAAAACAGGAATACCTTTTTCTATTTTGATTTTAGCTACTTTTTCGCTACATTTCATTCTTGCAATAAACAAAGGTAAAAGTTCTTTGTCTATTGCATCTATTTCATCTCTGACTTCAAGCAAAGGATTTTTTTCCATTATATACCTCCGTTTAAACTAAGCATGTCTAAAAGTGCAATGGCTACAGCTGACTCGACAACTGGTATTGCTCTTGGAACTATGCAAGGGTCGTGTCTTCCTTTTATAACAAGTTGTGTGTTAGTTTTGTTTACTAGGTCGACAGTTTTTTGCTCTTTAGAAATTGACGGAGTTGGCTTAACGGCTACTTTAAGCATAAGTGGCATAGAGTTTGTAATTCCCCCTAAAATACCACCACAGTTGTTAGTATAAGTTTTAACTTCAGCATTTTCATTATAGTAAAATTCGTCGTTGTTTTCACTGCCATACATATTGGCGCATGCAAATCCACAGCCAAACTCAACAGCTTTAACAGCTGGTATACCGTATAAAATAGAGGCTAGTTTGCTTTCGACACCACCAAACATAGGGTCACCTAAACCGACTGGCAAGCCGATAACAGCACATTCAATAACACCACCAACGCTGTCTTGGTTAAGTCTTGCTTGTTCAATTTTCTCAGCCATTTCTTCTTTAGCTTTTAAAGAAATAACAGAAAAATATTGTTTATTTAAAGTATCAAGTTGTTCTTTTGTTACGTTTACAGGGTCTAAAGTTTCATCTTTAATTCCTGCAATTTTATAAGCGTGGGCAGCTATTGTTATGCCTTTGTTTTCTAGAATTTGCCTTGCAACTGCACCGGCAAAAACAAGTGGAGCTGTAAGTCTTCCTGAAAAATGACCACCACCTCTTATGTCGTTAGAGGCTTTATATTTTATGTAAGCTGTGTAGTCGCTATGCCCGGGACGAGGCGAGTTTAGGACATTGTTATAGTCCTGACTTCTTGTGTTAGTGTTGCCGATTACAGCACAAAGGGCGCTACCCTCAGTTTTACCCTGTGCAAAACCTGACAAAATATTAGGCGCATCTGCCTCTTTTCTAGTGGTTGCACTTTTGTCCCTACCAGGTGCACGTCTTTTCATTTGCAGTAAAACTTGATTTATATCTATTTTTTCACCAGCTGGCAAACCCTCAATGACTACACCTATACCGTCGCTGTGACTTTCACCAAAAATTGAGATTTTAACTTTTTCACCCCATGTCGATGCCATTAAGTTCGCCTCCTAATTTTATATAATCTTTGTAAAAATCTGGGTACGATTTATTTATGCTGTGGCTGTCTGTTACTTCAATATTATTAAGACAATTTTCTCTTAAACAAGCCATAGCCATAACTATTCGGTGGTCGTTACAACCGTCAACAAATCCACCTATAAGCTTGTTTGTACCCTTTATAATAAGTCCGTCTTCAAGCTCGGTAACATTTGCCCCCAAACTGTTAAGTGCGTTTGAAATTGCACTTAAACGGTCGCTTTCTTTAATTCTAAGCCGTTTTGCGTTTGTTATTTCGCTTGTTCCATTTGCTAAAGCCATAACGCAGGCAAGCGCTGGAACCATGTCTGGAATATCGCCGACGTTTACTGTAATCGCCTTTAATTCGCCTTTGTTAATTATGAGTTCATCGTCTGCAAAATTAACCTTTATATTCATATTACCAAAAACTTCGGTACATTTTTTGTCGCCCTGTTTGCTGTCAAGTTTTAATCCTTTTAGTTTAATGGGATTTTTTGAAAATGCTCCCATAGCTATAAAAAAAGCAGCCTGTGACCAGTCGCCCTCGACGGTGTAATTAACAGTTTTGTAAGTTTGATTACCCTTAACCTTGTAGCCGTAGTCGGTTCTAGTTGCTGTAACTCCAAAAGATTTCATAACATCAAGCGTAATGTCAACATAAGATTCTGATTGAAGTTCTGTTGTCAAAATTATTTTGCTGTCGCCTTTTAAAAGTGGAAGCGCAAACAAAAGCCCTGTTATGAACTGTGAGCTTATGTCGCCACGAAGTTTAAATTCTCCACTTTGAAGTTGTCCGTTTATGCAAAAAGGAAGTCCTACACCTTTTGTGTTTACTCCCTTTAAGATTTCGGTGTACACGCCTATAGGACGCTTAGGTAGTCTGCCACTGCCTGTAAAAGTGGTGTTTATGCCTAAAGCAGCCATTATAGGTATAATAAAACGAAGCGTTGAGCCTGACTCTATGCAGTCAACACTAGTGATTTGTGAAGTAGTGCCACTTGAAATTTTAAGAACTTTAGTTTTTGGGTCATAGTTAAAATCTTTACCCATCGCTTTTATAAAGTTCATTGTGGCTAACATGTCGTTACTACTGTCTATGTTAAAAACTGTGCAGTTGCCCTGTGCTAAAGCTGCGCATATCATTGCCCTGTGTGCAACGCTTTTGCTTGGAGGAAGTGTTATACTTCCTCCTTTGACAGCTTTTTTATATATTACGTTACTCATTGGAACTTTTTCTTCCCATCAAAATTTTAAATTTTAAAATCAAGTAATTTCTTTCTTCTTTGTGGATAAAAGCCTTACCGATTTCAGAAAGGAATATTAGATTTATCATTTTACCAACTGATTTTTTGTCAAGCTTTGTTGCATCGATAATACTTTCAAAATCGTTTATATCTTCGAAAGGTAGCCCTAATTTGATAAGCAAAGCTTTAATTCTGTCGGCTGTGCCTTTTTCGGTTAAGTTTAAGCTTTCACTAACGGTTGTAACCAAATACATACCAATTGCGACTGCTCTACCGTGTGAAACCTCTTTAAAATTATGAAGTTTTTCAATTGCATGACCAAAAGTATGACCAAAGTTTAAAAGCATTCTTTGTCCAAAATCTTTTGTGTCGTTTTCTACAAACTCTCTTTTACAATCAATACATTTGTAAATAGTGTCTTCTATATTGTCAATAGCCTTGCCACTTTCTAAGTCTTCAAACAACTGACTGTCGTAAATACAAGCGTATTTTACAACTTCGCCTAAACCGTCAACCATGTATTCGTCAGGTAGAGTTTCAAGCACCATAGGGTCTGTGATAACCAGTTTAGGTTGATGAAAAGCACCTACTAAATTTTTGCCAAAAGGTAAATCTACACCAGTTTTTCCACCTATGCTAGAGTCAACTTGAGCAAGAAGTGAAGTTGGTACTTGCACTACGTCTATTCCTCTTAAATAGGTTGCAGCAGCAAAACCAGCCATGTCGCCAACTACGCCACCACCAACAGCTAAAACAAGGTCGGTACGGGTGAAAGCTTTGTCGGCTAAAGCTGCGTACATTTCGCTTACTGTGTTCATGTTTTTTTGAGTTTCGCCAGCTAGAAAAGTGAATTTATCAACTGTAAAGCCCTTTTCGCTTAAAGAGTTCATAATTCTTCTTCCGTAAATTGGGAAAACGTTGGTATCGCTGATTAGCATTATTCTTGTGCTTTTTGGGTACATTTTGGATAATACTTCGCCTGTTTTGGCTATAGCGCCTTTTTCAATTATAACAGCATATGGTTCGTTGGTTTGAATTTTAACAATCACAGTGGTCAGCCTTTCTGTTTATTAGTTTATAGCATTTTTTACATTAAATACTTTTTTGCTAAGTTCGTCAAATTGTGCTGGGGTAATGGATTGAGCACCGTCGCAAAGTGCTTTTGCTGGGTTGTTGTGAACTTCTATAATAAGTCCGTCAGCACCAACTGCTGTACTTGCAACAGCTAAAGGCTCTACAAGCCAATTTATGCCACTTGCATGGCTAGGGTCAACAACAATAGGTAAATGGCTTAATTTCCTTAAAATAGGCACTGCAGAAACATCTAGTGTGTTTCTTGTGAAAGTTTCATAAGTTCTAATTCCTCTTTCACAGAAAATAACGTTTTCGTTGCCACCAGCCATAATGTATTCAGCGCTCATAAGTAGCTCGTCTATAGTGCTTGACAGCCCACGTTTTAACAAAATTGGCTTGTTTACTTTACCAAGTTCTTTAAGCATGTCGAAGTTTTGCATGTTTCTAGCACCTACTTGAATAATGTCAACATCGCTAAATAAATCGTAGTCACGCATACTCATAAGTTCTGAAACAATTGGTAAACCTGTTTCTTTTTTTGCAATAGATAAAAGCTCTAATCCCTCTGCTTTCATGCCTTGGAAAGCGTAAGGAGAGGTTCTTGGTTTAAAAGCACCACCTCTTAAAATTGTTGCACCAGATTTTTTAACTGCTTTAGCGATTTCACAAATTTGCTCTTCGCTTTCAACTGAACAAGGTCCAGCTATTAAAGTGATGTTGCCACCACCAATTTTTGTGCCGTTATCAAGAGTGATAATTGTGTCTTCTGGGTGGAATTTACGGTTAGCTTTTTTGTAAGGCTCTTGAACTCTTTTAACAGTGTCAACAATGTCTTGTGCAGCAATGTAGCCTATGTCAACAACTGTTGTGTCGCCTATAAGACCTAAAACAGTGCTTTGTTCACCAACTACTCTGTGAACTTGAACGCCGTAAGTTTGGTTTAAGTTGTCGATAAATTCGGTAATTTGTCCTTGTTTTAAATTGTTTTTTAATACGATAATCATTATTCCATTCTCCTTTTTATTGCTATAAAGGCAATTGCAAAAAAAGCAAAGCCCTTATAGCTTTGCTTAAATAATCATTTACTTTAATTATGATTTTATATTACCACACTAAAGTTACAGCGCAAAGCCTAATATATTGTTACAACACCAATAAGCACAACCAAAAAAGTTTGCGCCGAAAAAGTTTATAAATCGTGTTGTTAATAATATTTTAGACATTTTACTTACCATTCTTTAATTTTAATACTTTACTATAATACACCTTAACAAAGGATGTTGTCAAGACTATTTATTAAGCTTGCAAGTTTTTTTGCTAAATATATAGTTGGAGCTGCACCGTCAAAGGTAATATCGCATACTTTTTTGTAAACGGGGTACCTTTCGTTATAAAGATTTTCGATGAATTCATTACGGTCATTTCTTTGCAAAAGTGGACGTCTTGTGTCCCTTTTAAGCCTTTCTTGCAAAGCTTTAATTGGCACTTCTATAAAAATAATTTTGCAGTTAGCTTTATTTAAAACTTCTATGTTTTCTTTTTTCATAACAGTTCCACCACCAGAAGCGATGATTATGTTATCAAATTGACAAAGTTCTGCACAAATTTTAGTTTCTAAGTCCCTAAAATAGCTTTCCCCTTTTTTAGCGAAAATTTCTTTAACCGTTAAATTTTCCTTATTTTCTATATATATGTCCATGTCGACAAATTTATAATTAAGCAGTTTTGCAGTTCTTTTTCCTATACTGGTTTTCCCACAACCCATAAAACCACATAATAAAATTTTCATTTACTTCACTCCAAATATTTTTTCGCATTCCTTTTGTGATGCTTTGCATAAATTTAGTATATCTTCTTTTTTAAAACTAGCGCCGTACCAAATTTCGTGAGCTTTAACAGCTTGAAAAACTAACATGTCAATTCCGTACACAATTTTTTTGTTAAGCTTTTTAGCAGTTTGCAAAAAAACTGTTTCGTGAGGGTTGTAAACAGCGTCAAATACTGTGTCAGCTTTTTTGATTATGTCACTTGCTACAGGACAGGCGTTTTTGTTAGGGTACATTCCAACGCTTGTTGCATTAATTAATATATCTATTTTACCAATTTTTTCAAGCTTGTCAATATTTATCGCTTGTGCACTGTTTAAATTTTCGGTAATAAGCCTCGCTTTTTCTTCGCTTCTAGCTGCTACTATAATTTCAACGTCATAATCCTCTAGCCCATAAGCTAAGGCTCTAGCTGCGCCACCACTGCCTAAAATTACAACTTTTCCTTTTATATTTATGCCAGCGTTTTCAAAAGCCTGAAAACAGCCCTGCGCATCTGTCGTAAAACCACTAATTTTATTGTCATCTATTTTAACTGTATTAACAGAGCCAAATTTTAACGCTTTAGGTGAAATGTCGTTTAAAATCTCTATGATATTAGATTTATGCGGAATTGTAACGTTAAGACCGTCATAAGCTGACAAAATTTGTTTAGAAGCTAAAACATTTTCTATGTCCAAAACGTCGTAAACAGGTTCGTACCCACTTAATTTAAAAAGAGTTTTATGTATAAAAGGTGACATTGTGTGCGTAATTGGGTGACCAATAACGGCGAATTTTTCTATTTTCATATGAATTTCTCCGATTAATTAAAAATAATTTTATAAAATTTCTAAAATACTATTGACAAAGATAGCTGTTATAAATAAAATATATGCATAGGACTTGTCTGTAAATTGTAACATAAGATTGAAAGATTGTCCACAAAATGTAATTATCAATTTAATAATTACCAATATAATTAATTTAAGGAGGCCCATTTATGATTTTAGAAAAACTAAAAGCTATACTAAGCGACCAATTTGATGTTGAAGAAGATTCAATAACAAACAGCACATCACTTGCTGATGATTTAGGTGCAGACTCACTTGATGTTGTAGACCTACTAATGTCAATTGAAGATGAATTTGAAATTGAAGTTCCAGATTCAGAAGTTGAAAACATTAAAACAGTTGGTGCTATTGTAGAATATATAGAATCACAAATTTAAGTGAATTTGAAAGTGGGGGAGAATGTAAAAAACTCTCCCATTTTTTTGTGCAATTTGAATAAAGTTGGAAGATTGCAATAAGTTTACAAGAAAATACATAAAATTTTTAATATATATTTAACAAAAAGGTATTTACATTTAAGAAAGTTTGCTATACAATGTAAGTGTAAAAATCGAGTTGTAGGACTTGATGAAAATATTTCTAATATTTTAGGAGGAGAATCCCATGGCAAATGTAAAAATTGGTTTCATTGGTTGCGGTGGTATCGCTAATCAAAAACACTTCCCAGGTGTATCACAGTGCGAGGGCGTAGATATGTGCGCATTCTGTGACCTTGTTGTAGAAAGAGCTGAAACAGCTGCTAAAGAATATGGTTGCGAAGGTGCTAAAGTTTATACAGATTATAAAGAGCTTTTAGCTGACCCAACTATTGAGGCTGTTCATGTTTTAACACCTAATATTTCTCACAGCGAAATTACTGTTGCTGCTTTAGAAGCTGGCAAACATGTTCTTTGTGAAAAACCTATGGCTGCTACTACTGAAGACGCTAAAAGAATGATTGAAGCTCGTGACAGAACTGGCAAAATGTTAACTATCGGTTATCAATATCGTCACTTCCCAGAGAACAAAGTTGCTAAAAAAGTTGTAGAAGAAGGCTATGTAGGCGATGTTTATTATGCTGAAGCTGCTTATCTTCGTCGTCGTGGCGTTCCAACATGGGGCGTATTCACAGATAAATCAAAACAAGGTGGCGGTCCACTTATCGACATTGGTACTCATGCTCTTGACTTTACATTATTCTTAATTAATAACTATGAAGTTGATTATGTAGTTGGTACTTCTTTCGAAAAACTAGGTAGCTTAGTTCCTGAACTTCAAGGACAAGTTGACCACCGTGGTGCACAAAATAACTGGAATAACGAAACATATGATGTTGAAGATTCAGCTTTTGGACATATCAAAATGAAAAATGGTTGTGTAATCAACCTTAAAGCTTCATGGGCATTAAACGCTTCTGATGACTTTGCTAACAACCAAGCTAATGCTCGTATTTGTGGCACAAAAGGTGGTCTTGATACAGTTACTGGTCAAGCTCGTTTAACACATGTTGTTGCAGGTCAACCAGCTACTACTATCATTGGTAGAAAAGTTCAAGCTCATATTCCTGGTTTCTCTATGGGACCAGCTCCAAAATCTGATGAAGCAGAAATTTGGGTAAAAGCTCTTAAAGGCGAAGGCGAACTATTTGTAACTGCTGATCAAGCTTTTGTTGTAACAAAAATTCTTGACGCTATTTACAAATCTTCAAAAACAGGCAAACCTGTTTACTTTAACGACTAATTAATTGAAAAAATCTGCTCCTTCTCGACCGAGTTGGGGCAGTATTTCTATAAACAAATTATTGAAAGGCGGATTAGGTTTTAAACTTAAATTTGCAAGTTAAACCTATAAATTATTATGGAAAAATTTGGCGTACAACTATATTCATTTACAAGAGATTGTGACCTTGACTTTTTAGAAAGAATTAAAGTAGCTGGCGAAATTGGCTATTCATATGTTGAATTTGCTGGTGGTTACGATGAGTTACCTGTTGAAACTGTTAAAAAAGCTTTAGCTGATGCTGGCGTTACAGCTAGTTCTGCACATGTTAGAGTTGAAAATATGGAAAAAGATTTACCTTACCTTGCAGAACTTGGTGTTAAATATATCATCGCTCCTTCAGCTCCTTTTTGCAACAAAGAAGAGGCAAAAGAGCTAGCTGATGAACTTAACGCTTTTGGCGAAAAATGTGCTCCTTACGGCATAAAAACTGGTTTCCATAACCACAGAAGTGAGTTCACAATGGACGGCGATAAAGCTATTATCGAGTGGCTTATTGAATACACAAATCCAGAAACAGTTGTTATAGAGCTTGACTGTGGTTGGTGTACAGCTGCTGGTTGGAACGCTGCTGAGTTCATTACAAAACATGCTGGCAGAGTTGCTGCTGTTCATATTAAAGAAAACGCTGGTGTTTTGGGTGTAGATGAACCTTCTTCAAGAAAAAATCCAAAACCTAGACCTGCTTTTGAACTTGACGAAAACGGAAAACCAATTTTACCTCCTGAATTCCTTGCTATGTTAAAAGCTCACGAAGATGTCAATGTTGCTCAAGGTAAAGGAAATGTTGACTGGCAAGCTGTTAAAGCTGCTGCGGATGCTCAATACGACGGTGTTATTTATGTTGTAGAGCGTGAATCAAGCTACAACGAAAGCAAAGACAGAGTTGCTTGTTTAAAAGAAGATGCTCAGTGGATTAAAGCAAACTTATAATAAAAACGAAGTTCTCACCAATTATGTTGGTGAGAATTTTTTGTTTATAGAAAATATTAATCAAATTGATGTCTAAGTGTGATTAATGCCTTTTTTTCTATTCGTGAAATATAACTTCTTGATAAATTCAGTTTTAACGCAACTTCACGCTGAGTTAGTGGTTTTTTTCCGTAAAGTCCATAGCGTAAAATTATGATTTCTTTTTCACGTGGGTCAAGGTTTTTTTCAACAAATAAATATATATTTTTGCACTTTATTTTTTTATCGACAAAGTCAATTATATCTTCATCAAAACTCATTGTGTCCATTATTGTTAGGCTGTTTCCATTTTTATCAGTTTCTATAGGTTCGTTTAGCGACACATCGCCTGCTGATTTTTTTAAGCTTCTAAAATGCATTAACACTTCATTTTCAACACAGCGTGAGGCATAACTGGACAGTTTTATACCTTTATCAGGTTTGAAGCTGTCAATTGCCTTAATAAGCCCAACTGTTCCTATGGAAATTAAATCCTCTTGGTCGTTTGTAAGCGTGTAATATTTTTTGATAACGTGTGCGACAAGCCTTAAATTATGCTCAATTAAAATTTTTCTTGCGTTTTCGTCGCCAGTGTGCATAAGTTCTAAGTATTTTTTCTCATCTTTAGCGCTTAGTGCTTTTGGAAAAGACCCAGCTCCTGTTACATGAAGAATAAAAAACATTATAGAAGAAAACAGATTTACAAGTTGGTTAAACATATCAATCACCTCAGTTTTATTTAGTAATTAATATGTGAGTTTTTCAAAAAATTGCCAGTCCACCAAAAATATTTGTCTTTTTTCAAAATATGTGGTAAAATATCGAAAAGAAGTGAAAGGAAGATTTTATGAAAAATTTATATATTTTATTTTTTGCTGTTGTTTTAACAATGACAATGAGTGCTTGCTCTTTTGTTGAAAGCTTTGATATTTCAAGTGCTGACCAAACTGAGGATATAGTTACTGGTACTTTAGAACAAGACGAAACAGAAGATTTAGCCGAAGAAACAGAAATTCCAGACGAAACCGTACAAGAAGCTGATGAAGAAACTGTAGATGATGAAGAAATTGACCAAGAAGTTGAACAGGACGTTGAGGAAGAAGATGTTTTAGACGATGTAGTGACAAGTGTTCTTGTACATGAATGCGACGAAAATTGTACTCATGACGACTTAGACACGCTTATTTCTAACAGTGGTTTAACTATTGATGCAGTAGACGAATTTATTTTGGTTTATCAAAATAATGCGATTGACAGTGAATATTTGATAGCTTTAAACGAGGCAGAAAGCATTAATACTATGGTAGATGTTGCAACTGTCGCCAACGAGGAGTGGGAAAACGCAATAACAAACATTTTGATTTTGTTGAAACTTGAAATGGACGAAGTTGAGTGGAGCGACTTAAATGTTGCTCAAATAGCTTGGGAAAATGATATACAAATTGTAGCAGACGAAATTTTATCTTCAAGCGAAAGCGAGGGTTCTAATGCTAGAGTTTACTATGCACAAGAACTTATGTATTATTACAGAGATAGGGCGATAGAGCTTGCCGTGATGTATTATGACATGACAGGTGTAGTTGAAATGCCAAACAGCGAAATTGAAGCAGTTGGTTAATTAAGAGTAAATAAAAGGCAGTTGAAAATTTTTTTCAACTGCCTTTTTGCTATATTATTTTCGTACAAATGCACTTTTTGGCATACCACATACGGGGCAAGTCCATGCTTGTTCTAGTTCTTCAAAACTAAAGTTAGGGTCGTTGTAAATGTAACCACAAACGTTACACACGAAACTTTCGCCACTGCTTTTGTCAAAAGTTTGCACAGGTGCTTGGTAAGCTGGGCATTCTTTTGGAATTGTCCCTTTAAGCTCATCTCTATAATAATTAAAACTCATAGGTTTTCCGTAAGCGACATCACTGCCAGCCGTTATTTCGCCAATGAAAATATATTGATTACCAACTTCGATAGTTTTTATGAGCTTGCACAAAAACCAACAACAAGTATTTTCCTTAATAACAGGAAGACCCTCAAGCAAAATTTTATGTCTTACATTTTTTAGCTTGTCAGTTTTTTCGCCTGAAACTAACCCCAAAGCACCTATTATAGTTGCAGGAGTTTGCTCGGATAACACTGACACGGTAAATTGTCCGTCTTTTTTTATGCTTTTTGCAGTGTGACTTGTTTTTGTGACACTTATTGAAATAAGTTTTTCTTGGCTACTTACAATTTCTGTAACGGAACTTACGATAGAAGCAGAAGCTTTATCGCCAAATTTTACGCCAACTGCGTAAACGCCGTAATTTATGTTGCTAAGTACTAAAGGATTCATTTGATTTCCCCCTTTTTTATTTCGTTCCAATACCTTTGAAAGTTTTGTTCGGTTTTATTGTTCCCAGATATATAATATTTACTTCCAACTAAATTGTCTGGTAAATATTGTTGTTTAACCCACGAATTTTGATAATCGTGTGGGTATAAATAATTTTGGCCCTTATTGTTAACATCATCACCATCGAAGTGAACATTTTGAAGACTTCTTGGAACACTGCCAGTTTTGCCAGCTTTTACATCTGCAAGTGCTCTATCAATAGCGCATTCGCCAGAGTTTGACTTTGGTGCTGTTGCCACTATGATTACGGCGTCGGCTAGTGGAATTCTTGCTTCTGGAAAACCAACCATTAAGGCAGAGTCTACACAGGCTTTGACTATTGGGATAATTTGTGGATACGCAAGACCAACATCTTCGCATGCACAAATTAAAAGCCTTCGGCAAATAATGGCTATATCGCCAGCTTCAATAAGCCTTGCTAAGTAATGAAGTGAAGCATCGGGGTCAGACCCTCTCATAGATTTTTGAAAGGCTGAAATAATATCATAGTGCTCTTCGCCGTCTTTGTCGTAACGCATAGCGCTTTTTTGACTAAGCTGTTTAGCCATTTCTAAAGTGACTTTATAGCCAACATCTGTTTGGTCAGCAGTAAGCATACAAAGTTCGGTAGAATTCATCGCTTTTCGAACATCGCCACCACATGACATAGCAATATGCTTAACAACTTCTGGTTCATATTCGATAGGGTAAGGTTTATTTTCACTTAAAGTTTCAAACGCCCTAACAACAGCTTTTTCAATGTCAAAAGAGTTAATAGGTTTAAACTCGAAAACTGTACTTCGACTTAAAATAGCGTTATACACATAAAAATAAGGGTTTTCAGTTGTAGAGGCAATTAAAGTTATCTTGCCGTTTTCTATAACTTCTAAAAGGGTTTGTTGTTGCTTTTTAGTGAAATACTGAATTTCGTCTAAATAAAGGAGTATACCATTTGTGCCTAAAAAGCCGTTAGTTTCCTTTATTAAATCTTTAATATCGGCTGTACTTGCGTTAGTTCCGTTAAGCTTGACCAGATATTTATTAGTATTTTTTGCAATTATTGAGGCTACAGTAGTTTTGCCTACTCCTGACGGACCGTAAAAGATTAAATTAGGAATTTCGTTGCTTTCAATTATTCTTCTAAGCGCTTTGCCTTTGCCTAAAATATGCTGTTGACCTACTACGTCGTCTAAAGTTATCGGTCTTATTTTATCTGCTAACGGAGCATTATACACGGGATTTCTCCTTACTCGTAAAGTGGATATTTTTCACAAATGCTTGTTACTTTTTCTTTGATATTGTCCATGTTATTTTCAAAATCAGTAATAGCTAAGTAAATACACTGTGCTATTACGTCCATATCATCCTTTTTTAAACCTCTAGTTGTAACAGCAGCTGTGCCTACTCTAATACCACTTGTTACAAAAGGACTTTTTTGCTCGTTTGGAATTGTATTTTTGTTTACTGTAATATAAACTTCGTCAAGTCTTTTTTCAAGTTCTTTACCAGTTACTTCGGTTTCGGACAAATCAATAAGAATTAAGTGGTTGTCTGTTCCACCAGAAACAAGTTTAATACCTCTTTTAGTTAAATTATCAGCTAAAGCTTTTGTGTTAATTACAATTTGTTTACCGTATTCTTTGAAATCATCTTGTAAAGCTTCACCAAAACAAACAGCTTTTGCGGCAATAGTATGCATTAAAGGTCCACCTTGTGTGCCTGGGAAAATTGCTTTATCAATAGCTTTTGCGTATTTTTCTTTGCAAAGAATTAAACCTCCACGAGGGCCACGTAAAGTTTTGTGAGTTGTAGAAGTTACTACATCAGCGAAATGTACTGGGCTTGGATGAACACCTGCTGCAACTAAACCAGCAATATGAGCCATGTCGACCATCATTAAAGCGCCACAAGCATCACAAATTTCACGAATTTTAGCAAAATCAATAATTCTAGGGTATGCACTTGCGCCTGAAACAATCATTTTTGGTTTAACTTCTATAGCTTGAGCCATTAATTTGTCGTAATCAATTGTATGAGTTACACTGTCAACGCCGTAAGCCACAAAGTTGTAATTTTTACCTGACATATTAACAGGTGAACCGTGGGTTAAATGACCACCCTCGTTTAAATTCATACCTAAAACAGTGTCGCCATTTTCTAGAAGAGCAAAATATACAGCTAAGTTGGCTTGTGCACCAGAGTGAGGTTGCACGTTTGCGTGTTCGGCATCAAAAAGCTTACAAGCTCTATTCCTTGCAATATTTTCAGCAATATCAACACATTCACAACCACCGTAATATCTTTTAGCAGGGTATCCTTCGGCGTATTTGTTGGTTAAAACACTACCCATTGCAGCCATAACTGCTGGGGAAACTATGTTTTCAGAAGCTATAAGCTCTAAATTTCTTTTTTGACGTGCAAGTTCAAGAGCCATTGCGTCTGAAATTTCTTTATCGTAATTTGAAACAAATTCTATGCTGTTTTGTAAATCTTTGTACATAATAAAAACCTCCGTTAATTCTTTAGCTTATTATACTATTAAGTTGTTAAAATTTCAAGTTATAATTACCAAAATGGAAATGGGGGCAGTGTTCCAATAACTAAAACATAGTATAAGAACCAAAGCACTAGCAAATGAACAGGATAAACTATGTAGAACATCCATTTTGATGGCTTTTTGCCTAATTTGTTGTTGTATATCGCAAGTAAAACTGCAGCGAAACAAGCGTACATTTGTACCGAATTTGTTTGTAAAATTGTGTAACTTTCGCCCAAAAAGCTTATGCTGTAATCCATAATACCATAAAAAGCATAGGTCAGTGCTATAAATGCAAGCACGTCTGCTCCTCTTGTTTTTCGAAAAGCGAACATTGCCATAATGATAACTATGCCGTAAATTCCGTAAGATGCATTTGTTATAAGGGCTAAAAGTATAGCTAAAGCACAGCCAAAAATCCATAAATAATTCTTTTTTAAGCATTGTTCTAAGCAAATTAAAGCCAAAAAGCCTATAAAAAGTTCAAGCAAAACACTTTGGCTGTTCCAGTTAAACATGGTACGGCTAAAACAAAGGTCGTAAGGAATTTCGGCGATAATTGCAAAAATACCTAGTCTAATAGCGTATTTTACTCTGCTATGTGTTCGTGTAAAGCCTTGCACTAGTAAAAAGGCGAAAATTGGGAAGCTTATTCTTCCTATAATTCTTAAAACGGTATATTGAGGGAAAAATAGTAAACCAATATGGTCTATTATCATGGTGAAAAGTGCAATCCACTTGAGCATTGTCGATGTCATATGTATCCCCTTTACAAATTTTTTCGAATTAATGGCAAAAGGGGCAAGAGAAATTAATTCTCTTACCCTTTATTTTATTCACCGAATAAATCTTTAATTTTACCAAAGAAATTTTTGCGTTTTTGATAATTTTTTTCTTCCATTTTATCATCAAATTCACGTAAAATATCCTTTTGTTTTTTTGATAGATTTTTAGGTATTTCTACAACTACTTGAACATATTGGTCGCCTTTTCCACGGCCATGAACACTAGGAATACCTTTTCCTTTTAATTTAAATACATCACCAGGTTGAGTGCCTTCGTGTATACTGTAACTAACTTTTCCGTCTAAAGTTGGCACTATAACTTCGTCGCCTAAGCAAGCTTGAGTAAGTGTGATTGGAAGTTCGCACCAAACATCATTGCCTTTTCTTTGAAAAATAGCATGTGGTCTAACTGTTACGTAAACTCTTAAATCGCCGTTAGGGCCACCATTAACACCAGCGTTACCTCTACCACTTACATTTAAAACTTGTTCATCATCTATACCAGCTGGAATAGAAACTTCTATGGTTTTTGTTCGTCTTACTCTGCCTTTACCGTCACAAGTTTTACAAGATTGTTCAATAATTTTACCAGTACCACGGCATTTGTCGCAAGTAGTAGCTGATTGAACAACACCGAACGGAGTACGTTGGTTAATTTTAACTTGACCACTACCACCACAATTTGGACAAGTTTTAGGCGATGTGCCTTTTTGTGCGCCAGAGCCACCACAATCGCTACATTTTTCAACTTGTTGATATTTTATGTCCTTGGTAACACCCTTGGCGGCTTCTTCAAATGTAATAGTAACAGTTGATTCGCAGTCTGTACCACGTCTTGGGGCGTTTGGGTTGCCTCTTCTGCCACCACCACCGAAACCACCACCAAAAAAGCTTTCAAAAATATCGTTAACGTCAAATCCACCACCTTGGAATGGATTGCCACCACCGGCACCACCACCAAAGTTAGGGTCGACACCAGCGTGACCGAATTGGTCGTATCTAGCTTTTTTGTCATTGTCAGACAACACTTCGTAAGCTTCGTTAGCTTCTTTGAACTTAATTTCAGCCTCTTTGTTGTCTGGGTTTAAGTCTGGGTGATATTTTTTTGCAAGTTTTCTATATGATTTTTTTATTTCATCGTCACTAGCGCCTTTTTGAACGCCTAAGACTTCGTAATAATCTCTTTTGTCTGCCAAAAAATCTCTCCTTAATATACAGGGTTGTTTCGTGTTTGCGAAATGGTCAAGACCATTCCCTACGAGGGTTAACGCAAATATACGGACGAACAATGTTCGCCCTTATATTTTTAATTATAATTTAGTCAACATCTTTGAAATCTGCGTCGTAAACGTCGCCTTCTGGAGCAGTTCCTGTAGCGTCGCCGTATGCACTTGGGTCTACGCTTGGGTCACCTTGTGGTGCTTGTTGAGCGTACATTTTGCCACCAACTTCTTGAAGAACTTTTTGTAGGTCTTCTGTAGCTGTTGTAATAGCTGTGATGTCAGAACCTGTCATGATTTCTTTAATACCAGCAATTTTTGAGTTGATTTCATTTTTGTCTTCTTCGCCAACTTTGTCAGCGTTGTCAGCTACAAATTTTTCTGCTTGGTAGCATAGATTTTCAGCTGTGTTTTTAACTTCAACTTCTTCACGGCGTTTTTTGTCTTCTTCTGCAAATTGTTCAGCAGCTTTAACAGCAGCATCAATTTCTTCTTTGTTCATGTTTGTTGAAGAAGTAATTGTGATGTGTTGTTCTTTGCCTGTTCCTAAATCTTTAGCAGAAACGTTAACAATACCGTTAGCGTCAAGGTCGAAGCTAACTTCGATTTGTGGAATACCACGTCTTGCAGGAGCAATACCGTCAAGTTTAAATAGACCTAGTTGCTTGTTATCTCTTGCAAATTCTCTTTCACCTTGTAAAACATTAACTTCAACAGAAGTTTGGTTGTCGGCAGCTGTTGAGAAAATTTGTGATTTTTTTGTTGGAATAGTTGTATTTCTTTCGATGATTTTAGTCATAATTCCACCCATTGTTTCAACACCTAGTGAAAGTGGAGTAACATCAAGAAGAAGTAAACCGTCAACTTCGCCACCTAGAACACCAGCTTGAAGTGCTGCACCGATAGCTACGCATTCGTCTGGGTTAATACCTTTGAATGGATCTTTACCAATAAAGTTTTTAACAGCATCTTGAACTGCTGGAATTCTTGAAGAACCACCAACCATTAAAACTTTATTAATTTCACCAATTGAAAGGCCAGAATCATTAAGAGCTTGACGAACAGGACCCATTGTGTTTTCAACAAGGTCAGCTGTGATTTCGTTGAATTTTGCTCTTGATAAATTTAAGTCTAAGTGTTTAGGGCCAGTTGCATCAGCTGTGATAAATGGTAAGTTGATGTTTGCATTTGTCATGCCTGAAAGCTCAATTTTAGCTTTTTCAGCAGCTTCTTTAAGTCTTTGCATAGCCATTTTGTCGCCTTTAAGGTCTACACCTTCTGTAGCTTTAAATGTATCTGCAAGCCAGTTGATAACTCTTTGGTCAAAGTCATCGCCACCTAGTCTGTTGTTACCAGCAGTAGCAAGAACTTCTTGAACACCGTCGCCCATTTCGATAACTGAAACGTCGAATGTACCACCACCTAAGTCGTAAACCATAACTTTTTGCTCGTTGTCTTTGTCTATACCATATGATAAAGCAGCAGCTGTTGGTTCGTTGATAATTCTTTTAACATCAAGACCAGCAATTTTACCAGCATCTTTTGTTGCTTGTCTTTGAGCATCAGTAAAGTAAGCAGGAACTGTGATAACAGCACTTGTTACTGTGTCGCCTAAATAAGCTTCTGCATCTGCTTTAAGTTTTTGTAAAATCATAGCTGAAATTTCTTGTGGAGTGTAATCTTTTCCGTCAATGCTTGTTTTGTGGTTTGTACCCATTTCTCTTTTAATAGAAGAAATTGTTCTGTCTGGGTTTGTAACTGCTTGACGTTTAGCAACTTGGCCAACCATTCTTTCGCCAGTTTTAGAAAAACCAACAACTGAAGGAGTTGTTCTTGCACCTTCTGAATTTGCGATAACTACAGGTTCGCCACCTTCGATAACTGCTACACATGAGTTTGTTGTACCTAAATCAATACCAATTGTTTTTGCCATAATAATATACCATCCTTTGTAAATTTGTTTTTTAATAATTTTGTTATTTGTTTTTGTAGGGAGGCAGTCTTGACTGTTACACGGAATGGTCTTGACCATTCCCTACAGGCTTTGCTGTAAAATTAGTTAACCACTTGTACCATTGCGTGTCTTACTACTTTATCGCCTAGTTTATAACCTTTTTGAAAAACTGATGAGATTGTATTTTCAGCTAAGTCTTCGCTTTCGATTGTAGAAACTGCGTTGTGAAGTTCTGGGCTGAATTCTTCGCCAACTTCGCCTATAGATGTAATACCTAATTTGTCAAAGCTTGCTTTAAACTGATTAGCTATCATTTCAACGCCTTTTTTCATGTCTTCTGCGCTAGCATTTTCTTGAGCTAAAGCTCTTTCAATGTTGTCAGCTACTGGTAAAATATTATTTACAGTGTCTGAAACTGCGTTGTTATAAACAGAAGTTTTTTCAGCTATGCTTCTTTTTCTAAAGTTGTCGTATTCTGCTAAAACTCTAAGATGAGATTCTTTGTATTTTTCGAACTCCTCTTTTAATTTTTCAAGTTCTTCGGCTTCTTTGGAAATTTTCTTTTTCTTTTTTTCTTTTTTCTTTTCAGGTTCTTGGGTTTCTTGTTGATTTGGTTCTTCTTCTACTATTGGTTCTTTCTTTTCGTCTTCCATTTCATAGCTCCTTTCTATAATTCTTCTTTTATAAATTTGGTCAGCTTGTTTCCAACGTAATCAGAAACATATTTCATTTGGGCGATTATTTTTGGGTAATCCATTCTTGCTGGACCCACTAAAACAAAAACGCCTGCCTCGTTACCATTTATATAGTATTTTGAACTTACAATTCCTGTGTCCTTAAGGCTTGGAAATAATCTGTCGCCAGCAGGAATAACACAAATTTGTTTTGGAAAGCTCATAAATATACTTTTAAATTTTTCAGGGGACTGTAAAAAATCTGAAATGGCCACTGTGCTTGACTTGCTTAAGCTGTTTTCAATATACAGTTTTGTTTGACCTTTTATGATTACATTCGCCCTTGCTGTTTCTTTGGCACATTCGTAAACTGCTAAAAGTGGACTTGATATAAGCGCTGACAAATCACCATATGACATTGCTAAATTTTTTAAAAACTCTGAGGAAATATATCCTACTTTTAAACCCATCATTTCTTGATTGAAAACTCTGAAAAATATTCTTAAAATATCTTGGTTTAAATCAAAAGATGTGCTGAAAATTCTCGTTTTAACAGTTCCACTAGAACTTAAAAGAATTACCATTGCGCTTGACCGACTTATTTGAACAAACTGAATGGCTTTAATCACGCTGTCAAAGTCGCCTTGCGTACTTACTGCACAAGTGTAATTGCCAGAAAGTGCATCTGCTGCTTTTTCTAAGATGTACTCAGGGTCAGAATTTGAAAGTATTGTGTCAAAATAAACTTTTTCTTCAAGTGATATGTCATAATGCGACTCGCTACTTTTTATATGAGTTCTAAAACCTAAGCCAGATGGAATTCTGCCAGCTGATGTGTGAGGCTGTTCTAAGTAACCGTTTTCGGTAAGCTCTGCCATTTCGTTTCTAACAGTTGCCGAGCTAACGCCTACTAATTCGGCGATAACTTTTGAACCAACAGGTTCACCAAGTTCTAAATAATTTTGAATTATATATTTCAAAATTTTTTGTTGCCTTAAACTTAAATCCATCTTTTCACCTACTTTTCAAAATGGAGTTAATTCTCTGTAATTAGCACTCTGTATGTGTGAGTGCTAATTACAGTTATTAATTTACCACTAACAAGGCTTTTTGTCAATATAGTATTTGTAAATAGTTTATGAATAATACTTTTAAGCGCAAATTGTTAACATTGAAAAACTTATCATCTTTCTATTGTAAACTGATAAGTTTTATTGTATACTTTACTTAATTAAACTATGCAAAAGAGGTTAGACTGTTGAGATTAACTGCTAAAAAACGTGCACAGCTTTGTGTACAGGCTTTAAAAACTGAATATCCAGATGCGATATGCTCTTTGGTTTATAGTAATCCGTTGGAACTTTTAATTGCAACAAGGCTTTCTGCTCAGTGTACTGATGCAAGGGTTAACATTGTTACACCAAATTTGTTTAAGCGTTTTCCTAGTTTGGACGATTTTTGTGACGGTAGTGCAGAAGAAATTGCTGAAATTATAAAATCTTGTGGACTTTACAAGTCTAAAGCTAAAGATATTTTCGCTATGTGTCACATGCTTAGAGATGTTTATGGTGGGGTTATGCCAGACACAGTTGAAGAGCTGATTAAACTTCCTGGTATTGGCAGAAAAACTGCTAATTTGGTGGTAGGAGATATTTTTCACAAGCCAGCAGTTGTAACCGACACGCATTTTATTAGAATAACAGGTAGGTTAGGTTTAACCCAGAACAAAGAACCGTTTAAAGTAGAAAAAGATTTAAGGGTAGTTTTACCACCTGATGAGTCCAACGATTTTTGCCACCGTACAGTTTTACATGGCAGAGCTGTTTGCACTGCAAGAGTAGCTAAATGTGATATTTGCGTTATGAGCCCATATTGCAAATATTTTTCAAAAAAAGGAGTTTAATATGAGTAAAAACATGCGCTATAAAAAAAGAAGTAAAAAGAAAAATTATTTGCCTATAGCAATTCCAGTGACACTTTTAGCTGTTGTGACATTTGTGTATGTGTTTTTTTATCAAGCAGATATAGACCTTTTCTCTAATGATAATTCTTCAGCTAGCAATATTAGTGATGACTACAGCGACGATAGCCTTTCACAGGATACATCTGCTGATTTAGACGCTGATGAAGAAGAGTATTCAGACGACGAAGTAGTTGATATTCCAGAAGAAGATGAAGAAATTGTAGTGGTTAGTTATCCACTTGAATACGAAGTAACTGAAAGTTTTGATGTTTATGTTATTCCATTATCGACTGCTAGAGTTGTTGAAACAAGTGAAGTTGGCGATGTTATAACAATTTCATCTTTGACAAGAAACGAAATGGAGGGGGTTGACACTCCTGACATGCTTAAAGTAACCACTGCTGACGGAATAATTGGCTTTATTGAGCCTAGCTTTATAGATGAAACTGTTTT
Source organism: Clostridia bacterium (assembly GCA_044432645.1). Classification (GTDB taxonomy): domain Bacteria; phylum Bacillota; class Clostridia; order Oscillospirales; family Acutalibacteraceae; genus SIG603. The sequence continues at coordinate 4,637 of JAWXUM010000009.1, read as the reverse complement.
AGAAGAGTTATGCGAACTTGACGGATTTATAAGCTGTACAGCAACAACAGAAGAAGACGCTTTCAATGTTTTTGATGAAGCTTACACTGATTTAAGTTTAGACGAAAAAATTGCTCTTTTAAAAGAATGGTATCCACAAAATAGAAACTGGAACACTGTTGGTCTTGACACAGACGATATGGACCAAGACTATGCTGTGTCTTTGATAACTGACACAGCTTGTAACCACAGTTCTACTTCCCAGTGCCAATGTTACAACGGGTTAACTCTTGATGAGTTCAGTTTTTCGTATAATATTCAGTGTTTAGCTTTTGCAAGTATGGTTAGTGACTTTTTGTTTGGAAAAGATACCGAAATTACGACTATTTATGATATGGATGAAATTCAAGTAGGCGACCATATTAGACTTACAGGCGCTACACACTCAATGATAGTTACTGAAGTAACAGAAGACGGATTTAGAGTGGTTGAAGTTAACAGCGACTACAATTCATGCCGTATAAAATGGGACAGATATATTTCAAAAACAGAACTTTCATCATATTCATTTAAAGTTTTAAGCAGATATTAATAAAATTTACTTGATATTTTAATATATTTGTGTTAAACTAATTCCAAATATATTTTAAGAGGTGATTTAATCCTTTATGGATGGTGACAGTATTACGCATATCATAATAATTATATTAATGATATGTTTGTCCGCATTTTTCTCTTCTACAGAGACAGCTTTTTCTTCTTTGAGCCGTTCTAGGCTTAAAACTTTATCCCAAGATGGCGATAAAAAAGCAAAACAAACTTACAAGTTATCCGAAAATTATGACGATTTATTATCTACCATTTTAATCGGAAATAACATTGTAAACATCGTAGCAGCTACACTTTCAACTATTGTTTTTATGAAGTTTTTTCCTAAAAACGGCGCTATCATTTCAACACTAGCAATTACAGTTTTGGTGCTTATTTTTGGTGAGATAACTCCTAAAAGTATCGCTAAACAATCTCCTGAAAAATTTGCAATGACTGTTTCCCCAGTTTTAAAAGTCCTTGTTGCGTTTTTCAAACCTTTTAATTTTTTATTATTAGCAATAAAAAGTGGAATTTCAAAACTTGTAGGTGTACAGGATTCTTCTGGTATTACAGAAAGCGAACTTTTAACTTTGGTTGACGAAGCTGAACAAGACGGTGGAATTAACGAAACTGAAAGCGAACTTATCAAAAATGCTATCGAGTTTAACGACTTAGAAGCTATTGACATTTTTACACCTAGAATTGATGTTTGTGCAATTAATAAAGACACTACTATTAACGAAATTGCTAATATTTTTCGTGAGACTGGTTACTCAAGACTTCCTGTTTATAACGACACAATAGATAGAATTATCGGCGTTATAAATGAAAAAGATTTTCATAATTACATAGTAGGAACTCAAAAGCCTATATCTCATATTATGAAAGCTGTGGAATTTATTCCACCTTCTATCAAAATATCTGAACTTTTAAGAACCTTGCAACGCAAAAAACAACACCTTGCTGTTATCGTGGATGAATACGGTGGAACTGAGGGCATTGTAACTTTGGAAGATATTTTAGAAGAACTAGTTGGTGAAATTTGGGACGAGCATGACGAAGTGGTTGCAGAAATTTGTGACCTTGGCGACGGCAATTTTATAGTTCCGACTGAAAACGAACTTGATGACTTTTTCGAAAGATTTGAAATAACTCAAGAAACCGAAGCTTCAAGTATTAACGGTTGGGTAGTAGATAATATAGATAAAATTCCTGCTGTTGGGGATAGTTTCGATTTGGACAACTTAACTGTGTCTGTTACAAAAATTGGAAACAAAACGGCAACAGAAATCAACGTAAAAATAAACTTCCCTAAACAAATTGTGGAAGAAGAATAATTGTTAACTTTTAAAAATCTGTCTTTTTAAGGCAGATTTTTTGTGTAACAATAAAATACAAACTACAATTATAATGATTGAAAAATTAACAAATGAATGTTATAATGTAATCAAATAATAAAATTAGAGGAAAGCGCTATGAAGCTAAAAATTGCAGGACTTACAGAAGAATCAATAGTTGACGGTAAAGGTATACGCTATGTTGTTTTCACACAAGGTTGTCCTCATCACTGTCTGGGTTGTCATAATCCGAAAAGTTGGAGTTATGAGGGTGGAACGTTAAAAGATACCCAAGAAATTTTCGATAAATTTTGTGAAAATCCACTTTTAAAAGGCATAACTTTTTCAGGTGGAGAACCTTTTATGCAGCCGATACCACTTATAGAACTTGCAAAAAAAATTAAATCTATAAATAAAGATGTAACTGTGTATACAGGCTTTACTTTAGAAGAACTTTTAGAAAAAAACGATGAAAATACAAACGAATTGCTTGAACTTACCGACGTGTTAATAGACGGCAAATTTATTCTAAAACAGAAAAATTTGGAGCTTTTGTTCAGAGGTAGTGAAAATCAAAGGCTTATTGACATGAATAAAACAAGAGAAACTAAAAAAATTGAATTAATTTATGAATAAATTCGCTTTATTCATAAATTAGTAATTGATTTATCAAATAGTTTATGGTAAAATGAATTCGTATAGGGTAATACTATATATCAAAAATTGGTAATTAAACTATATAAACAATAATATGTAATTTTGAAAGGAAGGTCAAGAAAAATGACAACTAACAAAACAGTTTTGGCATGGATTGAAGAGATGAAAACTCTTGTAACTCCAGACCAACTAGTATGGATTGACGGTTCAGAAGAACAACTTGAGGCTCTAAGAGCAGAAGCTTGTTCAACAGGTGAAATTATTAAATTAAACGAGGAAAAACTTCCTGGTTGTTACCTTCATAGAACAGCAGTTAACGACGTTGCTCGTGTAGAAGACAGAACATTTATCTGTGCTCCAACAGCTGAAGAAGCAGGTCCTACAAATAACTGGAAAGACCCAGCAGAAGCATATGAAATGCTTTTCTCAATTGCTAAAGGCAGCTACACAGGTCGTACAATGTACGTTATCCCTTACTCAATGGGTCCTGTAGGTTCACCTCTTGCAAAAATCGGTGTAGAATTAACAGACTCAATTTACGTTGTTCTTAACATGGCTATCATGACAAGAGTTGGCAACGCAGTTTGGGAAGCTCTAGGCGACAGCACAGACTGGGTTAAAGGCTTACACTGCAAATGCGAAATTGATGCAGAAAAAAGATACATCTGCCATTTCCCACAAGACAACTACATCATCTCAGTTAACTCTGGTTACGGCGGTAACGTTCTTCTTGGTAAAAAATGCTTTGCTTTAAGAATTGCTTCTGCTCAAGCTAGAAAAGAAGGCTGGATGGCTGAACATATGCTTATCTTAGGTCTTGAAAATCCTCAAGGCGAAATCAAATACGTAGCTGCTGCTTTCCCATCTGCTTGTGGTAAAACAAACTTAGCTATGATGATTCCTCCTCAAGGTTACCTAGAAGCTGGTTACAAAGTATGGTGTGTTGGCGATGACATCTCTTGGATGCGTCAAGGACCAGACGGTAGACTATATGCTATCAACCCAGAGAACGGTTTCTTCGGTGTTGCTCCTGGTACTAACCTAAAATCTAACCCTAATGCTCTTCATTCAACAGAGCAAGGTACAATTTTCACAAACGTTGTTCATAACTTAGATGACAACACAGTTTGGTGGGAATCTCTAGATAAAAATCCTCCTGAAAACGCTTTAGAGTGGACAGGCAAACCTTGGAACGGCAAAACTTCTGACGCTAAAGGCGCTCATCCAAACAGCCGTTTTACAGCTCCTGCTAAAAACTGCCCTTGCATTAGCTCAGAGTTCGAAGCACAAGGTGGAGTTCCAATTTCTGCTATTATCTTTGGTGGTCGTCGTCCTGACACACTACCTCTAGTTTACCAATCAAGAGATTGGAATAACGGTGTATTTATCGGTTCTGTAACAGGTTCTGAAACAACTGCTGCTGCTGCTGGTGCTGTAGGCGTTATCCGTCGTGACCCAATGGCTATGCTTCCATTCTGTGGATACCATATGGGCGATTACTTCAAACATTGGATTGAAATGGGCGAAAAATTAGGCGAAAAAGCTCCTAAAATCTTCAACGTTAACTGGTTCCGTCTAGACGAGAACGGCAACTTCATGTGGCCTGGATTTGGCGATAACATGAGAGTTCTTGAGTGGATTATGAAAAGATGTGGCGACGAAGTTGGCGCACAAGACACAGCTATTGGTTATGTTCCAAGTGTAGACGATATCAACATCGACGGTTTAGAAGACTTCACTAAAGAAGACCTAGCTAAAATCCTTGCTATTGATAACGCTAAATGGGCTAAAGAAGCTGCAAGCGCAGAAGAATTCTACAAAAAATTCGGTACACATATCCCTGCTGAATTAGTTGCAGAGTTAGAAGCTCTTAAAGAAAGAGTTCAAGGCTAATTTATAACCACTATATAAATTTAGGCTGTATTACATTAATTTGTAATACAGCCTTTTTTATTGTTTTTTATCTACGGACGAGCACAGCTCGCCCCTACTACTTTGTGTCGATTAAAACTTTACAAAACGACGTAGGGACAACCCTTGCGGTTGTCCGTTGCGTTAAAATAAATTTTCTTT
>JAWXUM010000008.1:0-65469 GCA_044432645.1 Clostridia bacterium | reverse complement strand
ATAGTGGAGGAACGATTCGTTACGGCATATAGTGACAAACGGTGAACGGTTCGTTCATCGTTTTTTGCAAAAATCTCTTTCTTTGATTACAGCGCCCCAAAATTTGATATAGGTAAAGGGTGTCCACTCAAACGGACACCCTTAACTACTTGCTATCTCTTATACTATATCCTTAAAAATTCTGTCATCTTCTGAAACCATTGCTAATGCGATTTTAGCTCCTAGTTTAAATCCTATGATGAACTCTTCCACGCTGCTTTCACTCATGACTATCGCATTTGCATCTAGATATTCCATAAAAACTTTTTTCTCTGTTCCTTTGAGCATTGCTGTTAGCAAATCTTCATTTGTTGCGATAATGTCCATTGCCTTTGCGTAGTTGGTGTTTTGTTTGTAAAATTTTACATTAGGATTAATGTTGCCGTGATATAATTCTTCTAGTATTTTCATTCAATCACCCCCAGACATAACGAAAGCGATTTCATCTCAGACTCTAAGTCTAAAATAAAATCGCCTAAATAAAATTCTTGCAGTGTAAACTTCGCCATTTTCTATACTCCTTTGTTTTTGTTAACAAGGAGTATATCACATAAAGTAGGGAATAGCTAGTTAATTTTGAAATTAACTTTACTAAGCGGTTTACTAACCTTACCATACTAACTTCTATAGTTAAAAACGCTTTGATTCCTTTCAAAATTGAGGAATAAAATTAATTTTATTCCAAATGAATAGCTCGGCTACCGAACATGTACTTGAGGGGGTATTTTATTAGTTTTCCTAAAACTATTCGATAATTTGTTATTTATATTTTAGAAAATCGACTAATAGATGTTGTTTTCTACACAGACTTTTCCACAGTTTGAGGCTTTTATTGTTAAATCTTTGTCGGAATTAATTGGTTTGTCTAGGGAGATGATCTTGTTGTTTTTTACTGTTAGACTGTTGAAACTGTAACCATAAAAAAGGTCAGTTCCGTCCAAAATAATCTCATTATTTTCGATAAGCATATCACCGTGGAAGAATTCACCATTTACTTGGGTTCTCATTACTGGGTCAATGTCAATTAAGGCTATTCCCCAATTCCCTTTATTTCTTCTTCTGATTTTATTACCACGAATTATAATTGACGTAATGTTTGTTGATTCGTACCAGTTGTGCATATCTCCATTTACTTTAATCGCTGAACCCTCGGTATCGATTATATTATTTTCAATTAAAATCGGGTTTTTACCTGTTAAAAGAAGTCCTCTGGCTCTATTTTTACCACAAATATTATTTCTGAAAATCACTTCTGGGTAAGTGTCTGTGTCATCAATACAGTATTCTATGTTTTCGTCAAAGTTGAACTCTTGTGTAAGCTCTAGCTCAAAAAATTTGTTATTTATAACTTTGGTGTTTTTTAAATAAGAATAACCAACACCAAGCATTGTTTCTTTATTGCAAATTAAAAGCTTTGCACCGTCGTGAATTCCGTAAGCTCCGACTTGTTGAAAATGAGGAATTTCAACAATTATATGCGTATTATCAATTACTTTTGACACTTTAAAATAATTTCCGTGTACGTTAATAATATCGTCTAACATACTTTCAAATTTAGAATTTTCTATGATAATTTCACCAGTACAGTTTACAAAATGAGTTGCATCTGCGTTGATTGACATTAACCTTTCTGTAGATTTTTCTGGGGAAATATCCATTTTATCAATGTAAATATTTTTAGAAAATTGAGCTACTACACCCATTGTTCCAGCGTGATGAATTGTTATATTTTCAAGCTTTATATTCTCACTTTTATCTATTGCGATTGCTGGGTAAAACCTTTTTTCGTGCTTAATTGTGATTATATTTCCGACAGTTGGCTGTAAAACCCACTTAAAAAACAACTTTAAATATCCCTCTTGAGTTTCCTCTGCCTTCATACTTGTTTTCAAAAAATTATCTACAGAAGTTGGGATTGGTCGTCTTTCTTCTCTTTCGTATTCCAAAAGTCCATGCACAAAATAACTCTCGTATTCCTCGCCGATAAAATGCACTAATCCGTTTACAATTTCGTATGGATATAAATTTTTATCCATGTTAATTACAACATAATTTTCAGCACTTTCCATAACTTCGCCTTGGCTAAAAAATGGTCTTGCATAATCTATTGTAAAATTTTTTATTATTATATTTTCGCTGTTTTTAATGTAAAAAGGCAAAATTCCACCAATTCCATTAAGTCTTGAGCTGTTGCCATTTATGGTGATATTTTTTTTGCCTATGATAGGAAAAATAAGGTTTTTTACACCAAAATCATTATTGGAAATATAGCAAAATTCTTGATATGCATACATTGAATGAATGTCATAAACATCTTTTTCGAAGTTAATTTCAATGTTGTCACAATCACTCAACAGCACATTATTAATGCAATAAACAGCATCGTTAATGTTGCATTTTTCGATTATTTTTTTATTTATATTCATAATATCACCTTTAAATAAATTGGCTGATGTATTTGCTTAAATGTGCGTCTGGTGTGCCGTTGTAAAAATTCCCGTCACATTCATGCAACAATTTTTCGGACAACTCTTTTAATTTTTCAGGATTCTTTTGTGCTAAGTTATTTTCTTCCCTTGGGTCAGTTGGCAAATAATATAACATAAGTTCATTAAGTGGCTCTATGTATCGCACTTTCCAGCCGTCGTTTGTTATTATTGTAGGGCCAATTCTTGAAGCAAAAACTGCTGGTTTTCGGTTGCTTTTTTCGCCTTTGAAAAGTGTAGGTAAAAATGATTGACTGTCTTTGTTTTCAAAAGGTTTTTGGTTTAGCATTTCGGAAAAAGTCGCCATAAAATCCAACTGCGTTACAAGCTCGCCAGTTGTGGAATTTGCCTTTATTTTGCTTGGCATTGAAGCTAACATTGGCACACGCAAGCCACCTTGCAAACTTGCCCTTTTATAGCCACTTAAACCACCGTTACCGTTAAAAATATCTCCACATTTTTCAGTGTTTGCAACATTATCGTACTCGTCTAATTCTGTGCCGTCAATTACGCTAACTCTGCCAGAACTTCTTCCGTCCTCACAATAATAAAAAGTGTGTCCGTTATCGCCTGTGAAAATCACCATTGTTTTATCGGTTAAATTGTATTTTTTTAAAGTTTTTTCAATCAAACCAACAGTATCGTCAAGCCTGATAATCATAGAGGCATACAGCTTTTCAGTTTCTGTTAAATTATTGTTATTTTCTACGCTTTTGTGAATTTTTTTAATACTAACTGGCCCGTGTGGGAGTTGTGATGGGTGGTATAGAAAAAATGGATTATCTTTATTTTTCTTAATAAAATTAACAATTTTTTCGTCGAATAAATCCTGGCTATAAACTTCCATGCCCTCTTTATTCATGTCGCAAAGTTTTGGTGGTTTTCCCATAACTTTTGCACAATCAGAATGTGTATTTCCCTCAATTTTCACACTATTTCCGTTTTCAAAAAGATATGGAGGATAAAATCCATGGCACATTTGGTGGTCGTAATAACCGTAGTGATAGTCCCAGCCGTGCTTTTCCATTTCCTGTGGAGTTACAGCAAATCCCCATTCAAGTTTGCCAATTTCACCAGTTGCATAACCAGCATTTTTAAAAACGTGAGGAAGATACACTTCGCCTTTTAAGTAGTTATAACCTGAATTATTCAAAGTTTCGCTTACTTCGTCAAGACTCAATTTTTCCTCGTGCAATTTTTTGTAAATTCCCCCTTTGTTATATGTCCAACCACCAGCATGACAGTCGTGAAGTCCTGTTATCATACACGCTCTAGAAGGGGCACAAAAAGCTGCACCATAAAAATTTTCAAACTTCATTCCACTCTCTGCAATTTTGTCTATATTAGGTGTTTGAAATTCTTTTTGGCCATAACAGGAAAGCATACCAAATCCTAAATCGTCTGCATTAATAATTATAACGTTGTTTTTAGCCATGTCAAACACACTCGATTTCCACTATTTTTTCTATGTTTAATTCTTCGTTTCTAATTCTTAGTTTGCCTGTTCCAACCGCGTTTGCTCGCATAATTACTACTGCTTTTCCGTGGTATAGGTTGATTTTTTTGCCTTTATAGTCGTGGTGGCTTGTTGCGTTTCCGTTGTCAATTCCCATAAGCTCTAGTGTGTCATTGTGTGCGATTGTGATTTCTGTTTTTGCGTTTTCATTCCACATTCCGTCTTTGTCTATAGAACGAATTTCCACAAAACTTAGGTTGTGTGTGTCTTGTGTTAGAGTTGTTTTATCTACTTTAATATCAAAATCTGCAACTTCACCAAAAGGCATAATTACTTTTCTTGCAACTTCCACACCGTTATTTTTACCAACGATTACAACTGGTTCAGTGTCCCAACCGACTGACCATGTTATCATATTATCTCTGTAATCTTTCAAAAATCTTTCGCCGTAACACCTTGCACCAATTGTGATTTCTACGGACTCGCAAGTTGTGTATGTTGCAAGCCTTACAATTTGACCCATGTGTCTGTCTATCATCATATGATGTGTGCAAAGTGGATAACTCCATGCTGATGAAAGATATTCAAAATCTTGTTTTTCATCAAACACTGCATAATCTAAATAATCATTTTTATCGGTGAAAAGTGCTTTACTATGTCCTGCAAATGGTCTTTCAAAACCTGCTATGTCAATTAGGTTTCCACCTCTGACACGAGCTGGATATTCGTGACATTCGCCTAAGTAATCAACACCTGGCCAGTAGAACATTCCTATTACGAAGTCGTTTTCTTTTACATATGAATATGGGTGAATTTCAACTAAATCGTTAAAATATTTTTTACCTTTTGTCGCTGTGTAATATTGGTATGTTTCTGTACCTATGATAAGTTTTTCCGGCATTACTTTTCTGTATTCTTCGTACCATTGTTCTTGATAATTGCAAGACATAATGTCTGTTGTTTTATTCATTTGTTCAGTTAAACCAACGATATGTGGCACACCTTTTGTGTAAGCACGAACGCCGAAGTCGTTTCCGTCCTCTGCTGGATTACAGTGTGGCATCATTGCAAATGAAATTGGACGAGTTGGCTCAAATTCTTTTGCAAAGGCAACGTGTCTTTCAACAAGTGCAATCATTTCGTCAGTGCCTTGAAGCTCAACTTCGTTTCCAACGCTCCAAAGGAATACGCAAGGGTGGTTTCTGTCACGTCTAATCATAGACATGATGTCCTCTTTCCACCAATCGTCAAAGTATTCTTTAGTGTAGCCAAGTTTCCAATACCATTTGTCAAAGGCTTCATCATACACAAAAATTCCCATTTCGTCACAAAGTTCATAGAATGTTTTTGCTTGTGGATTGTGGCTACAACGAATTGCGTTTACACCTATATCTTTAAGACTTTGAATTTTTCTAATCCATGCATCTTTAAGGAAGGCTGAACCTATGCAACCTGTATCGTGATGCAAATTTACACCTTTCAGTTTAACGCTTTCGCCATTTAGGAACATACCTTTTTGACCGTCAAAAATTATTTCACGAATACCAAAACTGCTCTCGTGAGTGTCCATTAATTTCTCGTCTACATACACTTTAGCAACTGCTTTATACATATTTGCGTGTGTTAAGTCCCAAAGTTTTGGGTTTACAACAACAAAATCTGTTTCTATAAATTTATCGCTTGAAGTGAATTTTCCGTTTGCAACAACTTCACCATTAAATGTTATGTCAACATCTAAAGTAGCTTCACATTCATAGTCTTTTTCAAGTTCAAACTGAATATGAACGTCTGCTTTTTCGGCAGTTATGTTTGGAGTTGTGATGTATGTGCCGTATTCTGCAACGTGAATTTCACTTGTTGTGATAAACTGAACATCTCGGTAAATTCCCATTCCTGAGTACCAACGGTCTGCTGGTGGAACTGAATTATCGACAAAAACTTCAAGCAAATTATCGCCGTCAACCAAATATTTTGTAATGTCGTAACTAAACTGAACATATCCATAAGGACGAATACCGGCTAGATTTCCATTAACGTAAACTTCGCTATTTCTAAAAACTCCGTCAAAACTTATGTAGGCTTTTTCACCGTCTTTTTTTATGTAATTAAAAATCTTTTTATATGTGATTTTATGGTAGCAATCGACAAAACCTTGACGTCTACCGTCAGGAAAATTCTCGCCAATTGCTTGAGTTATTGCAAAATCGTGTGGAATTTTTACCGATTTGTAAGCAAGGCTATCTTTGCCAACCAAATTGCCCTCGCACACATAAAAATTATCATTAAATAGTATTTTTGTTGACATAGTTTAGCTCCTTTTCATTTCAGGTTTAGCTTTCCAGTTTGGGTTTGGCTGTGGGATTTTCGCACAAACATCATCAAGCCATGCGTTAAGTTTTCCAAGAATTTTTTCGCGAAGTTCAGGCATTTCATCTGCTAAATTATTAAGCTCACTAACGTCAGTTTTAAGGTTATATAGTTCTAGTCTGCTGTCCTCAAAAAACTCAATTAACTTGTAATCGCCCATTCTAACTGAACAACCTGGTGTTCCACCTTGGTTTCCGTAATGTGGGTAGTGCCAGTAAATTGCTTCACGCTCTAGCTTGTTTTCGCCGTTTATAAGTGGAACTAAGCTCACACCGTCAACGTGTTGCTCTGGCATTAAAGGCAAGCCTGCTAACTCTAAAAATGTTGGGTAAAAATCTGGAGTTGTTACCGGAACTGTGCAAAATCTTCTTTTTTCAATCCCTTTTCCCCAAATTATAAGTGGTTCACGAACTCCACCCTCGTACATCCAACCTTTTCCCTCGCTAAAAGGTGCGTTACAAGTTGGGCATAAAAATTCTGTGGAAAGTCCTCCGTTATCAGAAGTGAAGAAAACTATTGTATCTTTGTCTTTTCCTGTCGCTTTAAGTGCGTCCATAAGTTTGCCTATGTTTTGGTCTAAATTGTAAATCATTGCTGCATAAACTGGGTGTGACTGAATATGACGTCTTTCAACACAGCTTGATTTTTTATCTTCAATAGGGTATTTTTCGCCTAAAGTTATTGCATTAAATCTATCTAATTTGAGTTTTTTTGCTTTTTCTGTAAAGTAGTCAATGTCATTTTGTTTTGCAACAAGTGGAACATGAACAGCATAGTGACAAAGGTTTAGGAAAAACGGTTCGTCACTTTCTTGCTCGATTAATTTAATTGCCTCGTCTGTAATTCTGTCTGTTAAATACTCGTCAGAATTTCCACCCTCTAAGTTATGTAAGCCGTGAGGTGCAAAGTAGCCGTTGTTTGGTGCTCCACGGTGACAACCACCGATATTTACGTCAAAACCATGTTTTTCTGGGTAATATTCTTCAGTTCCCAAATGCCATTTACCAACGTGCCATGTTCGATAACCACCTTTTTTCATAGCTTTTGCTATACAAACTTCTTCAAGTGGTAGATAATGAAGATACGGAGCTCCCAAAAGTTTACCTTTTGTATCGCCACCAATCCACTCGGTTACTCCAACTCTTGCTGGGTATTTGCCTGTCATCATACTTGCTCTTGAAGGCGAGCAAACGGGGCAAGATGCATAAGCATCTGTAAAAACTAGTCCCTCACTTGCAAGCTTATCAATGTTAGGTGTTTCGTAAAAAGTGCTACCATAACAACCTAAATCCCTTGCACCTAAATCGTCTATTAAAATTGATATTATATTAGGCTTTTTCATTTTATTCTCCTGTTTTAGTTTGAAATATTTTCGTATTTTGGAACATACGCCCAGTTTACCTTGCTTTGCATTGTGGATTTTCTGATAAATGCGTTTGTTGTTAACTTATGTTGTATGTCATTTTCGATTTTTTCAGGGTTAAATTTATCTAAAATTTGTTGTTTCATAGCGTTTTTAATTTTGCTATAATTTTCATCATCAATCAAATTATTCCACTCGTCTTTGTCATTTTCCAAGTTGAATAATTGATGTTTAAATCCTGTAATGTAGATGTATTTATATCTATCGTTACGAAGCATAAAGCAAGTTGACTTTACACCTTCAACATGAAATTCAGAGTAAACCGGTTCGTTGATTTCGCCTTTTGCAACTGCAAGCATACTTTTACCGTCGTATGGCAAAGTGCTTTCTTTTGGGAAATTTACAATGTCTAAAATTGTAGGCAAAATATCGATTAAAGAAACTGGAGCAGTTATTCTTTGCCCTGCAAATTCTTTATTTGGGAATTTGATTAGCATTGGAACTTTCGCTGACCATTCGTAGAAAACACGTTTTTCAACCATTCCTTTTTCACCAAGCATATCGCCGTGGTCGCTTGTGAACATTACTATTGTGTTCTCTGCTAGTCCGTTTTCTTCAAGTTCTTCCAAAAGTTCGCCAACTTTTTCATCTATGTAACTTGTGAGAGCTAGGTAACATCTTCTAGCCTCTTTTAGCTCATCCATATTTGTGATTTTGTATTCGTCTGCACCAGTGAAGTGGTTTACCCATTTGTCCATGTCTGAATATTTTTCTTCCATATTTTCAGGGTAAGTTGGCATTGGAATTTCAACATTTTCATATAAATCCCACAGTCTTTTAGTGACTTTTAGTGGCATATGTGGGTGGTGGAAAGATGCACACAAGCAGAAAGGTTTTTTCTTTTTATTAGCATCACGAATGTATGATTTTGCTTGCATTGCAGTTTCGTCATCATAGTTAAAAAACTTAGGGTTTGGCATTATGCCGTATTTTTTTTGAAGTCCCTCTGCTTTAATATATGAGTTTATTTTTATTCCAACATCGCCCATAACTTTTTCACGTTTGTTCATTCTTGCGTCGTAAAGCCAAGCGTTGGAAGCTGGGTAAACGTCACTTGTTAATCTTTTTGAAAAACCGTGAAGCTGGTCAGGCCCTATGAAGTGCATTTTCCCACTTAAAACAGTATCATAACCCATATGGTTTAAATAGTCTGCAAATGTTGGAATGTCGGACGGCATTATTGTTCCGTTGTCGTACACTTCGGTTTTGGAACAATACAAACCAGCCATCATTGAAGCCCTTGCTGGGGCACAAACAGGACAGTTTGAATAAGCGTTTTCAAAAACTGCACTTTCACACCCTAGTTTATCTAAATTAGGAGTTTTTGCTACTTTGCAGCCGTATGTATTCATCATGTACGGCGTGAATTGGTCTGCCATTATCAATAATATATTTGGTGTTTCTGTCATTTTGTACTCCTTAATTAAAATTTATCACAATAATTTCTAGCTCTGTCTAAAAGTCTTTTTGTTTCTTCAATAGTTTCGCCTTTTAATGTCATCATAAAGCGTCCGTTTTTATATTTATCAAGAGTTTTTTCCAAAGGTTCTCCCTCTTTTTTCATATTGAATTGTTGCATCATAAGTGGACAACAATCCATTGATGTTTTTGCTAGAATATCAATTTGTTCCTGTGGTAAATCCCTTAACACTGCACCATTAGGGTCTTGGCTGATTTGTTGAACCCAAAGACCTTTAATTTTTGCAACTTCAGGAGCTTTTTCATAGCCAATTGAATGATGATGAAAGAAAACCTTATCAAGCTCATTAACTAATCTTTCGATATATTGATTGTTAAATTCCTCTATAAAATCCGGCATAATTAAATCGATTGGGTCGCCATTTACAAAGGTTACATTGTTTTTCGAAACTGCACCCCATGTGCCACCCGGAGCTTCCCTTAAAAATTTACTTTCGTTTCTCCAATATTTATCCAGCATTATTGTTTTGTCTGTGATTTTAGAAATTAAAAGTTTTAGCATATCAGGGTCGTCGTATAAATCGTAAAAAAAGTCGTTACCACGAAGTTCATTTGCAACATCAAGAGGTGACCTGAAATGGTTAGAAACTGATATTTTTTCGCCTTCCCATTCACTTTCAACCCCACGCCAATAGTTGCCAACGTATTCCATCCACATATTTTTTTCAGGGAATATTAGGTTTTCTACATCGTCTAAATCCTCAATAAATTGCCCCTTTGCAAAGCTTGTGTTTTGGTGGAATTTAACGTCCATTGAACCACTTATGTAGCCAGCTGTAACACCTGTACCCCAGTTTAAAACTAACATTGGGTGGAAATCGTCCTCTATAATTGAATGGAATTTCATTACATTTCGGCTTACTTGCATATCTAATTTACCTAATTCATAGGCATTATTTGCAATTTTTTCCATTGATAAACCGTATGTACGGGAGTTTTTTGGAAAATCGAAACCTAAAGAACCTATATCTTTAAAATTTCTAAATCCTAAATCAGAAAAAAATAACATTCCTGGTTTTTTGCTTGCGTGGAAAGCTTCGTGTTTTTCTATATTTTTTTCTAAATGTGTATTTACATTCATTTAATTACCTCTTTATCAGTTTATTGCTCCGTCTAAATCGTACATTGGGATTAAGTATGGCTTGTTTGCATCGAATGTTGTAAGTGGTTTATAATCTTTAACAAAACCAATTTCACGGCAATTTTTGCCAACTATGTTTGTCAGTTCATCGCCCATATCCTCTCGTGCTTTTTGTGCGTATTCTTTTAGTAAAGTTACAACTTCTGGGTGATTTTCGATTATATTATTTTCCTCGCCAATATCGTTTGCAAGGTTGTAAAGTTCGTTTAATCGTATTAAATATTTATAATCTCCAACACGAACAGCCTCAAGTCTATTTTCACGATAATAATAGAAAGCTTCGTATTTTGTTTTTGCAGTTTCAGGATTTTCAAAAAATGGCAACATTGAATAACCGTCACGTTTAAGGTTATCCTCCATTTTAACACCGACTAATTCTTCAAAAGTTGGGAAGAAGTCGTACATTGAAGTCACTTCTTTGCACACTGTATTAGCCTTAATTTTTTCAGGCCATTTCATAATGCAATTAACCCTGTGACCACCCTCGTAAATGTTACCTTTAAAACCTTTTAGTGGGTAATTACAGTTGTTGCCTTTTTTGCCACCACCATTGTCGGACACAAACATTACAATTGTGTTTTCTTCAATATTGCAACGTTTAAGTTCATACAAAATTTCTGCTAAGCTCCAGTCTATCGCCGCCATTGCTGCACCTAATGCTCCGTTTTCTGAATATTTCATAAAATGTTGGTTTACAAAAAGTGGAACATGAACATATGTATGTGAAAAGTATAAAAAGAAAGGGTTATCCTTATTATCACGAATATATTGTGTTGCTGTGTTTGTGTATAGCTCTGTTATTGATGCGATATCTGGTTGTTCAGCAATTACTTCCTTGCCGTTCATCAGTGGTAATGGGTAATAATCAATTTTATTTTCAATATGTTTTGGTTTGTCTGGTGTCATAATTCCTAAGTCGTTGCTGTATGGCAAACCTAAAAATTCGTCAAAGCCATAGTTAAGTGGTGAAAATTCTTCTTGGTCGCCCAAATGCCATTTACCGACTAATTTTGTGGAATAACCACCTTTTTTGGCGATGTCAGCAAGTGTGGTTTCGCTTGGGTTTAGCCCTTCTGGTTGCCCAGGAAGAAGCACCACACAAGTGTCTATCGGGTTTTCTTCATCAACTTTTCTGTTGTAAAATTTAAATTGTTGGCAACCAATTCTTTTTGGATAACAACCTGTAAGCATACCTGCTCGTGAAGGACTGCACACAGAAGCACCAGCGTAAAAGTCCGTAAACATCATTCCGTCTTTCGCCATTTTATCTATACAAGGTGTTTTGTTTAGTTTTGAACCATAACAACCTACGTCAGAATAACCCATATCATCTACATTTATCAAAATTATATTCGGTTTCTTATTCATATTTTTCTCCTTTAATGTTCATTTTCGAAAATTCCGTTAACTGCCCTTAATTGGTTTTTAATTGTATATTCTTTCTTAGAAATTTCCCAAGTTGAAAATTCTTCATAAGAAAGTGTTTCTGTGTAATCTTCACCGTTTTCACCTATTAAACCTAAATCTGTTTTTGCTTTTAGTGAAACTTCTTCAGTGTTTGCTATTTTTTGCAAAGCTTTTTCCATTTTTTCTATAATTATATCGCTTTCTACTGTTGAATTAACGACTAAATCGTTCATTTCGTCAGGGTCGTTTTTCATGTCAAAAAGTGATGCTCTTCTGTTTTGATAATGTATGTATTTATATTTTTCATCTCTTAACATATACCAATCCTGTGTGAAAAAATTTCCGTGGTATTCTGAAAAAGCATATTGATTTTCTCTTTTTTCGCCATTTAATAAAGGCAACCAACTTTGCCCTACTCTGTCGCTTTCACACTCCAAACCAAACATTTCCATTATGGTTGGGTACATATCCACAAGACTTACAATTGTGTCGTTTTTTTTATTTGCCAAAAATTCCTCGCCTTTAATAATCAGTGGAATTTTCGAAGAACCATCGTAAGGGCATTGCTTATAGAATAAACCGTGTTCACCGATTAATTCACCGTGGTCGCTTGTGTAAATTATATTTGTATTTTCTGTTAAACCTTGAATTTCAAGTTGATTTAAAATTTCGCCAACCATGTCGTCCATACAAGTAATCATGCCGTAGTATGTAGCCACTGCTGTGCGAACTTGCTCGTTCGTAATGCCATCTAACTGCATTGAAACTTGCAATTCTTTTAACAATGGGTGTAAATTTGGATTATCTAAGTTCATATCAATCGGTAAGTCTACATTTTTGTAATACATATCAAAATATTTTTTTGGCACGCAAAATGGCCAGTGTGGATAGAGCAATCCAACATATAACGCCCAAGGTTGGTTACTGCTTATTTTTTCTTTTAAATAATCTATTGCCCATTGTGTCACAATTCTGTCGTGGTCATAATAACCGAGGGTATCTTTTGAACCATTTTTGCCATCTGTAACAACATCTTCTCGTATTCCAGCGTTTAATATATGTGCTCTTTTGTCTTTTCTTGTGTAGCCTTTTAGCCTTGCATTAAAAGGTATTTTGCATGGAACTTCTTTCCATTGTTGTCTTCTTTGAATTATTTTATAGTCTGAAAACCCACCACTTTGATAAGGTCCACAAAAATCCATTTTGCCTAGCATTGTGGATTTTATTCCGTTATCAGAAAGTTTTTTTGCCCATGTCATCTCTTTCTCGTCAAGTGCCATTCCCATGTGCCAACTTGATATTTGATGTGTGTATTTTCCTGTTATAAAGCTCATTCGGCTCGGTGTGCAAACGGGCGAATTGCAATACGCATTTGTGAAACAAGTTCCTTGACTTGCTAGTTTATCCAAATTTGGTGTTTTAACAAAGGGATGATTTAAACAGCCTAATATTTTACCATTATGTTCATCACTACAAATCACCAACAAATTTTTCTTTTTTCCCATTTATCCCCCATAATTGAAAAAATCCACCAATAAAATCAGTGGATTTTCAATATATACTACATTTCCACTACGTCAAATCTTCTCAAATATGGTCTTTTTTCAACATAATCGTGAAAAACACCCCATTTTAAATCGAAATCTTTATTGTTTTCATATCCATCTTCCCTATATGGTCCCATGGATTGGTCAATTTGAATATCTCCTAATTTTTCGAAATGAATGCCGTCTTTGCTGTATCTGTATGTATTCGCAATATCGCTCCAACCTGTAACAAGAGAGATAAATCCACCTCTTGAAGGGTAAACACAAACTTCATGACCACCCATTTGAACAGGGTTGTTCTCGTATTTGACATAGGGGCCTTCTGGTTTTTCTGCAATAGCTAAACCCATTTTTGTTTCTTTTTGCCCTAAACCGATTTGTCTACCTTTATAGTACATGAAATATTTATTGTCGTGTTTGATAATGCAAGTATCGTCCACCCTGTGGCTGTCAAAAGCTGGTGCTTCGCCAGTCACTAAAATTGGTTCTTTGTGAATTCTTTCGAATGGGCCAAGTGGATTTTTTGATTTCACTAAGCCAACCCTTGTCAATCCCTCAGCTTCAGTGCTTGTGTTGACAAAATCATCTCTAACCGAGGTGTAAGTTAAGTAAATATATCCGTCTGTAATTAATGTTGTTGGTGTAAATACGCCGCCGGCATCGAAATCACCAGCTTCACCTTTTCCAATAACCATGTTTTCTTCTTGCCAAGTTTCTCCGTCTTTAGAAGATGCTGCCCAAATTGTTGCTGCATAACCATTTATTGCTTCACATTTTGAATAGTACACATAATATGTTCCATCAATTTTCACAACTGGACTTGGATCACGTCTTGTCATGTTCATATCTATTTCTAAACCTATGAGGTTTGAGTATTCTAATTTCATAATTTCACCTTTTAATTTTATTATTTTGAATTATCTTGTTTTACAATATATTCCAATAAAACATTTTTTAAATTTTGTTTAATTTCAGCATATTTTTCATCTTTAGCTAAATTAGTTTGCTCGTTCACATCATTTTTTAAATCAAACAATTGTTCGCCTGAAAAATCAGCATAATAAGTATACCTAAATTGATGGTCAAGAATAGTTTTACACCAGTTTGCATAACCTGATGCTCTTGCACCACTGTAACTTTCTGTGTACGCATAATTTCTGCTTGTTGTGTCTGTGCCTTTACAAATTCCAACTAAAGATTTACCATAAAATTCTCTATCACTTTCACATTCACCAAGCTCTAGCATTGTTGGGCAAATATCCTCGTGCTGAACAAAACCGTCGTGAATTTTTCTTTTGCCCAATCCAGCACCTGATATAATTAATGGTATTCTTATACAAGCGTCATAATGTTTATTACCTTTGCCATAAGCTCCATGGTCGCCTAATAAATCGCCATGGTCTGCCAAAAAGACAATGACACTTTCCTTAAATCTATTTGTATCTTTTAACTTTTGAACAACTTTTCCTAATTGCTCATCTAAATGCACCAAATCTGCAAAATAACATTTACGGTCGTACATCTTGTTATTTTTAGTATTTTCTTTAATTTCTTTATAATAATTTGGTGTGTTTTCGTCTGTTAACCATTCAGTTTCTGCGGGTATTGGCAACTTGCTTTCATCAACATATTGCAAATACTCCTCTGGTAAATTTCTTGGTCCATGTGGTTGAACATAGCTTATTTGGGTGAAAATTGGGCTTTTAATAGACTCGTCGCTCAAAAAGTCTAAAGCCTTTGAAGTTATCCATTCTGTTTGGCTTAATTCTTTAGGAAATTTATGAGTGTATGAAGCTTGAGTGTTTAATGGGCAGTTTTCAGTTTTCCAGTCGTAACTCTTGCGAATTTTTGCAATTCTATCTGTCAAGTTTAATTTATCTTTACCGTAACACTTAAATTCTTCGTTACTGCTGTTCCAAATAGTCGCTAAAACATCATCTAAATACTCAGGGTGTTCTTCAATTATCCAATCGAGCCATTCACCACCACGGTCATCTTCTGTAATATGAGTTACGTCAAATCCGTAAACCTCGTTTTGAGGGTGTAATGTTACTGAATGCGAGATAAAATGTAATTTACCAAATGCACCTGTTGTATAATTATTTTTTTGAAGCTGTTTCATAAATGTATCTAACGATGTATCTAACTCAATAAAATTTTCTATTACAGCGTGTTTTCTATCTGTCAAACCAGTCGCAATTGTAGCTCTTGCTGGGCAACAAACTGGGTTGTTGCTTATTGCTTTAGAAAAATAAGTTCCGTTTTCCATTAAATTTTTTATATTTGGCAATGGGCAAACTTCATCTTTAATGGCAATTTCTAACCATTTTGCAGAAAGTTGGTCTACCATAAACATTATGATATTTTTCATAATATCCCCCTTTTAGTCGTTAACAATGCTTTTTCGATAAATATTTGGCGTTACCCCTGTGTTTTCTTTGAACACTTTTACAAAGTGAGAAGGGTTAGCATATCCAACCATTTCGCATATTTGTGATACACTGTATTCGTTTTCGACAAGCAATGTTTTTGCTCTTTCTATTCTTAAATGCATTACATAATCTTTATAGGACATTTTAAGTTCTTTTTTAAATAATAATGATATTGTATTTGGGTGCGAATTAAAATATTCAGACATAGATGAAAGTGACATATCGTTATTCAACACATTTTCATCAATATACTTTAATATGCTTTTCATTTTTTCGCTAATTTCTTTATTTTCCGAAGTTGGTTCAATTATTTTGCAATTGTCAACTATTAGTGTTACTTGTTCTACAATAGTTTTATAATCGGTTGCACACAACAAAACTGCAACTGTTCTGTTTTTAAGGCTTATTCCAAATGCATTGTAAAGCCTTGTTAAATTAACCGAAATATCTGCAACGATATAACGTTGAACTAAACTTGGAAGAGTTTCGAATTGTTCAATTTTCTCGCCTTTAAGAAATATTGAAATTGCATTTTCATAATCACCATTTTTAATGTAATTTTTTGCTATCGAAACAATGTCAATTTGTTCATTACTCAAGGAACTATTTTCAACTTCTGCCCCACCATATGTAGCTTCATAAAAAGAAGTTTGCATGAATGAAAGTTCTGAATAAGTGTTGCCGTTATTAAGCGTACATGATAATCCATTTGAAGAAAATATATCGTTTACTTTTTTTAACAAAAAGACTTTTTGGTCTATGTCATCAAACGTCACAAAGAAAATCAGCTTTCCGTTTTTGCTTTTTCTGATAAAATACAAACTTGAATTTCCTGAAGATATATAATCTATTTCTTCAATGATATTATCAAAATTATTATTTATCGGAATTTCATCGATAGTAACTGCTGATATAAAATAATAATGCATCTCATCTATTTCCAAGTTATATTCTTTTAATAAATTACATACATCAGCTGAACTGTCACCACTTATTATCAATGACAATAATTTTCTTACAATCAAAATCTCTTGTTCTTTAATTAACCTGCTGTTTTGTGTTAATATATTATCGATTAAGGCAATTTCGCCGTTGTTTTCCAACAAACTTGAACTATATTGAGAAACAATTTTTTTAATTGGCTTATAATTTTTATATGCAAGCAAATAGCTAATTAACAACATTAACACAAGCAATGGCACCATAAAGTATAGTATTACTTCTCCTAAAAATTCTTGAAAATAATTTTCAGTTGAACTGATTGGCAAATATAATAGAACGCTGTCGTTATCGTCAACTGCATAAAGTGTTTCGCTTGGCAAAACAATATCACCTGAATAAAACACATTTTCCCCAAAAATAATGCTAAGTTCTTGGCTTTCAATGCCGTAATTATCCTGTGCGTATTGTTGTAATTTTGATTCTGGAATAATAAAACAAAGGTTTGCATCTGTAGGGTTTATTGAATATTTTGAAATTTGGCAATTGAAAACAAACAAATAGTCATTGTTAGATAATTTTATTACATTTGAATCGGTTGAATTTTCAACTGTGTTTTCAATAAGAATTTTATCCTCTTGCGACCATTCGCTTTGTTTATATACTGAAAAATAGCTGAGATAACCACTTGATAATAATATTTTATCGCTCTCGGAATATTTCAAAAAAAACTCACTATCAAAAGGTAAATTTCGTGAATAGCTTGAAAAAATTTCCAGAACTTCTAGCAGTTTAACTGAATTATTTTCTAAAATAACATCTACACCAAAATCTTTTTCAAAAGAAATTTCAGCAGAAATATTTCCAAATATTTCAATTTTTTCAACTAAATCATCTACAAAAGTATCCAAACTGTTTTCTGTAACACCATTCATCACTTTTGTTAAATTATTACTTGCAAAAAACAATAGTAATATACTTGCCGAAACAAAAGTTAAAATTGTAATTGATACATAAGTAATGATATAGTTTCTTAACAAACCTTTTTTTACTTTTCTTTTCATTATATATGCCCCTTTTCTTGTAACTGTTATTAATTCATTTTAATTCTTTTTAGGCATATGTGTCAAGTTTTTTTAACAAAACATTCTCATTTTATTCATTTTAAAATATTTTTTGCTACATTATTAAATTTATAACGTTCAGCCGTCAACCATAATGGCGACGGCTGAGTGTTAATTAACTATTTTTTATTGAAAATATTCTTCATCATAAGCTACATATACTGCTAAGTATTCTTGGTATCCTAAAGCGTCAAGTTCTTCGAAATATAAAGCCATTTCTTCGTCTGTAATTTCACGTTCACCAGTTACAAATTTTGCAAATTCAACTGTTGCGAAAGTATTTATAACAGTACCATTATCGGCAATAATTTCACTTTCCTCTTCAGAGAAATATGTAATTGTTGGGTAAGGATCGACTACATATGGTACAAGATTATCCCAGTTACCTTGTCTTCTGACACCATTTGTTGTTGTTAAATCAAGCGCTATTTCTTCGTATTCAAATGTGCCTTGAACATTTGATTGAATTTCTAAACTACTTGGGAAATATCCAACAAATTGTGCTGCAGCTGAAATATAACCTAATTTATAATCATTATTAGTGCCAGTAAAAGTTCCATCAGCAACATCTAAATAACCATAAACATGGTCTTCGTCTATTGTCCAACCTTGTGTCATGTCGTAAAGGATATCTGATTGTGATATTGCGTTTGGTCCGAATTGAGCAAGAACTGCATTTTCTGCATCATAGAAGAAATCCATAAAACGAACACAAAGTTCAGGGTATTCAGTTTCGGCATTTATTACAAATGAACCTATTGTAATATATCCTGTTGAGTCGCCCCAAATTTGTGTGTCATTTAAATCGCTTACAAGTGGCTCAAGTGTTAAGTAATCTGTAAAGTTTTCGCCAAGATATTCAGATGTTGTGTTTGATAGAACACCGAATACGCCAGTTTTGCCAAGAGCTTGTGTTGCAGATGTGTCTAGTGTAAAGAAATCTTGTGATATTAAGCCTTCTTCATACATAGTGTTATACCATTCAAGAATTTGTTGGTATACATCTTGGTTACCATAAATGAATGAAGCTTCATCGTTATAATAAGTTGGGTTTATAAAGGAATTTACACCTTGTCTTGTTACTACGCCAACTGCTGTAGCGAATACTTGCATACCGTTATCCCATTCCCAGCTTCCACCAAAAGGAATGATGTCATCGCCAAGTGTTGCATAGCCACGTAATACATCTAAAAATTCGTCTACTGTTTCTGGAATGTCCATGCCTAACTCTTGTAACCAAGCATCGTTATATCTGAAGTCAGAAATTGAACCAGTTTGAGCACCATCGCTATATGTTTTACCAGATACAGCACCTGTTGAATAAATACCACCATCTGTTGCTGTAAGTGCTGCTTCTAAACCATCAGTTGTATCCATAAGTGCTAATAAATTAGGAGTAAGCTCTTCACTAATATATTCATTCATATCCAATATTTGACCTTCACCAACACCGTAGTTTACAAGTTCAGTTGTTGAGAATGACATTTTCATAAAGATATCAACATCTGTACCAGCACTGAATGCTAAGTTTTTTTGTTCTGCTGCGTTTACATCTAAAACTTCTTCTAATTCAATAATGATATTATGCTCTTGCTCTAAATACTCCCAAAACCAAATATCTGATTTAGTTGTATAAGTACCAACATTAAGCATGATTTTAAGTGTAATTTGTTCTCCGTCTACTACCATAGGAGTGTCTGATTCCATATTCAAGTAATCAGGGTAAATTGATTCCTCCACTTCTTCTTCTGAGCTGTCTGCTGAACTGCTTGTTGAACTTGCCGTTGATTCTTCTGTTGCACTACTACTACAAGCTACTAATCCAAATAACATAGCTCCTGCAAGTACCGCTGCCAAAATTCTTGTTTTCATAATTTCTCCCTTTCTGTTTGTTAATATTATTTTTCAACCTTTAACCTTTTACTGAACCAACCATTACACCTTTTACAAAGAATTTTTGTACAAAAGGATATGCAATTAGTAGTGGTGCACTAGAAATAAAGATTGTTGAATACCTCATAGCCTCAACAAGTTGGTCTTTGTAAATCAAAAGATCTACATCTGCTTGTGTAAATGACCCACTGGATAAATCTACATCTGAAACTTGATTTTCGATTAAGATATTTCTGATTACAACTTGTAGTGGGTATAAATCGCTATCTTTTAAATAAAGCATACCACGCATATATGTATTCCAGTCGTTTACTGCATAATATAAAGCCATAACAGCGATAATTGGTTTTGCTAGTGGTAATGCTATTTTAATGAATGATTTAATTTGTGAAGCGCCATCAATTGCTGCTGCCTCGTAAACTTCATTTGGAACACTGCTTGAAAAATATTGACGTGAAATAATTAAGTTTCTGCAAGTTACACCAATTCCAAGAATCATTACCCATGGTGTATCTATAAGACCTAAATTTGAAATGTTGATATAACTTGGAATCATACCACCACTGAAGTACATTGTAATTAGGAAGAATACCATCATAGGCCAACGAAATGGAATATCTTTCTTTGATAAAACATATGCTGCTGGAATTGTTAAGCACAAACAGTATAGCGTTGATAGTGAAGTATAGAATATGCTATTCGCATAACCAGACCAAATTCGATCATCTTGAAAAACGTATTTGTATGCATCCAGACAAAAATCTACTGGAGTAAACATTACAGTTCCCGCCGATACTTCTGCTGGGTTTGAAAGAGATGCTATAATTGTAAAATATAAAGGATACGCCACTACTATTGTTATAATAATAAGTAAAGTTATATTTACTATATCGAAAATTTTATCTCCGTTGCTTTTTTTAATTGCATTTTTTGCTGTCATTATTTTTCTCCTCCCTTACCACATACTTGTATTTGTTAATTTTTTACTTATTTGATTAACAATTAAAACTAAAATCAGTTCGACAACATTATTAAATAAACCAATTGCCGTTGAATAACTGAACTGACCACCAACGATACCAATGTCGTAAACATAAGTGGATAAAACCGTAGAAGCTTCTAAGTTAAGAGGATTTTGTAGTAGGAAGATTTTCTCGAAACCAACGCTCATTAAATTACCAGATTTTAAAATTAACATAATCATAATTGTAGGTAAAATTGTTGGCACGTTAATATGCCAAATAATATCCCATCTGCTTGCTCCATCTATTTGGGCAGATTCTTGAAGGTCTGGTGAAACTGCTGCTAGTGCTGATATAAATATAATTGTACTCCAACCTAAGTTAGTCCACTCACTGCTCCACACAAATATTGAAGAGAATAATTTAGAGCTTGCTAAGAAATCTATTCTATCTAGTCCTATCATTTCAAGCATATTGTTATAAACACCGTTGCTTCTTGCTAATAAGATTTTAACCAATGAACATACAATAACTGTTGAAACGAAGTGTGGTGCATATGTAATCATTTGAACTGCTTTTTTTAATTTTAAGTATCTTACTTCATTAAGCATTAAGGCGAAAATTACACCAAGTGGGAAAAGTGCAAGCCCATACAAACTAATTGATAGTGTATTCCAAATAATGTCCCAAAAACCTTTATACTCGAAAAAACGAATAAAATGTTCGAAACCTACCCATTCACTGCCCCAAATTCCACGGCTTGAACTGAAATCCTTAAATGCTATTTGCACACCATATATAGGTATGTAATGGAAAATAAAAACCGAAACCAATGCTGGAATTATAAGTAAATATAACTGTCTATACTTCACAAACCTATTTTTAAAATCCTTAGTAAATAATTTTGATTCTTTTACTGTCTTACTTTTTGCCATTGTTAACTCCCCTTTATAAAATATAACGATTAACATTCTGTTCATCTCTGTGTCACTATAATATCAAATAAAATTTCACATTTCAATAACGCAAAACCAACTTTAAATGCTTTTTCTACACATTATGTACATAATAAACTAACAAAAGGCATATCTTTGCACATTTATTCCAAATAAAAGATGAAATTAATGTTAAATCACTGTGAAAATATTGTGAAAATAAGCTATTGTTTTTCCACTTTTTAATATAGTATTTTAACATTTGGTTAAATTTATAACCTTTTGGCAAGATTTTTATAATTATATTTCTATAAAAAAAGACAAAAAAACGCTATACATAAGAAACTAAAATTTTCATATATCGATTATTTTTTTAGTATTTATGTGTAGCGATAAAATTTTTTTAGTTATTTTGTGAACATTTTCCTATAGTTTGCTGGCGATGTACCGTAATTTTTTTTAAAATGTTTGCCATAATGGCTTTGGTCTGTAAAACACAACTTGTTTGCAATTTCACAAACACTAATATCATCCGATATTAATAAATCCGTTGAATACTCCAGTTTCATCTTTATTATTAATTGATATGGAGGTATGTCGAAAAAATTAGAGAATTTTTTAACAAAATAGCTTTTTTTAAGCCCTATCCCCCTACTGATATCTTCAATCGTAAGTTTTTCAGTAATATGATTTTCTATGTAAAGTATAACTGCACTGTGAAACCATTTTTGTGAAGAATTTATCGTATTTTCGAGTTCGACTAAAGTTTCTCTGGAAATTTGGGCAACCATTTCATAAAGCATCGGTGCTAATTCATATTCAAAATCTATATTTTCTCTATTAATAACCGTAAATAAATCTAATATTTTTCCTTCTATATTAGGGTTTACATATTTAATTGGAAATAATTTATTAATGTTCAAGGTTTTCACAATGGATTCTGTTGTTGCACCCCTGAAATGAAACCACAAAACCTGTGTAGCTTTTTCTGGATTGGCATAGTACTCATGTTCATCATAAAGGCTCATCAAAACCGTTTCGCCCTGTTTGTAAACATATTTATTTCCATACTGATTTAAATGTATTTCGCCTTTAGCAACATACATAACTTGATAGTCGTTAAACGTCTTTCTATTTAAATACATTTTGTTTGAATTGTTAACACCCATTTGTGATGATACTGTAATCAACTCCTCGGTCAATTTACTGGGAGTATACGCAAATTTCATTCTTTTTCTTGAAACATTTTTAAACATAATAAACAACTCCTTACTAAAAGGTATAGGAACATACCAGTTTTTAAACCTTTATCATACAATCTATTATAACGCATTTGTTATATAATACAAGAGTAAAATAAATTTTTTGGAGGATTTATGATTGTAATTAAAGAAAATAAGATTATCAGACAAGCTGCAGGTCAAATAACTCAAATCGAAGCTTTTTCTAAAAACGCTATTCGTGTTCGTGTTACTAAACTGAACAAATTTCAAGACCAAAACTGGGCGTTAGAGGACACTTTTACAGCAGAGCCTGTTTTAGAATATGTAGCCGAAGAAACCGAATGTGATGAAATTATCGTTGCACCAAAAACAAAAGTTATAATGACTAATGGCAACATTAAAGTTACAATGAACCCAAAAGGAAAATTGCTTTTCCAAAACCAAAAAGGCGAAGTTCTTCTTAAAGAATACGAATACGACACAATGACAAGCCTTAGAATTTTATCGAAAGAAATGAAATCGGTTGCTGGTGATTATTTCGAAACTTCGCTTAAATTCCACGCAAACGAGAACGAAAAAATATACGGTATGGGTCAATATCAAAATGGACTTTTAGATTTAAAAGGTTCTTTCCTAGAATTAGCACAGAAAAACTCTCAAGTTTCTATTCCATTCATGTATTCAAATTTAGGTTACGGCTTTTTGTGGAATAACCCATCTATTGGCCGTGCAACTTTTGGAAGTAACATGACAGAATGGACTTCTGAATGTACTAAAGAAATTGATTACTGGATAACAACTGGCGACACTCCAGCAGAAGTTGTTCGCAACTACACAGATGTAACTGGTAAACCACCTGTTATGCCTGACTATGCACTTGGTTTTTGGCAAAGTAAATTAAGATATCAAACTCAAGATGAAGTTTTAGAAATCGCAAGAAAATATAACGACATGAATATGCCTTTGGACGTTATTGTTATCGATTATTTTCACTGGACACACCAAGGCACTTGGGGTTTTGACAAAGATTATTGGCCAGACCCTAAAGCTATGGTTGATGAACTTAAAGCAATGGGAACAGAAGTTTGTGTTTCAATTTGGCCATCAGTTGCACTTGAATCACCAACATACAAAAAAATTGAAGAATTAGGTTACCTTATTCGCACTGAAACAGGCATTAACATAAGCAAATTCACAGTAGACACAACAAATATTTTGGATTTTACAAACCCTGATGCCCAAAAATATGTTTGGAACACTGTGAAAGAAAACTACTATAAATACGGCATAAAATCTTTTTGGCTTGATGTTGCCGAGCCAGCTTATTCAAAATATGATTTTAATAATTACAGACATTACCTTGGTTCTGCGGCCGAAGTTGGAAATGTATTCCCACTTCACTACACTAAAACTTTCCACGATGGTCTTGTAAGCGTTGGCGAAAAAGACAATATTATAAGTTTAGTTCGCTGTGCTTGGGCTGGTAGCCAAAAATATGGCGCACTTGTTTGGTCTGGCGACGTGCCTTCAACATTCCCTGCATTTAAAAATCAAATTGTTTGTGGTATACACATGGGCATGGCTGGTATTCCTTGGTGGAACACTGATATTGGCGGTTTCTATAACGGAAATATTCACGATGAAAAATTCCAAGAATTAATAATCCGTTGGTTTCAATATGGCATCTTCTGTCCTGTTGCAAGACTTCACGGAAACCGTGCCCCAAACAAAGAGCCACTTTCAACAACTCGTGGTGGTAAATGCAAAAGTGGTGCTGACAACGAAATTTGGTCTTATGGCGAAGCAAATTGCGAAATAATGAAAAGTTATTTAAATATCAGAAAAAATCTTAAGCCTTATATTAGAAAAACATTGGATAATTCAACTGCAACTGGCGAACCAGTTATCCGTGGTTTATTCTACGATTTCCAAAACGACGAAAAAGCTTGGGATATTAAAGACGAATACTTATTCGGTGAAGCAATTCTTGTTGCTCCTATCACAGAATACAAACAAAGAAAACGCAATGTTTATTTACCAGCTGGCACAACTTGGATAAACGCTTTCACAAAAGAAGAATTTGAAGGTGGAATTGACATTGTTTGTGACGCACCAATTGAAATTATCCCTATTTTCATTAAAAAAGGGCACGAAGAACTATTAGATTGTATCACACTTTAAAAGGAGTTTTTGATTATGAATTATAATGAAGAAGTTGCAGTATTACGAGGATTAGCAAGAAAATATTTAGCAAACTCACAAGAATCACACAACGATGAACGCCGTACACTTCACCGTGCAGTAAACGATTTAAAAATGGTTAGACCTATTGTTTTAATTGACGAAATCCCTTGGAACGAACTGAATGTAGACAATGTTTTAACTCCACTTTGTTCAGACCCGGATTTTAAAAGAATTGAAATGGTTATGCGTAAATCTATCTATCAATTTGAAAACTTCCGTGCCGATATGATAGTTCAACCATATTTGCCAATTAGAAAAATAGTTCATTCAACTGGCATTGGTGTTGGAACTATTGACCACACACTAAAAGACAATACAAAATCCAACATATCATCGCATGAATATGTTGACCAATTTGCAGATACATCAGGACTTGAAAAGCTTCATTATGACACAATAACTTATGATGAAGAAGGCACTAACGCAAAATTTTTCAAAATAGCAAATGCAGTTGGCGATATTATTCCTGTTAGAAAAATCGGTGTGAGCAAAGTTGGAATGACAACTTGGGACAGAATTGCAAACTTTCGTGGTGTTACCCCACTGCTTATTGATTTAATGGACGAACCAGAATTTTCGCACGAATTAGTGGCAAAATTAACTGATATTTACATGAACAGACACGACCAATACCTTAAACTTGGTCTTTTTGATACCTCACCTGATGCAGTTCACTCTACATCAGCACTGAACAGCACACTTCACCCAGAAGTTGACAACTGCGATTATAAAAACCTTTGGGGAAGAGGTGCTGCACAAATTTTTGCAAGTGTTTCAAAAGATATGCAAGAGGAATTTGACATTGAGTACATGAAAAAAACCGTTGGTAAATGCGGACTTGTTTATTATGGCTGTTGTGAAGGACTTGATAAAAAAATCGACATAGTAGAAAAAATTCCTAATCTTCGCAAAATATCTATAACACCTTGGGCTGATGTTAATGTTGCAGCCGAAACAATTGGCAAAAAGTATGTAATTGCTTCAAAACCAAATCCATCTTCAGTTGCTGTTGGAACTCTTGACAAAGAAGTTTTGAAAAAAGAAATTTGCACAATTATGGACGCTTGCTATAAAAACTCTTGCAATTTTGAACTTACATTAAAAGACATAAGCACAGTTGGTGGTAGACCTAGCAATTTATTTGAATGGGAAAAAACTGTAATGGACATTATTCATAACTATTAATTTGGGGGAATTTAAAATGAAAAAACCAAATGTTATAATCTATTTTGCCGATGATTTAGGATATGGCGATGTATCTTGTTTTAACTCAGACAGCAAAATTAACACTAAATGCATGGATGAAATGGCGAAAAACGGAGTTAAATTCACCGATGTTCACGCAAGCTCTGCAATATGCACTCCTTCAAGATACTCACTGCTTACTGGCAGACACAACTGGCGAAGCGAACATCAAGGTGGAATTTGCAGTGTTTACGGCAACTCTTGGATTAAAAAAGAGCAAGCAACAATTGGAACAATGATGCAAGAAAATGGCTATAACACCGCCCATATTGGCAAATGGCACTTGGGTTTTGGCTGGGATTTTGACGCAAAAAATGGCGACTTTTTCTATAGAACAAAAAAGAAAACATCAAAAACTATCGAAGAATTGCAAGAAGTTTGGAAAGAAGCTTTTTCTAAACCAACTCTTGATAGTCCAACTCACCATGGTTTCGATTATTCATATGGTGTCGATTTACCAAACTGGCCACCTTATACATATATCGAAAATAACTATCCAACAGAAATTCCCGACCAATGGTTGTCAGATGAATTTATTGGTGATAATATTGCTTCAATGTGTGGACCTGTTGCACCAAACTTTAAATTTGACGAAATTATTGGAAACTTAACAAACCGTGCCGAAAAATATATTGAAGAAAATTCTCAAGACGAAAAACCATTTTTTTTATACTTCGCTGCCACAACTCCACACACACCACTTGTACCAAGCAAGGAATTTAGTGGCATAAGTGGACTAAATTCACCATATGCCGACATGGTTTTAGAAACTGACAACTCGCTTGGCAGAATTATTCAAAAAGTTAAAGATTGTGGAATTGAAGAAGATACAATCATAATTTTCGCAAGTGACAACGGCTGTGCTTCGTATATTGGCGTGGATAATCTTTTAGAACAAGGTCATCACCCATCAGGAATTTATCGTGGTTACAAGGCAGATGCTTGGGACGGTGGACACAGAATTCCATTCATTATGCAGTGGAAAAACCATCTTGAATGTGAAAAAGAATTCGACAACCTTGTTTGCTTAACTGACGTTTTTGCAACGGTTGCAAGTTTAACAAATTCAACTTATTCAAGTAATTCAGCAGAGGATAGTTTTGATATTTCTTCAGTTTTCGAAAATAAAACTGCCGAGCGTGATTTTTGTATTCATCAATCATCAACAGGCAAATTTGCTGTTCGCACTTCAAAATGGAAACTTATTTTGTCGCCATACAGTGGTGCTGGCACTTATTTTTCTAGCAAATCATATCAATACGATATTTCCACTCCAGAAATGGCAAAAGAACTAAATCTTCCTCCAATTCAACTTTATGATATGGAAATTGACCCAAGCGAGAAAAATAATATTGCTCTTGAAAATATAGATATAGTAAAATCTTTAATTTCAAAACTCCAAATTGCAGTAGAAAACGGCAGAAACACAACTGGAACAGTCTTGAGCAATGATGTTGATGTGGATATCTGGAAAACCCACGAACTTTATGAAGAAGAACTTGCGTGTATACTTGAAGGTTAATAATAAATTAAAAACCTCGTAGAAATAAAATTTTCTACGAGGTTTTTTATACAGTTTAATTTAAAATAAAGCTTTAAAAGAACTACAAGCAACATCAAATGCTTCTGTAGCATTTGCATATTTAACTTTACTTGTGAACTCGTCGCCTTCAAGGTCTTTTAGTCCGTCAAAAATTGCAAGATGTGGTTCAATTGAAAAATCTTTGCCACCGAGTGCGATGTATTTTTCACAGATTGCTTTAACGTTACCAATACCTTTTCCAGCAGGAACAATAACTCCATTTTCAAAGGCATCTTTAATATGCATATATTTTATGTAACTCGAAAGCATATCCCAAGCTTCCAAAGTGTCCTGTCCACATTGAACAAAATTAGCTGGGTCGAAAATTCCTTTCAAATAAGGAACTTCCTTTAAAATATCTAAGTATCTCACTGCGATATCACCATAAATACCTTTTTCGTTTTCGTGGCATAATTCCATGCCATATGGTTTAGCCGTTTCGCATAAAATAGAAAGTCTTTCAATAATTTCGTTTCTATAATCGACATAATCGTTATCATTTTTAATTCTAAAAGAGAATATTCGCATTTGATGACAGTCTAAAATACTGCCCACTTCTAAAGTATGCTTGAATGTTTCTAAATGCTCTTTAAAATCATTTCTAATATCTATTTTAGCAATAGGTGAAGCAATACTAAAAGTAACAAGTCCAGCATCATCAAGCTTTTGCTTCATAATTTTTGCTTTTTCAAGTGTGATAGTTGTTATTTTCTCGCCATCAATTTTTCTTGCTTCAAGTCCTTTTAAGTTGTTTCGTTTTAGTGCAATAATTTGTTCGTCAAAGCTTTTTGCTGCTTCATCAGCGAACGCATATATATTAATATCTTTCATATTAATCTCCCTTATAATAAAAATTTATAATTAAAAAATTCGAATCCACAGTCACACTAGAAAAATAGTTTTTCACAAAGGATAAATTTAAATTATAATATATTAATTATACCACTAAATTAATATTATTTCTATTCGCAAATCTAACAAAGAATAACCAGTATTTTTTAACTCAAAATTTTTCTAAACTCGTTGACATATTTGCTACAATAGTGTAATATAATAATAACAACAGGCAACGACTGTGTGTCTGTCTAAGCGATGAAGCATAATAGCGTACCGACAAGCCTTGTTATGCCTAGCTTTCAGTAGGGGTTGTGCAATAACCTCAAGTCGGAGTAGGTTTTACCGAAAGAAAATGCACCTTAGTCGTCTTGCGAAAGCAAGGCGACTGTTTTAATATGAGAGGGAAGTTTATGGATGAATTATTTGCGTGTGCAAAATCGTTTGAAAAATTGTTAAATATTAAATATCATATAATTTTAGGCAGAAAAGAAAATTTAATTGACTTAAATATTGTGTTTACAAAATGGGATTTTCACCATCTAATAGGTTTGGGTAAACTAAAAGATTTAAGAGTTGCAAGACAAAATCGTGAAGAAGTATTTAATTCTATAATTTCGAACAAAACTACTTATGATAAAATTTGTACAAGTCGATATATCTCTCAAATTGAGGATAGATTTTTCCCATTATCAAATATTGAAAAACTCTTTGACGATAACAACATTATTTTTAGATACAACGAAAAAGTTAATATGTTTTCTTTAATACAAGCAGATTTTCTTTTATCTACTCCGCTAAACGAGGATGATATTTATATATTCATCTCACAAAAAGAGGATAATACATATTTCTGTCGCTCGTTCTTTCCAAAAACCAACAGAGATTATACCAAAGGTCAGACAAAATACACCTTATTATATAAAGAAAAAATTAATCTTAAATCGGGTGAAACTGTTGTGCAATATGATAAGCTTAGAAAATAGTCTTTCTTTGTTTACAGCATAGCAAATTTTGAGAGCTTATTTTATTAAAAATCAAACTAGACTTTATTACTTTTAAAGCTTGACCCATGTTTTGACCCATAATAGGAAAAACTGGGACGGAAACAGTGGACTGGGTGGAAATGACACTCGGGTTTTTGGCAATTTTATGGACTAAAAAGTGCTATAAACTCCCATAAACACTGAATTTTGCGCTTATAGCAAAGCTCATAACCCGAAGGTCATAGGTTCAGGTATATGCTTTTAAGGTGGGAATGTGAACCGAGGGTACTGGATACTGTAAAATATTATAGCTAATAAACTCATAAATATTGTCTTATTATTAATCTAGCTATTATAACATTAATATGATATACTCTTGTTTGTTAATAACAGCGAAAGGATTTACATATAATGATAATTGAAAATAATTACAATTGTGCAGTAAAATTGAATATAATAAAATTAAAAGAACAAGTTCGTTATTCGTACTTGTTCTTTTAATTTATAATAAATATATATTGAGGTTACACTATGAAAAATTATGGCTATGTACGTGTTTCTAGCACTGACCAAAATGAAGATAGGCAAATAATTGCTCTTAATAGTATTTCTGTATCAATCGATAAAATTTTTATTGATAAACAAAGTGGTAAAGATTTTGACAGAAAAAACTACAAAAAAATGGTTAATAGATTAAAATTAGGCGATTTAATTTATATTAAAAGTATAGATAGGCTTGGAAGAAATTATGAAGAAATTCAATCGCAATGGAAAATATTAACCAAAGATATAGGTGCTGACATTTGTGTAATAGATATGCCTTTATTAGATACTAGAAATGGCAAAGATTTAATGGGGACATTTATTGCAGATTTAGTATTACAAATTTTATCATTCGTTGCACAAAACGAGCGAGAAAATATCAAAAAACGTCAAGCAGAAGGAATAGCAGCAGCAAAAGCTCGTGGGGTGAAATTCGGTAGACCAGAAAAGGCAATACCGCAAGACTTTGATAAAATAATAAAAAATTGGGAAGAAAAAAGAATGAGTCTTGAGCAAGCCCTTGAAAAATGTAATATGAGCGAAGCAACATTTTACCGAAAAATTCGAGAATATAAATTAATACATAATATAAAGAAAAAATAACAGCTATCAAAATGTGTACTTTTTGACAGCTGTTTTATTATTAATATTTTAGCACTATAAATAATTGAAGTCAATACTTTTTTAATATTCTGTTAATTTTTTATGTATAATTATTCGATTTTATCTTCATAAAAAAACAAATCAAATTCCAATACTACTTCCCAACAATAATCAAAAAGTACACATTTTGAAAATAGCTGATTTAATAATACAAAAAATCAAGTAAGAAAGAGGTATTATTATGGGAATGTTTGATTTTAGACGATGCGATGGATTTTCTGGTAGTATCCCGCAGAAATTCATTGACACAAAATTTCCTAAATGTCCTATGTGTGGCACACATGAGCCTTATTGGAAACTAAAAGATAAGATGGAAATGATGGGCAATCGTACACTTTTCCTATGTGACAAGTGTGGAGCTATCCTCTCAGCCACTACAGCTGATCTTTCTGGATTTTCTTCCAACAAAGCAAGTGTACTAACTACGGCAGGTCTGTTTAATGCAATCGGTAAAAAAGCTAGTGGCAAAAATGTAGGTGCCGTCTATATGAAGGTTGAAGAAGTTGGAAGTGCTCAGACAACAAAGGTATATCAAGGAAAGGAAATGCCAATTGAAGAACTCAAATCGTTAGCTGAAAATCTTTGAGCGACCATGTTTACGCAAATGGCAAAGTTAGTGTTTTCATGTCGGAACGAGCAAAAAATGGAAGCATTTGACAAAGATATCTTCTTCGATACTGATAACGAAAATATCGGTAAGCTTTCTCTTGTTAATCAAGAATTTGAAGTGGTACTGGGTAAGCATACTGTTAAGATATAAAAGCATCATAACTGTAATACTTTTATCGGTTTTTATGAATCGACAATTGATATTGACAAAAACGAAAACCTTATGTTTCGATAAATTGCTACGATGGCGGTCAATCAACCTGGTAATATGATTATTTCCACTCACGATTATGCACATACGGTAATCGAAAGAAGGAACAAAATGAAAAAATAATACAGGCATAATCATCTGGATTGTATGAGATATCATAGAAGCTATTTCTTTTGCCATTTTGGAAGCTTCAATCTAGTGGTAATGCGTTAAGGAGAATATTATGGCAAAACTTGTATTTCTTAAAAGAACTCAAAAGGAGATTGAAATATTCGGTGGCGATGTATATTTCGATATTGACGGAAAAAACATAGGGAAGCTTACATTGACTAATAACGTCGTTAATATTCCAGCAGGTGAACATATTGTTAAAATGTACAAATCTCATACTTTTGATACTTTTATCGGATTTGCTGAGTCTACTATTCATGTCACTGAAAATGAAGAATTAATGGTAAAATACTCTGCACCGATGATGATTAACCAATCTGGGACTATGGTTATTTTTGAATATACAGAAGAAAAAGAACAGCAAACAATCCGTGATAGAGATTATTCTATACAGCGTGATTTCTTCGCGGAGGAAACGCGGAAGAAACAAGCCGTTGAGAATTATAATAACGGTGTGAAAGTCGTCATTTGGGTTGCAGTAGGAATCTCAGTTATTCTCGGCATTTTTTATGGAATTCTTTTCAGCTCGTTCTAAAATTCATGAAATTAAGGAGAAAAAATTATGGAAGATTATTTGTTAATGACATCTTTTGTCAGCTTAGCAATTGCTGCAGGTCTTGCCTTTATCCCTGCTAATATCGCAAAAAGTAAAGGTTACAGTTTTGGTTTGTGGTGGTTTTATGGTTGGATGTTATTTATAGTTGCCATTATCCATGTTAGCTTTATTCCAGATAAAAATGCACAGCAGACTCCAATTAATGCAGCTTCTTACATACCTTATTGGCCTCCTTCTAACACAAGACAAAGTGCTGCAGACGAATTGAAAAAATACAAAGAATTGAAGGACATTGGTGTAATCACCGAAGAAGAATTTCAGGCAAAAAAAGACCAGCTTTTTAAGCTGATGTAAATGAGGTACATAAATGACTAACACAGATAACGAAAAAAAATATGCTTTGATAGCAGCTATATGCTACACAATCACAGCTGTTTACAACATAATCAATAATATCCTCTATGTAAGCAACTATGAGTATGCATCAATTACAGTATTGAATATTTTATCTTGGAGTATTTTGATTGGTTTTGCAACAACACTTTATATAAAAAACGCTAAGGCGATTATTTTTGTTACTAGTGCATATACGCTGCTTAATATCTACTATTTAATCAGTAATTTTAGCCTTTGGGATCTATTTATTTTTATTGCCATAGGCGCTCTTGTTCTTATCATCATTTTTGCTTTGAATGGAAATGATATAGTCAAAAAAATGTGGTTTATCCCTAGTTTGGTAATGATGGTTGGTAATATCATTGGTTGGATTAGTTATGAATACTTTGATTATATATCTTATGTATGGAAATCAATGTTGATTGGTGTTGTTGAAGTAGTCGCACTCATTTTTGTTGGACTATGGCTGAGAGGAAATGGGTTTCCTTCTGTAGAAGAGCCCACAAACGAATATGCTGTATTCAATCCAAACGTAGTTCCAGTATCATCGGCATCTAATAACACTATTGGTGGTGCTGACAAATTGAAAATGTACAAAGAGCTTCTTGATAGTGGTACGATTACTCAAGAAGAATTTGATGCAAAGAAAAAACAAATTCTTGATTTATAAGGAGGGTAAAATAATATGGAAAATGGAAATATTGTAATTAAAGGAACACCTAAAAAAAACAAAGTTGCATCTATTATGTTTATCATATCAATTGTCGCTTTTTTTGGCGCATTGTTATATTCATATTATGCATATCAGAGTCTTGAAAAATACTTTTATCTAGCATTTGGCAACGGTGGATGGTGGCCATATTTTATTGGGTATCGTTATGATTTCTGGGCTTATTTCACTGGAGAGTTCTTCTCTTTTAGACTAATGTATGGATACATTTTTATTGCTTCCATAATTGCGTTTGTTGTTAGTATTATTATGAAGAAAACAACTGAAGGAAGTGAAATTTCAGTAACAAATACGAACATTTTCGGAAAATTACCTGGTGGAAAAGACGTGAATATTCCTCTAAACCAAGTGACAGCATTAAACTCAAGTTTGTTTAACGGAATATCGATTTCTTCTATTGGTAATGTTAGCAACTTCCATTGTATTGAAAATTGTGATGAAGTAAAAAAAGCCATTTCCTATTTGCTTGCCAATCCTCAGCAAAATGTAGTACAACCTAAAACTGCTACTGCCTCGTTAGCAGCAGTTGGGGATGCTGAACAATTAAAAAGACTCAAGGAACTGCTAGATTCCGGTGTTTTAACACAAGAAGAATTTAATACAAAGAAAAAGCAAATTTTAGGTTTGTAAAGGGCACTATTTATGTCGAAAACTAATACAAATATTTTTATAAAAAGTTATTGGAATTACTTTTTAGAGCTGGAGGAACAGTTTATAGGCACTAAACGGTTTGTAGAGTTTGATTGTTCTAACTTTGAAACATATTCTGTTGAATATCTGAAATTACTTCAAGCAATCTGCAGTGAAATAGATGTCGTTGCTAAAATATTAGATGAGGAATTCGATATAGAATTTAAAAAGATTAAAAATAAGACTATACAAAAATGGGGATATCATCTGCATTTAGAATTCCCGAATATTGAAACAATTTCAGTTGTTTTTAATGCAGATTATCAATTTTGTCCTTGGTCAAATTGGAAGTATGAAAAGTATTATGATAAAAATAATGCGTTAAGATATCGTTTGATTCAAGGAAAAGAAACACCATTTTGGTGGACAGCATATAATAAGGTAAAACACGAACGGACTTCTCATTACAAAGATGGAAAACCAAACTATATTCGCGCTAATCAAAAAAATCTTACATACGCTTTAGGTGCATTATTTATTTTAGAAAGCCTGTATTTAAGTAATATTAAAGACAAAACAGGTATTGTTTACAAACAAAGTAAATTATTTTCAATAGAAGATATGCAAGAAAGTTGATAATCATTTTTAATACCGATACATATAGAATGTTGTATGTATCGGTGTTTTTTGCAGTCAAATCTTATATAAATTATTTGTAAAATTGTGTATTTTTGTGTTGGATCTTTCTTTTTCGAGTTGGAGGTATTAGGTGCTACTATTAACTTAAAACCACAGACAAGGCTCGTGAGCCATAGTTTGTGACTTTATTTGAGCGTTAGAAAAAGGTCAGGAGAAAATTTTTATACAGAATGTTACCCTTGTTTAAATTTTCTGTCATTCTGTCACTTTTCCTAGAAACCCTTGCAAACACTGAGTTTTTCGCAAATTAAAACTGTTATTTATCCGATATATTTCTGTCATTTGTGTCGGTAAAGTAACAAAAAAGTGTCACTAATAAATCTCCTAAGAATGGCTTAAAACCTAGACCTTTTTTGTAAAGTGTCAGTAGTGACAGATTTTTGTATATATAACAGCTTTTCTTTAAAACAAGTGTGGTAAGTGTTACCAAGTCTAAAAAAGCTGATGAAAGCTGACTTTTTATCACATACACAAGTGTTACCAAACTGTTACTCATGTGTTACCAGTTACACTTCGGTTACGCTTTAGTTACACATGCAAATTCCAAAAAACGTGATAAACACTGGAGTTATCACATACAGTTACACTTACCACACTTAAAATTAGTATAATATTTTTCTGTTGATAAAAACAAGCTATGACACCATGACACCAATGACGTTAATTTTTTAGAGCGAACATCATATTTTTCGTGTCTGCAATAAAATTTAATAATTTTGGTTTACAAACTCTCTACAACTGTCCTATATAGTAGAGGGTAAAAAACTACTTGTTTCGTAATATGAATATTGCTCCCACTTTTTTAAAATTTAGAAAGGATGATTTGGATATGCATAATTAAAAAACACAGCAATGACGTTAAACTTCAGCGACTGTCACTCCCAAAATCTCGTGTCAGTGGCGTCATTGGTGTCAGTGATTGACTTTTTATTTAATATAATTAATTTGTTTAGTATATTCTGCTAAATCAAAATCTTCACCATGAACCATTGCTTTTTCGTAAATTGGTAAATTATTATCTCGAATTTCCTCTGCTTTAGATGCCCAATCAAGAAAATCTTTTTGTGTCATATTCTTTTTAGCTATTCTTGCATAATATTTTTTGTATGCCCTTTGATGAATTTTCCAAATTTCGTTATTAGCTGTTTTTTCTTTAAAACTTTTAGTCGAACCAACATCTCGGCAAGTCTTGTTATCCTCATAAATATTATTACAGTATTCATATGTAAAGCCTTTTTCTTGCAAGAAATACTTGCCACATAGTCTGCATTTTTTAGGAACAGACTCTCTCATAATCCCTTTGTAAAAATCCGTGTAGAAAAAGTCAATCAAATTATTAAACGTAATCTGTTCAAAAATTTGTGAGTTTCCATTTTCATCTTCCACTAATGTATATTGAATTTTTGACATAGTGGCTTCCCACTCGTTTGTAGATCGTAAAGTTTTATCCGATACAAAAGCAGCAAAACCATTCATATTAATT
Organism: Clostridia bacterium; assembly: GCA_044432645.1. Lineage (GTDB taxonomy): Bacteria > Bacillota > Clostridia > Oscillospirales > Acutalibacteraceae > SIG603. The sequence continues at coordinate 29,034 of JAWXUM010000008.1, read as the reverse complement.
TGATGAATAAAATTCTTTTCTTTTCTGTAATTCACCTCATCTAAAAACCAGCGATATTTTTCAATAAAAGTAATACTTTCTAATATTTTATCAAAATCATCTTCGATAATTTTATTGCCTGAAAACATTTCTATAAATTCTTCATCCTTAAACTTTTCAACAAAAGAAGAAACATCTTCATAATAAAAATCTCTGTACACAGGTAGCGTTAAAGCTACCTTCTTTTTTTGCTCAAAAGTAGAATTTTCACTCATAATTTGTTTGAATTCTGTAAAATCAAAATTCAAAAGTTCTACCACAAGTTGTCCGTAACTATAACTGTTTTCTTTTATTTTAATATCAGAATTTCCAAAAAGAACATCAAACTCAAAAAATCCGTTATTTGAATGAAATAAATCTTTAAAAAACTGTGCCACTATATTTACCTCCCAATAGATAATGTATTTTGGCTAATAGAGTATGCGTGTTTATTATCTCATTTTCTATTTACGAAGTCAAGTAAATTTGTTAAAATAATAATAGAAAATATAGTATATGTTTTACATTATCTATATCAGATTGAAAATTGAATGAGTCGGCTAAAGGTGATATGTTGCCATGACCTCCAGCAAGAGCGAGCGAGAATACAACGGAGTGAAACTCTCGGTTAGGAACTGCTTTAGATGTACCGAACAAAACTAGCGAAAACTCTCTTACAAGAGAGGCAAGCATAGCATTCGCCTATACGGCGAACACAGCTTGTCGGGAGAACCCGAACCCCTTAAGAACGCAAACCATATATTTACACAGAAAGGAACTTATGAAAAACAAAAACTTTGCATTTAGAATTAACGAAAACGACCTTAATAAAATCAAGTCGAAAGCTAAAAAAGCTCATTTGACAACAACAGAATATCTCACAAGACAAGCACTTGATAAACCAATAGTTGTGATAGACGGATTGTCACAGCTAACAACCGAACTAAAAGCTATTGGACGAAACCTAAATCAGCTTACAACTTTAGCCAATATGGGTAAAATTAGTTCAATCAATTTAGAAAACATGATCCTCGAATTAAGCTTAGTTCATTCAAAAATCAACAATATATCGGAGGTGATTATATAGGAATTTTATACGCTATCAAAAATAAAACGCAAACTAAAACGGCAATGCTTAAGAGTATAACCTATGCTCTTGACATGGAGAAAACCAAAGGTCTAAACACTGGATTTAACTGTTTAGTGCCATCAGCATTTGATGAAATGATAACAACCAAAAACCAGTTTAGAAAAAACAACGGACGAATGTTTTATCAATTTGTTCAGTCGTTTCCGTCAGATACAAACCTTACACCACAACAAATAAATCAAATCGGATTAGAGTTTGTAGCAAAACAATTCCCTAATTTTGAAGCAATTATTTCAACCCATCAAAACACTGAAAATCTACACAACCATATAATTATCAACTCAGTAAACTTTGAAACAGGTAAAAAACTACATCAAAATCATGACGATTTAGTTAATAACAGAAAAATAAACGATGAGATTTGTTTGAAATTTGGCGATATACCTCTCACGATTTACTCAAAAAATAAAAGAGAAAATCAAATGTCTAGCAAAGAATATCGTTCAGCTTTAAAAGGCGAAAGTTGGAAATTTAAACTGATAAACACAATAGATGATTGCATGAGGTTTTCAAAATCTAAAGAGCATTTCAAAAAATTAATGCAGTCCAATGGCTATCAAGTCAAATGGGAAGAAAACAGAAAAAGCATAACCTATACTTGTCCAAACGGAATGAAATGCCGAGATAATAAACTACACCAAGAACGATATTTGAAAATTAGAATGGAGAGAGAATTTGAACTTAGACAACAAAGAATTGAACAAATTGAAAGATTTAAACAAGCCGAGCAGTTGCAAATGGACGGAGCAGAATATAGATTATATATTCGACAATCAGCAGTTGATAGTGGATATGCTGAACAAATCACAAGAGAAAATACACTCGATAAATTACAAGGTGGAACAACTAGAGAACCGACATCAATACTATCAGGAGCTCAAGGAACTCAAACAGATGATAGAAATATTACAGAAGAATCAACAACAGGATGGGAAGCTGAACGAGAAGAACTGTTCCAACTTGAAAATAGCGATAGGAATAATTCTGCTAAACTTCATAATGTTGACAGGTCTAATAACTTTTTTACTAATCAAACACCAACTAGGACTTTAACCAAAAACTTGATGTGGTCAATTACAAGACTTGAACAAGCTGAAAATGAAGATGATGAAATGGCTGAAATTTTAGGAATGGTCGAAATAACAGCCTTGACAATAGCAGGTGTTTACCTATTAATTGAGTGGTTAAAATTGAAAAATGAAAACGACATAAACGATGAAGATGTAGAAAATTACATTGAAACTATAAAACAAGAACAAGAAAACGAAATAGATTACACACCAATAAACGATATGAAAATGGGAGGATTTTAATGAGAGAGATACAAAACGAAGCAAAATATTATTTAGAAAACAAGGTTTTTGGAGCTTATGAAACAACGGAAATTGTTGATGATAAATTCACCGACAGCAAACTTCAAAAATATAAAGACAAATGTTATTCGCACAGATATATGGATATTGATGGGAAAGGATACCGAATTCACTCGGTTTTCCCTACTGAAAATTTAATCGCTATTGATGAGAAAATTATTCAAATAATTGACAGTGACTTTAGTAAATAGTAATAGACTTGTGCGAGGTTTTAGAGTATAATTGAATTACAGTATTCAGTACCTGAAACCTCCCACACCAAAAGAAAGAGGTAAAAATGAAAGGTACAACACAAAAATATACAATTTTATACGCAAGATTAAGTCAAGAAGATGAAAGTTTCGGTGAGTCAAACAGCATACAAAATCAGAAAATGTTACTTCAAAAATATGCAGAAGAGCATGGTTTTGAAAATATCGTAATCAAAAGTGATGATGGATATTCAGGAACAAACTTTATAAGACCAGCATGGATGGAAATTATGAACTTGATTGAAACCAACCAAGTTTCAACGCTGATCGTAAAAGATATGTCAAGGCTAGGTCGTGAGTATTTACAAGTTGGCAAGCTAACTGAAATTGACTTCCCAAGTTATGGAGTAAGATTTATCGCAATTAATGACGGAGTTGACAGTACCAAAGGTGACAATGAGTTCACACCATTCAAAAACATCATCAACGAATGGTATGCAAAAGATTGTAGCAAGAAAATCAAAGCTGTAATAAAGGCAAAAGCTGAACGTGGCGAAAGGGTTTCTGGCAGAGCTCCTTATGGTTATATGAATAATCATGACATCAAAATGATAGTTCCAAACCCAGACACTGACGACAATGTTAAGCTAATTTTCAAATTATGTATGGATGGTTGTGGTCCTAAGATAATAGCAAATAAGCTTGAAGAAATGCAAATTCTCACTCCAAGCAACTACTATTATAGTATAACCGATGTAAAACTCACCAATATCGACATCGAACACCCCTATCATTGGTCATCAAAAACAGTTGCTCAAATTTTGGATAACGAAGTGTACATTGGAAATACGGTAAGTTTGAAGTATTCAACTTTGTCCTACAAAAACAAAAAGCATATTGTAAAACCAGAAGATGAATGGGTTAAATTTGAGAACACACACGAGCCATTAGTCAGCAAAGATACTTGGGAAATCTGCCAAAATGTTAGAAAAAACAGAAAAAGACCCGCAAAAGGCGAGTCAATTCCAAATATGTTTTCTGGTATGGTGTTCTGTAACAACTGCGAAAAACCACTATCATTTACACGGGAAAACAAGACTGGCAAATGCTATTTCGTGTGTCCTACAAACAGAAAATATGGCAGTAAAGAATGCACACCTCACAGAATTAGCGAGCAACATTTGAAAACAATGTTGCTTGATGAAATCAAAAGAGTCACACATTTTGCAAGGCAAGACGAAGAAAAGTTTGTTAAGTTCATAATCGATAAAAGCAATGCTGAAACTAAAAAGGAACTTAGCAAGCTACACAAACAAGTTTCTAAATTAGAAAAGCGAGATAACGAACTGCTAGTATTGTTCAAAAAGACATATGAAGATAATGTGCTAGGCAAGATTTCAGACGAACAATTCCAAATGCTATCGACTTGCTATAACCAAGAACAAAAAGAGATTAAAACTTCACTTCCAGACTTAAAAGAGCAAATTGAAAAACTTGAAGGCGCAATGCAAGACACCGAAAAGTTCATTGAAAAAGCTAAAAAATACACCAATATCAATGAGCTGACAAGCGAAATACTAAGAACTTTCGTAGATAAAATCATAGTCGAAGAAAGACCAGAAAAATCCAAAAGAAACACAGTTCAAGACGTGTGGATTTACTATAGAGATATAGGACTTGTCGGTCAACCACAAAAGAATATAATCCAAATCGCTAAAGAAAAACACAAACAATTAAAAATAGCTGTCTAATTAAAAAGTGGTAGGGGGTCAAGTTCCAACCCTAAGAGCATACAACATCAATCCCTATCTCCGCAACCAAACTTTTTAAAAGTAAAGCTTGCATAATGTAAGCTTTATTTTTATCTCAAAGTTCATAAAGCTTATACAATTTGTTTAAATTGTATAAAAAATAAAGTCTATTTAGGCAGAAACTTGTCGGTTCTTCACTGACAACGCTCCTCGATAATAAAAAGCTTCCACCTTTTTATTTAACTAAATAGCCTTTATTTTTTTACCCTTTTTCAAATAAATCAACCCCTGACCCATAACTTGACCCATACGGGAAATAAACCGTACCCAAAAAAGCAGACATTTTCATTTGACCCATATATAATTAAAAAATCGGAGCAATGACTTTTTTTGTCACTTCTCCATTTGTTTATTAAAATTATTCGTAGAATGTGCATAATAGGTCTTTAGGATATTTGTTTAGCTTCTCCTTTATTTATCAAAAACACATTACCTATAATTTCAATATTGTCATCAACAAATATAATAGCTCCTTCATCACATAAACCATATATACAATATTCATGAGAAATTTTCGATAATTCATCTGAAATACCTCTTTTATTGTAATGTGGTTCAACAGATATACTTACCACTCCAAGCCCTTTATAAATTTGCTTTTCCCCACCTTCGGCTGTAACAGAACAAATTGCAACTTTCCCCATATTTATAGCACCTGCACTCATTCCAATAATTACACCATTATTGCTTTGAATTGGGTAAATCAAATCATATTCTTCCAAACATTTATATTGTAGAGGTGTATTTCCTCCAGCAAGCCAAACTACATCAGCTTTACTAATGGCTTGTTGTGCTTCTTGTTTTGTCATTCTTCCATCGACAACATATGCATTATTAAAATTAATTTTATTTGAAATGAACATATTTAAATAGAAATTGAAATATTTATCTGTCTTTTCGTGATGATTATAAAAATCAGATGCTACAAAAGCAAAATTATTTCGTTTAATAACTATTTCATTTATTCGATTTACGAAATCAATTGGAAAATTTTTATCAAAATTGCTTGTTAATATTCTTGCGGACATTGTACCATCCTCCTAAAACTAATTTAAATAATCTTTATATAACATTATACCACATCAAACCAATAATTCAATTGACAAAACCCCTAACATTTTATAGATGTCGTGGGCTATATTGCCAAATCCCTTTCTTTGATTACAGCGTATCAATTTTTGACATGGTAGCATTTTGTAAAATTCCACTCATTGTGTTGGCTGCGTTTAGTTGTGCTGTTGTGGTTACGTGGGTGTAAGTATCAAGTGTGAAGCCTGCTGAGAAGTGACCTAAGATTGATGAAACTGTTTTAATGTCTACTCCATTTTGCAAGGCAAGTGTTGCGAATGTGTGCCTTAAATCGTGAAATCTTACTTTTGGCAAGTTCGCTCTTTTTAGAACTCGGTGTAGCATATTTAGAACACTATCTGGTGAGATTGCATTGCCCTCTTTATTACAGAACACATATTCACTTGTTGAATTTGCTTTTAAATATTTAAGTATTTCAACCACATCAACTCCTATTGGAACTTTCCGATAGGAATTTTTTGTTTTAAGTGGACTTTCGATAATTTCGCCATTTACTCTCATAATTTGTCTGTGAACTGTGATTGTTTGGCTGTCAAAATCTATATCTTTCCACTTCAAACCCAAAATTTCTCCACGTCTTAAACCTGTGGCAATTTCTACATAATACAGCTCAAAAACTCCACTGTTTTTCGCCTCTATAAAAAATTTCTCTAGCTGACTTGCTGTGAGTGTCTGCATTTCTTTCTTTTCAGCTTTAGGAAGTTGGCAATGTTCAGCTGGGTTTGAGCTGATTAACTTTTGTGAAACAGCTGTTTCTAAAGCTGACGAAACCACTTGATGAATGTTCCTAACTGTCTTGGCACTAAGTCCACTTGATTGGTTTTTGCTCTCTGTCCTAACCACTCTGCCATTTTCAAGCAAGTCCTTGTACATCTTTTGCAAGTCCAAATTAGTCAACTTATTAAGTTTAATTTCCCCAATTCTAGGCTTGATATGGTTGTTAATATAACCGATATAAGTTTGGTGAGAACTTGCCCTAACCTTGATTTTTGCATAATTCTCGAACCATATTTCAAGCCATTCACCAACATTATATTTGTCAGTTTTAGTAACATCAATCCCCTTGACATTCTCGATAGCAAGCTTTAATTTTTCCTTACATTCAGCCTGTGTCTTGGCAAGAACATTCTTAAAAATCTGTTTGCCTGTTTCAGCATTAGTCCCAGCAGTATACCGACCTTCCCAACGTCCGTCACTCCTCTTGCGAATATTCCCCTCACCATTAGCCCTACGTTTAGCCATAAAATCCCTCCTTTTTTTAAGTTTAACAATACTATAATTTCAATGTTTAATCTTATATAAACTTATGATAAACTGTGTACATTTTGATAAATTTAGTTTGTCCACCTAGTCGACCACCTTTAAAATGGCTTATTTCCTTGATTTCTTGTAAATCCGTCCACCTAGCCGACACAGTTTGTAAAATCCGACCACCTTGAGTTAAATCGTAAAGAATGGCTTGTTTACTAGTAAAAACGGTCGGCACTGCCGTCCGAAGTGACTGCGACGACCACGTCACTTTATCCTGCTATAATATATTCTCTGTCGTTTTTCTTCTCAAATCGGTAAATAGCGTTTTGCCTGTCAAACTCTGCCATTTGCTTTTCGTGGAAAGTTTGGATAGTTTCGGCTATTGGCTTAATTGTATAGAGCAAATTTCCGTTTACCTTTTCACCAGTTTTTCTAAAAATAGAAGTTGACTCTGTTGAGATAAAATTTTTATCTTCTAAACTTTTTACATATTTTTGAACAGTATTTACACTCATTCCGACTGCACTACCAATAGTTTTATAACTTGGGTAGCACTGAAAAGTTTTTCGATTTTCAATCGACATTAAATAAGCATAGATAGCGATTTCACCAGCCTTTAAACCTCATACCTTGTAAAAACTAAAAATTCAATTATCTGCTTGCTATTTTTTTCTACCCACATAATGAACTTCTCTTTTGGAGCAACCATTCGGTTTCCAATTTTTAAAACAGGAAAACTTTCTTCATGCATTAACTCATAAGCACTAGATGGTGCAATCCCTAACACCTGTGAAATAGTTTTTGCATTTAAAAACAACGGCAGTTCATCATAACTTTTGTACATTGATTCTTTCATTTAATCATCCTTTCTTTTTTTAATTAAAATACTCTCCACTATATAAAGACACTTGCAACGCAAAATGTTCCTAAGAAAAATAAAAATTTTCTTAAGATAGGCATTTCACTTTGACAATTTAGTGGATTATATAATATATTATACAGACCTTACTGTCCCAATGTCTGGACAGTAAACGGATTTTTAAGCATTTTTAAAACAATGGTGATGCACTTGATGTTTTGGACTTAACTTTTCCAGGTGGTGTATTACCCTTAGGATATCAACTTCTATGTTCAAACGTGGTTGATGTGCTTATCATCTGCTATAAAAAGTAGCAACGCTTTTCTTTGTTTACAATGGCTCAAAATTTGATAATTGATTTTACAGAACAATAAAAAATAGAACTCCTACTATTTGTAAAAGTCCTATTTTCAATATTAAATTTCCTTATCCAAAGTTGTGGTTGTCTGTCCTAAAAACTTTTAGTGGTGTAACTACTCTATGGGCAAATAATAAATCGTTTTGCCTTGACTTAGATTGGGGCAACTCTACTTAAAATCGCTGTTACGCTTGTGGTTATTTATCCTTTGCAAACTTGTTTGAATTAACGCTCAAAAGCCTTTGAATTCTTTCGATTTTTCGCCTTAACTTTACTAGGTGGTGTCTTACCCTTACCTAGCTAACTTTTATGTTCAAACGCTTTAAATCCTTTGGGATTTTGTGGGTTAAAATTGATTTTTTATTGAATAAATAGCTCACAATAGTAAGTTATTCAATATAATATTAAAGTTTTTTATGTCTCTTTTCTCGTCGTCAAAAAGAATAGTTTTCATACCAATTGAATTTGGCATTACTAAATTCTTTTCTGAGTTATCAATAAATAAACATTCATTAGGTTTCACCTGTAACTGTTTGCTAACATATTCAAACATTTCACTTGATTCTTTATTTATTTTCAATTCCGCAGAAACTGCAATGCAATCAAAATATTGATACAAATTTGCTTTTTTGAAAATAGTATCTATCCTATCTAACTTGTTATCTGTTATCAAGCCAATTAAATATTGATGTTTTAAATTTTTTACAATATTAATCATTTCTTCATCAAGTCTTGTTTCGATAAAAGATTCTATGAGAATATCATATGAAATTTCTTTCTTTAAATCACCACAAAATTCATCCCACATATCTTCATGAACAATTTCTCCTTTTAATAAGGCATGATTGTGTTTGTAATAGCTCTTTTTTACATCACTTAAAGGGATATTACATTTTTTCGATATATAGTTAGTTATCGAGGTAGAGCCTGTCTTGTCAACAGTTAGTACTCCGTCAAAATCAAATAAAATAGCTTTTATCATATTGAATGTCCCCCTATTATATTATAATCTGTATACACAATTATATCATACCAAACTAAAAATTCAATTGGCAAAGCCTCTAATATTTTAGTTGTTTCAATAGCTATATTGCTAAATCTCTTTCTTTGATTACAGCGCCCCAAAATTTGATATAGCTAAAGGGTGTCGATTAAACGCATACCCTTAATTTGCTCACTATTTTTACACTATATCTTTAAAAATTCTGTCATCTTCTGAAACCATTGCTAGTGTGATTTTAGCTCCTAGTTTAAATCCTATGATAAACTCTTCCACGCTGCTTTCCCTCATAACTATCGCTTGTGCATCTAGGTATTCCATAAAAACTTTTTTCTCTGTTCCTTTAAGTATTGCTGGGAGTATAGTCGATTAAGCTCCAAAGCGTCTGAATATTGGTGAGATAAAATTTTGTCTATTTAGGCGGAGGAATGAGTAATACTGGCGTATACGATTGACGACAACGAAGATAGGCGAAATTTTAGCCACCAAGATATGATGATTTGGGGCTTATTCGACTATCTGTCTTCATTTGTTGCAATAATGTCCATTGCTTTTGCGTAGTTAGTATTTTGCTTGTAAAATTTCACATTAGGATTTATGTTGCCGTGATATAGTTCTTCTAGTATTTTCATTCAATCACCCCCAGATATAGCGAAAGCGATTTCATTTCAGACTCTAGGTCTAAAATAAAATCGCCTTTTTCAATCATTTTAATTGCTGCTTTGATAGAATGCTTTGCTATGAGTAGCTCAATTCCAGTTCGTTCTTCATAATCAGGTGAGCCATTTGTAAGTAAATCCTTTACAGCCTCACCCATAACGTTATACTCATCGCCTAAGTAAAATTCTTGCAGTGTAAACTTCGCCATTTTCTATACTCCTTTGTTTTTGTTAACAAGGAGTATATCACATTAAGTATGGAATAGCTAGTTACAAAGCAAAAAATATTTCGTTAATTTTTAATTATAATACTGCGCTTGGGCGTGCCATAGTTCGGTGTATTTTCCGTTTTCATTGGATAAAAGTTCTTCGTGAGTGCCTTGGTCGATTAATTCACCTTTATCAAATACGGCGATATTGTCACAGAATTTACAGCTTGATAATCGGTGGCTAATATAGACTGTTGTTTTTTCGCCTACTATTTCGTTAAACTTTGAATAAATTTCAAACTCTGCAAGTGGGTCGAGGGCTGCTGTTGGTTCGTCTAAGATAATAAATGGTGCGTCTTTATACAAGGCTCTTGCAAGGGCGATTTTTTGTGCCTCGCCACCTGAGATTTCCACTCCATCTTCTTCAAAATTCTTATAAATGCAAGTGTCTATCCCTTTTGGCATTTTTGCAAGTCGCTGGCTAAGTCCTGATTTTATTAGACAGTCTTTAACTTTTTTGCTGTCATATTCGGTAGAGCAAGCAACATTTTGCCCTAAAGTAAATGCAAACAACTTAAAATCTTGAAAAACCACACCAAAAATGCTCATGTACTCTTTGTAGTCATACTTTTTAATGTCTATTCCGTTAAGCAAAATTTCACCCTCTGTTGGGTCGTATAGCCTTGTTAAAAGTTTAATCATAGTAGTTTTGCCAGAGCCGTTCATTCCAACCACAGCAAGTTTTTTACCAATTTTAAGCTTGAAATTAAGGTTTTTAAGTACGTAAACTGTGGTGTTTGGGTATTTAAAACTAACATTTTTAAACTCAATCTCATAATCATTGTCACCGTCATTACACATATATCTTTTTTCCACTGGCAAAGTTCCTTGATATTTTTTGTTTGGAATGTCGAGGAAATCAAATAACTTTTTTAAATGAACTGTATAAATAGCATTATCTGTAAGACCAAAAATAAGTTGTTGTAATCCATTTGTAAATCTAGCAAGGACGGCAACATATCCGATTACACTTCCCACTTCAAAAGCACCATAAAATGATTTTAGCACTACAAACATATAACAACAAATATTACTTACACCAATAGACAATGATGCTAAAAATTCATTCATTGATGTTTGAAATTGATAAGTTTTGTCTTTATTTGCTGTTTTTTCTAAACGATATAGTTCCTTGTCGGCAAGAATATCTTGTCTATAAATACGTACATCTTTGGCTCTGTCGTTTTCTTTACAAATTGTAAAACCAAAAAATTTAAATAGCCTATTAAAAACCACTGTAGTGTCGCACCATTTATTAAACAAGGTATCATTCTTTTGAAACAATTTAGCATTAATTAATCCACTAAATAAAATTAGCATAATTAAAACTAAAATCCAAATAGGAGAATTTAAAAACATATTATCTGATTTTGAAGCAAATAAATTAACAGTCATAAAAATTGATACAGTTATGCTTACAATTGCTTGAATGGTAGAATTTATAGTCCAAATAAATTGTGCTAAACCATTTCCAAATGTAAATAAATTCTCTCTAGCTCTGGCTTTTTGCTTTTGTATTTCTGAATTCTCAAGGTCTGCAAAGTCTAATGAAAGCAACTTATCTGTAAATATTTTATCAAAATATGACCACATTTGTGACTCACGTTCACTTTGCAAAATATCAACTCTACCTTTTATTATAGATATTATATAGTTTAAAAGCACAACTACAACAGCATAAAAGACAACTAGTTTTAAATTATCACCTTTAGTTAGTTCGTTGATTATTTGTGCAGAAAACCAAATAGTTGCAAAAGGTTGAAGTGCAGTTACAATAGCTTGTATAAATATCGTTTGCATAAGGTTAGGACAATATTCTTTTATTGTGTCTTTTGCTCTTAAAGTAATTGATATTCTTTCTTTAAAACTAATTTTTTCATTCATTATTGTCCACCACGCTTTCACGATAATATGTAGCCTGTGTTTCAAACAAATCGTAATACATAGCTTTATTAGCTAATAATTCGGTATGTGTACCCATTTCTTCTATTTTTCCGTTGTTTATAAGTATAATTCGGTCACAAAATCTTGTGCTTGCTAGTCTATGGGATATAAATATAGAAGTTTTTCCTTTTGTTATTTCATGATAACTATTATATAATTTATTTTCAGCAATAGGATCAAGCGCCGCGGTTGGTTCATCTAATATCAAAATAGGTGAATTTTTATAAATCGCTCTAGCAAGCAATAACTTTTGAATTTCACCACCAGAAAAATCTGTAGCATTATCATTTACCGATTTGTCAATTTTTGTTTTAACACCATTTGGTAAACTTAAAATTCTTTCATAAATTCCTGCTATTTTTAAACATTCGGCAAGCTTGTTTTTATCAATATTTTCTGTAGTAGTTTCTGCTATTACTTCTTCGATAGATAAAGCTAATAAACTATAATTTTGAAATACAGCAGAAAACAATTTATAATAATCGCTGCGATTATAGTCTTTGATATTTATTTTATCGTATAAAATTTCTCCTTGTGTTGGGTCAGTAAGACCACATATTAAATTGACTAAAGTAGTCTTTCCTGCACCATTAAGTCCTATTATACCTAAATGTTCGCCTTTTTTTATATTCAAGCTCATATCATCAAGTATAAGGTTATCAGAATTAGGATATTTATATTTTACATTCTTAATTTCTATCGTGCAAGGACTAGATAACTTATCGTTTATATTTATGCCATTTTCACGTTTAAAATTTTCATCAAATTCAAGATAATTTCTAAACTTACTAATATGCATTGAAGTCCTATTCATCTGTGTGAACTGTGTTATTATGTTTTGTAGCCAAGTTGAAAAACCAGTTATAGCTGAAAAGTATAATACAAATTGTCCTACTGATATTTCACTGTTTAAGGTTATATAAATTAAGTAAGCATAAGCTATACCTTCTCTTAAAAGTGAAATTGATGAATTAGCAAAAACAACTTTTAAAATTAATTTAGAATACTTTTTATACCAAATTTCTATTTTCAAAACATTTTGATTGTATATTTCCTTTAAATGTTCTGCCATGCCGTAAAGTCGAATATCTTTTGCTGACTTAATATCTGAAGAAACACTATCAATATATCCTAATTTATGAGAATATTTTGCTCTTTGAGCATTGTTTTTTTCAGTCCAGTTTGTTATTGGCTTATTTAAAAAATAAATTGCTAATGAACTTATAATTAAAAAAATTACAATAAGGAAATTCAAATTCGCTAAAATAGAAGTATAAACAATAAAACCTAAAGTGCTGGAGAGCAATGTTATCCATATATAGTAGATATTTATAAGTACTGACTCATTTCTGCCACACATATCATACGATTCTTGTTGCAAAGATAAAAAGTCTTCATTTTGATAATTGGTGTAATCTGTGCTTAAATTTTTTTGAGATACTTTATGTATGTAATATGAACCCATTTGCACTTTATTGTTATATACATATTTATCACAAAGTTTTGAAAAAGCTGTAAAAACAGCAAATAATGATGTAGAAATTAGTACCACTAACAATAAAGGCTGTAATGAGTCATTATTCGTTAATTCATCAATAATAATTTTTGGTAAATATATTTCTATAATGGGCAAAGCTAACTGAACAATAATTGACAAAAAAGTCCATACCAAAAGTTTGGGTAAATATTCTTTAGTGCTTTTTAAGCAGAACAACATATTACTAATTGTTGTATACTTTTTGTTTTGATTTTTCATTGTAACACCTCCTTGTTGTTATAATAACATATCAGCCTATTATAATTAAAAAATGTGCGTGAATGGTATGATTTCACGCACGAATGGTTAGATAGTTCAGAGTTATGAGTTCATAGTTCAGAATTATTGATTTGCAGTTGTTTTAATAATTGAAACTAAAATTTTAATTAGCTCTTCGCAATCTTTATTCAACGAAATAAATTCTTTGTCTGATATATAGTTTGTTTCATACAATAATTCTAACCAATATTGGGTTTCATCAGCTTCTTTTAAAGATATACTTAACTTAGAAATAAAATCAGCAGAACTTTGACCTCGTCTCGCCTCTCTTACATTTGCTCCAATACTAGTTCCACTTTTTAATATTTGATTAGACAAAACAAATTCTTTATGTTCTGTTCTTAAATATTTGTTCAAGTTAATAATGCGTATTGCAAAAGTTTTACTTTTTTCTGATATAATGCTACTTTCCATTTTCGTTCTCCTCTGAATTCTGAATTCTGAACTCCGAACTTTTTGCCATAGGCAAAAGAATTTCTGTCGAAAAAACTCCGTCTTCGTTTTGTCTGTTTACAAAGCCATTATATTTTGCTGTTATTTTGTCTATCCTCATAAGTCCAAAACCGTGGTTGTTTTCCTTTTTAGTGGATAGGTAGATTTTATCTTTTTTGTTTATATTATGTGAAACGGAATTTGTTACAGAAATGTATAATTGATTTTTGAGTATGCCAATAAACACACGGATAAATGCGTTTTCTTGATTTTCACAGGCTTCAACTGCATTATCAAGCAAGTTTCCGATTATAATGCAAAGGTCAAGTTCTGAAATTTGTAAGTTTTCAGGGACTATCGCCTTTGTGTTAACAATTATGTTTTTAGATTTTATCAGCGACAATTTACTATTTAAAATAGCGTCTATCATCACATTTCCAGTTTTGATAACTGTGTCAACTTGTGTTAAATCTTTGTCTAATTCATTTAGATATTCGTCAAGCTTATTCACTTGATTAAGTGTTAAGTGAGCTTTCATTTTTTGAATATGGTTGTGGTAATCATGCCTCCAACCACGCATTTGCTTGTACATATTTTCAACTTCGTCACAGTGCTTTTGTATGAGGTCGCTTTGGTATGCTGATATTCTTTTGTCTATCATTTTGCCGAAAAGTAGGTTAAATAGTCCCATCTTGCTCACCTCTAAAATGTTTGATAAAAGCCTTGTTTACGTCTTGATATAATCTGCGTGACATTGGAATTTCTTCGCCACTATCTAAAATAATTTCAGTTTTTCCTATGGTTTTAATAAAGTTTATACTGGCTAAATAGGAACGATGAACTTTTACAAAGCCAGTTCCAAGCATTTCTTCTAGCTTATTTAGTGGAATTTTTGCTTCAATTGTTTCTGTTTTAGTGACGATTTTACTCTTGTGACCTATGCTTTCGGCATAGTAAATTTCGCTTGGCAGAATTTTTGTGTTTTCTATTATAACAGGCTTTTCCTTATAGCTAATTTTAGCCACTGCTTTGTTTAGAACTTCAAAAAGCTTTTCCATTTTAACTGGTTTCATCAAGTAATGAAGTGCCGAAACTTCAAAACCCTCTGCCATGAAATCAGAAAAACCTGTGATAAATATAATTTGCACAGCCTCGTCTTTTTTGCGTATTTCTTTGGCAAGCTCAACGCCGTTGATTTTGCCCATTTCTATGTCTAGTAGCAAAATGTCAAAATTTTTACAGTCCTCATATTCAAAAAGAAAGTTCTCGGCACTGCTAAACACTTTAATTTGGGCAGAGAAATTTTGCTCCTTAGCCCAAACGCTAACAAGCTTTTTAATATATTCAGTTTGACGTATCTCATCGTCGCAAATTCCAACACTTAAATTCATAGCCACCTCGAGTTTATTTAATAAAATAATTATAGCAATTATATGATAAGTATTCAAGGAAAATCTTAAAACGCTAATTTTATCTTGAAATTCACATATAATAATGGTATAATTATCCCATAAAGGAGT
Organism: Clostridia bacterium; assembly: GCA_044432645.1. Classification (GTDB taxonomy): domain Bacteria; phylum Bacillota; class Clostridia; order Oscillospirales; family Acutalibacteraceae; genus SIG603. Next base: position 13,294 of record JAWXUM010000008.1, on the reverse strand, counting down.
TGATAGATATGCCACAAATTATTCCAATTAAAGATTTAAAAAACACTTCTCTTATTTCTGCAATGTGTAGCGAGACAAAAGAGCCTATTTATATCACCAAAAATGGTTATGGTTCAATGGTAATAATGGATTTAGAAGCTTATGAAGAAAAAATTGCAAAGCTTGAACTTTACACCAAACTTGCGTTAGCAGAAGATGAAATTAGGGAAGGCAAAGTGCTAGATGCAGACGATTGCCTAGAAGCACTTAGGAAAAAATTGAATGTATAAGTTGAAAAAATCGCAATTTTATGATAAAATTACATTAATAACTTATTTGTAAACAGCAGTGGATATACTATACAAAAGGAGATTTATTATGCCAGAAATATGTCGATTTCAAGGAATTATAATTAAAATGTTATTTTTAGACACTGTTCAGCACAATAAACCACACGTTCACGTAACTTATGGAGAATATAAAGCTTCTATTGCTCTTGACGGCGAGTTGCTCGCTGGAGCTTTACCAATTAGGCAACTAAAAATGGTTGTCGGTTGGCTTGCTTTATACGAAGAAGAAGTTTATGGAGCGTGGAATAAAGCTGTACAAGGCGTTGCCTTTGATAAAATCAAACCACTTTAAGGAGGAATATTATGCGAATTATAAATGGAATTGCTTACGCAAGTGAAAACGTTGATTATTTAGAAGTAGTAAACGTTAAAGCTTTAGATGATATGATGATGATTGTTACGTTTAACACAAGCGAAGATCGTCTTTTTGATGCCACAACATTAACTGATATTCCAGTTTTTGAAGTTTTGAAAAAAGATGAAGTTTTCAAAACTTGCAAAATTATCGATGGAATCCTTACTTGGCTTGACGGAGATATTGATATCGCAACTGAAACTTTATATAAAAACAGTTTTAAATACGAACGCATCGCAATATCATAAAATAGCTCTCTTTGTTTACAGCATAGCAAATTTTTCTAAACTCGTTGACATATTTGCTATAATAGTGTAATATAATAATAACAACAGGCAACGACTGTGTGTCTGTTTGAGTGTTGATATGCAAGGGGGTATCGGTCGCCTTGTTGTATGGAGCTCTACGGATGGGTTGAGTGGCAACCTCGAACCGATGTAGGTAGTAATACCGAAAGAAAACGCTATTGTTAGTCGTCTTGTGAAAGCAAGGCGACTTTCTTTATACAGAGAGGAATTTTATGGACAAACTATTGGCGTGTGCAAAAGCATTTGAAAATCTTACCCATACTGAATACAAAATTGTTTTAGGGCGAAAAGGTGAAAAAATTGAACTTAGAATTAGGTTTCTTTCTTCACAGTTTCATCATTTAATGGGTCTTGTTAAACTTAGAGATTTAGAAGTTGCTAATCAAAATCGTTTTAAGGTTTTCACAGACATTATTAATAACAAATTAACTTATGCAAAAATATCTACAAGTGAGTTTATTTCTCAAATTGAAGATAGATTTATCCCACTTGCCAACATTGAAAAAATCCTAGATAATAACAATTTAGTTTTTAGATACAATGAAAAAATTAATGCCTTTTCGTTTATTCAAGCCGATTTTTTACTATCAACTCCGTTGGAATCTAACGATATTTACATATTTATTTCTAAAAATGAGGATAATACATATTTCTGTCGCTCATTCTTTCCAAAAACCAACAGAGATTATACCAAAGGTCAGATAAGATATACCTTATTATATAAAGAAAAAATTAATCTTAAAACTGGTGAAACTGTTGTGCAATATGATAAGCTTAGAAAATAGTCTTTCTTTGTTTACAGCATAGCAAATTTTGAGAGCCATGCAATAAAATTAACATATAATTTAGTGAGGTGCTTATGAATAGAATTGAAGAAGTAAGAAAATACGTTGACCAAGTGATATTTAATATTCCAAACAATGAAGAAAAAAGAGCTGCTTACATTCATTTATATGGTGTATCCCAAGTTTGCACGTTAATTGCAATGAAACGAAATGAAGATGTGGAACTCGCCACTATTGCTGGAATGCTCCATGACATTTACATTTATTCTACTTTAGACAGCACAAACCACGCACACAAAGGCTCAGTTATTGCGAAAGAAATCTTGCAAAAATTATCTTTATTCACCGAAAAAGAAATAGAGCAAATATGCTCAGCAATATATAATCACAGCAGTAAAGGTATAAAACATAGCTCTTTTGATGAAGTTTTAATTGATGCCGACGTTATGCAACACTGCATATATAATCCATTTTTTGAAGTATCACCACATGAAAAAGATAGATATAACTCTTTAAAGATTGAATTTGGTTTAAAATAATTAAAAATGCTATCAAGAAGATAAATTCTCTTTCTTTGTTTACAGCATAGCAAATTTTGAGAACTTATTTTTATTAAAAATTAAACTAGACTTTATTACTTTTAAGGTTTGACCCATGTTTTGACCCATAATAGGAAAAACTGGGACGGAAACAGTGGACTGGGTGGAAATGACACTCGGGTTTTTGGCAATTTTATGGACTAAAAAGTGCTATAAACTCCCATAAACACTGAATTTTTCGCTTATAGCAAAGCTCATAACCCGAAGGTCATAGGTTCAGGTATATGCTCTTAAGGTGGGAATGTGAACCGAGGGTCTGGATACTGTAAAAATTAAATCACACAACTTTTAAGGACAATCAGAGATGGTTGTTCTTTTGTTTTATACGATTTGCTATATATTAAAAAGTATATTTTATTTTGTTTTGATTTTCAAAAAAGCACCTACCAATAAAATTTATTAGTAGGTGCTTTATGTATTTTGATTTACTAAACATACAAAGTTTTCACTATATCTTCTACACTATCGTTTGATATAGAAATGTCTTTAATTTTTAGTTTTGAGAATAGCGTAGCTATAATTTGCTCTACTGGAATTGAGCCTAATAACCTGTATGTAATCTTGTTTTTATCGATATATTCTATTTTTAAACCTTCTTGCTCATATATAGATTTATCTTTTTCTGCCATATCTTCCAAAACAATTGTTATAGATTTATTGTTACCAAATTTTTCTTTTAATGTTTCGATATTATCATCATACATTAACTTGCCTTTGTCAATAATCATAACCCTGTCACAAGTTTTCTCTATATCTTGCATGTCGTGGGTGGTGAGTATAAATGTAGTTCCATTATTCTTATTCATATTATTAACTAAATCACGGATAGTTTCTTTAGATACAACATCAAGTCCGATAGTAGGCTCATCTAAGAATACTATATCAGGATTATGTATAAGAGATAGACAAACTTCTGCCCTCATACGCTGACCTAAAGACAATTGACGAACTGGTTTGCGTAAGAATTCATCAAGCTCAAATGTTTTTCTGAAAAAAGATAGTCTATCTATATAATCATTTTTGCTAACATCAAAGATATATCTTTGCATATCGAAAGATTCTTCTAGTGGCAAATCCCACATAAGCTGGCTTCTTTGACCAAAAACTACACCTATATGTTTTGCATTTTCTTTTCTTTTTTTATATGGAACAAGTCCAGAAACCATAATATCACCCGATGTAGGTGTTAAAATACCAGTTAGCATTTTAATTGTAGTGGATTTACCAGCACCGTTAGGTCCGATATACCCAACTTTTTCACCTTTTTCAATAGAAAAACTAATATCGTCCACAGCTTTTTTATACGCATACTTATTTTCAAACAAACCTTTAAAACCACCACTTAAACCCTTTGAAACCATTCGTGTTTTATAAGTTTTATTTAAATTTTCAACTTTTATAACTGACATATCTCACACTCCTTTTATGTACCTGTACTATTATAATGTTTAATTCCCAACATAAACACGCTTCTTGCAACTATTGCTATTATCAATGCTACTACTGGAGAACCATATATGAAAATATTAGAAAGTTCATCTCCATTAGTAATAAAATGATAACTAGGGTAAAAACTCATAAATCCATAAGGAAGAATGAATGTTAAAACACCTTTTAAAACATCATTATAAATATTTATAGGATATTGCATTAATTCATAATTTGTGTTTAATGCTACTCTTAAGATATTACTGGCATCTGTTATCCAAAAGGAAAAAGACGAAAACAATAAAGTTGCAGACATTTCGATAATAGCAGCGGACAAAACAGTTATTATTAAAAAAACAACATCTAAAACAGAAAAAGTTAAGTTAAGCTTTACCGAACAAAATGCAACAATTACAATTCCAGAAATAAAATGTGGAAATCCTATTTTCTGATACCTAATACAAAACAATTGAAATAGTGGGTCTAAAGGTTTAACTAAATATTTATCAAATTCACCATTTCTTACAAAATTTCCTATATCCCAGCCTTGTTGGAAAAATGATATTGATATTGAATGTCCTAATCTCCAAATTCCATAAATAAAAGACATTTGAAAAAAAGTCCAGCCAGCAAAGGTTTCAAACTGACTTGTGATTATATAGAACGATAAAATCATTGTTATTGGCTGTGCAAATACAGTAATTAGTGTTGATATGAAGTTAGCACGATATTGCAGTTCGGTTGCTATGTTATAACCTTGTCTTTTAAAATATATAACTAAATATTTTTTCATACTTAACCTCCTTGCACAAATACTTTTTTAGAACCAAAGAACCAAACTATTCTACTTAAAACAAATAATCCGATTATCCAAATCAAATCGATTATCACAATTTCTAAAAATCTTTCTGACGTTATTCCCATTATTAATGCATCAAGTGGATATCCATATATGTAAGGGAATGGAGTATAATTTAAGACTGTAACTAATGCAGTAGGATACATTGTAAGAGGGATAAGACTTCCAGAAAGAACAGACATCATCTGCCTTTTGGCAAAATTAATTCCCCACAACTGTGTAAGCCAAAAACTGATTAATCCAATTAAATAATCTATAAGAAATACTATAAAAAATCCCAGTAACATAAGTGCTACAAAATATAAAATATTTATTGGTTGAATAAACAATATATCTAACCTAAATATAAAAACAGCCAATAAAAACACTACAAAAAACTTTGTTAATAATCCCTGTATGACATCGCCAATTGTTGTAAAAAGTATTTTAGCCTGTAAACTTATAGGTTTAAGAAGCTCTAAAGCAATATTACCAGAATTGACAAGTCCTTCAAATAAAGTTATTACATTTGTACTGGTTGATAATCGTAAACCTACTCCAATTACAGAATAAAGCAAAATGGATTGTAAGTCATAACCAGTATCAACGGTTCCACTAGAATAAACACCAGTCCATATAAAATACGAAGCAGCAACTGGCAAAAACAGCGATATTATGCCAAACAAATAGTTAAGTCTATATACAAACGCCATTTGGATTTGTAGTTTAGCTACTACACACAGTGCTAATAATTTTCTAAGCATTGAACCATCCTTTCACTTATTAAACTTAATTTAGATTTATGTACTTCCTTTTTTTATCAGATTCAATAACAGCGTCAACTATTTTGCAAACTTTATATCCATCTTCAAAGGTAGGGTAATCTGAATTACAGATAAAAAAGTCCTTAAATAATAGAGTGTAGCTATCCATTTGAATAAATTCATGTTTAAAGTCATAATCCATGGGGAGTATATCACTTGCTAAAATTTCTTTATAGCTCCATTTATTTTCTGGGTCGTCAGCCATATGAATTTTTAATGTATTTATGTTGTTTTTCTCCCACTTTACATTGCCTTTTGTTCCGTGTATTTCTATCATCATACCAGTTCCGCCACCAGACACCCTTGAAAGCTCAAAAATACCAAGTGCATTATTTGAAAAACGTGCATTAAATACTGATAATTCATTTGCAGTAGTGCTTACCATTTCAGTACCCAATAGTCTTTCTTTTCCGTACACTTCATTCATACCACACACAGATGAAAAATCAAGTCCAAAATATTCACACATATCAATAATATGAGTTCCTAAATCACCTAAAGCTCCACCCTTACTATATGAATCGTTTAATCTCCAATACATACCACCATTAACATTTACTGCCCAATTCATTAAAAATGAACCAAATATATGTCGTATCTCACCTAAAACACCAGTATCAATAAGATGTTTAATACAACGAACTGAGTGTATGTATCTATAATTAATACATACAGTAGCAGGTATGTTTTTTTCTATTGCTAATTTAGATAATTCTAAAGCTTGTTCTGATGTATCGGAAAGTGGTTTTTCACAAATCACACGTTTACCATTTTCTAACGCAAATTTAGCAATCTCAAAATGCAAATTATCGTAAGCAACAATATCTATTACATCAATATCATCTCTAACAACAACTTTTTTCCAATCTGTTTCAATTTCTTTCCAACCAAGTTCAGTTGCTCTATCTACAGTAATGTTTCTAGAACACATAACGACCTTTTCAAGCTCTAAATCTTGATATAATTCATTTAATTTATCAAAACCATATGTGTGAGATTTGCTTATTGAACCACTTCCAATTATTCCAATTCTATACTTCATAACTATCTCCTTAAACTTGAATTGATGTTCTTTTTGCACAGTGTAATTATAACATATATATTTTTTTAGTTCTATTGCTATAATAAACAAAATTATATAATATACGATATTTTAAGCTAATATAACACATAATTAAAATGCTTTTTGCCTATTATTACGCAAGGACTAACAACGTGTTTTTAGAGTAGTTGACAAGACCTAAGTCAGAGTTTGTCGATTTATTATTCGCTCTTAGGGTAAGGATACCACCCCAACTAACTTAAAATCACAGACAAGGCTCATGAGCCACAGTTTGCGAATTTGTTTGGCGTTAGAGAAAGGATTTTTAATTAGGACGTTACTCTTGTTTAAATTTTCTGTCATTCTGTCACTTTTCCTAGAAACCCTTGCAAACACTGAGTTTATCGCAATTTAAACCTGTTATTTATCCGATATATTTCTGTCATTTGTGTCGGTAAAGTAACGAAAAGGTGTCACTAGTAAATTTCCTAAGAATGGCTTAAAACCTAGACTTTTTTGTAAAGTGTCAGTAGTGACAGATTTTTTTGTATATATAACAGCTTTACTTTAAAACAAGTGTGGTAAGTGTTACCAAGTCCCAAAAATCTGATGAACACTGACTTTTTCGCACACACGCAAGTGTTACCCAAATGTTACTCATGTGTTACCAGTTACACTTAAGTTACGCTTTGGTTACACTTGTAAAAATCCAAAGAACGTGATAAACACTAGAAATATCTTACCAAGTTACACTTACCACACTTAAAATTATTATATTTTTTCTGTTGATAAAAACAAACTATGACACCATGACACCAATGACGTTAATTTCATAGAGTGAAATTTATATATTTTTCGTGTCTGTAATAAAATTAAATAATTTTGGTTTACAAACTCTCTACAACTGTCCTATATAGTAGAGAGTTATTTTTTTTGCAAATTAATTTGTTATCAAATTGGTTTTTATTTGTTATTGATTTTTATACATTATTGAAATCTTGATACATAATTATAATATAAAGAAAAATTTTCAGAGTAAGATTTATATATTTTTCGTATCTGTGATTAATTAAACTCAAAATTAATTTGTCATAACCATCGGTTTTTATTTGTCCTACAAAACAATTACTTTTTCATTTCTGAATACATAATAAGTATATATACACAATTTTATATTTACACTAAGGCTCTTTGATTAATTTCAAAGGGCTTTTTTATTTTGCAAAAATATTTTTAAAAACTTTTTTTGAAAAACACCCTGTGTTTTTGCTTCTGAGTGTGTAAATAGGTGTAGGGATATTTTTTATAAAAAATTAATGGTGGTTTTTTGCTTTGTAGGTTGTAGCTATATAGTATAGGACATTTTAAATTAATTAAAATATTTTTGCAAAAGGGGTTACAAAATTAGTTTCTCGTGTTCTACCTATTAGAGGGATAAATTTATTTTTAAAATTTTTTATCTACTTAGGAACATTTTGGCTTAGAAGTGTCTTTATATAGTAGAGGGTAAAAAACACCTGTTTCGTAATATGAATATTGCTCCCACTTTTTTGAATTTAGAAAGGATGATTTGACTATGCACAATTGAAAAACACAGCAATGACGTTAAACTTCTACTACTGTTCCCTACCTAAATCTCGTGTCAGTGGCGTCATTGGTGTCAGCACCCACTAACTTTTATCTACGAAAACTCTCTTACAAGAGAGGCAAGCATAGCATTCGCCTATACGGCGAACACAGCTTGTCGGGCGAACCCGAACCCCTTAAGAACGCAAACCATATATTTACGCAGAAAGGAACTTATGAAAAACAAAAACTTTGCATTTAGAATTAACGAAAACGACCTTAATAAAATCAAGTCGAAAGCTAAAAAAGCTCATTTGACAACAACAGAATATCTCACAAGACAAGCACTTGATAAACCAATAGTTGTGATAGACGGATTGTCACAGCTAACAACCGAACTAAAAGCTATTGGACGAAACCTAAATCAGCTTACAACTTTAGCCAATATGGGTAAAATTAGTTCAATCAATTTAGAAAACATGATCCTCGAATTAAGCTTAGTTCATTCAAAAATCAACAATATATCGGAGGTGATTATATAGGAATTTTATACGCTATCAAAAACAAAACGCAAACTAAAACGGCAATGCTTAAGAGTATAACCTATGCTCTTGACATGGAGAAAACCAAAGGTTTAAACACTGGATTTAATTGTTTAGTGCCATCAGCATTTGACGAAATGATGACCACTAAAAACCAATTTAGAAAAAACAACGGACGAATGTTTTATCAATTTGTTCAGTCATTTCCGTCAAATACAAACCTAACACCACAAGAAATAAATCAAATTGGTTTAGAATTTGTAGCAAAAGAATTTCCAAATTTTGAAGCAATTATTTCAACCCATCAGAACACCGAAAATCTACACAACCATATAATTATCAACTCTGTAAATTTTGAAACAGGTAAAAAGTTACATCAAAACCATGATGATTTAGTCAATAACAGAAAGATAAATGATGAGATTTGTTTGAAATTTGGCGATACACCTCTTACGACTTACTCAAAAAACAAAAGAGAAAATCAAATGAGTAGCAAAGAATATCACTCAGCTTTAAAAGGCGAAAGTTGGAAGTTTAAGCTGATAAATACCATAGATGATTGCATGAGATTTTCTAAATCTAAAGAGCAATTTAAAAAGCTAATGCAATCAGAGGGATATCAAGTAAAATGGGAAGAAAACAGAAAAAGCATAACTTACACTTGCCCAAACTCAATGAAATGCCGAGATAATAAACTACACCAAGAACGATATTTGAAAATTAGAATGGAGAAAGAATTTGAACTTAGACGACAAAGAATTGAACAAATTGAAAGAATTGCACAAGCCGAGCAGTTGCAGTTGGACGGAGCAGAATATAGACAATATATTCGACAATCAGCAGTTGATAGTGGATATACTGAACAATTCACAAGAGAAAATACAGTCGATAAATTACAATGTGAAACAACTAGAGAACCGACATCAATACTATCAGGAGCTCAAGGAACTCAAGCAGATGCTGCAAATCCTACAACAGAAACAAGAACTGGATGGGAAGCTGAACGAGAAGAACTGTTCCAACTTGAAAACAGCAATAGGAATAATTCTGCTGAACTTCATGATGTTGACAGGTCTGATAACTTTTCTACTAATAAAGCATCAACTAGGACTTTAACCAACAACCTGATGTGGTCAATTAAAAGATTAGAACAAGCAGAAAATGAAGATGATAAAATGGCTGAAATATTAACTATGGTAGAAATAACAGCCTTAACAATAGCTGGTGTTTACCTATTAATTGAGTGGCTAAAATCACAAAACGAAAGCGACATAAATGATGAAGATGTAGAAAATTACATTGATAATTTAAAATTAGAACAAGAAAATGAAATAGATTACACACCGAAAAATGATATAAAAATGGGAGGATATTAATGAGAGAGATACAAAACGAAGCTAAATATTATATGGAAAACAAAGTTTTTGGAGCTTATGAAACAACGGAAATTGTTGATGATAAATTCACCGATAGCAAACTTCAAAAATATCAAGGCAAATGTTATTCACACAGATATATGGATATTGATGGAAAAGGATATCGAATTCACTCGGTATTCCCTACTGACAATTTAGTCGCTATTGATGATAAAATGCTACAAATAATTGATAACGATTACAGCAAATAATAATAGACTTGTTGGAGGTTTTAGAGTATAATTGAATTACAGTATTCAGTACCTAAAACCTCCCACGCAATACAGAAAGAGGTAAAAATGAAAGGTACAACACAAAAATATACAATTTTATACGCAAGATTAAGTCAAGAAGATGAAAGTTTCGGTGAGTCAAACAGCATACAAAATCAGAAAATGTTACTTCAAAAATATGCAGAAGAGCATGGTTTTGAAAACATCGTAATCAAAAGTGATGATGGGTATTCAGGCACGACTTTTATAAGACCAGCATGGATTGAAATTATGAATTTGATTGAAATCAACCAAGTTTCAACGCTAATCGTAAAAGATATGTCAAGGCTAGGTCGTGAGTATTTACAAGTTGGAAAGCTTATGGAAATCGACTTTCCAACTTACGGAGTAAGATTTATCGCAATCAATGACGGAGTTGACAGTGCCAAAGGCGACAACGAATTCACACCATTCAAAAACATCATCAACGAATGGTATGCCAAAGATTGTAGCAAGAAAATCAAAGCTGTGATAAAATCAAAAGCCGAACGTGGCGAAAGAGTTTCTGGCAGAGCTCCTTATGGTTACATGAATAATCCCGACATTAAAAAGATAGTTCCAAACCCAGACACTGCCGACAATGTTAAGCTAATTTTCAAATTATGTATGGATGGTTGTGGTCCGAAGATAATAGCAAACAAGCTTGAAGAAATGCAAATTCTAACCCCAAGCAACTACTATTATAGTATAACAAATGTCAAACTTACCAATATCGACATCGAACATCCCTATCATTGGTCATCAAAAACAGTTGCTCAAGTTTTAGATAATGAAGTGTACATTGGTAATACAATCAACTTAAAATACACAACTTTGTCCTACAAAAACAAAAAGCATATTGTAAAACCAGAAGATGAATGGGTTAAATTCGAGAATACACACGAACCATTAGTCAGCAAAGATACTTGGGAAATCTGCCAAAATGTTAGAAAAAACAGAAAAAGACCCGCAAAAGGCGAGTTGATTCCTAATATGTTTTCTGGTATGGTATTCTGTAACGACTGCAAAAAACCACTCTCGTTTACAAGGGAAAACAAAACTGGCAACTGCTATTTCGTATGTGCTACAAACAGAAAATATGGTAGTAAAGAATGCACACCTCACAGAATTAGTGAAAAGCATTTGAAAACAATGTTACTTGATGAAATCAAAAGAGTCACACATTTTGCAAGGCAAGACGAAGAAAAGTTTGTTAAGTTCATAATCGATAAAAGCAATGCTGAAACTAAAAAGGAACTTAGCAAGCTACACAAACAAGTTTCTAAATTAGAAAAGCGTGATAACGAACTGCTAGTATTGTTCAAAAAGACCTACGAAGATAATGTGCTTGGCAAGATTTCAGACGAGCAATTCCAAATGTTATCGACTTGCTATAACCAAGAACAAAAAGAGATAAAAACTTCACTTCCAGACTTAAAAGAGCAAATCGTAAAACTTGAAAACACAATGCAAGACACCGAAAAGTTTATCTCAAAAGCTAAAAAATACACCAATATCAATGAACTGACAAGCGAAATTCTAAGAACTTTCATAGACAAAATCATAGTCGAAGAAAGACCAGAAAAATCCAAAAGAAACGCAGTTCAAGACGTGTGGATTTACTACAGAGATATAGGACTTGTCGGTCAGCCACAAAAAAATATAATCCAAATTGCTAAAGAAAAACACAAACAATTAAAAATAGCTGTCTAATTAAAAAGTGGTAGGGGTTCAAGTTCCAACCCTAAGAGCATACAACATCAATCCCTATCTCCGCAACCAAACTTTTTAAAAGTAAAGCTTGCTTAATGTAAGCTTTATTTTTATCTCAAAGTTCATAAAGCTTATACAATTTGTTTGAATTGTATAAAAAATAAAGTCTATTTAGGCAGAAACTTGTCGGTTCTTCACTGACAACGCTCCTCGATAATAAAAAGCTTCCACCTTTTTATTTAACTAAATAGCCTTTATTTTTTTACCTTTTTTGAAAATTCATGCATTTTGACCCCAATTTGCCCCCAATATTTTTTAATAATAAAAAACAGAGCTAATAGTTATAATTATTAGCTCTGTTTTTCGAAATTCATTTTTCATGAAATTATTGTTCTAAAAATTTATTTTTCTTTGCATCAAATTCATCTTGAGTAATTATTCCAGCATCAAGTAATTGTTTTAGTTTTAATAAGTCATCTGCAGTTACAATTGATTTATTAGTAGTTTTTATAGTATTAGGTATATTGTTTGATTTATTGTTTTGCTTAAAAATCATAACGTCTTGTTTGGTTTGACCACATTTACAATCGTAGTTATAGACTTGATTTACAGTTCCACAAGTACATAACCATTCTCCATTTTTAAAGTTACTTTCCTTGACATTAACAACTTTTTCACTTTCTAGTGGTTTGCTAGCTGCTACAATTAAAGCGATAAATCCAAATAAAAATCCCCATATAAACCAATTATCATCATAGCCTTTATCACGTATTATTTTTTGCGTAGCGATACCAAAAATAACAGCTCCTATCAAGCCAGACACAACATAAATTGTACTTCCCATAATTACCCCTATATTTCTTATTCGTTATAAAAATAATTATAAAACTAAATTCTTTTTTTGTCAACATAATGTTCCCCATTTTTGAATCAATTAATTAAAAATATAATTTATTTTACCTTGTAACTTTACTTTTATTTTTAAGTAGACTCTAGTTAATAAAAATATGCCATCAGTGTTTTAAACTGATGGCATTAATTTTTGATTAGTATTTAATTCTAAAATAATCTAATACGAGCTTAAAACTATCTTGTGCTGTTAGGCAGGTGTCTATCAGGTAGCCTTTTTCTGTTTTGTATTCTTTAAGTCCACGATAATAAAACATTTTCAGTTTTTCATCAATAACGAATGGAACTATACCGCATTTTAGACATTCTTTTAAAATTATTAGCCTCCCCACACGTCCGTTTCCATCTTGGAAAGGGTGGATTTTCTCGAAATTATAGTGAAATTCAATT
>JAWXUM010000007.1:0-71985 GCA_044432645.1 Clostridia bacterium | reverse complement strand
TTTGTCTTGTTTTGTGTAAAATAGAGAAATATTTTTATTAATTTTATAAAAGCAATAAATTAACATCTTGATTTCGGACGAGCACAGCTCGCCCCTACCATTTTAAAAATATATTTTCGGTATTTTACACAAATACAAAACCTTTTTCGACAAGCTGAACGTAGTAACGAGAGTTGCTACGTTTTTTTTATGATGTTTATTAGTCCAAATAAATAGTTTATTTAATCGCCTGTTTGACAGTAAGTACAAGCAGTTATGTAGGAAATGCATATAACGCAAACGTGTTGATTAAGCAGAAAACTATAGTATTCTATATCAATGCTTAAAAAACAACTTTAACATCAATTTCATCATCTGTAGGAATTTCAAAATAATGGTTAATATCTTTTTCATCAGTTAAGAAAAAGTGCAAGTTGTTTTCAGTTATATTTTTATTGCGTTTTTTGATATTGTTTAAACGTTGTTCTTCAGGTGTGTCAATATAATGCAGTTCATATTTAACACCCATATTTTTGTAAAAACTTTTTAACTCATTACGTTCATTTTGTGACCAAAAACCATTTTCACAAATAGCTATTGCGCCTGCTTTTGCAGCTTCGCCTGATTTTTGTTTAACATATTGTTCAACTTTATTACAATACTTTTCGTAAACTTCACGTTGTTCAAAATACAAGTCTACACCAAATAAATCTATCATAAGTTCATCTTGGCTTATATTAACAGCATTTAACTCTTTTACTAATTTGTTTGCATAAGTTGATTTGCCTGAACCGATTTTTCCACATATTATTATTACTTTTCCCATAAAATCTCCTTATTAAAAACACCTATAAATTGACTACAAGAATATTGTAACAAATAAAAACACGAAAATCAACTAGTAAAAAACTAGCACAGCTAAAAAGAGAAAAATTAGACATAATAGTATAGTTTACTAGATTGCATAACAATGAATTAAAAGGCAAAATTAATCCTATAATTAATATATAAAAACTTAAATTATGTATATTTTGTAAATTAATAGAATATATATTGACTAACCTAGTTAGCAATGCTATAATACTAACCAGGTTAGCATATTAATTTTATGGAGGTATAATATGGCAAATAAAGAAGAGATTGATATAATTTTAGATTTGCTTCACGAAAACAGACCAACACAGTCTTATGAAAATTTAATACAAAATGAGATGGGAATTATGGGCGTAATTAAATTTTTGCATGACAGTGAAGGCGAAGTTAAGTCAAAAGATATTAGCGATTATTTGAAAATAAGCTCTGCAAGAATGGCTGTTTTGCTAAAAAAACTAGAGATAAAAGAATTAATCGAAAAATCTAATTCTGCTATAGATGCAAGAATTACAGTTGTTAAATTATCGGCAAAAGGTAAAATGTTGGCTAATTCAACAAAGTTAACATTGAAAAAATCTGCCGAACAACTTATTGATGAGTTTGGTATGGAATATTTGGTTAAACTTTTAAACGATATGAAAAAATTCAAAAATATAATGGAAGAAAATATGAGAAATAAAGAGGAAATACCACATGGTTAAAATATTAAAAAACCTAACAAAGACAGAGTTTTTGTTAGCATTGGTTGTAATAGCCTTAACTTGCGTTCAGGCTTTTTTGGACTTAACCTTGCCAGACTATATGTCCGAAATTACACTTTTGGTGCAAACCGAAGGCAGTGTAATGAGCGACATTTATGTAGCTGGTGGGAAAATGGTGCTTTGTGCTTTAGGTAGTTTAGTGGCATCTTTATTTGTTGCTATAATAGCAGCTAGAATTGCTTCTAATTTTTCTTTTATAGTAAGGTCAAAACTTTTCCAAAAAGTAATGGGATTTTCTATGAAAGACGTTAATTCGTTTTCAACAGCAAGTTTAATTACAAGAACAACAAACGACGTAACACAAGTGCAAATGCTAATAGTTATGGGAATGCAAATGCTTGTAAAAGCGCCTATTACAGCAGTTTGGGCTATAGCAAAAATTTCTACAAAAAACAGCGCATGGTCTGTTGTAACAATTGTAGCAGTAGCAGTTTTACTTACAATAATATCAACTTGTCTTTCACTTGCAGTTCCAAGATTTAAAAAATTGCAAGTTTTAACAGACAATATAAATAGAGTTTCAAGAGAACATTTAGACGGTCTAGCCGTTGTTAGAGCATACAATGCAGAAGAATATCAAGGCGAAAAATTTGAAGTAGCTAATGACAAACTAACAAAAACTAATTTGTTTACTTCAAGAACTATGTCTTTTTTAATGCCAAGTATGCAAATGATAAGCAGTGGTTTGGTTTTGTCTGTTTATTTAGTTGGCGCAGTAATAATTAACGAAGCAATAGGCATGGATAAAATAACATTATTTTCAGACATGGTAGTGTATACAGCCTATGCAATGCAAGTAGTTATGTCATTTATTATGTTATCTATGGTGTTTATGATTTTACCTCGTGCAAGTGTTGCGGCTAAACGTATAAACGAAGTGCTAGACAGAAAAGAAAGTATTATAAGTGGTACAAAAACTAGTTCTGATGTAGCTAAAGTAGGCGAAATCGAGTTTAAAAACGTTAGCTTTAAATACCCAGATGCAGACGACTATATGCTTAAAAATATAAATTTCACAGCTAAAAAAGGCGAAGTTGTTGCCTTTATCGGTTCGACTGGTTGTGGTAAAAGTACGGTAATTAATTTAATTCCACGTTTTTACGACGCAACAGACGGTGAGGTTTTAGTAGGTGGAATGAATGTAAAAGAATATTCCAAAACTGCACTTAATGCTATGATAGGCTATGTTTCTCAAAAAGCAACTCTTTTCACAGGGACAGTTGAGTCTAACGTTGTATTTGGTGATAATGAAAATTTAAATGTAAAAGAAAATCACCTTGAAAATTCAGTTCAAACAGCACAGGCAGATGAATTTGTACAAAACCTAGACGAAAAATATAATTCATATGTTGCACAAGGTGGTAGAAATTTATCTGGTGGACAAAAGCAAAGAATTTCTATAGCAAGAGCTGTTTACAGAAACCCAGAAATATTTATTTTCGACGACTCATTTAGTGCACTTGACTATAAAACAGATAGAAACCTTCGTCATGCACTTAACAACGAGTGTAAAGGTAGCACAAGAATTATAGTAGGCCAAAGAATAGGTACTATAAGGGAAGCCGACAAAATTATTGTTCTTGAAGATGGAGAAATCGTGGGCATGGGTAAGCATAAAGAATTGCTCAAAAATTGCGAAACTTATTATCAAATTGCTCTTTCACAATTATCAGAGGAGGAATTACAAAATGCCTAAACAAGAATCATCAAACCAAAGACAAATGCGTGGCCCAGGGTCAGGCATGGGTGGCGAAAAAGCCAAAGACTTCAAAACTTCTATAAAAAAGCTACTGGCTTTTGCTAAAAACCAAAAAAAATTCATGCTACTAGCTACTTGTTTTGCTATGCTAGGTTCAATTTTAACTTTGGTAGGACCTAATAATTTATCTTTATTAACCGACGAAATAAGTGCCGGAATTGAGGCTAGTTTTACTGGCTCTGGTGACGGAATAAATATGGATACCATATTTAGCATAGGTTTATTTTTGGGAATAGTATATGCTGTAAGTTATGTGTTGTCTATTTTACAGGGCGTAATAATGGCGTCATCTGTACAAAAAACAGCTAAAAGGTTAAGAACTCAAATTATTAAAAAAATTGACGTACTTCCTATGGGGTATTTTGCAAAAACTTCTAAAGGCGATGTGCTTTCAAGAGTTACAAATGATGTCGATACAATTGGGCAAACCATGTCACAATCGGTAGGAACATTAGTGTCAGCTATAACCCTTTTAGTAGGCTCAGTTATTATGATGTCTGTTACCAACATAGTACTTACAATAACTGCTATACTAGCTACTGTTTTAGGCTTTGTGTTTATGTTTGCAGTAATGGGAACTTCTCAAAAATTCTTCAAATCACAACAAAAAAACCTTGGTGTAATCAACGGTCATATCGAAGAAATGTATTCTGGTCATACAGTTGTAAAAGCTTATAATTGTGAAGAAAAATCAATTTCTGTATTTAATGAAGCTAACCAAAATCTAAAAAATTCTGCATTTAAATCTCAAGCACTTTCAGGCCTTATGATGCCTGTTATGACTTTTATAGGAAATTTCGGTTATGTGTGTGTGTGTATTGTAGGCGCATTGCTTGCACTAAATGATGTTATCAGCTTTGGTGTAATAGTAGCATTTATGGTTTATATCAGACTATTTACTCAACCACTTGGACAAATTGCTCAAGGTATGCAAAACTTGCAGTCTGGCACAGCAGCAGCCGAGCGTGTGTTTGAATTTTTGGAAGAAACAGAAATGCCAGATGAATCTGAAAAGTCAGTGGGATTAACAGACGTTCAAGGAAACATTGAATTTAAAAATGTGCGTTTTGGTTACGATAAAGATAAAATCATCATAAAAGATTTTAGCGCAAGTGTAAAGTCTGGTCAAAAAATTGCCATAGTAGGCCCTACTGGTGCTGGTAAAACAACCATGGTAAACCTGTTAATGCGTTTTTACGATATTAATTCAGGCGATATATTAATAGACGGTATTTCAATTAATCAAATGAAAAGGGAAGACGTGCATACAAAATTCAGCATGGTTTTACAAGACACTTGGCTTTTTGAAGGAACACTTAGAGAAAATTTAGTTTATACTAATGTGGATATATCAAAAGAAGAACTCGACAAAGCTTGCAAAGCTGTTGGACTTCATCACTTTGTAAAAACATTACAACATGGATACGACACAGTTTTAAACGACAATTTACAGCTTTCACAAGGACAAAAACAACAAATTACCATTGCAAGAGCTATGATTGCCGATAAATCTATGATTATTTTAGACGAAGCAACATCGTCAATAGACACCCGAACAGAACAGCAAATCCAACATGCTATGGACGAACTTATGAAAAACAGAACTTCGTTCGTTATAGCTCATAGATTATCAACAATAAAAAATGCAGATTTAATTCTTGTTATGAAAGACGGAGATGTTATCGAAAAAGGAACACATAACCAACTTTTAAGTGAAAATGGTTTTTATGCAGAACTTTATAATTCACAATTTGAAAATTACGAATAAGCCTTAGTTCAAATAGAAAAAGTGCGATATAAAATATTTTAAAAGAATAGTTACAAAGGAGCAGTCAATACGATTGCTCCTTTGTTGTTTGTGTGTGCCGAGTATGGAATATCACGAGGGTGTTATATATGGATGAAATAAAGGCTA
Organism: Clostridia bacterium; assembly: GCA_044432645.1. Lineage (GTDB taxonomy): Bacteria > Bacillota > Clostridia > Oscillospirales > Acutalibacteraceae > SIG603. The sequence continues at coordinate 66,698 of JAWXUM010000007.1, read as the reverse complement.
TTCCCGCTACTAAATTAATCTAGAAGATGCATTTTACACTATGTGTAGTGATTTAGGTTTAATGTAATATTATGGGAATTCGTTTGATATCACAAATTTTACGCTTGCCAAAGGTTATCTAACTAATTAAATACGACTTACATTTAAAATGCTTTCCAATTAATTTTGGGGGGTATTTTTATTGTTCGTAGTTTAAATATATTTTATTTAAAAAATATCCTATTGACAAAACAATACTATTTGTTGTATAGTATTGTTAAAGGAATAGTAAAGGAGGATATTATGACATTTACTATAACAGCAAAGCTTTTAGATGCCTGTGTTTTAGGTGTGGTTGATTTGGGCGACACTTACGGCTATGACCTCACACAAAAAGTCGGAAGTTTAATTGATATTTCCGAGTCTGCGTTGTACCCTGTTTTAAGACGATTATCAAAAGAGGGACTGCTTACAACTTATGATGTGCCTTTTGATGGTCGCAACAGAAAATATTATCAAATTACAAGTGAGGGCAAAAACAGGCTATTATTTTACAAAGAAGAATGGGAAAATTATAAAAACACAGTGGATAAAGTGTTAGGAGGTAATGTTAATGGATAGGCTTGAATTTTTACATATATTAAATAAATCACTTAAAAAAGTTCCAAAAGAGGAACGAGAAAATGCCATAGCTTTTTACGATGAATTTTTTGCAGATGCAAACAGTGAAGAAGAGGCAATTGAGGCACTACCACATCCTAAAAAAATTGCAGCTAAAATTATAATGGAAGTGGGCGAAAAACAAAGTAAACTTTCCATATCAACTATCGTTTTAGCGATATGTTCAGCACCCATAACCATGCCGATAGGACTTAGCGTGTTGGCAGTTGCTTTATCGCTTTTAATAACATTTATATGCTTAATTTTAGTTCCATACATAGTTTTTGGCTCGTTCGTTTTATGCACTTTGCCACTTGCTATTGCCTGTATTCCAGCGTTTTTATTTAACTATCAAACAGGGCTAGTGTTTTTAGGAATGACACTTTGTTTTTTCTCGGTTGGTATGCTTGGTTTAATCGGTTTTCACAAATTAGCTAAAATTATTTTTGGCTTTTTCAGAAAACTTTTCTTAAAACTTGGTAAAAGGAGTTATGAAAATGAAAAATAAATTTGTTATAGTTTTATGTTGTCTGCTTTTGGTAGGTGGAGCTTCTTTTGCCGTTGGTTTATTTTTAGGTGGAGAAACTTCAATGTGGGTTTCTAAAGATGGTGTAAGTTTTGAAACCGAAGATGAAGTAGAAATGGTGACCCAAACCCTTTCAAGCGACATTAAAAATATTGATATAAACATCGATATATCCGAAGAAATTTCTGTGATTTCAGGCGATACTTTTACTGTAAGTTATGATAAAGCAAAGTACGAAATAGATATTGATGACAGCGCTTTAAAAGTTACTCAAATTAATGACGTGTTTTATAATAATCTGTTTTTAAATTTTGGCATTAATTTATCTAATAATTTTAACGCTGTAACTGTCACTATTCCTGAAGGTATGGTAATTGATAATCTGAATGTCAATGCAAGTGTAAATAATTTAGAAATTAGCAATGTTAATGCATCAAAGCTAGATTTATACGTAAATGTTGGTAAAGTTGAAATTGAAAATTCTAATTTTATTGATGCTTATGTTGAGGTGGATATTGGCGATGTTTCAATAGAAAATTGTGAATTTGAAAATAATTTAAAAGCGATAGCAGATATTGGAGATATTGATTTAGACGATTGTAATATACTAGCCTCTGCTGAATTTGAAATTGATATTGGCAATTTAGAGCTAGAATTAATTGGAAGCGAAAATGACTATACAATAAAAGCAAAAATAGATATAGGAAATTTTGAAATGGACGGAACAAAGTTAGATAACGAAATTACCTTTGGAAATGGTAATAAAAAAATCACTATTGAAGTTGATACAGGTAATTGCGATTTAGATTTTTAGAATAATTTTTTGTAGGGGCGAACAGTGTTCGCCCTTGTTAACATCAAATGTTAATATCCGTTGCTTGTCGCTCTAATAGTTTTTTGCTATAATTTAAGCAACTTAAAATAAAGGAAGGGCTTACAATGCTAAATAATAATTTAAAAGAATTACGAAAATCTAAAAACTTAACACAGGAGGAGTTTGGAATTAAACTAAATGTAGTAAGACAAACTATTTCAAAATGGGAAAATGGATTATCCGTCCCAGATTCTGAAATGCTTGTACAAATCTCAGATATGTTCGAGATTCCAGTATCAACTTTATTAGGTGAAAATGTAGATTTTGTTAAAAATCAAGATAATATAAATACAATTTCCGAAAGGTTATCTGTCATAAATAAAATTCTTGCTAAAAGAGCAGAACGTAAAAGGTTAATTATTCGTGTGCTTTCAAGTGTAGGCTTTTTGTTTTGTTTAACTTTATTAATTTCAAAAATTATAGAAAAATTGTATTATAACTCTATAGGATATATAGGTGGAGCAGATGGTCCAACATCAATTTATTTAGTGCCTTCAAACAATAATTGGTTAAATATTTTAATTTTTATTGTAGTTTTATTATTTTCATCTTTTGGCATTTATATCACAAGAAGGAATAAATAAATTTTCGCACTCAAAGTTTACAGCTTTGGGTGCTTTTCTATACTTATCTTAAAGTTTATGCTAAAATAATTTTAAATTTTCCGCACATTTGCTTGCACTTATCCGTTATACATTATGAGAGGAGGTTTTAAGGTGTCTAAAGACTTGCAAGAACAATACGACAAAATATATAATTTCTGCTATTTCCGTGTGAAAAACCGTGAAATTGCAGAAGATTTAACACAGGAAACTTTCCTTAAATACTTCTCATATAACTCATACATAGAAAAAGGCAAGCCACTGGCTTTGCTTTATACTATCGCAAAAAATAATTGTAACGACTATTTTAGACTAAAACAAACTGACGAATTAGATGAAAATTTAAGCTTTGACAATGGTTCACAAATTGATACAAATTTAACTGTTAGCAAGGCTATTTCAAAACTTAGTTTTGATGAACAAGAGATTATTATGTTACGCTTTACTAACGAACTTGGGATTTTAGAAATCGCAAAACACCTTAATATCTCTCGCTTTGCAGTTAACCGAAAAATTAAATCAACATTAAAAAAATTGAAACTAGAATTAAAGGAGGAAGATTTTTATGGATAAAAAACTAAAAAATGCAATAAAGCAAAATTTTGATGCAGGCACACCACAAAGAAAAGAAGAATTTTTAAGTAAGCTAAATTTCCCAAAACTAAGTTTCGGCGAAGTGTTTTTAAATCAAATTCATTATATCAGCAAAAGTTTTTGGCTTTGCTCCATTGTTGTATTAGCTTTTGTCTGCTATATTTCTGCTATTGCCGACCCAAAAGAAATAGAATTGTTGTCTTCCTTTGTGCCACTTATCGCACTTGTTTCTGTTATCGAACTTCACAAAAGCAGTTCATATAATATGGAAGAATTAGAGCAAACATTCAAGCACAATTTAGCACAAACAACTGTTATGAAACTTGCTATTGTGGGTGTTGTTTCACTTTTTGTATTATCCATTGCGATGATTTTTACACAAATTAATGTTTTAAGTATTCTTGTACCCTATTTAGCAGTCAGTTTTATCTCTTTATTTATAACAAATATCGTAAAAGGTGTAGCTGGAGTTTACGCCTGTATTGGTGGGACTTCGCTTATCATTGCAGCAAATTATTATGTTGTTTTTAATGAACTTGTTATAGCTAATCAAATATATTTGATTATAGCATTAGTTTTAGGTTTATTAGTTTTTAGTCAGATATTTACATTACTTAGAAAAAACGGAGGCAAGGCATGGAACTTTGTTTAAAAAATATTACAAAAGAATATAAAGACATCACAGCTGTAAACGATGTAAACTATACTTTTACAAATGGAGTTTACGCTTTACTTGGTGCAAATGGCTCGGGTAAAAGCACATTAATGCGTATGATTTGTGGTGTTTTACAGCCGAATAATGGAGAAATCACATTTGATGGCATAGATGTTTTAAAAGAAGAATACCGAGATATTTTGGGTTATTTACCACAAGATTTTGGATATTACCCAAACTTTACGGCGATGGAATTTTTACTTTACATAGCAAGTTTAAAAGGTATTCCAAAAGACAGAGCAAAGCAAAAAGCAAATGAACTTTTAGAAACAGTTTCGCTTACAAAATGGAAGAAAAAGAAAATTAAAAAGTTTTCAGGTGGTATGCGTCAGCGTTTGGGCATTGCTCAGGCTATGCTCAATAACCCTAAAATTTTGATTTTGGACGAGCCAACTGCTGGACTTGACCCAAAAGAGCGTGTGCGTTTTAGAAATTTAATTTCTAGTTTAGGCAAAGACAGAATTGTTTTGCTTTCAACCCATATAGTGTCCGACATTGAGCATATCGCAAACCAAATTATAGTAATGAAAAACGGCGAGTTTATACAAAAAGGTACACTTGAACAGCTTAAAAAATCTACAGGTTTGGTAGACTCTACTTTGGAAGACTTGTATTTGTATTATTTTAGTGAGGTGTGATATGAGTAACTTTTTAACTTTAGTAAAATTTGAATATCTTAAAATTTTCAAATCAAAATTTAACATGATTTTTATAGTAGCATTGTTTGGACTTATGATTTTTCTTTCATACAATGATATCTCAAATATCTATTTTTCTGTCCAAACTGAAGACGGCTACGAGAATTACAGTGGTGTGGAAGCTATCCAAATGTACAAGGAAATTGGAGAGTCTGGTACTGGTGAAATGAACGAGCAGTGGCTTGGGACTTTTTATGATGATATGCAAAATGATATGGATAAAAACGCTAACAACAACGCAAAATATGGAACATTTTATGATATTTATTATCAAATAATGAGCAAATACACTGTTTATAGCGAGGGTGAAAGTGAAAATGAGCAACAATCAGCATCGCTGTCTGCGATTTCTCGTGAGGATTTTATAGAGAATTTTAATGCTGATTATAAAGAAGTTTATAAACAAGTTTTTAAATTCTATAATTACAGTGAAGAAAAAACTGAATATTTATATAATCAAATAGATGAAATCGAAGACCCACTTTATTTTGGATATACTGACGGATATACATTTTTCTTTAATAAGCAACAAGAATTTGCACTTATGCTACTTATTTTAATATCTATTTTATCTGCAAATATTTTTTCAAGTGAATACTCTTTAAAAACAGATACGTTTTTAATATCATCTAAAAATGGTAAAAAATCAGTCGCACTTGCCAAAATTACCTGTATTTTTAGTTTGACAACTCTAATTTATCTAATAATCACAGCTATGCAGCTTATAACAACTCAGGTGGTTTATGGGCTTGAGGACGGAAAAACAGCATATTTTTTAAGCACAGTATTTGGAAAAAGTTTTAATGATACTACTGTTTTAAATGTGCTTATCGTAAAAATTTTAGTATCTATTTTAGTCTGTTTAGTTTTTTCGATTTTTGGTGCAATGCTTTCACAACTTATAAAAAACCAAATTGCAACAATAATCACTCTTTTAACCATTTCATTTTTTCCATTTGTTGTGGAATCTATGATTTCGCTAGATTTAACAGATTTACAAAATAATATCATCGCTCTTTTCCCAGCCTATGCACAGTACGACTACAAACTTTTTGGAAATAATTTATATATGATTGGAAACACATATCTAAACAATGTGTTTGTAGTAGTAGCTTTGTACTCGGTGTTAGCCGTAGCCTTTACTATAATTACTCATATCAACTTCAAAAAACATCAAGTTAATTAAATTAATCTAGCTGTCTGCAAAAATTGTAGACAGCTATTTTTTATGTTATTATAGAGTATCTTTTTGAATTAATAAAATCAAAAACCACAGATTAGGAAAGTCCATTTCTGTGGTTTGAATTAATCAATTATTTTTTTAGCTATAAAGTTTTGAGTAAATGTAGCGTTTGCCATTTTCGTGGTGGGCAAAGCTGAACTTTTCATCAAGTAAACCGTGCAGTTTTTTAAAATCATCTATTGGAATATTTTTAAAATCATAGTCAATAACAGGTAAATCTTCAGTTGCAACAGCATTTATATCGTCTAAGTGAAACAGCCCAAAACTCACAGATTTTTTGTCAAAGTCGATAATAAAGCTGTCAGTTGGAATGGATTTGCTACGCTGAACGCTTTGAAATGCGTCTTTTTGTGGCTCACTAATAAAAATGAACCCAACATATCGGTCTACGGCTTCGTTAAAGCTATAGTTAGGATATTTTTTGCACATGTACTCATACGCTTCCTCACAAAAACCTGCCATGGAAAGTCCAACACCGAATGGGCATATTTTACGCAGTTTATGAAATAGCTCGTACCCAATAATTTCAGGCTCAAGTGGAGAATTTTCGTATCCGTCTTTGTGGTAAAGCTCTATCAGTGCTTCACCATAATAGGTAGCCATATCGGTGCTTGCTGAATTGTGAAAATAGCAATACACGCTGGTTTCTTTGAGTTTAAGCTCAATGATTAATGGCATATGCTCGCTCATTTGACATCTTCCTTTCAATGTTTGAATAGGGGGAAAATTAACGAATGACGGAACGACGAGGGCATCGTTCCCTACAGTAAAATATATGGTTTAGTTCAATAAAAATCATCATTTCCAAAGGGGGTTTGGGTAGGTGCCGTTTTCTGCTAGATTTTTCATTGCGTTTTTAACAATTTCTTTGTCTTCTTTATAAGTAACACCGTACCATTTGTCCTCTGATTTTAAAACTGTTACTTCGCCTTTGTTTTCTTCTAGTAAGTCATTTACTGCAAAAGGCAAGAAAAATTCAGCTTTTAAAGGATTGCTAGGAGCATCTTTTAGCAAAAATTCTTTAAATTTAATTTCTAACTCTTGCATCATTTCTTGTGGAAAACCCCACATATTCATAGAAACTATAGTGTCATCGCTTAAATTTTCCCAAGTTTCGCCGTCGTTTTCAGTAAATGCTGGTGCGCCGTTAACTCTTTCAATTCTAGTTCTTTCTGTAATTCCAGTTAGTTTAGAGTTTTCATCAACTTCACAAACACCTCGAGAAACATGACCATTTTCTGACAATGTGTTTTTTATCAAGTAACCTACCATTGTAATTTGCATTTTATCTTGACTTTGTTTGCTAGTTAAAAAGTCGTAAATTTTTTGGAAAGCCTGTCCACCGTAATAATCATCTGCATTAATTGCAACAAAAGGAGCGTCAATGTACTCTTTAGCGCTTAAAACAGCGTGGCCTGTTCCCCAAGGTTTTACACGCTGTGCAGGAACTTCAAAACCATTTGGTAAGTCGGCTAGATTTTGGTAAGCGTATTTTACTTCGATATATTTTGAGATTTTATCACCAATGGCTTGTTTAAAATCTTCTTCGTTTTCTTTTTTGATAACAAATACAACTTTTTCAAAACCAGCTTTTTTTGCATCAAAAACAGAGTAATCCATAATAATTTCGCCATTAACACCTACAGGGTCAATTTGTTTCAAGCCACCGTATCTGCTACCCATACCTGCTGCCATAACTAATAAAATTGGTTTTTTCATAACTAAATTCCGCCTTTTTCTAATATATTTTCTAAATGTTGAGTAAAATTCCATGAACTTTTCATGGTTTCTAATTCTTTTTTAGCTTTTTTGGATTTATCACCTGTATATACAGCTCTAATTAACACATTTTTCGGAGTATGCTCGGTTTCGATAAATTCTGCCATATCGCATTTGTAGCCTCTTGTTTCTAAAAGAAGAGTTCTGTACGTGTCGGTTATCAAAGTTGCAAGCCTTTCACGCATTAAGCCGTAACGAAGCAAAGCATTATTGTCTTCGTTTTTAAGCTGAGGGTTAAGTTCGTGCTGACAACATGGAACTGCAAAAATAATCTTACTTTTCCAAAGTATCCCTTTGTAAATTGCCTCGTCAGTCGCTGTATCGCAAGCGTGAAGTGAAATAACCATGTCGAAACCGTCGTCAGAGTTATATTGTCCAATGTCACCAGTGTAAAAATTAAGTCCATCATAAGATAATTTGCGTGCTAATTTGTCACAATATTCAACAACATCTTTTTTTAGGTCAAGACCTATAATTTTTACATCTAAATTAAGTTTTACTTTTAAATAGTAGTAAAGAGCGAAACTCAAATAAGCTTTTCCACAACCAAAGTCAACTACTCTAATAGTTTTGTTTTTCGGAAAGCTTTCTTTTATATTGTCTACAAACTCTAAATATCTATTAATTTGTCTGTATTTTGCGTATTTTTCCTTTTTGATTTCACCATTTTTTGTACTAATTCCAAGTTCAAACAAAAAGTCTGCATCAGCTGGAATTATATAATTTTTAGTTCTATCGTGGCTTAAAGTTTTTGGCGATTTGGTTGCTTTTGAAGTTTTGATTTTAAATTTACCGTTAAAACTTGTTATATGATAGTCGCTTTCGCTTGAAAAAATAACGCATTGTTGAAAATCGTTTTCAAGAAGTGAAACAATATAATCAATAGCATTTTCTTTGTTTAAATTTTTATGAAAAACTTGTTTTAGCTTTTGACTGCTAAACTGATACAAGATTTCTGAATTTTTTTCAAAGGATTTTATTTCTATTTTGGAAAATTCAGTTTGAGAAGTTTTCTTTTTTTGACTTATAACTGCAAAATATATAGGCTTTGCAAGTATTTCTACAATTTTCTCTTTGTTCATAAATAACCTTTCTACTTTACAAATTTATATATTCATTTTACAACTAATCGGCATTTTTTGCAAGTTAAATTTCTGTCATTGTAAATTTTTGGATATGCGAAAAGGACGGAAAACCGTCCTTTTCAACTGAAAATAAAATTCACATTAATTTTTAACAATATTTTTATAAAGTTTAATATACTCTTTTGCTGATTTTCCCCAGCTGTTATCGCAGTTTATGGCACGTTCTACCATGATATTCCACTGCTTTTTGTCGTTGTTATATAGATAAATTGATGCATGAATTGAGTCAAGCATGTCACGGCTTGCGTAGCTTTTAAATGTAAATCCGTTACCTTTTCCGTCACGACAATCGGTAATAGAGTCTTTTAATCCACCAGTTTCACGAATTACTGGAATTGTACCGTATCTTAGAGAAATCATTTGAGATAAACCACAAGGCTCTGATTTACTAGGCATTAGGAAAATATCTGAACCAGCGTAAATTTTTCTTGAAAGCTCTGGAATAAATCCAACACAAATTGCAAATCTGCCTGGGTATTTTTCCTGCATTTCTCTAAAGAAAGTTTCGTATTCCCAGTCGCCACTTCCCAAAACAACAAATTGACAATTGCTATATTGCATTAAATCGTCAACAGCTTCTTTAACAAGGTCTAAACCTTTGTGAGAAACAAGCCTTGTTACCATACCAATAACAGGAACATCTGGGTTAACTTCTATACCCATTCTTTCTTGAAGTTTCTCTTTGTTAACAGCTTTTCCAGAAATATCCTCAAAAGAATAATTTTCGTAAATATCTTTATCAGTGCTAGGGTCATAGCCAATTTGGTCTATACCATTTAAAATACCCGACAATTTCCATGCACGTTCTCTTAAAATTGGGTCTAGTTCATGGGAGAACCATGGGTCAAGAATTTCTTCGGCATAAGTTGGGCTAACAGTAGAAACCCAGTTAGCACTTTCTATAGCACCTTTCATAAGGTTAACACAGTTGTCCCACTCCATAAGTGGCATTTCAGATTCAGGAATACCGAAAACATCTTCTAAAATATCACGGCCATACTGACCTTGATACTGAATGTTATGAATTGTCATAAGTGTTTTCATGCCTTGGTACCAGTCTAAATTAGAATAGAAAATTCTATAATAAATTGGAACTAAAGCAGTTTGCCAGTCGTTAGCGTGGATAACATCTGGTTTAAAGTCAATATAAGGTAGCATTTCTAAAATTGCTCTTGAAAAAAACGCAAAACGCTCGGCATCATCAAAATGACCATAAAGACCAGACCTTTTAAAATAGAACTGATTATCAAGCAAATAATAAGTTACTTTGCCAACTTTTGCTTCGTAAATTCCACAATATTGTCTACGCCATGCAACAGGCACACTTATGCTTGTTACAAAATGCATTGAGTCTTTAAGCTCTTGTGAAATGGTATCGTATAAAGGCATAACAACTCTACAGCCTATTAGTCTTGTTCTAAGTGCAGGAGGTAGAGAACCTGCTACATCAGCAAGACCACCAGTTGCTGCAAATGGAAGTGCTTCGCTTGCACAAAATAAAACTTTCATGTTTTCGACCTTCTTTCGTTTTTTATTCGATTACTGTGCCTTTTTTCAAATACATAGCATAGCTTTCAGCACCTTTAATCTCTGCATTATCTTTCACAATAACATCTTTATCGGATATAATTTTTGTCATTTTAACATTTTCACCAATAACGCTGTCTTGCATAATAACGCAGTTTTTAAGAACTGAACCTTTGCCAATTTTTACACCACGGAACAAAACACAACCGTCTACTTCGCCTTCGATTGCACAACCGTCAGCAACAATTGAATTTGTAACATGTGATGCAAGCCCATATTTAGCAGGCATGTCATCTCTAACTTTTGTATAAATAGGTCTTTGTGGGTTGAAAAGTTCTTTTCTTACTTCTTCGTCCATAAGTGCCATGTTAGCTTTAAAATATTCACCTCTGCCTGTTATTTGATAATATTTACCAGTAAATTCATAAGCGTAAACTTTCATTTCTTTAACGCATTTAAACATAACAGACCTGTCAAAGTCTAAAATATTTTCAGAAATACAAGTTTCAATTAAATCAAGAAGTTTTTCTTTTTTAATGATGTAAACACCCATGTTAATGTCGCTGTCGTTTGCACCTTTATCAAAAATTTTGTAATTTGTAACTTGGTCTTCCTCGTTTAAAGTAAGCACACCAGTTCTTACGTGTGTTGGGTTAGTTCCATGGCGATAAACAACTGTTAAATCTGATTTTTTGTCTATATGATAACTTAAAACTTCTTTGTAATTCATGTTGTATATAGCGTCAGTGTCGGAAAGCATTACGTACTCTTCTTGAGAGTTTTCTATAAATCTTTTAATAGAGTCAAGTGACTCAACTTTGCCGTCTGTTCTTGAATGGTCAGCGTCAAAAGGAGGAAGTAAGAACAAACCCTCTCTTTTTCTTGATAAATCCCAAGCTTTACCTGAACCTAAATGGTCCATTAAAGACTGATAATTACGCTCTGTAATAACACCAACTTTGTTAATTCCAGAATTAACCATATTAGAAAGTGTGAAGTCTACTAATCTATATCTGCCACCAAAAGGAACTGAAGCCATAACACGACTTCTTGTCAAATTTGGTACTCTTTCGTCGTTTACATATGCAAAAAGAATGCCTAAAATATTATTACCTCTCATAATTACACCTCGTCTGCATCTATCATAGCATTTGGTAGAACAACTCCACCCTCTGCAATTTTACAATCTGGTCCTACTACTGCTACGCCCCAGTCGTCTAAGTTTTCTACTTGTTCTGGTTTTTTGCCTATAACAGCATTTTTGCCTATAACAGCATTTTCGCCTATAATTGCGTATTCAACAACTGCGCCTTCTTCTATAACTGCGCCAGGCATAACGATAGAAGAGTTAACAACTGCGCCCTCTTTAACTGTAACACCAGCAAACAATATAGAGAATTCTAAATCGCCATAAACATTACAACCTTCTGCAATAGATGAATGTTGCACGGTAGCGGTATGACCAACATAATGTGGAGGCATAACAGGGTTTCTTGCGTATATTTTCCAACTCTCTTCGCTTAAATCAAGTGCCATTTTAGGGTCAAGCAAGTCCATGTTTGACTCCCAAAGACTGTCGATAGTACCAACATCTTTCCAATATCCTTCAAACTCATAAGCGTACATTTTTTTGCCGTCGTTTAACATATTAGGAAGAATATTTTTACCAAAGTCATTGCTTGATGTAGCATCTTCTTCGTCTTTTATTAAATATTCTCTTAAAACGCTCCATGTAAAAACATAAATACCCATGGAAGCATTTGTGCTTTTTGGAACTGCTGGTTTTTCGTCAAACTCGTAAATTGACATATCTTCATTAGTATTTAAAATACCAAACCTTGAAGCCTCTGCAAGTGGAACGTCGATAACTGAAATAGTACAGTCAGCACCGTGGTATTTATGGTATTGAACCATTTTAGAATAGTCCATTTTATAAATATGGTCGCCAGATAAAACAACAACATATTCTGGGTTGTATCTTTCTATAAAGGCAATGTTTTGACCAATAGCGTTAGCTGTACCTTTGTACCAGTCAGAGCCTTTATTTTTTTGGTAAGGTGGTAAAACGTGTACACCAGCTGTAAAGCTGTCTAAATCCCACGGTTGACCATTACCGATATACTCGTTAAGTTCAAGTGGTTGATACTGAGTAAGAACACCTACTGTTTCAATGCCAGAGTTAACGCAGTTAGAAAGTGGGAAATCGATAATTCTGTATTTTCCACCAAATGGAACTGCTGGTTTTGCTAGTTTTTTTGTTAGTACACCTAAACGGCTACCTTGTCCGCCTGCTAAAAGCATTGCTACAACTTCTTGTTTTGGTAACATTATTATTCAGCCTCTTTCTTTTTTATATTATTTTTTCTAGTACAACGTAAAAAGATTACAGTGTTTCCCGGAATTGTAAGAGATACACTTTGTTCAAAGTCGTGTAAATTTTCATCTGTCGTTTTTATTTTAGTACCATTGGTAACGCCTTTACCACCATAAATTTTGTCGTCGGTGTTAAATATTTCGCTATAAACACCTTTGTAAGGTACGCCAATATGATAATTTTCCCTAGTAACAGGTAAAAAGTTACACACTGCTATAATGTCATTGCCTTTTTTGTCAAAACGTCTAAAAGCAATAATACTTTGACTGTCGTCACTGCTGGAAATCCATTTAAAGCCTTCCCAACTAAAGTCAACTTCCCATAATTCTTTTCTATCTAAATAGAAATGGTTAATTCCTTTGAAGAATGTTTGAGCTGTTTTATGCTCGTCATATTGTAAAAGTTCCCATTCAAGTTCTTTTTCAAAATTCCACTCGTTTTTTTGAGCAAATTCTGTACCCATAAACTGTAGTTTTTTGCCTGGGTGAGCCATCATATATGCTACAAAGCACTTGAAAGCTGAGAATTTTTCTTCTTCGGTATTGCCAAACATTTTATTGTAAAGTGAAGCTTTGCCATAAACCACTTCGTCGTGTGAAATTGGTAAAACATAATTTTCTGAAAAAGCATAGAAGAACGAAAAAGTTAAATTATCGTGATTTCCTTTTCTATAAAGTGGGTCAAGCGACATATACCTTAACATGTCGTTCATCCAACCCATGTTCCATTTATAATTGTAACCTAAGCCACCCATAAATGGTGGTTTTGTAACCATTGGCCACGAGGTTGACTCTTCTGCTATCATCATAACTTCTGGGTTTTGTGTAAACACTGCTTCGTTTAAAGTTCTCATAAACTCGACAGCCTCTAGGTTTTGGTTTCCACCGTCTTTGTTGGCTATCCACTCTCCGTTTTCTCTGCCATAATCTAAATATAGCATTGAGGCAACTGCGTCTACCCTTAAACCGTCTATATGATATTCTTTAATCCAAAAATTAGCACTTGAAATTAGGAAATTTACTACTTCTTTTCTTCCGTAGTCAAAAACTAAAGTTCCCCACTCTTTGTGTTCACCTTTTCTAGCGTCTTGATACTCGTAGCAATGAGTGCCGTCAAAGTTGGCTAAGCCTGTTGCATCTTTTGGGAAATGAGCAGGAACCCAGTCCATAATAACACCAATACCCTCTTTGTGGCACCTGTCAACCAAAGACATGAAATCTTTAGGAGAGCCAAAACGTGATGTTGGACTAAAATATCCTGTTACTTGATAACCCCAAGATGGGTCAAACGGATATTCAGTAAGAGGCATGAACTCAATGTGAGTGTAACCCATTTCTTTTACATAAGGGATTAGCTCATCTGCAAGTTTTTCGTAAGAAAAAACACTGCCGTCTTTAAATTTACGCCAAGAGCCAGCATGAACCTCGTAAATATTCATAGGCTTTTCGTAGTGTGGTTTTCGCTTTTTATTTGCTATCCATTTCAAATCTGTCCATTTGTAATCTTTAATATCATAAAACTTCGACGCTGTTTCAGGTCTTGTTTCGGTATGAAAAGCATAAGGGTCAGACTTGAAAAAGCTTTCACCGTTATATGGAGTTATATGTAATTTGTAACTTGCATATTCGTCTAAAATTTCGTAAAAATAAAGCTCCCAAATGCCCTGTCCAATGTTGTGAAGTTGATATTTTTCACTTTCCCAATTACAAAAATCCCCTGTAATTGCAACAGCCTTTGCATTTGGTGCCCATGTTCTAATCACCATTGCAAGTTTGCCACTGTCATTTTGAATTTTATGTAAGCCCATGTATTCATAGGCACTGCTGTACTTGCCACTACAAAAACTTTCAAAGCCGTTTTGTTCTAACGTGGTCATAGTTTATTCACCCTTTCAATACATATTTTTTCCTTTTTATAATTGTATCACTAACATATAATTATATCAAGCGTTTTTATTTATTTTCTTCAAAAATAATATTTTCCAGCACTCATCTTTGTGCAATTTGTATAATAATTTACGTGGTGTGATTTTGCAAATAATATTATTTAAACTTAAACATAGTAAAATGAAATTTATGTTAAATTGATATTAATATTTAAAGGGAAATTCCCCTTGCTCATTTCAACATTTGCACCTTTGGTTTGCAAATCTTTCAAATCATGTATAAGCTTTTCGGTAATTTCTTCACCTGGAACTATATACGGAATACCCGGTGGATAAATCCACACATAATCAGCGCTAGTTTTTCCTATAGCTTTATCAAGTGGTATAAGTTTTTGCTCTTTGCTTAAACTTGCGTAAATGCTATCTTTTATCTTTATAGAAAAATCAATTTCCATTTTGTAAGGGACAATTGTTTTAAGCGACTTGTCAATTTCTGTTAAAGCTTTTGAAAAACGAATTAAACTTTCTTTGCTGTCTGCTATACTGCTCATAGCCACTGCGTAAGTTTCAAGAGCCATTTCTAAATCTATATTATAATTTTCTCGTAAAATTTCAAGAAGTTTAAAACCTGAAATATTAGCACTAGAGCAGTTTATAATTATTTTAGACTTATCTTGTGGAATATTCAGCATATCAAAATCAAGTATTTTAATATGTTGCAAGCTATTTGTGTTTTTGTAAAACTGATTTAAATTTTCTTCCCAAAAGTCAAAAAGCTCTTTTGACTTTTCAGTTAGCAAGTCTATACACTCACAAATTGAAGTCATAAGCAAATATGACGGACTGCTACTTTGGAAAATTGTAAGCTGTCGTTTAAAATTACTTTTATTAACTAAAGTAGAATTAAAATGCACTATAGCAGTTTGAGTTAAACTTGGCAAAGTTTTATGAAGGCTTTGAATTACAACGTCTGCACAAAGCAAATTAACATTTTGGCTAAAATACTTTGAAAAATTCAAATGCGCACCGTGTGCAGCGTCAAGCACAACTGGTATGTTTTTTTTGTGGCAAATATCTGTAATTTCATCTATATTACTTATTACTCCCTCGTAAGTTGGAGTTGTTATAACAAAAAGCTTAATATTAGGGTTTTGCGTTAAAGCTTTTTCTAACTTTTTTTTATCAAGTGGCAATTTTATCCCTGTGTCTTCAAGTGTGTCTTCTACAATATAACTTGCTTTTAAACCACAAATTTCTATAGCGTGATATACCGACTTGTGGCAAGAACGAGTTAACAAAATTTCGTCGCCAAAATTCACACACGACCGAATAGCTGCCAAAATTCCACAAGTGCTACCATTTACCAAAAAATAGCTGTTATTGCTGTTCCATAAATTTTCAGCCTTTTTCATATAATCTAAAATAAAATCGTTAGGACTATGCAAATTATCAAAACCATGTATTTCTGTAATGTCAATATCTGCACTTAATTTTTTCAAATAAGGTGCAAGCTCTGTGTTTCTTTTATGCCCTGGCATGTGCATAGGCAAGTTGTTTTTTAGCTTATCAAACTTTTCTAACACTAAAATCACCCCCAATTAATCAAATAAAGGGCGACACTCACCATTTGTGTTGGTGGGTATCTCCCTTTAATTTTACATTATTTTCACTTTTTCTCAAGCTCGACAAGTTTTCTTGCAAGCCATGTTTCTCCAATATCAAGCGCTGCGTACAAGCCGTTTTTCTCGCTGTTTTTATCGATACGTTTTTGTAGGTTCATTGTAGGGTCAGTTGAAATAAGTTGCACACCAACTTTATCAGCAACCATTAAGTTGCCCACTTGTTTTTTAGACCTAATATCAATTTTAACTACATAAGGGTCTTTCATGAAACCGTAATATATAGTATCACCACTTCTTACTAGTGGTCTTCCTTTATACATTGGAAAATCTTTATTTTCGCTCATAAGTCAATCCTCGCTTCCTGTTATTTTCGCATACTTTGTTAATATTATAACACAAAAAAATTGCAATGTAAAGAACTCGAACAAAAAAAGTTGAATACTTAATTATATATAGAATATTTATTTGCAACTTAATATAATTAGTGATATAATATAACAAATTAACAAAATTCAAACTGCTTGTTAACGATAAATTGTACACAAAAGAAAGGTGATAGCTATGTCTTTAGTTTTTGATATGATGAAAAACAATTATTCTATGTCCCCTTATGCAAGGTTTTTGCTTAAACACAATATGAAATCTACAGCTGTACTTTATAAAAACATGAACGAAACCTTAATGCGTAGGTCTTGCCGTGCTGTTAGGTTTTTGCTTGAAGAAACCGATTTGCCAAATTATGACAAAGGTCAAGTTGTGTTTATAAATCACCACTATACAAGTGGAAATATTATGGTTGAAGAAAATAAAACTATGAAAGTAAACTTAAATGGCAATCTATCATTTAACGCTGAAGAGTTCGAAAAAATTCAAACAAGCAGTGATTACGAAGCGAAAATCAAGAAAAATATAATAGACAACGCTAAAAACATGTCAAGCTTAAAGTCAACTGTGCGTTACCTTAACCACGGTGGGCATACTTCTATGAACTTTGAATACGTTTTAAAACATGGTTTTAACGGCTACAAAGAACTTATAAACAAAAAACTTGAAAGTTTAGAAGACTTGCAAGCGATTGACTTTCAAAAAGGAATGCTTGACCTTTTAATTGGTATAGAAAACTTCATTACACGTTATACTCAAAAACTTAAAAGCATAGAAAACCCTGATAAAAACTTGAGCAGATTAATTTCTACGCTTGAAGTTGTTCCTTTTAACCCACCGACAACATTTTACCAAGCCTATATTACAATGTATGTCACTATGTTTTTTGGTGAGTCTATAGAGCCGGGTAGAATTGACCAGCTTTTATTACCTTTTTATCAAAATGACGAAACAGTTGACCGTGATGAGACTTTATTTTTGATTAGAGAATTATTTTCTGACATAGAAAAAAGAATGAACCACCCGGGTACAACACATGTTACAATTGGAGGCTCGAAAGCAGACGATAGCCCAGCTTATAACGAGCTTACCGAACTTTGTGTAATTGCAATTAGAGGGCTTAGAGCACCTAATATTTCACTTTGTATGCGTGACGACATGCCACAAAAGCTTTGGGATTTAACCCTTTACAACTACAAAAAAGGCTATGCTCAACCAGCTTTAGTAGCAGATAAGCTTTACATAGACGGCTTTACTAAAAAATACGGTATACCTAAAGAAGATGCAGTTAAGTATGCTTTTGGTGGTTGCGCCGAAGTTTTAATTCAAGGTAAAACCTGTTGCGATTCTATTTGGGCAGGTTTAAACATGCTAGATGTTTTCGAAGATGCTATGTACAATGAACTTATGAACTGTGAAACTTTCGAAGAATTTTATAGTATCTTGAAAAATTATATTAGAGTTTCAATTAACGACATGGTTGCACAAAGTAACATGCGTCAACACGACTACGCTTTGCACCAAACATTACCTTTAAAAACTTTATTTGTAGATGGTTGTATAGAAAACTCACTAGGCTTTACTGCTGGTGGAGCAAAGTACAACTTTAGCTGTGCAGACTTTTTTGGTTCTTCTAACATTTTTAATGCTTTGTATACTATTAAAAAGTATTACCAAGGAGAACTTGGCGATATTTCAAAAGAAGACTTTTTGAACTGCTTTATAAACAACTATAAAGGAAACGAAAAACTTCACTTAAAAATATTATCTTTGCCAAAATACGGCAATTTTAACGAAGAAATTAACGATATAGCTCACGATTTAATGACCCAAGCTTTTGACGAAGTTACAAAACTAAGGGGTTACCGTGGCGACACTTTGTATTTGCCTACTATGATTTTTTGGATTTATTGGATATTAAACGGCGAAAATGTAGGGGCAACGCCTGATGGAAGATTTGCCTTTGAACCACTAGCCAACAGTATTGGTGCTAGTGTTGGTACAGATAAAGAGGGGCCAACTGCTGCTTTGGGTGCTGCTTTGTCGGTTCCTCAAGAAGAATGCTTAGGAACTGCTGTTTTTAACCTTTATTTGGACGGTAGCAATTTTGAAACAAAAGAAAAGCAAGACAAGGTTAAAATGCTTATAAAAACTTATTTACTTGGTGGTGGTTGTCAAGTTCAAGTTAATGTTGTGGACAAAAAAACTTTGCAAGACGCTATAGTTCACCCAGAAAAGCACGAAGATATAATTGTAAGAGTAGGTGGTTTTTCTGACAATTTTGTTCATTTAAGCGACGAAATCAAACAAGAGGTGCTTTCAAGAAATGAACTTTAAGTTAAATTTTACCATTTCTTAACTTAAACATAACCCTAGTTTTATGGTTTTTTCAAAATTATTTTGTTATAATTTGTTTACAACAAAATAATGGGGGAACTATGAAAATAAAGATTATCAAAGAATTTTTCACTAAAGAAAATATAATTATTTTTGGAATTATAATTTTTATAATGCTTGGTATACATATTTTAAATTTTGCTTTTCCAAATGAATACTACACCTATTCTAGTGAGGGCATTACTTACGACAAAGCTACAGTTGTGGAAATTGTTTCACAAAGTGTAACACCGTCTGACGATTATGACGGATATTACACAGGTTTGCAAACTATTATAGTTGAGTTTACAAGTGGCAGTCAAAAAGGCGAACAAATTGAAGTTAGCAATAGCCTGTCACTTACGCACAATATATTTGTAAAAGTTGGCAGTAAAATTATTATAAAATCCGATATGCCACAGGGTGTAACCCCTTACTATTCGGTTTACAATTATGACAGAATAACTGGTTTAATTGTAATTGCTATTTTGTTTGCCGTGGTTATGGTGATAGTGGCAAAAGCAAAAGGAATAAAAAGCGTTATAGGCTTAATTTTCTCTTTATATGTAATAGGGTATTTTCTACTTCTTTCTATATATAGGGGTTGGTCGCCTATTTTAATGACAGTTATAGCCGTTTTACTTATAAGCTCGGTATCAATGCTGTTGTTAAACGGTTTTTGCGAAAAAACTTACACGGCTATATGCTCTACCATGTTAGGTGTTAGCTTGTCGGCTATATTCTTCTTGGTTTTGCAACAAATGCTTAATTTAACAGGCTATAATTTGTCGGAAGCTGACCAGCTTATTGTTATTTCAAGAAGCACAAACCTTGTTATTAGCGAAGTGTTTTTTTCAGCTGTTTTAATATCGTCTTTAGGTGCTATAATCGACACCACAATGTCTATAGCCTCTGCTCTTTATGAAATAAGGGATATTACACCGAACATAACAAAGTCAGAACTTGCAAAGTCGGGCATTACTATAGGGCAAGACATGATAGGAACAATGTGCCAAACCTTAATTTTAGCATTTGTTGGCAGTGCAGTAGCAACACTTCTTGTGCTTATTTCTTACGGAACACAAATAAACCAGTTTTTAAGCTCTGACTACATAGCACTTGAAATTGTACAAGCAATTTCAGGCAGTATGGCGATAATTTTCGCAGTGCCTATTACAGCTTATTTAAGCACTGTAACACATAAACCACAAAAAAGAAAAATTAAATAAATTTTACAAAGAAGGGTTTTGCCCTTCTTTTTTTTACGAAGTTTTAACCAATAAATAACTCCTATTTGATGTCAAATGTATTACTAAACTGTTAATATATTAGTACAACTTTATAAACAAAAATTAGGAGGACTTATGAAATTTAATTCAATTTTCAAAAAGCTAACGGCAGTTACACTTTCTACTGCTATTGTTTTTGGCGCAGTTCCTTTCATAGCAAATCAAGACACAAGCGTAGAAGTTTACGCTGCAGAGGTTAACACAGACCCAATTAAAACAGTATCAGTTAATATTGGTGCTACAGAATCAGAGATGATTTTCACATGGCTTGGGGAAAGCAATGTTGACAGCTACCTTATAGTAACAAATGAAAACGACGAAGAAGTAGCAAAAGTACCTGCAACTTCTACTGAATATTCAGGTATTGACTATTATAGCTTTACTGCAACAGCAACATGTTTTGAAACTGCTGGTACTTATACTTATAAAGTAGGTAACGACACTGACGGTTACATTAGCAAAACACTTAATATAAATAACAACGACGACAACACATATTCATTCATCGCAGCTGGTGACCCACAAATTGGTTCTTCAGATGCAACATCAGACGGTGAGGGTTGGGATACAACTTTAGACCTAGCTTCATCTTGGTGGGGCGACAGCATTGACTTTTTAGTTTCAGTTGGTGACCAAGTTAATGCAAGTAGTAAGGATTATGCAGAAGATGAATACGACGCTTATTTTTCAGCAGATTTACTTTCAAGTATTCCGTCATCAGTAGTAGCTGGTAACCACGAGGTTTACACTTTCAGCACATATTCAGCTCACTTTACTGCACCAGAAACACTGGAAGTGACAACAGCTTCAAGCGTTGCAGGTGAAGAATCAGGCGATTACTGGTACGCATACGAGGGAACATTGTTCCTATGTTTAAACTCAAATGACACTTCTACAGCAAGCCATAAAACATTTATTACAAATGCTATTGCAGAATATACAAAAACTTATGGCAAAGCTCCAACATGGCAAATTGTAACATTCCACCACTCAATTTATTCGGTAGCAAGTCATTATGATGACAGTGACATTCTTTCTCGTCAATACGAGTGGGCAGATATGTTCAGTGATTTTAATATTGACCTTGTTTTAATGGGACATGACCACGTTTACACACGTTCTGTTCTAATGCAAGGACAAAACCCAACAGACTACGCTGACAACAGCACAGAAGAAATTTCAGATTACTTATACGAGCCAAACGACGGCGAAGTTTTATATGTAACACTTAACTCAGCTTCAGGTAGTAAATATTATTCAGTACAAAACTACGACCTAGACTATGTTGCAGTTAAAGACCAAACAAACACACCAACTATTACAAAAGTTGATGTAACAGACAATTCATTGACTATTTCAACATATTATACAGATGATTTAGGAAATACATTAGATGATAGCATTGTTGATGAAGTTACTATCGTTCGTTCAAACGAAACAACAAGTTCTGACTCTAAACCAGCGACAGATGATACAACTTATAGCGACATTCATGAACCAGAGTTAACAGTTCCAAGCGACAGCACAATTTATGTTGGCGATGAGTACGATGTAACAGCAAATGTTTCAGCATATGACGAAAACTATGGTTACTATGAAGGAACAGATGATTTAGACTTAACAGATAGCATTGTTATCACAGGTTCAGTAGACACAACAGTAGCTGGCGAATACAAAGTTAATTATTATGTAGCTGATGAAGCTGAAAACACAACTGCAAAAAGCGTTACAGTAACAGTTATGGAAAAAGAAACTCTTATTGACAGCACAAATGAGTGGACAACAGAAGTTGGCGAAACATCTACAACAATTGAAACAACATTTACAGTAGACACAGCAACTGGTTATATCGACTCATTAGTAGCAACTTATACTTCCGAAGCAGATGCAGTGCTTTACATCAACGGTGTAGAAGCTTCTACATACACAGTTCCAACTGTTCAAACAGGACCAGGACGATCTTCAACTACTTCAACAGTTGGTTCATTCACACTTGCCAGCACAGAACTTTACAATTACTTAGTAATTGGCGAAAACACATTAACAATTGTATATGAAAGCACAGAAGAAACAGCGTTCTCTTTCACAAGCCTTGATATGCTTTTGAAATACGACACAGAAAGCTCACTTGTTCCTACAGTTTACCCAGCAAGTTCTATCGAAGAAGTAGAGGGCGAGTATAATAACGCAAACGAACTAAACGCAACACTAATTTCAAGTTTCTCAATTGGTGGAAGCAACGATGACGGTGGTTTAGTAGAAATCGTATGCTACAACACTTCAGCACAAGTAGCTTACGCTGTTTCAGGTAGCACAGGCGAGTTAATTGTTGTTGATATGCAAGACCTAACAACAGACGGACTTTCAGCATTAGGCTACAATATGGCAGAGTTAGTTGGCGAGATTGACGGCTTTACTTACGGCGACATGAGCAGTGTTGCAATCAATGACGACAACACAAAATTAGCAGTTGCACTTCAAGCAGACGACTACACTGCTAATGGCTTAGTAGCAATTTTTGACCTAGATACAGACGGCAACGTAACAGGTTACCCAACATTTATTGAGTGTGGAGTTCAACCAGACGCATTAACATTTACACCTGACGGCACAACCGTTCTTGTAGCTAACGAGGGCGAACCAAGAGAAGGCTATACAGCTGACGGAGCAGTTGACCCAGAGGGTTCAGTTACAATTATCGACATGGCTACACTTTCAGCAAACACAGTAAACTTTGATGATGTAGCAATAGACGCAGATGTTCTAATTAAAACAGGTTCAACAGCATCAGAAGATTTAGAACCAGAATTTATTTCAGCAACAAACACAGTAGCTTATGTAGCACTTCAAGAAAACAACGCTATCGCAGTTCTTGACCTAGCAACTGGCACATTCACAGGTGTTTACAGCTTAGGACTAATCGATTACAGCGAAGTTGCAATTGACATTGAGTCAAAAGACGAAACATATTTTTCTACAACTTATGAAAACCTATACGGTATTCGCATGCCAGACGGTATTACAGTTTATGAAGTAGACGGAAAAACTTACCTATACACAGCCAACGAGGGCGACGGCAGAGAATGGGGCGAGGACGAAGATGAATATGTAAATGAAGTTAAAGGAACAACTTCTCTTACAGGCACCATAACAACAGATGGTAAAGTAACATGGTTTGACCCAACAGATTACGCAATGCTTGACAGTGGTAGCGATTACCTATTTGGTTCACGTTCATTCTCAATCTTCGAAGTAACAGCAGACGGACTTGAATTAGTATATGACAGTGGCGAGGATTTCTCTTCAATCGTTGCAGAACTTTTCCCAGAATACTTTAACTGCTCTAACGACGATATTAGTGTAGAAGACAGAACAGCTAAAAAAGGTGTAGAGCCTGAATATACAGTAGTTGGCGAAGTGGACGGAGAAGTTTACGCTTTCACAGGCCTTGAGCGTCAAGGTGGTATTATGATTTACAACGTAACAGACCCATCAAATGCTTACTTTGTAAACTACATCAACAGCCGTGACTATACAGCCGATATAGCAGGTGACGTTGCGCCAGAGGGTATGACATTTGTAAGTGCAAGTGACAGTTCAACTGGAAACGCACTTCTTCTAGTAGCAAACGAAGTTTCTGGCACAATGTCAGTTATCGAACTAAGCACATATGTAGCTCCAACAGTCGATGACACAGAACCTGAAGCAGAAGCAGAAACAGAAACTGAAGCAGAAACAGAAACTGAAGCAGAAACAGAAACTGAAACAGAAACTGAAACTGAAATAGAAACTGAAACAGAAACAGAAACTGAAGCAGAAACAGAAACAGAAACAGAAACAGAAACTGAAACAGACGATAATTCAGATTTAGTACAAACAGGGGATACAAGCAAAGTGATTTTAATTTCAGTTATATTAATAATAAGCTTATCCATGTGCGTTATTGTAATAAGAAAAAAAGTTAAAAACTAAAATACAAACTATCGCCCCTAAGAATGAAAATTCTTAGGGGCGATTTTTATCCAATATTTCTTTAAAATACCTTTATAAAACAAAATAGGCGATGCAAAATGCATCGCCTTTGTTTGTAAATCTACTTTTTAAAAAATTATTTTTTACCGTAACGTTTTTGGAAAATATCTATACGACCACTTGCATCGATAAGCTTTTGTTTACCTGTAAAGAAAGGATGGCATTTTGAACAAATCTCCACTTTAATATCTTTTTTTGTAGAAGCTGTTTCGATAACATTTCCGCAAGCACATGTAACAGTAGTTTTTTCATAATTTGGATGTAGGTTAGCTTTCATAATCTATGTCACCTCTTTCGATTTAACTAACTAATTGCGCAATTACACAATTAACAATGGTTATTTTACCACGTTATTCTTAAAAAAGCAAGTACTTTTTGAATTATTTTTAATTTTTTAAATATTCTATATATTCTTCCAAGCACATTGACAATTGCCTCATGGTAATTGCTTCGTTTACGCCGACAAATCTTAAAACTCTTAAATCGTCTTCGTGTAAGGTTGTGTCACTTTTACCGTCTGGATACCTAAAAACAAAGCCATACTCGGCAGCGTTTTGCACTAACCACGAATAAACATCAGTATTTGAAAAATTATCTTTATCAGCGTCAATAGTCACACAAAAGCCAGTTTGATTTTCAGCTTCATACGCTTTAGGTGCGTAGAAACTTGCTTTGAATTTAGCCATAATGCTTGTGTATCCGTCGTTTATAAGCTCAAGCACTTTTTCTTCATATAAAACATCTTGATCTTCAGGGCTGACGTAGCCAGCGCTAAACACAAGTGTATAACCACTATCACTAGCAGCACTGCACATTTGGTTAAGTGCAGTGCTTATTTCAGTGCTTACATAAATAGACTGTGTTTCAACAAGCTCAAACATGTAATCTTCGTCAAGAGGATTTTCTTCGTTTACAATAAATAGAAAATCAGTTTCTTCTAAAACTTCAGTTTGATTTGTTTCAGCTTTTTCTTCTATATAAATGGTTTCAGTTGTGGTACTAGTAGGAACAATAAATTTTAAGTAAGTTACGTATAGTCCAAAAAATATTGCAGCAGTCGTTAAAATACCTAAAGCTATTTCTAAAAAATGAAGAATTTTTAATTTAGTGTTAGACTCATTTCGATTAATTTGCTTTATTTTTCCGTAGTTTTTAAAATGAGGTGCAAAGTTATTGCCTTTTTTCACCTTGTAGCTCCTTTGGGTTTATCTAATAAAATTGGTTCTGTATGTTGACTCCGTTTTAGGTGTGTCAATTCCAGCGTTTTTACCACAGTCTATACATTTTAATAGCCATGACATATTAGTGCCTAAATTACGCATAATTTGCATGCCTTCCAAATCTTTAACAACTTCATCACTGTTGCTACCGTGGACATTGTTCCAATAATTCGCTGAAACAACAGGCATTGAACAAATGGTGAAGTATTTGTTTAAAACATCAAACGAAGCTACTGTACCTGCTCGCCTAGCACTAGCTATTGCACAGCCTGGTTTAAACTCAAACGCACTTTTACTGCTGTAAAAACATCTATCTAAAAAAGAAAGAATTCTACCACTTGGGTGGGCATAGTAAACAGGTGTGCCAAAAACAAAAGCATCAGCTTCTTTGGCTTTTTTACAAAATTCGTTAACAAGGTCGTCACTAAAAATACAGCCATTACCACTACATTTTCCACATGCTATGCAGTCCCTTATAGTTTTAGAACCTATTTGAAAAATCTCATATTCTACACCATTTTCGTTTAGAGTTTTACCAATTTCTTCAAGCGCTGTGTAAGTACAACCTTTTAAATGACTACTACCATTAAGTATTAAAACTTTCATAAAATCACTCCTAAAATCTTTTCTATAATTATAAGCTAAATTTGAAATAAAATAAATAGATTTATAAAAAATATTTTTAATTTTATATGTAAAAACTTACAATTTTTTACAAAATTTACACAATTTACGAAAAAATAATAATAAATTTGGCATTTTAATAAACATTTATTCACATTTACCTTGACAAAAAGGGTATAAAAGATTTACAATTATAATACTGTAATTGAAAGTATGCGCTTTTAATACATATTGGAAATTTTCCAAATAAAATAATTTAAATTCTAAAAAATGAAAAAAATTAGAAAAAGGAGGTGCCTATGGGTCCAATACAAATCATAATTGTTGCTGTTGTTGTTATTCTCGTCGCTGTAGCTGCTTTTTATGCTGGTATTACTTACCGTAAAAAGATTGCTGAAGCTAGTATTACTTCTGCTGAAGTAGAGGCTGAACGTATAAAAAAAGATGCGCAAACTCTTGCTCAAGCTAAGAAAAAAGAAGTTTTACTTGAAGGTAAAGACGAAGTTTTGAAATTCCGATCTGAAACCGAAAAAGATCTTAACGATAGACGTAAAGAAATTCAAAGGCAAGAAAGACGTATTCAACAAAAAGAAGAAAATCTTGACAAAAAACATGACCAAGCAGAGGCTAAAGAAAAGTCTATTGACCAAAAAAACAAAAAAGCTGACGAACTTGTAAAAGAGGCAGATAGCTTAAAGAAAAGCCAAATGGAAGTTTTAGAAAAAATTTCTTCTTTCACTATTACTCAAGCAAAATCATATTTGCTTGAAAAGCTTGACGGTCAATTAGACCATGAAAAAGCTGTAAAAATCATGGAATACGAACAAACAATGAAAGATGAATGTGACAAAATGGGTCGAGAAATTATATCTTTGGCTATTCAAAGATGTGCATCTGACCACGTTACAGAGTCCGTAATTAGCGTTGTTCCACTACCTAACGACGAAATGAAAGGTCGTATTATAGGTAGAGAGGGTCGTAATATTCGCACCCTTGAAACACTTACTGGTGTTGATTTAATTATCGATGACACGCCAGAGGCTATCACTCTATCAAGTTTCGAACCTGTTAGACGTGAAATTGCTAGAATTGCACTAGAAAGACTTATTACTGATGGTAGAATTCACCCAAGTAGAATTGAAGAAACTGTTGAAAAAGCAAAACGTGAGGTTGAGGCTACTATGAAAGCCGAGGGTGAGCGTGCTGTTATTTCAGCTGGAGTAAACGGAATTAACCATGAACTTGTTAAAATTCTTGGTCGTTTGCGTTACCGTACAAGTTTTGGACAAAATGTTCTTAACCACTCACTAGAAGTTGCTTACTTAGCTGGTATGATGGCTTCTGAGCTAGGACTTGACCCTACTATTGCAAGACGTGCTGGTTTACTTCATGACATTGGTAAAGCGTTAGACCACGAAATCGAGGGTTCACACGTTGAAATCGGTGTTGATGTTGCTAAAAAGTACAAAGAAAGCGAAGCTGTTGTTCATGCTATTGCTGCTCACCATGGTGACGTAGAGGCTAAAACAATTA
Source organism: Clostridia bacterium (assembly GCA_044432645.1). GTDB lineage: Bacteria > Bacillota > Clostridia > Oscillospirales > Acutalibacteraceae > SIG603. The sequence continues at coordinate 39,017 of JAWXUM010000007.1, read as the reverse complement.
TCGCTTGTTTGGTTCAAGCTGCCGATGCTATATCTGCTGCAAGACCAGGCGCTAGACGTGAAAATTTAGAAAATTATATTAAACGTCTTGAAACACTAGAAGAAATTACATCTTCTTTCAACGGTGTTGACAGATGTTACGCAATTCAAGCTGGTCGTGAAATTAGAGTTTTGGTTAAACCTGAAATTATTAATGACGAAAAAATGACTCTACTTGCTAGAGAAATTTGTACAAAAATCGAAAACGATATGAGCTATCCAGGTCAAGTTAAAGTTAACATGATTAGAGAAAGCCGTGCAGTTGATTTTGCTAAATAATTAAACAAAAAACTTGTGATAATTTGTTTTATCACAAGTTTTTCTATGTTAGTGGTGTGCGTTGTATGCACACCACTTTTGTTGGTACGAAAATTTCAAAATAACCAATGGTAGCTCATTAACATTTGGATTTTTTGTCAATATTCCGTCTTAATAAATTTAACTGAATACTGCTCTATTTTGCTACCACCACCAAAATCATACCAGTCGCCAGTGAATAAATCTGTACCTCTTCCACAATTTGCGTTAAAATGTGCTTGGTGTTCTTCTTCGCTAGCATTAATTAGGGCAATTACACGCTCGTCACTACATTTTCTTTCTAAAACTAAATATTTATTTTGAATTTGCAAGTTGAAATAATCGCCGTAATTTAACGCTTTACTTGCTTTTTTTATTTCTATAAGCTTAGCAATATAGTCTGTAAGTTCGTTCCAAACAGGGTCGGTACTTGGTCTTAGTGCATTATCTCCATGAGATTTTTCACCCGTTTGACCCCATTCACTGCCGTAATAAATGCAAGGAATACCAGGCATTGCAAAAAGCATAGCGTAAATCGCTTTAATTTGCGCTTTGTCATTTAAAACAGAATATACCCTAGAAACATCATGGTTATCGACAAAACTCATAAGGTGGGTGCCTTTGTACAAGCACCACTGCTCACTGCCGAATTGTCTGCCTAAAGAATGCGCAATCTCAAACATGTTCATGCTGTTCATGCTAGAGTGCAAACCTTTGTAGCACTCGTAATTTGTAACGGAGTCCATGTACTTTAAAAGCCTGTTATAATCACCGTGAATACATTCACCAACTATGAAAAAATCTTGTTTTTTACTGTTGCAAAACTCACGAAGTCTATAGAGAAAATGCTCGTTTATCATGTAAGCTACGTCCAAACGAAGTCCGTCAATGTCAAAATCTTCAATCCATTTGCCAACGTTATAAAGCAAATGGTCGATAACTTCTGGATTTTCAAGGTTCAGCTTGACAAGCTCATAGTGGCCTTCCCAACCCTCGTACCAAAGACCGTCATTATAACAGCTGTTGCCATCAAAACTGATGTTAAACCAGTATCTGTAGGCTGAGTTTTCTCTGTTTTTTAGAACATCTTGAAACGCCCAAAACCCACGTCCTACATGGTTGAAAACACCGTCTAGGACAATTTTTATATCATTTTGATGAAATTTAACACATAAATCTTTAAAATCCTCGTTATTTCCAAGCCTACAGTCAATATTAGCATAATCTCTAGTGTCGTATCCGTGATTATCTGACTGAAAAAGTGGTGAAAAATAAACTGCGTTTATGCCAAGTTTTGTTAAATGAGGGATAAATTTCTCGATTTTACCCAAACGATTAACGTAAATTCCATCATTTTCGTTGGGTGCATCACAAAGACCTAAAGGGTAAATTTGGTAAAAACAACTTTCAAAAGCCCACATAATTAGCCTCTTTCATAATATAATTTTTTGTAGGGAACAACGCCCCTACGCTAATCAACACGTTTATATCGAATGTGCCACGTATATTAGGTGCAATTCACCTGCTTATGCATAATGAGTAACTTACTTATCACCCTATTAGCAAAGCTTTTTTATTAAGTTCCTTAAATTTTTCTGGAATTTTTTGGTCTACTACTTCAAGTAAATCTTCAGTACTAAATCCTAAAACATCATTTTTGGCCGAAATTCCCAAAAGAACAAGATTTAAAATTTTGGTAGAACCTAAATCTTCGCAGTGTTTATCGCCGTCAATTATATATAAATTTTCAACATGATTTCTAAGGTACTCAAGCATATCTTCGCCTATATACGGCACTTTTGCTGAAACATCGGTAACTGGTTTAATAGCGTTCGCATTTACCACCAAATTGCCACCTTTTTTAAGGTATGGCAAAACTCTAACAGCTTCAGCTGGTTCTAACGCAATTATTAAATCAGCTTTGCCTTTTGGAATTAGGGGAGAGGCAATATTTTTTCCAATTCTAACATGGCTAACAACAGAGCCACCACGCTGTGCCATGCCAATAGTTTCTGCTGTTCTTGCAAAAACACCTTTATTAATAGCACAAGCTGCAAGAATTTTAGATGCTAAAACCGTACCTTGGCCACCAACACCAGCAAGTAAAATGTTTAATTTCATGAGTTTACCTCCTTTATAGCATCAAACGGACAAACTTTGTGACAAAGCTTGCAGTTAGTGCAAAGAGTTTGGTTTATATAAACTTTTTTGCCCTCACGCATAATTGCTGGGCAACCGATTTCTTTAATACATTTCCCGCAAGACACGCATTTGTCGGTGATTTTGCTGGTTTTTTTATTACCTTTTACAACTGCAATACATGGTGAACGATAAATGATAGCCGAAACACCTTTTTGATTAGATGCTTCTTTTGCAACTTCAATAGCCTCGCTTAAATTTAGCGGGTCAACCGTTCTAATGTAAGGTACGCCTAAGCCTTCAAGAACTTTTTCAATGCTCATTTTTTGGGCAATGTCACCCATCATTGTTATACCAGTTCCTGGGTGAGGTTGGTGACCTGTCATAGCAGTTGTGGAGTTATCTAAAATTACAACAGTTATGTCGGCACCATTGTAAATAGCGTTGACAATTCCAGTAATGCCAGCTGCAAAAAAAGTTGAGTCGCCAATAAATGAAAAGGCTTTAATATCTTTGTCGCTGTGTTTAATACCCTGTGCAATAGTGATACCAGCACCCATGCAAAGGCAAGTGTCAACCATGTCAAGTGGCATTGCATTTCCAAGAGTGTAACAGCCAATATCGCCACAATAAACAGCTCTTTTACCTTTCATAGCTTGTTTTACAGCGTAAAAAGACGCTCTGTGAGGGCAACCAGCACATAAAACTGGTGGTCTAATTGGCAGAGGTATATCGTCTGCACTGTCAAAGTCAATAGTGTTATTTAAGCCTAAAAATTTATTTAAAACAGCATTTACAGATTCAGGTGAATTTTCGCCAGCAGTTTGAACATCACCAGTTAGTTTACCTTTAATCTTTACACTAAGCTTTTCTTTGCCAGCTAAATGAATTAAAGCTCTTTCCAAAACTGGGTCTAGTTCTTCGATAACTAAAACTTCCTTAACAGTGTCTAAAAATTCAAGTGCAAGTTTCTCTGGAAAAGGGAAAGGGGTGGCAATTTTTAAAAGCTTTACATCTTCGTCTAAAAATTCTTTAACATAACTGTAGCTAACAGAGCCAGTTACTATCGCCTTTTCGCCTTTGCCACTAGCTATGTTGTATTTGTAAGAAGAAAAATCATCGCCAATAATTGGGTTTCTTTTTTCTATATTAAGGTGTGAATTATATGCAAGTTTTGGGAAAATTACAAAACGTGGATTTTTTTCAAAAGTAGTGTCACTAGGTTTTTGAATTTGAGGTTTTAAATCAACAGCACTGCAAGCGTGACATAGCCTTGTGACTGGTCGAAAAATAACTGGTGTATTATATTTTTCGCTATAATCAAAGGCATCAGCCATCATTAAATAAGCTTCTTCAGGAGTAGATGGGTCAAAAACAGGAAGTTTTGAGTACATTCCATAACTTCTAGTGTCTTGCTCGGTTTGTGATGAAATAGGGCCTGGGTCGTCAGCAACAAGCACAACCAAACCACCTTTTACGCCTATGTAAGACAAATTCATAAGTGGGTCAGAGGCAACGTTTAAACCAACCTGTTTCATTGTTACCAAAGTTCTTTTGCCAGAGTAACAAGCACCAGCGGCAACCTCCATAGCAGATTTTTCGTTGACAGACCACTCTACATAAATATTTCCGTCGTTATTTTTGGCAATGGTTTCCAAAACTTCGGTTGACGGGGTTCCAGGGTAACCAGTTACAACACCAACGCCAGCCCTAATAGCACCTAAGCCAATAGCAACATTGCCCATAAGTAATTCAATAGCCATATTTTTCTCCTTGTAATTTATTTTTTGTAATATCATAACGGTCATCTCAAGCCGTGACCTTACATTTGTGAAATTTGGATTATCTGTATCACGATGTTTTTAACACTTTAAAGTATTATATCATTATATTTATAAAAAATCAATAAATTAAATTTGGGAAATCCTTTGTTCGCTATGCAAACGTACATACAATATAACAAACGGAACGACCAATGGTCGTTCCCTGCTATTTGTTTTAAATTTTTGTATAAAATTGCATTGTTCGTTACTTATTTATCATTTCTTACAAACAATGCTTGTGCAAAATCTTTTGGGTTGAATGGTTGTAGGTCGTCAATTTGTTCGCCTACACCTATAAATTTAACTGGTAAACCAAGTTCTTCTTTAATTGCAAGCACAACACCACCTTTTGCAGTGCCGTCAAGTTTTGTTAAAATAATGCCAGTTATTCCAGCTGCCTGTGCAAATTCTCTTGCTTGGTTTACACCATTTTGACCTGTTGTAGCGTCTAAAACAAGCAAAACTTCCCTTGCACTTTCTGGTAAAACCTTGTCTACGGTTCTTGAAATTTTCGCTAGTTCTTCCATTAAATGTTTTTTATTGTGAAGTCTGCCAGCTGTGTCGCAGATTACAACATCGCAGTTTCTTGCTTTTGCAGCTTTTAGAGTATCAAAAACAACTGCAGCTGGGTCTGCACCCTCACTGTGTTTAACCATTGGAACATCTGCTCTTTCACTCCAAACTTCAAGTTGCTCAATAGCTGCCGCACGGAAAGTGTCCGCCGCTCCTAAAATGACAGATTTACCTTGCTTTTTAAGCATTGCAGACATTTTGCCTATTGCAGTGGTCTTGCCAACACCATTAACACCTATAACAAGTATAACCGTTGGTTTAGTTTCAAGGTTAAGCTCCCCACCACCTGATACAATTTCTTCAACACTTTCTTCAAGTAGCCCCATGATTAAACTAGGGTCGGTGATGCCTCTTTCTTTAACCTTTTTTCTAAGACCTGTGCAAATTTTTTCGGCAGTTTGCATTCCAACGTCACCCATGATTAAAAGCTCTTCAAGCTCCTCGAAAAGCTCGTCATCAATTTTTGTAAAGCTGTTAAGCATTACATTAATTTGATTGCTAATATTATCTCTAGTCTTTTTTAGACTACTTTTAATCTTGTCAAAAAATCCCATATTTACCTCTTTTAGTTAAGTTTTCCTAAATTTTCTTCTATTTCGTGGTTTTCAAGCGCTAATATTTTAGAAATACCGTCGTCCTGCATAGTCACACCGTAAAGCATGTCTGCGCCCTCCATTGTGCCACGGCGATGAGTGATTAAAATAAATTGAGTTTCTGCATTCAGCTTGTGTAAATAATCCGAAAATCTTCGTACATTCACATCGTCAAGTGCAGCCTCAACCTCGTCAAGCATGCAAAATGGTGGTGGGTTTACTTTCATTATAGCAAAATAAATTGAAATAGCAACTAAAGCTTTTTCACCACCAGAAAGCGACTCGATATGTGAAACAATTTTACCAGGTGGATGAACTTTTATTTCTATACCAGAATTTAAAATGTCGGTAGGGTCAGTGAAACTTAAATTCGCAGTGCCTCCGTTAAAAAGTTCTTTGAAAATACCTGTAAAATTGATTGCAATTTGTTCGAACTTTACAGCATATTGCTCTTTCATGTTTTTGGTAAGACTGCCGATTAATTTCAAAAGCTCTATTTTAGATTTTTCAACATCGTCAACTTGTTCTTTTAAAAATACATATCTGCTTGAAACTTCTTTGTATTCCTCGATAGCCTCAACATTGACAGTGCCTAGCGATTTTATTTTACTTTTAAGTTCAGTTAAACGCCTAGTAGCTTTAGCAAAATCCTCGATTTCGACAGCCTGTTCAGTAGCTTCACGAACAGTAAGACCATATTCGTCCCACATTTTGGAGGTTATATTATCATATTCTTTTTGCAAATTATCCATTCGTTCTTGAAGCCTTGCAAGCTCTTTGCCGGTGTTTTCCTTGTTAGCCATTTCTACTTTTTCTTGATTTCTAAGCTCAATAAATTCTTTTTCAGTGTTAAGCCTTAGGTCGATTAATTCTTTTGTTAAAATTTTAGAACTTTCTAAATCTTCTTTTACTTTTTCTATTTTCTTATCAGTGTTGCTTGTTTTTTCATCAATTTGTTGTATTGAATTTTTACTATTTTGAATTTCTAAAGTCAAGCTTTGGAACAAGTTTTCACCTTGATTTTGCCTTAATATTAAAGAATTTATAAGGTTTTTACTGTTGTCACTGTCTTTTTCTAAGGTTAAAATATCTAAACGAAATTGTTGAAGTTTGTCGGAAATTAAGTCGCATTCTTTTTGCTTTTCTTCACGGTTATCGCCTAAATCTAATGATTTTGATTTAACATTATTTAAGTCAATTTCAAGTTCATTTATTAAAATAAAAGAACTTTGCATTTGATTTTTAATAGTTTCAAGCCTTTTTTTGCTTTCTTGTTGCTCGTTATGTAAGTTTTTGAGCAAATTTTTTGTATTAAAATGTTGTCGTAAAACTGATTGAATTTGCGTTTCTATTTTAATTTTATCTTGATTATTATTTTCTATATCTAGTTTAAGATTTTCGGTTGTCGCCTTTACTTCAAGCGTTTCACGCTCTAAGTCTTTGTAAATTTTTTCAAGTTTTATAGCAAGTTCAGCGAAAGTATTAGCTTTTATTTTTATCTGTTCAATCTCGTTGCTACGACTTAAAAGTCCTGAATTTTTAGCAAGTGAACCACCAGTTAAAGAACCACCAGCGTTTACAACTTGACCGTCCAAGCTGACAACTCTGAATTTAAAGGACATTTTTTGAGCAATAGCCGTTGCAGTTTGCAAATTTTCAGCTATAATTGTTCTGCCTAAAAGTGAGTTTTTTATGCCCACAAATTTATTATCACAGCTTACAAGTGAACTTGCAAGACCTATAAAACCGTCGATATTTTCCACGTCTTTAGTATAAATTTCACTGCCTTTTATAGTATCAATTGGTAAAAAAGTCGCCCTGCCACCGTCTTTTCGTTTAAGCATGGCTATAGCGTTTTGTGCGTCACGTTTTGTTTTTACAACAATGTTTTGCATAGTTGCGCCAAGTGCAGTTTCGATAGCTACGCTGTATTCTTTTTCGGTTTTAATTATCTGTGTAACAGTGCCAATAACTCCGTTTACAAGCCCTCTTTCGTGGTCTTTCATAATAATTTTAACACTTTTTGTGTAACCCTCGAAGTTTTCTTCTAGCTGTATCAAAATTTTGGCACGTCTTGAAAATTCGCTGTAATCTAAGTTGGCTTTGTTCCACTCGTCCTTAGTTTGGTTTAACTTTTTAAGCTTGCTGTCAAGGCTCATGCTGTAGCCTTTTAACATGTTTTGAAGTGAAATGTTTTTATCATTTATGTCGTTTAGCATGTTTTCAAGCTCTGTTTTTTCTAGGTTTAAAGACTTTTCTTCTTCGCTACTTTCGTTTATTGCAACAGATATATTTGAATTTCTGTTTTCAAGCTCGGTAGCAGATGAAGCTTTTGAAGAATAACTAATTCTCTCTGCTGTGATTTGTGAGGTTAGTTTAGAGATTTCAACAGTTAAATTGTCGATGTCTTGATTAATTCCAAGCGAATTTTTCCTCATGCTTTCAAGCTCGTTTGAAAGTTCTACATACTCTCTGTTCAAGTTTGAAATTTTAAGGTTTATATTTTCAATTTCAGCCTTTCTAGCATCAATTTCATCTTTTATGTTACTATCTTGCTCTTTTGCCTTTAAAATTTCATTTTCTACACGCTTTATGTTTTGGTTGTGGTGTAAAATATCGTTGTCGAAAACTGAAATTTGTGATTGAAGTTTTAGTATATCTTCATCAAAACTTGCTGTTATTTTACGATTTTCTTCAATTTTAGCAGTTAATTCACTTACGCTGTACTGATTACCCTCAATTTCCCTTGCAATTTTTTCAAGTTTGTCTATAAGATTATTGTGCTGTGCTAGACTTATTTGAGTTTTTTCTCTATGCTCTCTTAAAGTGTTGCCAGAACGATTTAAAGTTTCGACCCAAATTCCAATTTCAAGCGACTTTCTTTCGTTCTCCCAAATAACAAATTTATTTGCCTTATCGCTTTGAATTCTAAGCGGTTCTACACGGCTTTCAAGCTCGTCTAAAATATCCCTAAGTCTTACCAAATTTTCTTCGGCTTTGTTAAGTCTTCTTTCAGACTCTTCTTTTCTATATCTATATTTAGAAATTCCAGAGGCTTCCTCGAAAATTTCACGTCTTTCTTCGCTTTTTGCACTTACAATTGCATCAATTTTACCTTGACCAATAATTGAGTAACCATCACGCCCAAGACCAGTGTCCATAAAAAGTTCGTTGACATCTTTTAGCCTAACAGTTGCTTTGTTTATAAGGTATTCGCTTTCGCCAGAACGGTAATATCTTCGTGTAATAGCAAGGTCGTCACCCTCAAAATTTAATGCTCTGTCAGAATTATCAATGTTCATTGTGACTTGTGCAAACCCTAAGGCTTTACGACCTGTAGTGCCACGGAAAATAACGTCTTCCATTTTTGTACAGCGTAAAACTCTGGCTGACTGCTCGCCCAAAACCCAACGAATAGCGTCGCTTACATTGCTTTTACCACTACCATTAGGGCCAACAACAGCCACCATTTTTTCAGTGAATTTTAAATTAGTTTTGTCAGGAAAGGTTTTGAAACCTTGAATATCAATTGATTTTAATAGCATTGTGTGACCTTTCTGTAGGTTTAGGAGATATTTTATAAGTTTTTTACAGTAATCTGACCCTGTTTTACGTTTTTGTCGCTAATAACTTTTGCGTTAATATTTAAAAGTTTAAGTTTTACTATGTTTTCTCTTTTTTGACCTATAACTTTTGAAACATCTTTTGGGTTTACATAAATGTTTACATTTTTATAGTCTTTAATTTGGTTTGAAATTTTGTTATAAAAAATTCTGCTTTCACAAAGTTCTCTAAAAGCTGGGTGATAAGGGCCAGCTACTGCATTTTTAAGCTCGTCGCTGTCGTGTAGTCCAAGTCTTATAATTTTCGTATTTTTACAAAGTGGTATAATTTTACTGCATAAATTTACAGCTTCTTCTAAATTTTGTGGTTTATATAAATCAGCGTTATATAAATCACAAAGCTTAGTTTCTTTAAAAACTATTGTTGGGTAAATTCGCAAAGTGTCGGGATTTAAGTCTAAAATTTCTAAGGCTGTTTTCAAGTCTTGCTCATCGTTTGAGCCGTACAAGCCTGTCATCATTTGAAGACCTAGTTCAAATCCAGTTGATTTAATAAGTTTTGAGGCTTTTATAACATCTTTTTTGCTGTGCCCTCTGTCGTTTAGCCTTAAAACTTCGTCATTCATTGACTGAGCTCCAAGCTCTATAGCTGTCACTCTATATAAACTTAATTCGCTTAATATATTTTCGTCAATGCAGTCTGGTCTTGTTGAAATTCGTATGCCTTTAAGCCCATAGTTTTCAACAAGCTTTTTGCCAATTGTTAAAAGTTTGGTTCGGTAATCTTTATTAATAGCAGTAAAGCTTCCCCCAAAAAAGGCAAGCTCTGTATTTTTTAAATCTATATAAGCGTTTACTGCTGTTTTTACGCTGTTTATTATTTCGTTTTCTGTAGGCTCGTGGCTTTGCCCTGTAATTCTTTTTTGATTACAAAAACTACAGTTTTGTGGACAACCATTGTGAGGTACAAAAATTGATATATTAGAATGTTTAATAACCCATCAACTCCAGTGCTACTCTTGCAGCTTGTTGTTCAGCCTCTTTTTTGCTTTTGCCACCACCTTTGCCTATGCAGTTGCTGTTAAGCATAACTTCAACTTGAAAATGCTTGTTGTGGTCAGGGCCTGTTTCTTTAACTACTTTGTAGCTAAGTTTTTCTTCTGGGTTTTGCTGAATAATCTCTTGTAAAGTAGTTTTATAGTCTTTAAAATTGCTTTTATTAACATTTAAAGCAGCTTTTGATACGAACTTCTCCACAAATTTGCGTGAGCATTCAATGTTTTTGCTGTCAAGATAAATAGCAGCTGTAATTGACTCGAACATATCGGCTAATATACTTGCTCTTTTTCTACCACCAGAACGGATTTCGCCGTTGCTTAGTAACATAAATTCACCAATGCCAAGCTCTTTTGAAAATTCAAAAAGTGATTTTTCGCAAACCAAACTTGCCCTTGTTTTTGTTAGTTGTCCCTCGGGTAATTTTGGAAAATTAATATACAAATAACATGCTGTAATGTAGCCTAAAATAGAGTCGCCTAAAAACTCTAACCTTTCATAACTTTCTCCCTTATGTTCGTTTGCAAAAGAGGAGTGAGTTATAGCAGTTAAAAGTAGCTGTTTATTTTTGAATTTATATCCAATTCTATTTTCAAGTTGTGATATGTCTGTCTGTTTCATCGTTAGTAACCGCCTTTGTTATTTCTTCAATTACGCCACTTTCTACATAAGCTTTTGTCAGCTTTAAAGCGTTTTTGACAGTTTTAGCCTTAGCACTTCCATGAATTTTAAAAACAGGTTTTGATGCACCTATAATTGGAGCACCACCGTACTCGTTGTAGTCCATATCTTTTTTTAGCTTGTTAACTTCTTTTAAGACGATAGCTGCTGCAATTTTTGTGATAAGATTTTTGGTGAAAATTCCCTTAATTTTGCCCATAAGCATTGAGGCAACACCCTCGTAAGCTTTAACAGCTATATTGCCAGAAAAACCATCAGCAACCAAAACATCTGCACCGTCTTTTGGCATTTCTCTAGCCTCTACATTGCCTATAAAGTTTAAACTTTTGTTGTTGTTTAAAAGTTTATATGCCTCTTGGTGCATAGCCGTACCTTTGTGGCTTTCTGTTCCGACATTTAAAAGACCAACTCTAGGGCTTGGTATATTCATAACTTTTTTTATGTAAACATTTGCCATTATTGCAAATTGCTCAAGCATTTCAGGTCGACATTCGGTGTTTGCGCCTGAGTCAGCAAGTATAAAAAATCCTTTATCTTTTGGCATAATCGGTGCAAAGGTTACACGCTTAATGCCTTTAATTCTTTTAACAATTGTTGTAGCACCAACCACAACAGCACCACTGTTTCCAGCGCTTGCAAAGGCATCAGCTTTACCGTCTTTCACAGCTTTTAAGCCAATAGCCATTGAACTTTGTGACTTAGCTTTCACTATGTCAGTAGCTTCGTCTTCCATGGTTATTACATCAGGTGCATGGAGAATTTCTATTTTACTTATGTCTAAAGAATTTTCTTTTGCGCATGATTTGATTTTTTCCTCATCACCTGTCAAAATAATATCTATATTATATTCGTTTCGTGCGTCAATACAACCTTTAATAATTTCTAAAGGCGCATTGTCGCCGCCAAATGCATCAACAGCTATTTTCATTTTTTGCTCCTTATAATTTAATCATTTCTTTTAAATTTTTAATGTGGTTTGGAGTGGTTCCACAACAACCACCAATATAAATTTCGCCAAGCTCTAGTGAAGCAAGCATATCGTGTGCAAAAATTTCTTCATCAGATTTATAAACATCTTTACCATTTTGTTGGCTAGGAAGTCCAGCATTGGGTTTAAATATCAATGGTTTGTCTGTTTTTCCTTTAAAACTTTTTATAACATCCATCAGTAGAGATGGCTCGTTTGAACAGTTAATTCCCATAGCAGCTATGTCAAACTCTTTTAAATTTGCAATCATATCGTCTACCGAGTTACCCATCATAGTTTTACCAATTGGTTCAAAAGTCATAGAACAAAATATAGGGATATCGTATTTACTAGCAACCGAAACTGCGATTTTTAGCATTTCGACATCCATAAAAGTTTCGAAGAAAATTATGTCGGGTTTTTCGTTTACACCAGCTGAAATAATTTCTTCATAGGCTTTAATGCAGTCTTCTTCCTCCAAATCACCATAAGGTTCTAAAAGTTCAGGAAGTGGTCCTATGTCAAGTGTTACTTTTACATTTTTGCCAAAAGCCGCTTGTTTTGCAATTTTTACACCAGCGCTTACAATTTCAGTGGTGGTGTAATCTGACTTTTTAATAGAAAAACAATTTACGCTAAATGTATTGCTAGAAATTATTTGAGAACCAGCCTCAATATACATTTCATGCAGTTTTTTAACAGTGTCAGGCTGAGTGATGTTTAATTGCCATACATCGCCAGTGGTGCCGCTTAAATTCCATAACATTGTGCCTAAAGCACCGTCTAACAGTCTAACTTTTTCATTCATATTGTTTTCCTCCAGTTTGTGTTATTTTGTAGGTTTAGCTAAGTTAAGAAATACATCCTTTTAAATCTTCAATTGCTCTTGTGGCTAAAGCCATATAACGTTCACGTTTGTCACGTATGTGTGGGTCTAGTGGAGGGATTACTCCAAAATTTGCGCCCATTGGTTGGAAATTTTTACTTTCGCTTTTTGCTACGTGGTTAGCCAAAGCACCCATCATAGTGGTGATTGGTAATGTCAAGTTTTCCTGCCCTTTAAAACGTCTAACTGCGTTAATTCCAGCCAAAATTCCAGAACTTGCAGACTCCATATAGCCCTCTACTCCTGTAATTTGACCAGCAAAAAATATATTTTTATTTTTTCTAAAAGAATAATCTTCGTCTAATAGTTTTGGTGAGTCGATAAAAGTGTTTCGGTGCATAACGCCATATCTTACAAAATCAGCGTTTTCAAGGCCTGGGATTAAACCAAAAATTCGTTTTTGTTCGCCAAATTTTAAGTTTGTTTGAAAACCAACCAAATTATAAAGCGAAAAATCAGAATTTTCTGTTCTAAGTTGAACCACTGCCCAAGGTCTATGACCAGTTCTAGGGTCACGAAGACCTACTGGTTTAAGAGGGCCAAAACGAAGTGTATTTTCACCTCTGCCACCCATAACCTCAACAGGCATACAGCCCTCGTACACTTTTGGGTTATAAACATCACAGCCGTGAAGTTCAGCACGCTCACCTTTTACAAGCTCAGCGTAAAAAGTTTCGTACTCCTCTTTATTCATAGGACAATTTATATAGTCGTCATCACCTTTGCCGTATCTTGAAGCTTTGAAACATTTTGTCATGTCAAGGCTTTCAAACGTAACAATCGGTGCAGCAGCGTCAAAAAAGCTTAACGCCCCACCACATAAATCTAGAATTTCTTTTGCCAAATTGTCGGCACAAAGGGGGCCTGTGGCTATAACAGTTATGGCTTCTTGTGGAATTTTGTTTACCTCTTCATGAATAACTTCAATCAGTGGATTTTCGTTAATAAGTTTTGTAGCCATTTCAGAAAAATCATCACGATTAACAGCCAAAGCGCCACCTGCTGGAACTTTAGTTTGCTTTGCACAATCTGTTAAAAGCGAGCCAAAATGCCTCATCTCTTCTTTTAAAAGACCAGCAGCACTGTCGAACCTTGCAGATTTTAGCGAGTTTGAGCAAATAAGCTCGGCAAAATTTGTGCTTTTGTGAGCATCGCTCATTTTGTTAGGTTTCATTTCGTAAAGCTTTACATTAATTCCAGCTTTTGCAATTTGATGTGCAGCCTCGACACCAGCCAAGCCAGCGCCTATTACATTAATATAGTTATTCATTTGAAGAGTTGTCCTCGTATGCGCAGTCTGGGGTTATGCAGTATTTCTTTTTATCTTTAGTTTTCTTTTGTAGTAAAGTTTTGCCACAAACTGGGCATTTTTCATCAGCTGGTGGATCCCATGATACAAAGTCACATGCTGGGTATTTGTCGCAGCCGTAGAAAATTCTTCCTTTTTTTGTTTTCTTTTCTATAATATCGCCGTCGCATTTAGGGCAAATTGCACCTGTTTTTTTGACAACTTTCATGATGTTTTTACAGTCTGGGTAGCCGGAACAAGCTATAAATTTACCAAATCTGCCATATTTAACAACCATCGGTAAGCCACATTTATCGCAAATAAGGTCTGTTTTATCTTCTTCTAGCTGAATTTTAACACCATCCATTTCCTTTTTAGCCTTTTGAACTGTAAGGATAAATGGGTCGTAGAATTCGTGCAAAGTTTTAATCCAATCGACTTCGGCACTTTCAACTTTATCAAGTTTAGTTTCCATTCCTGCTGTAAATTTAACGTTAACAATGTCAGGAAAACGCTCTTTAATAAGTTTTGTTGTAACTTCGCCAAGTTCAGTTGGTTTAAAGGCTTTCGCCTCTCTTGTAACGTATTCACGAGCAGTAATTGTTGAAATGGTAGCAGCGTAAGTAGAAGGTCTGCCTATTCCATTTTCTTCTAAAGTTTTAATCAAAGAAGCTTCAGTAAACCTTGCAGGTGGTTGTGTAAAGTGTTGATTGCCAATTAAGTCTTTCACTTTAAGTGTCATACCTTCTTCAAGTTTTGGAAGTTCCTTGCTTTTTTCTTCGCTTTCGTCTTTTCCCTCTTCATAAAGTGCAGTGTAGCCGTCAAAAGCCACAGTAAAACCAGATGATTTAAAGATGTAATTGCCAGCTGCTATTTGTGCTTGAGTTGTGCTTAAAACGCAGTTAGACATTTGGCAAGCAACGAAACGCTCCCAAATTAATTTGTAAAGTCTAAATTGGTCTTTTGTTAAGTTTCTTTCTACTCTAGCTGGTGTTAAAAATACAGAAGTTGGACGGATAGCTTCATGACCGTCTTGTGCGTTTTTTCTTGTTTTAAACACACGTGGTTTAGACGGTAAATATTTATTACCGTATTTACCTGTTATATATGAAGTAGCTTCGTCTATAGCTTCAGCTGAAATTCTAAGGGAATCGGTTCTCATATAAGTTATAAGACCAGTTGCGCCTACGCCGTCAATGTCAACACCTTCGTAAAGTTGTTGCGCTGTACTCATGGTTCTTCTAGCTTGAAAACCTAATTTTCTTGAAGCCTCTTGTTGAAGTGTTGATGTGATAAATGGTGGGGCAGGGGACTTGTTTTTCTTGCCTTTTTTCACTTTATCTATAATAAAATCGGATTTTTCTAAGTCGGATAAAATTTTGTCGGCTTGTTCTTTGTTGGTTATTTTAATCTCGCCGTTTTTGTCACCATGAAAAGCAGAAGCGAATACTGCCCTTGAACCAGGAGCTGAAAGTTTGGCATCTATTGACCAATATTCTTGTGGAATAAATGCACGAATTTCGTTTTCTCTGTCTACAATAATCTTAACAGCAACAGACTGAACTCTACCTGCTGATAAGCCACGGCGAATTGTTTTAGCTAAAAACGGACTTATTGTATAACCTACAAGTCTGTCCAAAATTCTTCTAGCCTGTTGTGCATTTACAAGGTCAATGTCCAAAGCTCGTGGACTTTTCATGCCCTCTTCGACACCATGTTTTGTGATTTCGTTAAATGTTACCCTGTCCATTTTTTCTAAATCAAGGTCTAACAAAAATGCTAAATGCCATGAAATAGCCTCACCCTCTCTATCGGGGTCGGTTGCAAGGAATATTTCGTCAGCCTCTTTAGCTGCACTTTTAAGCTCGGAAACAAGTTTTTCTTTACCTTTTATAACAGCATATTTAGGGGCGAAATCTTTTTTTACATCTACACAAAGACGAGCAGCTGGCAAATCTCTAATATGACCTACTGTTGCTACAACATTGTATTCTTTTCCTAAATATTTTTTAATTGTTTTCACCTTGGTTGGTGATTCCACTATAACTAATTTTGACATATATTCTCCTTAGTTTTCTTTTTTTATATTAATGAGCATCTTTGCCCTGAATATGTTTTTATATAACCCATAAGTTCAAGTTCTGTTATAGATGCTAAAACTTTTGAAATTTTCAAATCGGTTATTTCGCAAATTGTTGTAACATGTACTGGAGTTTTCGTAAGTACAGTATATATCATCTGTGCATTTTTTGAAAGACCTAAGTTTGTAATTTTTTCAGTATTATCATCTTTAACCAAATTCACAGCGTTATTCTTGCCCTTTGTTAGACATTTATACCCATCAAGTATATCTTTTACATCTAAAACTGGCGTTGCACCGTCAACAATAAGCTTATTTGAGCCAGAAGACGTTAGGGAGTTAACATCACCTGGAAAAGCAAAAATGTCTTTGTTTTGTCTTGTAGCGTGTGCTACAGTTATCATTGTACCACTTTTAACAGCAGCTTCGCTTACCAGTAAACCGTTGCAAAGCCCAGAGATAATTCTATTTCTTATAACAAAATTTCCTTTGTAAACAGCTGAATTCACAGGGTACTCGCTTATTAAAGCTCCACCTGTTTCAATAATTTGATTTCTTAACTTTTGGTTTTGCATTAAATAGGGGAAATCTAAACTGCAAGGCAAAATAGCGACGGTAGGGCTTGTGCCTTTCATAGCACCCTTGTGTGCAGCAGTGTCGACTCCTAAGGCACCACCACTTACAACTACAGTGCCCTCTATCGAAAGTTCTCGGCTAATTTTTTCAGTTAACATTAGTGCGCCACTGCTAGCTTTTCTTGAGCCAACAATAGAAATTGTTAGGTTGTCGTCAAAATCTGGCA
Source organism: Clostridia bacterium (assembly GCA_044432645.1). Lineage (GTDB taxonomy): Bacteria > Bacillota > Clostridia > Oscillospirales > Acutalibacteraceae > SIG603. The sequence goes on along the minus strand of JAWXUM010000007.1, from coordinate 22,231 downwards.
AAGTTCCCTTTACAAAAAGTACAGAAGGTGGGTTTTCGATATGTCTAAGCTTGTCGGGATAATTGTAATCGCCATAAGATATTACAGTTTGTCCCATTTTTTCGCAGTATTCAATTTGTGCTTGAGCATAGTCTAATGTATAAGATTTTAATGCGTTTAGTTCACTATCGCTTATAAAATCGAACTGGTTCCATCGCTTTTCTTTATAAAAAGCTTCAATACTTTCATATCGCCTAGCTATTGAAGCAGGTTTTGTACTTCCAGCACCAAAAGCGTGCTGAAGCCATAACCAATAAACTCTTTCTTCCACTATTACGACCATGCCTTTCTATTATTCAATCTTTAGTCATCTCCCACATTAAAATAGCAGCAGCTACAGAGGCATTAAGGGACTCTGCCATGCCTTTCATAGGAATTGTAATTTGTTCATCACAATAAGTTTTTGCTATTTCGCTAAGCCCGTTACCCTCGTTACCTATAAATACGGCTGAGTTATGGGCAAAGTTTAGGGTTCTAATATCTTTAGCATCGCTACTTGGAACAGCTGCGAAACATTTGTAATTTTTGTTTTGAATTTCTTTGATAAACTCTTTTGTATCGTTTTTAAAGTGAATATCGATTTTAAAAATCGCACCCATCGAACCTCTTGAAACTTTTGGCGAATAAGGGTCGCAACAATCGCCTAAAAGAACAAAAGTTTTAATTCCTAAAGCTTGCGCTGTTCTAAAAACTGCCCCCATGTTAGTTGGGTCTTGCATGTTTTCAAGCACAAGAATTTTCCCTTTGATTTCGTTTTCTTCCTTTGGAAACTCGCATAAAGCAAACACACCTTGTGAGTTTTTTGTACTAGACAAAAGACTAGCCACAGGCTCGGTTATCTCATGAACTTCTTTAGCACTGATAAGGTTTATGTATTTTTGGTATTTAGTTTTTGCTTTTTGAGTGTAAAACAAACGAAAAATTCCTGTACCACTTTTGGTGGCATCACTGCAAAGCCTTGCACCCTCTATTAAAAAAAGTTTGTGTTCTTTTCTTAAGGAAGAAGAATTTGAAAGTTCTGTACAAAACTTAATTATTTGATTTTTCCTACTAGTTATTACGTTAGCCATTTGTGAAGTCACCTCTTTTGGTTGTTTTTTTTATTTTTTGGATTAGTTCGCAATAAAATCAACACTGCCATTGCTTTTTCTTAGAACTCCCATAAATTTTGAAAACAGCGCAAGGGCAGTTATTGCTCTTACGCTGTCAAAACCCAATAGGGTTAAAATTTATTATAAAGCAGCTTTTGCTTGTTCAACTAAAGCTGTGAAGCTAGCAGCGTCAGCAATAGCAATTTCAGATAGCATTTTTCTGTTTAGAGTAATGCCTGCTTTTTTAAGACCATTCATAAATGTAGAATAGTTTGTGCCGTTTGCTTTACATGCAGCAGAAATTCTTGTAATCCATAGACGACGGAAATCTCTTTTTCTGTGTTTACGGCCAATGTATGCGTAGTTGCCAGATTTCATAACAGCTTGTTTAGCCATTTTAAAATGTCTGCTCTTTGAACCCCAGTAACCTTTAGCTAGTTTTAATACTTTTTTTCTTCTCTTACGAGTCGCAAGTGCGCCTTTAACTCTTGCCATATTATATATTCATCCTTTCGTTTTCAACTAATACTTATGCGTATGGTAACATTCTTTTAACTGCTTTTTCGTTTGTTTTGTCAGCAGTTACAGTTCCTCTTAATTGACGTTTGCTTTTGCTTGTTTTGCCGTGGCCATTTAGAAGATGTCTCATATTAGCATGAGAACGAATTACTTTACCAGATTTTGAAATTTTGAAACGCTTTTTAGCGCCACTATGTGATTTTAATTTAGGCATTTTAATATCCTCCTTGAATTTTATTTAACGGGCTTGGGAGCAAGGAACATTAACATACTTCTTCCCTCAAGCTTTGCGGCTTTTTCGACATTTGCTACTTCGCTAATAGCTTCTGCAAATTTTTTCATCACTACAAGACCTTGTTCTGGGTGACCCATTTCACGGCCTCTAAATCTTATTGAAGCTTTTACTTTGTTGCCAGCTTCGATGAATTTAATTGCATGATTAAGCTTTGTATTGAAGTCGTGAGTGTCGATATTAAGTGAAAGACGTATCTCCTTAATTTCTACTACTTTTTGATTTTTCTTAGCTTCTTTAACACGTTTTGTTTGTTCAAAACGGAATTTACCATAATTGATAATTTTGCAAACAGGTGGTTTTGCCTGTGGAGCAATTTTAACTAAATCAAGTCCTTTGTCAGCAGCTAATTTTAAAGCCTGTTCAAGACTTACTACACCTAGCTGTGTGCCATCTTCGTCGATTAGTCGAAGCTCTTTTTCTTCAATTTCATTGTTAATCTGTAGTTCCTTGTTGCTAATAACTAAACACCTCCGTAGTCACGTTACAATTTAATATTTACCATATATTCAAAAAAGTGGACAGAAAATCTGTCCACTAAATCAACATAACAAAACCACTAATGGTTTAAATATTGACCGTTGCCAGACTAACCGCACGGTGAGAACTATGGTTCTACTTTGTTTTCTTAAGTATTATACTATATGATTATCCTTTTGTCAACGGTTATATTAAAATTTAATAAAATTCTTCTTTTAAGCTTCTTGAAAAAAGTTCACTTATAGCTTCTTTAACATTTTTGCCTTCGTAAAGTACTGCGTAAACGCTTTGACAAATAGGCAGTTCAACGTTGTTTTCTTTTGCTAAATCAATAAGAGCAACAACTGTAAAGTAGCCTTCTGCAAGTTTGTCGTAAGCTTCGTTTTTTACAAGCTTTTCGCCAAAAGCTCTGTTATGACTGAATTTTGAGAAAACAGTTGCTTCATAGTCGCCTAAATGACAAAGACCATAAGCTGAAATTTCTTTACCACCAACAGATTTAATTAGCCTTGCAATCTCCCTTGTTCCTCGTGACATTAAAGCACCTTTTAGTGTGGAAAGGCGAAGCCCGTCGAGCATTCCAGCAGCTATTCCTATAACATTTTTAGCAGCAGCGCCAATTTCGTTGCCTATTAAATCGTCACCTAAATAAAAACGAATTAATTCACTTGAAAATTCGGAAATTAGAGTTTCTTTTAGTTCTTGATTATTGCTGTCGATTACCATACAATTAGGCACACCAGATTTAAACTCTTCGACATGCCCAGGACCAAGCCACACGGCTACTGGGTAATCTTTGCCCAAAATTTCGTCTGCAATTTCGGTTAGTCTTTTTCCAGTTTCAACTTCTATACCTTTCATGCAAAGAACCATTTTGTTGTTTTTTAAGCCAGCATTTTTAAGCTCTATTAACAAAGACCTAAATCCTTGCGAATTAACAGAAATAACTGTTATATCACTGTTTAAAACATCGTTCATATCACAGCTGATTTTCACTTTATTTTCAAAATAATTAGTATTTTTAAGGTCTTCTAAACTTTTTGAATTTTTTCGTCCATACATTGTAACATTGTGATTTAACTTGCTTAAATACCATGCTATAAAAGAACCCCAACGTCCAGGCCCTATAACTGTAATATTAATAATCATGTCCTCCTATTAAAGGTAATCTTTTTGCCTCGCCCTTAATTGCGTGTAAAACGCCTAGAACACACAAAGAAAAAACTACTAAAACAAGAATTGACATAATTGCCCCAATTACCACAAATAATGCTAAAGGCAATACATCTACTAAAACATTTTCGTTAAAAGATTTAGCAATATAAACTAAAATTTGTGTTATGAACAGCCTTTTTCCTTGTTCTGCATGAAAATTTGCGAAGTCTGAATGTTTTTTGAAAAACATTGGAATAATAAATAAACATGAAATATAAGAAATTAAAGCCAAATTTTTATTATCTTTTATATCTTGTGAGTCGTAATCGTTAAGCATAAAAACACCTTCTAAAAAAACAAACCCTCACAAATGTGAAGGTTTTAATTGGAGCGAATGACGAGGCTCGAACTCGCTACCTCAACCTTGGCAAGGTTGCGCTCTACCAGATGAGCTACATTCGCAAATATTGTATTTATAATACCATAACATTTAAAACTTGTCAATATAAAAAACAAAAAAACATTTTTTAATAAATTGTGAAAATAGTTCACAACAGCTTTAAAAAAAGTGTAGAAAATTGTATAATAAATTTATTATATATATGATAAGGGGTATTTGGAGTGAGTATTAAAAAAAGTGTAAAATTGCCTGAAGTGCTTATAACTTATAGAAAACTTAACGGTTTAACACAAGCTTTTGTTGCAGAAAAACTTAATATAAGCCGGTCAACCTACACTTATTATGAAACTGGTAAAACAGAACCTAGCTTTAACTCGCTTGCTATTTTAGCAAAAATGTATAATATCAGTGTAGATGCTTTTTTACAATTTGACGACATAACGGTTTTGAACGACTCTAAATACGTGCCTAAAATGTTTGTGCCAACTAAAAATTTTGACACTTTAGAGCAAGAAGAAAAAGAGTTGATTGCAACTTTTAGGCTGGCAAGTCCAGTTCAAAAACGTAAAGTTTTAAATATACTATATAGTACTCAGACAAAAGTCGACGGAAAAAAATCTGAAGAAAAATAAGCAATGATACCACTCTATTTTACTTTTTATTTAAAATAGTAGTGGTATAATTTTTTTGTCCTTGTAGCTCAGTGGATAGAGCACTGCCCTCCGAAGGCAGGTTAGCGTTGGTTCAATTCCAATCAAGGGCACCAATAAAAAAGCTGAAAGGACGGAAAAATCCGTCCTTTCAGTAGTTTGTGTGAAATTAAAAATTACTATCAATCACCGAAAACTACACCAATTTTTAGCGAATGTTCTTTTATAATGTCAAAAGTTTTATCGCTTATTGCATGTTCCATTTTGCAAGCATCTTCGGCTGCTGTTTCTTTGTCAAGTCCTATATGGGTTAAAAAAGCATTTAAAAGAACATGTCTTTGGTAGATTTTAGTTGCAACAACTAAGCCTTTTTCGGTTAAAATTAAAAATCCGTATTCGTCCATAATTACGAAATCTTCGTTTTTAAGAACCGAAATAGCACGGCTTACGCTAGGCTTTGAGTAATTTAAATATTCGCTAACGTCTATTGAACGCACGTTATTTAGTTTTTTTGATAAAACATAAATTGCCTCAAGGTACATTTCTCCTGATTCGTGTAGTGCCATAATCGTCCCCCTAAAAAGTATTATTAATATTTTAACATAATTTAAAACACTTAGCAACACAAATAAAGAAAAATAAATATTAATTTTTTGTAAAAAGCTATTGACAAACAGGTTAGCGAGTGCTAATATAAGAAAGAAATAAAAAAGTTTAAAATTTCGTTTTAAAAGAGGTTTTTATGAATTTATCAAATGCAGAAATTGGTTTAGAGTATATAGTAAAAGGTATAAATACAGATGACGAAGAGCTTAATGATTTTTTGTTTACGCTTGGCTGTTATGAGGGACAACCTATTACTGTTGTGTCCCATATTGGTGGTGGATATGTGCTTTCTATAAAAGATAGCAGATATAATGTTGATGAAGATTTAGCAACAGCTATCATGATATAAAGGGTTTAAAACTATTCATTCGAATAGTTTTTTTACAGACAAAGAATTAGCTAATGCTAATTTTTCTTATGTTAAAAGTTAGCAAAAGCTAATTTATATAAAAATTTAAAGGGAGTAATATAATGAGAGTAGCACTTACAGGTAATCCGAACAGTGGTAAAACTACACTTTACAACGCCTTAACAGGTCGTACTGAACATGTAGGTAACTGGGCTGGCGTTACAGTTGACAAAAAAGAAAGTAAAATTAAAGGAAGTTTTGACAAAACAAATGGTGTAATTGCAGTTGACCTTCCTGGTGCATATTCAATGTCACCGTTCACTTCTGAGGAAAGTATTACAAGTACTTATGTAAAAAATGAAAATCCAGATGTTATTATTAACATTGTGGACGCTACAAACTTAAGCCGTAGCCTTTTCTTTACAACTCAGCTTTTAGAAATTGGTATTCCTGTTGTAGTCGCTTTGAATAAAGTTGACATTAACAAGAAAAAAGGCACAAAAATTGATGTTGCTAAATTATCAGCTACACTTGGTTGCCCAGTTGTAGAAACTGTTGCTGAAACTGCTAAAGGACTTGATAAACTTGTAGAAGAAGTTATTGAACTAGCTGGCAAATCACAAACAGCTCCTTTTGCACAAGGCGATATTGATTTACATAGCAAAAAAGCTGTTGAAGACGCTGATAAAAAAAGATTTGACTTTGTAAACACTGTTGTTTCTAAAACTGAAACAAGAAAAGTTTTAACAAGCGAAACAAATAAACAAGATAAAATTGATGCTGTTTTAGCACATAAATGGATTGGTATTCCAATTTTCGCAGTTGTAATGTGGGCAGTTTTCTACATTTCTCAAGCAACTGTTGGTGTATGGATTGCTGACTGGCTTTGTGGATATATAGATATGTTTGCTGAATTTGCAGGCGGACTTCTAGAAGGTTCAAACGACTTCTTATCAGCTTTATTAGTTGATGGTATTATCGGTGGTGTTGGTGCTGTTATCGGTTTCTTACCACTTGTTATGGTTATGTATTTCTTAATTGCTTTACTTGAAGACTGTGGTTACATGGCTAGAGTAGCAGTTGTTATGGATAGATTTCTTAAAAAAGTAGGTCTATCTGGTAAATCAATTATCCCTATGGTTATTGGTACAGGTTGTGCTATTCCTGGTGTTATGGCTTCTCGTACAATCAAAAACGAAAGAGAACGTCGTGCAACTGCAATGCTAACTCCTTTTATGCCTTGTGGTGCTAAACTTCCAGTTATTGCACTTTTCGCTGGTGTATTCTTTGCAGATGCAAGTTGGGTTGGCACACTAATGTATTTCTGTGGTATCGCATTTATACTTTTAGGTGCTTTACTAATTATGAAAATTACAGGAACAAAATCAAGAAAATCTTTCTTTATTATCGAGCTTCCTGAATATAAGGTTCCTAGCTTTAAAAGAGCTGCTCTTTCAATGTTAGAGCGTGCTAAAGCTTTCATTATCAAAGCAGGTACAATCATCCTTGTTTGTAACGCAGCTGTTCAAATTATGCAAAGCTTTAACTGGTCATTCCAACTAGTTGAAGAAGGCATGGAAAACACTTCAATTCTTGCAGGTATTGCAACTCCATTTGCAATATTATTTATACCTCTAGGTTTTGGCGTATGGCAACTTGCAGCAGCTGCTGTAACAGGCTTTATAGCTAAAGAAAACGTAGTTGGTACATTAGCAGTTGTTTACAGTGTTTCATCATTTATTAACGAAGATTTAGAACTAACAGGTGGCGAAAGCGAAATCGCAGCAGTTATGGGATTAACAGCAGTAGCTGCACTAGCTTACCTAATGTTCAACCTATTTACTCCTCCTTGTTTTGCAGCTATCGGTGCTATGAATTCAGAAATGAAATCAGCTAAATGGCTATGGGGTGGTATCGCACTTCAATTTGGTACTGGTTATGTTGTTGCATTTTTAGTTTACCAAATCGGTACACTTATCACAACTGGTGCTGTAGGCGCTGGATTTATTCCTGGTTTAATTGCAGTAGCTGTTATGGTTGGTATAGTAGTTTACCTTTGCAAAAAAGGCGATGCTAAAATTAACGAGTACAAATTAAGTGGCAAAGCTTCTACAAAAGCTTAAGGTGATATTATGTATGACATCATTATAGCAATTATAATAATTGCGATTTTGGCTTGTGCTATAGGTTATATAGTTAAAGCTAAAAGAAACGGCGAAAAATGCATAGGTTGTATACACAGCAAAACTTGTGCAGAAAAACGCAAAGCGAACATAGTGCAAAACACCGAACAACATGCTTGTTCTGGAAATTGCGCACATTGTTCTAGTTGTAATGGTTCTAATAAATAAAAATCTGTCAAGTTTCTTCCTAAAAGGGTAGAAACTTGACTTTTTTTATGTTAAAATTAAGTAACTATAAAACGAAAGGCGATAATAAAGATGTATGGTGCAATATTAGGCGATATTGTAGGCTCTAAATATGAGTTTTCTAAACCACAAGGTTTTAATGCTTACACTGTGAACTTGTTTACTTCTGGTTGTCGTTTTACAGACGATACTGTTTTAACAGTTGCAACTAAATATGCAATTTTAAACGATATAGATTACGCAAAAGCTTACAAAATGTTTGGCAACAGATACCGCAAAGCTGGCTATGGTGACATGTTTTTGAAATGGCTTGATACTGGTTCTCAAAAAGGTTACAACAGTTACGGCAACGGTTCTGCTATGCGTGTTAGTTTTATAGGTGAATATTTTAACAGTTTGGAAGAAGTAGAAAAACAAGCAGAACTAAGCTCTATTTGTACTCACGACCACCCACGGGGAATAGCTGCTGCAAGGGCGACAGCTGGAATGATATATCTAGCTAAAAATGGCTATACTAAAAAAGATATAGAAAAATACCTAAGGAAAAACTATCGTTATAAAGTATGTATCCCTCTTGTTTGTTACAAACCTTTTGGAAAGTTTGACGCAACGGCTGACGGCTCTATGCCAATAGCTATACGTTGTTTTTTGGAAAGTGATAGTTGGGAAAGTTGCATGAGAAAAGCTTTTAGCATAAAATGTGATACAGACACTGTGTGTTGTATTTCAGGCTCTGTAGCAGAAGCTTTTTATGGCACAACGAAAATGCCAAACGAAGAATTAGTGAAAAGATATTTAATAACGCCAGGTAGATTTGGCGATTTTGATAAGCTACTTTACGAATGGGCGATAAAGAAATATTAATACCCTTAGTAAGTTTAATGAAAGGAAATATATGATATTAATAACATATCAATCAAAAGCAGTACTTAATATATTAGAAAACAAAAAGACTTATTTAGCAAAACCAAGCATATCGTTTAAAAGAGAATACGCAGCTTTAATCGACATGCTAAACTTAAAATGCGCTTGTCCTGTTTTTGCAGTTGTAAAAGGAAGAAAGCAAAATACCTCTGGCAGAGTTTCAGGTACAGTGAAATTTACGCTAAATGTGCCAGATGAATATATAAAATACACAGAATTTGGAACTTGGGCAGATTTTATGTATGCTTGTAAGTTCTCAAAACCTTATGATTACACAAAAATTGCAACAGCTTTTGAAGAAGTAAATACAAGAAAATACAGTCACCTTATAGAAGAGTTAAAAAATCATAAAAGTCAAGAGCATTATAAATTCCCACAAGCTATTTTAGAAAAAATAGAACCGAATTGGGTGGTGAAATACGAAGTTTTACCAGACAATATAAAAGCAATTAATTTGGTAGAAAAATTTGCGAACAAATTCAGAAAGTAAAATATGGAAGGTGTGTTTTAGAATATGGAAAAAGTGAAATATGTATTGTCTTTAGACCAAGGAACAACAAGTTCAAGAGCAATAGTTTTTAATTCGAACGGTGAAATAGTTGGTGTTGGTCAAAATGAGTTCAAACAATATTATCCAAAACCATCATTCGTTGAACACGACGCTCTAGAAATTTTACAAAGTCAATTAGATGCTGTTAGACAGGCTTTAACAAACTCGAATATTGAAATTAATCAAATTGAAGCTGTTGGAATAACTAACCAAAGGGAAACAACAGTTGCTTGGGACAGTGAAACTGGAATACCAATTTATAACGCCATAGTTTGGCAGTGTAGAAGAACAGATTATATATGCGAAGAATTAGTGAATGACGGACTAAAAGATTACATAAAAGAAACTACAGGACTTTTGGTAGATCCTTATTTTTCAGGTACTAAAATGAAATGGATAATGGACAATGTTCCAAAAGCTAAGGATTTGTCTAAGCTGGGCAGATTAAGGATTGGAACAATTGACACATGGCTTATTTATTCGCTTACAAAAGGTGAAAAATTTGTAACCGATGTAACTAATGCTTCAAGAACCATGATTTTTGATATACATAAACTTTGTTGGGACGAGAAAATAATTAACTATTTAGGTATTCCAATGTCGGCACTGCCTAAGGTTGTGGAGTCAAGTGGAATTTGTGGTTTTACTAGCCAAGAAGTTCTAGGTGCTAAAATTCCTATTGCTGGTGTGGCTGGCGACCAACACGCAGCTTTGTTTGGGCAATGTTGTTTTGACGTTGGAAGCACTAAAAATACATATGGTACAGGTTGTTTTACGTTGATGAATACTGGTGACAAGGTTATAAATTCTCAAAACGGACTTCTTAGCACTATAGCTTGGAGCGTTGGTGGAGAGGTTTGTTATGCTTTGGAGGGTAGTGCTTTTAATGCAGGCTCTGCTATTCAGTGGCTTAGAGATGAACTTAAAATTATAAAATCGGCACAGGAATGCGACATGCTTGCAGAAACAATCGACAGCACAGGTGGAGTTTATTTTGTTCCTGCTTTTACTGGTTTAGGTGCGCCTTATTGGGATATGTACGCTAGAGGAAGTTTTTTAGGATTAACTAGGGGAACAGGTAAAGCTGAGATTGCAAGAGCAGTTTTGGAAAGTATAGTTTATGAAAGTTGCGACTTGTTCAAAGCTATGGAACATGACAGTGGTGCTAAAATTCCTGCGCTTAAAGTGGACGGGGGCGCAAGTAAAAGTGAATTTTTAATGCAGTATCAAGCTGATATGCTAGCAATAGAAGTTCAAAGACCCATTTGTATGGAAACAACTGCGTTAGGTGCTGCAATGCTTGCAGGACTTGCCACTGGCGTGTGGGAAAGCAAAGAAAAGCTGAAAGCAATTTGGAATTTAGACAAATCGTTTAAACCTAATTTTGAGCAAGAGAAAGTTGACAACGCTACAAAATATTGGCAAAAAGCAGTTAATGCATCAAGAAATTGGGCGCAGTTATAAAATCCAGTGGCAAATATTTTTCGCTACTGTTATAAATAAATGGAGATAACATTGCAAATATACTATAATCTTTTCGATGAAACCGAAGATGAAAAAATAAAAGGTCAATTACTTTTAAATAAAGTTTTAAACATAAAAGGATATAATGTTGAAAACATTAAAATACAAAGAACAACTCATGGAAGACCGTATTCAAATGATTTAGATTTTGATTTTAATATAAGCCACACAAAAGGCATGGCTTGTGTTGTGACAGGTGGTAAAGTCGGAGTCGACTGCCAAAAAATCGTGCCTGTTAAAAATTCAGTTGCTAAAAGAGTGTGCAGTGACAAGGAACTTGAAACACTTTTAAATTCTAGTAACTACAATGAAGAGTTTATCAGGCTATGGTGCTTTAAAGAGGCTTTTACTAAAATGGTAGGCTCTGGTTTTAAATATGGTTTTAAAAATGCAACGGTAGAAAACGCTTTTTGCCTTTGTGAAAATATTAAGATTTTTCAAAAAAGAATTGATGATATTATAATAACAGCAGTTCAAGAGCAAGGAAATGAAATAAAAATTACAGAAATTCAGTAATATAATTAAAATTCATATCATAATTATTTGTAAATAAGCTATGTGGAAACACAAATAAGAAAGGATGAATTAAATGGTATTTTCTGTAAAAGCAAATAAAGGAAAAATTATCTCTGTTATATTAATTATTGTGGTGATAATTTGTGGAGTTTTGTTTCTGCCAAAACAAACTGTGGAAGAAGTAGAAGTGTATTACGGTGAAACAAATACTCAAAGAATAGAGTTTTTAGAATCGTTTGGTTGGGACGTTTCTGATCAGCCAATTGATACAAGAGAAGTTACAATTCCAGCTGAATTTAGCGATGTATACACAAATTATAACACTATGCAACTTGCACAAGGCTTTGATTTGTTACCCTATAGTGGTATTATTTGCACACAATATATTTATCAAATAACAAACTACCCAAATGAAGAAAGTCAAATTAACGCAACTTTGTTGGTGTGTGATGGAGTTATAATCGGTGGCGATGTGTATTGTTCTGATGTTGACGGATTTATGCATGGATTTGACATTGACAGTCAGCCGTATACATACAGCCAAAACAGTACCGAAGAAACTGACAATATTGAAACAGCAGGGCAGGTAGTAGAAAGTACATATTAATGAGTAATAAAATAAGGATAGATAAATTTTTTTCAGATTTAAATGTTTGCGCAAGAAAAGATACAGCTAAGTTTGTAAAAAAAGGATTAGTTGTGGTTGATGATGTAGTTATTAAAAAAAGCGATACAAAAATTGACCCTGAAAATAATGTTGTAAAATTAAACGGAGAGGTTATAAATTACAGCCAATATACCTATATAATGATGAATAAACCAAAGGGCGTCCTTAGTGCGACAAAAGATAACACGGAACAAACAGTTATTGATTTAATTCCAAAAGAGTTGTTGCGCAAAGGATTGTTCCCCGTTGGCAGATTGGACAAGGATACCACTGGGCTTTTAATTATAACCAACGATGGTGATTTTTCGCATAAAATAATGTCACCTAAAACACATGTGTACAAAATTTATCAAGCGAAACTTGATAAAGAGGCTACCTTAGAAGACAAAGAAGCGTTTAAAAATGGATTATCAACAAAAACAGCAGATTTTATGCCAGCAGATTTATGGTGGGAAACTGAAGATAAGTCTTTGGTACACTTAAGCATATGCGAGGGTAAATTTCACCAAGTGAAAAGAATGTTTTTAGCAAGAGGAAAAACAGTGCTAGAATTGACACGCTTACAAGTTGGTGGTCTACTTTTGGACTTTAAAGTACCAACAGGAGGCTGTAGACTGTTGAAAAAGGAAGAATTAGAAGAAATTTTCGGCGATATACACAAAATTTAAACGGCGTTTTTTACGCTTTGTTAATTCTCATAAAAATGTTTTATAAAGTTTGGGTAAATAAAGTATAGCAAAAAAAATATTTATTTGGTATACTAAGTGTAACAAATTTAAAGATATACATTAAGTGATATCGTATTTAATGGAGGAATAAATAATGGCAAGTGTTCAATTAAAAAATATTTACAAAATTTATGACGGTGGCGTTACAGCAGTTACAGACTTCTGCTTAGACATCGAAGACAAAGAATTCATCATTCTTGTTGGCCCATCTGGTTGTGGTAAATCTACTACACTAAGAATGGTTGCTGGTCTAGAAGAAATTTCTAAAGGTGAACTTTACATTGGCGAAAAACTAGCTAATGACGTTGCACCTAAAGATAGAGATATTGCTATGGTTTTCCAAAGCTACGCTCTATATCCTCATATGACAGTATATGATAACATGGCTTTCGGTTTAAAACTTCGTAAAACTCCTAAAGACGAAATTAAACGCCGTGTTGAAGAAGCTGCTAGAATTCTTGACATTTCTCATTTATTAGATAGAAAACCAAAAGCTCTTTCTGGTGGTCAACGTCAACGTGTTGCTTTAGGCCGTGCTATTGTTCGTGACCCTAAAGTTTTCCTTCTTGACGAACCTCTATCAAACCTTGATGCTAAATTACGTGCTCAAATGAGAACAGAAATCTCTAAACTTCACGTTAAATTAGGTACAACATTTATTTACGTTACTCATGACCAAACAGAAGCTATGACAATGGGTGATAGAATCGTTGTTATGAAAGACGGATTTATTCAACAAGTTGACACTCCTCAAAACTTATACGATACACCAGTAAATGAATTCGTTGCTGGATTTATGGGTTCACCTCAAATGAACTTTATCGACGCTACACTTGTAAAAGAAGGCGCAAGTTACTTCTTAACATTTGGTGCAAGTAAAATTGCTATTCCTGATAACAAACTTTCAGGTGCTACAACAGACTTAAACGCTTATGTTGGCAAAGAAGTTGTATTTGGTATCCGTCCAGAAGACGTACATGACGAACAAGAAATGTTAGAATTATGGGCAAATGCTAACAGTAAAGCTGAAGTTGAAGTTACAGAGCTTATGGGTGCTGAAACTTATCTATACTTAAACTGCGAGGGTAATGCAATTACAGCTCGTGTTGATCCTACATCTAAAGCTAAAGCTGGCGATACATCTACAATCGCTTTCAAAATGAGTAAAATGCATTTATTCGATAAAGAAACAGAAGTAACTATTCTTAACTAATTTTAGAATTATGGAGAGTACCTCATTGTTTGAGGTACTCTTTTTTTAAAAAAAGCTTGCATTTTTTGTCAAAGTTGTGTAAAATATAAATATAGCTTTGTACGAGTTGTACAAAGTTATAGAAATCATTATTAATATGGAAAAGAGGAATGATAAAATGTCAAATAGACTATTCCAAGGAGTAATTCATCAAATGAAAGACTCTATCGAAAGAATCATAGGTGTAATAGATGATAATTCTATTGTCATCGCTTGTAGCGAGTTAGGCAGAATCGGTGAATTTGGTGAAGGTGTTACTTCCGACGATTTTATCATGCAAGGTTCTTTCTCAGTAGGAAATTATACTTATAAAACTTTTGGCGATAGCTTAAAACCTGAATATGCTGTTTTCGTTTCTGGTAATGATCTAGAAGCTAGAAGATATGCTGGTATTTTAGCTGTTTCTTTAGGTAGTATAAAACAATATTATGACGAAAAATATGACAGAAGTAATTTTATTAAAAACGTTATTTTAGACAATATTCTTTCTGGCGATATTTATCTAAAAAGTAGAGAACTACATTTTAGCGCTGACGTTGCAAGAGTTTGTATGATTATTAAAGTTTCTAATAGAACTGATATTTCTGTTTATGATATACTTCAAAACTTGTTCCCAGACAAAAATAAAGATTTTGTTATTAATATCAATGAAACTGACATTGCTTTGGTTAAAGAAATTAAAGCTAATATGGAAGCATCTAGCATTGATAAGCTTGCAAATTCAATTGTAGATACACTTTCAGGTGAGTTTTACACACACTGCACAATTGGTATTGGTACTATTGTTATTGGTATTAAAGACTTAGCTAAATCTTTTAAAGAGGCTAAAATTGCTTTAGAAGTTGGAAAGGTTTTCGACACAGAAAAAACAATTGTTAGATATGATAATCTTGGTATTGCAAGACTTATTTATCAACTTCCAACAACTCTTTGTGATATTTTTTTACAAGAAGTTTTCAAACGTGGTTCTATAGAATCACTTGACCATGAAACTTTATTTACTATTCAAAAATTCTTTGAAAATAATCTTAACGTTTCTGAAACTTCAAGAAAATTGTTTGTTCATAGAAACACACTAGTTTATAGACTTGAAAAAATTAAAAAAATCACTGGTCTTGACTTAAGAGAGTTCGAAGATGCTATTATATTTAAAGTAGCATTAATGGTAAAAAAATATTTATCAGCAAGTCCATCAAAATTCTAAAAACTAACGGCAACCCAAACAAATGGGTTGCCGTTTTTGTGTTTTAAATAAAAAATGCAACCCATTTGTTTGGGTTGCATTTTAGTGTTTAATTAGAATTGGTATGGATTTTCTGTTTTGTACATCATAGATTTTGGTTGATTAAAGCCAATGTCTGTAACATCTAAATATTTGAATACTTCAAATATAGCTTTTCCATAATGACCAAATGCAACAGCACCGTGGTGAGGATAATTTTTCTCAACAAGTACATGACGGTAAAATCTTCCCATTTCAGGAATAGCAAATACACCGATAGCACCGAATGATTTTGTAGGAACATTAAGTACTTCGCCTTGAGCAACATAAGCTGTAAGTTTTGCATCAGCTGTGCTTTGTAGACGGAAGAATGTAATATCACCAGGCATAATATCGCCCTCAAGTGTACCCTGTGTAACTTCTTCTGGTAATGCTCTAGCCATGATTTTTTGATATTTCATAGAGCAGAAAGCAAGTTTTTTAGAAGTTGTATTACCACAGTGGAAGCCCATAAATGTATCTTTTTGTGTGTAAGAAGTTTGAGCTTTAATGTCTTCTTCGTACATATCTTTAGGAACAGTATTGTTAATGTCAAGTAAAGTAACAGCGTCAAGGCTAATGCAAGAGCCAATAAACTCAGATAAAGCACCGTAAATATCAACTTCGCAAGAAACAGGAATACCCATACCTGTTAGACGGCTGTTAACATAACATGGAACAAAGCCAAATTGAGTTTGGAATGCAGGCCAACATTTGCCAGCAATAGCAACAAATTTTTTACAGCCTTTGTTAGCTTCAACCCAGTCAAGTAGAGTAATTTCGTATTGAGCAAGTTTAGGTAAAATTTCAGGTTTCATGTTACCTTTGCCAAGCTCGGCTTCCATATCAGCAACAACAGCAGGAATTCTAGGGTCGCCAGCGTGTTTGTTGTAAGCTTCAAATAAATCAAGTTCAGAGTTTTCTTGAACTTCAACACCTAAATCGTATAAACGTTTAATAGGAGCATTACATGCTAAGAAGTCTTGAGGACGAGGGCCAAAACTGATGATTTTAAGGTCGTTTAAGCCAATAATTGTTCTAGCAATTGGTAAAAATTCTTCAATCATGTCAGCACATTCGTCAGCAGTACCAACAGGATACTCTGGAATGTAAGCTTTGATTTCACGAAGTTTTAGGTTGTAACTTGCATTAAGCATGCCACAATAAGCATCGCCACGGCCGTCTAGCAAGCTATCGCCACTTTCTTCAGAAGCAGCAATAAACATAGTAGGGCCACCGAAGTATTTAGCAAGTAAAGTTTCAGAAGTTTCAGGACCAAAATTGCCAAGGTAAACTACCAAAGCGTTACAGCCTTCAGCTTTAACTTCTTCTAAAGCTTTCATCATATCAACTTCATTTTCAATACATGTAGGACATTCATAAATATCCAAGCCTTTTGCTTTGTAACTTTTAACTACAGCTTCACGTCTAGAAACTGAAAGTGTCATAGGAAAGCAGTCACGGCTAACAGCCACAACAGCCATTTTAACGTCAGGAATATTAAACATTGTAATAGCCTCCAATATAATTTTAATTTTATCATACACCATTAAGGTGTAAATTTCAAGATATTTTCACGTTGTTTGCACTCATTTATTGCAAATAAATTTTTCTACTTCCGTTTTTGCTTGTTTATAATTTTGAAATAGTACAGAGTTTATGCCGAAGAGTTTAGAACCCTCAATGTTTTTAAGGTTATCATCAATAAATACTGCGTTTGATGGAGTTATAGAGTATTTATCGCAAATAGCTTTGTAAATTTCTTTAGTAGGTTTAATTTGTTTAACTTGATACGAAATTACTGCGCCGTCAGTGTAATTCAAAAAGTCAAAACGTGTGCTAGAAAGTTTAAACGGTATTTCGCCATAATTTGATAAAATATAAACCTTAAAACCACGGTTTTTATATTCTTTTATCCAATCATTGCTATAATCGAAAGGAACAATATCGTTGTAGACAGTTTTAATAGCTAAATCCATTTTTTCTTTTAAACAAGGTATATCTTTTGAATAATAATCTAAAAGTTCCTCGTAATTTTTTTCGCCTTTATCCAGCATAAGCCATTTTTCTTCATCTAAAACACTAGCTTTAGATATAAGTTCAAATTCCTTTTCGTTTAAAACTTTTTTAAAGCTGGTTTCAAAGCAAAAGTGTGCCAATACATTTCCTATGTCAAATATAATAGTATCTATCAAAAGTATCACTCCTTGAAAATTATTATTTGTTATGTTATAATAGTATCATAATATATGTAAAATTACAAGGAGATTGAAATGGATTATTCTAAAATTTTGGCGTTGGAATTTGGACTTCAAACTTGGCAAACTGAAAGCCTTGTTAAGCTTATTGATGAGGGAAACACAATTCCTTTTATAGCTAGATATAGAAAAGAGGCTCACGGTTCACTAGATGACCAAAAAATCCGTGAAATTTTTGATAGATTAACTTATCTAAGGAACTTAAATCAAAGAAAAGACGAAGTTAAATCTTTAATAGGCGATAATTTGACAGAAGAAATTAAAAAAGCTTTAGAATTAGCGAAAGTTTTGTCAGAAGTAGAGGATATTTACCGTCCGTTTAGACCTAAAAGAAAAACAAGGGCATCTGTTGCAAAAGAATTAGGACTTGAACCACTTGCTTTAGAAATTTTAGAGCAAGAAAATAAAGACCCTGAACAACTTGCTTTGTACTATGTAAATGAAAACGTTGAAACTACCGAAAGAGCGTTGCAAGGTGCTAATGATATTATAGCAGAGTTTATTTCAGAAGATGCAACTATAAGAAAAAGACTTCGAGTTGTGACTTTTGCTCAAGGTATTGTTAATTCAAAGGCTGCGAAAGACGAGGACTCCGTTTACCGTATGTACTATGAATTTTCTCAAAGTGTTGCTAAAATAGCTGGGCATAGAGTACTGGCTATTGACCGTGGGGAAAAAGAATGCTTTTTAAAGGTAAATATCGACTTGCCAGAGGTAAAAGGTCATTACCCTATAATAAGCACTTATGTTAAAAGCAATAATTTATGTGGTCAGTTTGTGAAAAGTGCGGCTGTTGATGCTTATTCTAGGTTAATTTTCCCTTCTATAGAAAGAGAAGTAAGAAATGAAATTTATGAAAAAGCTAGCGAAAGTGCAACTGGGGTTTTCGCTGTTAATTTAAGAAATCTACTAATGGCACCTCCTGTAAAAGGTAGAGTTACAATAGGTCTTGACCCAGGTTATAGAACTGGTTGCAAGGTAGCCGTTGTAGATGAAACCGGTAAAGTTTTGGATACGTCTGTTGTTTATTTAACTCATGGTGAGGGACAAGCTAGTAAATCAAGGGCTGTTTTAACAAGTCTTATAAAGAAACACAAGGTTACTTTAATGGCTATAGGTAACGGAACTGCCTCAAAAGAAACTGAAATTTTTGCAAATAAACTTATTAAAGACGAAAATTTAGATGTCGAATACATGGTAGTTAGCGAGGCTGGCGCTTCGGTTTATTCAGCTTCAAAATTAGCTGCTCAAGAATATCCAGAGTTCGACCTTACTTTAAGAAGCGCAGTTTCAATTGCGCATAGACTTCAAGACCCACTTGCAGAGCTTGTTAAAACCGACCCTAAATCTATTGGTGTTGGTCAATATCAACACGATATTCCTCAAAAAAGACTAGGCGAGGCTCTTGACGGAGTTGTTGAATCATGCGTTAATACAGTTGGTGTTGACTTAAACACAGCGTCACCGTCGCTTTTAAAAAATGTTGCGGGTATTTCGAACACTGTAGCAAACAATATTATGGCTTACCGTGAAGAGAATGGAGCATTTAAAAGTCGTGCTGAACTGAAAAAAGTTCCTAAACTTGGCCCTAAAGCATACGAACAATGCGCAGGATTTTTAAGAGTTGTAGAGAGTAAAAATATTTTAGATAACACGGCTGTTCACCCTGAAAGTTATGATAACGCTAAAAAAGTTTTACAACAACTTGGATACGACCTTAAAAAGTCTAAAGATTTTAGCGATATAATAGAAAAGGCTAAAGATTTTGGCGAAGAAAAACTAGCTGAAAATTGCGAACTTGGCTTACCTACTTTAAAGGATATTTTAACAGAGTTAAGCCGTCCAGGCCGTGACCCAAGGGAAGAGATAGAAAAAGTTCCACTTAGAAGCGATATTATGGAAATGAAAGACTTAAAAGCTGGAATGGAAATTATGGGAACAGTTCGAAATGTAATAGATTTCGGTGCGTTTATCGATATAGGCGTTCATCAAGACGGACTAGTTCACATAACACAAATAAGCGATAAGTTTATAAAACATCCGTCAGACGTCCTAGCTGTTGGCGATATTATAAAAGTTTGGGTTATGTCGGTTGATATAGATAAAAAACGAATTGCATTAACAATGAAAGAGCCAAAAGTTAAATAGAACAAAGTATTTAAATTTATTTTTAAGAACAAAACTAAACTTAGGCTTTAGGTCTTAAAAAAATCTAGCTGAACTTACAAAAGTAGGTTCAGCTTTTTTTATTTGTACTTAGTCAGAAAACAAGATTGTCAACACTACCAAAAAAGCAACAAAATATTTATAATATTTACTAAACTTTGCATAAAAACATTGTAGTAAATATTGAAAAATGATATTATTACCCTAGCGAAACGTTACGCTATTATAAAAAATAGAAAAGGATGGTTGCGAAATGAGAACAAAGTTGCTATTAAACGAAGGTTGGAAATTTCATTTAGGAGATATTCCACACAAAAAAGTAACAGGAAAATACCCAACTTACATGCACAGCAAAGCAAAAAATGGTTTAGGTGCAGCTATGGCTAGTTTTTACGACGGTGATTTCGAAGATGTTCGAATTCCACACGACTATGTTGTAAGTGGTGAATTTGACCCGTTATTTAATGACACTCAAGGTGCATTAGAAAGAAAAACTGCATGGTACAGAAGACATTTTAACTTGCCTTGTCAAATAGATGGAAAAAGATTTATACTTGTTTTCGATGGTGCTGGTAAAAATTCAACAGTTTGGTGCAACGGTTCCTTAGCTGGTCAAAATCAAAGTTTATATAACGCATTTTATATGGACATAACACCATATTTGTTAGATAACACAACAAATACTATTTCTGTAAAAATAGAAAATGATGACATTGAAGGCTGGTGGTATGAAGGTGCTGGTATTTACAGAGATGTTTGGCTTATAATTACAGACGAAATTTCTGTTGACATGTGGGGTACGTATGTAAAACCAACTTTAGTTGAAGACGAAAACTGGAAAGTAGATGTTGAAACAACAGTTTGGAATAACTCTATGCAAAATATAGATGCCCAAGTTGTGCAAAGCATAATCGATAGCGAAAACAATATAATAACTTCTGTAAAAACTGAAATTTCAGCAAGATATAGCGAAAATTTAATTAACCAACAACTAGAAATTAAAAGCCCTAAACTTTGGGATTTAGAAACACCTAATTTGTACAATTTGAAAACTGAAATTTACACAAATGGTAAAAAAATCGACGATTATGACACAAGTTTTGGATTTAGAACATTAAAATACGATAACGAAAAAGGTTTCTTTCTTAATGGCAGAAGCGTTAAACAAAGAGGCTTGTGCTATCACCAAGACCATTCTAATTTAGGTATTGCGTTGTCTGTAACTAATCATAAACATCGTATTAAAATGATGAAAGAAATGGGAGTTAACGCTTACAGAAGTGCTCATAACCCAACAGCTCCAGGCTTTTTAGACCTATGCGACCAAAATGGTATTATGGTTATGGAAGAGAACAGATGGTTCAACTGGAGTGAAAAAACAAAAAAAGAATTAATTACAACATTAAAATGCGCAAGAAATCACCCAAGTGTTGTTATTTGGTCAATGGGTAACGAGGAACCACTTCAAAATACTGAAACTGGTAAAAGATTAGCCGAAGAATTGACTAAACTTATAAATTTATACGACGACACAA
The DNA here is from genome assembly GCA_044432645.1 of Clostridia bacterium. Lineage (GTDB taxonomy): Bacteria > Bacillota > Clostridia > Oscillospirales > Acutalibacteraceae > SIG603. Next base: position 900 of record JAWXUM010000007.1, on the reverse strand, counting down.
GACCATCTACCTTAGCACTAAATGCTGGATATTTCACAGATTATGCCCCTGCTGTTACGCAAGTGCTAGGTGCTAACTATAATGCTCCGTTATACAAAGAAATGCACGAAAAACACCCAAGCAAACCAATTATTGCTTCAGAAACTTCTCTTGCAGCTGGTAACCGTGGAATTTATTTTGAGTCAGAAAATCATGATATTATGAACCGTGGTGGATATGTAGATGATTACGACTTAAAACGAGGTTTAGTAGTTGGTTCATCTTGCAAAGAAACTATTAAATGTATGGAAGAAAACGACTTTGTTGGTGGTACATATATGTGGACAGGCGAAGAGTATCGAGGCGAGGCTCAATGGCCAAAACTGTTTGCTTCCTCTGGTGCTACAGATAGCTGTGGATTTATGAAAGACAAAGCGTATTTGATTAAATCCTTATGGACAACACAGCCAATGGTTCACGTTTTCCCACACTGGTCATTACAAGGTAAACAGGGCGATACAATACAAGTAGTAGCTTACAACAACGCTTGTCAAGTAGAGTTGTTTGTAAACGGCGAGAGTGCTGGTCGCAAACAAAACGAACGCTTTAACCCACCACAATGGTTTGTAGAATATCAACCTGGTTGCATTGAAGCTGTTGCTTATGACGAAACAGGTAAAATTATTGCTACAGACAAGAGCGTGACAGCTGGCGAAGCTAAAACTTTAGTAATAGAAAACGAGCTAGAAGGCGTTACAAATACTGGCGAAGATTTTGCTTTTTTTACATTATATTTATTAGAGGCAGATTGTAAAATGAAGTTGCAACATTAAAAAAAGACAAAAAAATGTCCATAGTAGCAAAAAGTATGGTAGAATAGAGTTCTCACAAAACCATTCTATAACCAAAGGAATAACTACT
>JAWXUM010000006.1:0-79579 GCA_044432645.1 Clostridia bacterium | reverse complement strand
TTCGAGTCGTCTTTTTTTCATATCCATCAAGATATTTATTTACTGTTCGCCTGTCAACTTTTAGTTGTCTTGCCACTTCTGATTTATTTATTTTCAATTTGTTGCACTCCATAAAATATTTCAGCTTCGGCAAATCTTTTAATTCTTTTATTTCTAGTTCGCCTATTTGTTTTATTTTTATTAACATAAGCACCTCTCTTTTTGGTACCTATATTCTATCATTTTTGTGCATTCTTATTTGAAAATTTTTGCTCATTCCTATTTTAGCATTTATACGCTATGCAAATAGTAGATAGCAAAGATTTAATCTGCCACGCAAGAGCGATTGAAAGTTTTAAGTGTGGATTTTGGCTTGCTCGTAGACTTGAAACACAACTAACAAATTATCAAAAGAAAAGGTTACAAAACCACTGTATGCCAGTTGAAGACCCACTATATTTTATTGAAGAAGAATAGCTACCAGTTAAACCGTGGTAAGTAAAAATAAGTTTTGCTCTGAGGGTTACTACCCCAAGGCAAGACTTGTTTTTTTATTTCACCATTTAAAAGACGACAAGGCATCGCATTTTGAGAAAAAATTCGCAATGCCTCATCGATGATTTGAGATAGAAGTTCACTCCATAGGGTAGTTATCCCTCTCACTAGACTTACACTAGCAAACACCGATGAAGTCACCGATGAATAAAAGTGCCGTAAAGATTGACCCTGTGATATAAAATAGTGCCGATAGTGACGATAAATTCTCGAGGGGGTAATTTAAGTTAAAGACACTCATATTTTATTGAAAAATATTATATATTTTAAATTGGAGTAAAATACGGTGAACGAATTGTTCTGGCTTATGTGGGTTTTATATTAAAGTCCATCAATAAAATTAAAAGTGCCATAAAAATCGACCCTGTTTATTTAAACAGTGCCGATAATTTTTTGTTCTGATTTTTAAGGAATGGCTTAAAACCTAACTTTTTTGTAAATTTTGCAGTGACAAACCTGTATTTTATAGTCACTTGAAAAAATCGACCCTATCGACCCTGTGTGCAAATTAATAAGGTTTTGGTACTTTTGTTTCGTCATTGGGGTAGTTACCCTACCCACCAAACTTAGGGTGCGAATTCGCTATTGATTTAAATGAATTTTGCACTCAAACGTGCAATTTTGCACACGACTAACATCGTTTTTTGAGAGCAGAAACCAAGACCTAAGTCAGCGTTTGTCGATTTATTATTCCCTCATAGGGTAACTATACCATCCCTATCAACTTAAACCAACAGACAAGGCTCGTGAGCCACGTTTTGCGACTTTGTTTGAGCTTTAGAGAAAGGTCATAGAAAATCTTAGTTTTTATGTAGAATGTTATCTTTGTTTAAATTTTCTGTCATTCTGTCACTTTCCCTTGAAACCCTTGCAAACACTGAGTTTTTCTCAAATTAAAACTGTTATTTATCCGATACATTTCTGTCATTTGTGTCGGTAAAGTAACGAAAAAGTGTCACTGCTAAATTGCCTAAGAATGGCTTAAAACCTAGACTTTTTTGTAAAGTGTCAGTAGTGACAGATTTTTTTGTATATATAACAGCTTTACTTTAAAACAAGTGTGGTAAGTGTTACCAAGTCCCAAAAAGCTGATGAATACTGACTTTTTCGCACTCACGCAAGTGTTACCGAACTGTTACCCATGTGTTACCAGTTACACTTCAGTTACGCTTTGGTTACACTTGTAAAAATCCAAAGAACGTGATAAACACTAGAAATATCTTACCAAGTTACACTTACCACACTTAATTTTATAATATATTTTTCTGTTGATAAAAATAATATATGACACCATGACGCCAATGACGTTAAATTTTTAGAGTGAACATCATATATTTTTCGTGTCTGTAATAAGATTAAATAAATTTGGTTTACAAACTCTCTACAACTGTCCTATATAGTAGAGAGTTATTTTTTGAAAATTAATTTGTTATAACATTGGTTTTTATTTGTTATTGCTTTTTATATATTATTGAAATCTTGATACATAATTATAATATAAAGAAAATTTTTCAGAGTAAGATTTATATATTTTTCGTATCTGTGATTAATTAAACTTAAAATTAGTTCAAAATTAATTTGTCCTAACCATCGGTTTTTATTTGTCCTTCAAAACAATTACTTTTTCATTTCTGAATACATAATAAGTATATAGACACAATTTTATATTTACACTAAGGCTCTTTGATTAATTTCAAAGGGCTTTTTATTTTGTAAAAATATTTTTAAAATTAGCTTTCGTTTTTATCTTCGAAGGTTGTAGCTATATAGTAGAGTATTTTTGAAAATTAAAATAATTTTAAATTTTATTAAATTTTTTTACGAATTTATATCTTTTTTTGTCCGTTGTCTAGTAGAGGGTATTTTTAATTAATTGAAAATATTTTCAAAACTAGGGGGTACTTTTTGCCTCTGAGTGTGGAAATAAGTGTAGGGATATTAATTTATAAAAAATTATAAATTAATGGTGGTTTTTTGCTTTGGAGGTTGTAGCTATATAGTAGAGGGTAAAAAAGCACCTGTTTCGTAATATGAATATTGCTCCCACATTTTTAAATTTAGAAAGGATGATTTTAATATGCACAATTGAAAAAACGCAGTAATGACATTAACACCTACTACTGCTCACTACTCAAATATCGTGTCAGTGGCGTCATTGGTGTCAGCGACTAATTTACGAACACTCTCTTTTAAGAGAGGCAAGCATCTCCTTTGTCTAGTCGTTTGCTAAAGCAATCGCCAGCCAAAGAAAAGGGCGTAGCCCAAACCCATCATGTTAGGAGGAAACGAATGAAGAAAAACAAAAAATTAAGCATTAGAATTTCAAGTGAAAATCTTGAAACTATCAAACAGAAAGCTGAAGAAGCCAAACTTTCCCAAAGCGAATATGTCATAAGCTGTTGCTTAGGTCAGAAAATTATAATTTTTGACGGACTAAAAGAACTAATTTCCGAGCTTAGATATATCGGCAATCACTTAAATCGCTTAGTAATATTGGCGAATTTAGAACGAATTGAAGTGATTTATCTAAATGAAATATTGGATAAATTCAAAGAAATTAGTCGCAGATTGAAACACATTTTAGAGAAAGGAGAAAGTAAATGGCAATAGTAAGTTTCACAAATTACAAAAGAAGTCAGACAAAGGGAATGATGATAAATGTAATTAAATACTGTATTCAAGACAAGAAAACAATGGAAAACGGCATCAACTTTGTAAGTGTTGTGAACTGTACAGCAAAAAGCGTGGTGGATGATTTTATGAATACAAAGCTGATGTATCACAAATCTGACGGAAAAATGTTCTTTCATCTAGTACAAGCTTTTGAAAAAGACGAAGATATTAAACCAGAAACTGCACATGAAATGGCGATAAAGTTGGCTGAATATTTCAAAGATTATGAAGTGTTGGTCAGCACTCATTTCGACAGAGATTACACACATTCCCATTTGATAATCAATTCTGTGAACTTTGAAACTGGTAAGAAATTTCACTTTTTAGAAAAAGATTTGATACCACTTAGAAAGTTTAATGACGAACTTTGCAAGGAATATGGTTGTAAAATTTGCGAGCCTAAACCAGAAGAATTAAAGTTAAAAGGTATGAAGTCCTCGGAATATCACTCAGCTTTAAAAGGGGAAAGTTGGAAATTTAAACTGATAAACACCATAGACGATTGTATGAGATTTTCAAAATCTAAAGAGCAATTTAAAAGATTAATGCAGTCAGCGGGTTACCAAGTTAAATGGGAAGAAAACAGAAAAAGCATAACCTATACTTGCCCAAATGGAATGAAATGCCGAGATAATAAGCTACACCAAGAACGATATTTAAAAATTAGAATGGAGAGAGAATTTGAACTTAGACAACAAATAATTGAACAAATTGAAAGAATTAAACAAGCCGAGCAGTTGCAAATGGACAGCGAAGAATATAGATTATATATTCGACAATCAGCAGTTGATTGTGGATATACTGAACAATTCACAAGAGAAAATACAGTCGATAAATTACAATGTGAAACAACTAGAGAACCGACATCAATACTATCAGGAGCTCAAGGAACTCAAACAAATGATAGAAATATTACAGAGGAATCAGCAACAGGATGGGAAGCTGAACGAGAAGAACTGTTCCAACTTGAAAACAGCGATAGGAATAATTCTGCTGAACTTCATAATGCTGACAGGTCTAATAACTTTTCTGCTAATCAAACACCAACTAGGACTTTAACAAATAGCCTAATGTGGTCGATTAAAAGGTTAGAACAAGCAGAAAATGAAGATGATGAACTAGCTGAAATTTTAGGAATAGTCGAAATAACAGCCTTGACAATAGCTAGTGTTTACCTATTAATTGAGTGGTTGAAATCACAAAATGAAAACGATATAAATGATGAAGATGTAGAAAATTACATTGAAACTATAAAACAAGAACAAGAAAATGAAATAGATTACACACCGAAAAATGATATGAAAATGGGAGGGTTTTAAATGAGAGAGATACAAAACGAAGCTAAATATTATATGGAAAACAAAGTTTTTGGAGCTTATGAAACAACAGACACCATAGAAAATAACCAGTTTCACATATTCAAAGATAGTAAAATTGAAATTTCAGATGCAAGCCATACATCTGAAAGATATATGGACATAGAAGGTAAAATCTACAAAATACACTCAATTTTTCCAACTGAAGATATTGTATCAGTTAGCGATAAATTGATAGAAATTATTGGCAACGATTTGTCAAAATAATTACTAGACTTTGCGAGGTGGTTCGAGTATAATTAACTTGAACCTACCCTCGCCAAAAATGAAAGCGAGGAAAATATGAAAGAAAAATACACAGTTTTATACCTAAGATTAAGCCAAGAAGATGAAAGGCAAGGTGAGTCGAACAGCATACAAAACCAAAAACAAATGTTAGAGAAGTACGCAAAGGATAACGGATTTACAAATATAATAATTAAAAGTGATGATGGTTTTTCAGGCACAAGTTTTATAAGACCAGCTTGGATGGAAGTTATGAATATGATTGAAACCAACCAAGTTTCAACCCTAATCGTAAAAGATATGTCAAGGCTAGGTCGTGAGTATTTACAAGTGGGTAAGCTTATGGAAATCGACTTTCCAACTTACGGAGTTAGATTTATCGCAATCAATGACGGAGTTGATAGTGCCAAAGGCGACAACGAATTCACACCATTTAAAAACATCATAAACGAATGGTATGCCAAAGATTGTAGTAAGAAAATCAAAGCAGTAAAACAATCTCAAGCTGAACGTGGCGAAAGAGTTGGCACAAGAGCACCGTATGGTTATATGAAAAAACCAGAAAACCCAAAAGCTTTAGTCCTAAATCCAGATACAGCTGAAACAGTAAAATTAATATTTAAATTATGTGCAAGTGGCATAGGCATAACACAAATTTCAAATATCTTAGCATCAAAAGAAATTGAAACTCCAAGCTATTACTACTACGCACAAACAGGAGCAAGACTTGCAAATTGCGATTTAGAACATCCATTTCACTGGTCACCTAAAACAGTAGCTGGGATTTTATCTAACGAGGTTTATCTAGGACATACAGTAAATTTACAATATACAACTGTATCCTACAAGAATAAAAAAAGAGTTACAAGACCACTTGAAGAACAAGTAAGGTTTGAAAACACTCACGAAGCATTAGTCAGCAAAGAAATTTGGGAAACAGCTCAAAAAGTTAGAGAAAATAGACATAGAAGAACTAAAAAAGAACCTGTGTCAAATATGTTTTCAGGACTTATCTTCTGTGATAAATGTGGTAAAAAGCTAAATTATACTAAACCTGAAAAAGCAAGTTCATCATTCAGTTGCTCAACTAACAGAAAATATGGCAAAGATGAATGCACTTCACATAGAATTTTAGAAAATCATTTAAAAATTATAATTTTAGATGAAGTCAAAAGAGTTACTCATTTTGCAAGGCAAGATACGGATAAATTTATTCAAGCAGTAGCAGATAAAAGCAACTCAGAAAGTAAAAATGAGCTTACCACGCTAACTAAACAGCTTGATAAACTCACAAGAAGAAGTTCTGAACTTGAAAAGTTATATATTAAAATTTACGAAGATAAAGCACTAGAAAAAATTTCTGAAGAACAATTTCAAATCCTATGGAACAGCCACGCAACCGAGCAAAGTGAGATCAATTCCAAACTTCCTATAATTGAACGTCAAATCGCCACACTAAAAAATAAGATGTGTGATACAGAACAATTTATTGAAAAAGCTAAAAAGTATACCGATATGACTAAGTTAACTGGCGAAATTCTAAGAGCATTCATTGATAAAATAGTTGTTGGAGAACGAGATAAAACAACTAAAAAACAAGAAATCTGGATTTACTATAACCACATCGGCTTGCTAGGTGTAAAACCAAATACTCAAATAACAAAAATAAATCAAGAAACAGAAACCACAGACATACAAACAGCAGAAAAAATAGCTGTTTAAACAAATAAATCGGTGGATACAAAAAATATCCACCGAAATACATACGAAAATTAGCAAAATAGTAGGGGTTCAGCCACTCACCTTATGAGATGTCGACATAATTTCGCCCTTTCAATTAACCTTATTTAACGTCAGTTACTACTTCTTTTAAACTGCTTGCAAGGCCTGCAATTCCTTGAATATTGGACGGAATAATGATTTTTGTTGCTTGGCCGTCGGCTGCTTTTGCAAATGCTTCAAGACTTTTTATTGTCAAGATAGCGTCGGTTGGTGAAGACTCGTTCAAAAGCTTGATTGAATCCGCCAAAGCTCTTTGAACTTCCATAATAGCTTCAGCCTCACCTTGAGCTTCTCTGATTTTTGTTTCTCTAACAGCGTCAGCACGTAAAATTGCTGATTCTTTGTGACCTTCTGCAATAAGGATAGCAGAGCGTTTTTCACCCTCGGCGTCCAAAATTTTAGCACGTCTTTCACGTTCAGCTTTCATTTGTTTTTCCATAGAGTCTTGAATTTCTCTAGGTGGAATGATATTTTTAAGTTCAACACGATTAACTTTAATGCCCCATGGGTCTGTTGCTTCGTCCAAAATTACACGAATTTTAGAGTTGATAACATCACGAGAAGTAAGTGTGCTATCAAGTTCCATTTCGCCAATTATATTTCTTAAAGTAGTTGCTGTTAAATTTTCGATAGCATTAATTGGTCTATCTACACCATAAGTGTAAAGTTTAGAGTCAGTTATTTGAAAATAAACAACTGTGTCAATTTGCATTGTAACGTTATCTTTTGTGATAACAGGTTGAGGTGGGAAATCGACAACTTGCTCTTTTAAACTTACTCTTTTAGAAATTCTATCAAGTAGTGGAATTTTTACATGTAGTCCACGTTGCCAAGTGCTGTTATATGTGCCAAGTCTTTCAACAACGTAAGCGTCTGACTGTGGAACAACTTTGATATTTGCGACGACTACAACAACAATTAAAACGAATAAAATAGCTAAAATCATATTATACCTCCAAAACTTTCACTAGGAATTTTACTCCCTCGATTTTTTCTACTACCACTTTAGTGCCAACTTCAATGGTAATGTCTTCTTTGCAAAATGCTGACCAATTAGAACCAGACACCTCTACCCTACCGGTATTATCGCCTTTAATTTCTGTGGTTACAATTGCAGTTTTGCCGATGTACCTATCGGCGTTAGTGTTTACATCTTCTTGTGTCATGATTTTTTTAACAAGTGGTTTTGTAGCAATCAAGCAGCCTACAGCCACAACTATTGCTACTATTATTTGAACGGTAGCCCCTGCACCTAGAAGATTTGCAACAAGTGCGGCGACAAAACCAAATACAAACCATATAGCAACTAATTGAGGACTAACAGCTTCAAGAATTACTCCGACTACAATTAAAATCAGCCAAATTTGAGAGTCCACCATAATCACTCCTTTGTGTTTATTTATTACATTATATCACAACCAAAACTTACCTGCAAGCTTTTTACAAAATTTTAGAAAATGGCAATAAATTGTATTTATATTTAGTGCAAAATAACTAACTTTAACCTTTTTATTAATTGTTTACAAATATATCAATAATATTTCGTTATTTATTTACACACTAGTAACAAACATCATTTTATTTTAGTATATAATGTAGTTGTATTTGAGAAAAGGACCGCAACTTTTCTTGGTACAAGTTTTTACCCTCCTCAATATACCCCCTCAAGCTATGAAAGAACAGAACCGACCGCAACGGTTCTGTTCTTTCTTTTTATTAAAAAATTATAGTAAGTTTTCTTGCAAAAAACTGAAAAATAAGGTACAATTAATTTGAAAAATTATGTTTTGAAAAAAACTCATATTTGAAAGGAAAAACATATGAAAATAGCACCCTCAATGCTTGCTAGTAATTACGCTTTTTTTAAAGAAGAACTTGACAAAATAACAAATGCCGATTATATACATTTGGATGTAATGGACGGTCATTTTGTTCCAAATATCAGCTTTGGCGCTGGTATTATAAAATCTATGAAACCACACACAAATGTGCCTTTTGACGTGCATTTAATGATTTCACAGCCACTTAAATACTTATCTGACTTCAAAAATGCTGGTGCAGATATTTTATGTTTTCATATTGAATGTGATGACGATACAAATGAAGTTATTGACAAAATTATAGAGCTTGACATGAAACCAGCCATAGCTGTAAAACCAAATACCCCAATAGAAACAGTATACCCATTTTTGGACAAACTTTTCATGGTTTTGGTTATGACAGTTGAGCCAGGATTTGGTGGGCAGTCGTTTATGCCAGAACAAATGAAAAAAGTTAAGGCTTTAAAGGCTGTTGCTCCTGAAATTTTGGTTGAGGTTGACGGTGGAATTGGCAGAGCAACAATTGATATTTGCAAAGCAAGTGGAGTTGACATTGCAGTTGCTGGAACTTCTGTTTTCAGTGCAGAAAACCCAAATGACGAGATAGTATTTTTACAAAATATAGGTGAATAAATTGAAAATTGGCAATTTAAAAATAGACGGTAACTTGTTTTTAGCACCAATGGCTGGTGTAACTGACACGGCTTTTAGGAATATTTGTGCTGATTTTGGTGCAAGCGCTGTCGTAACCGAGATGATTTCTGCAAAAGCTATGACATACGGCGATAAAAAAACAAATTTACTAGCCGACTTAAGCCGTGATACTTCGGTGGTTGGCTTACAACTTTTTGGAAGTGAGCCAGATGTTTTGGCAAAAGCTGGACAGCTTTCGCTTAAATATAAGCCTAGTTTTATCGATATAAACATGGGTTGCCCTGTTCCTAAAATTGCTGGGAATAACTGTGGCAGTGCTTTGATGAAAGACCCTAAACTTTGTGGTCAACTTGTAAAAGCTTTGGCAAATGCTGTAGATGTACCTGTTACTGTTAAAATTAGAAAAGGTTGGGACAAAAACAGCGTTAATGCACTTGAAGTTGCGAAATACTGCGAAGACAGTGGCGCAAAAGCAGTGTTTATTCACGGTAGAACAAGAGAGCAGATGTATAAACCAACTGCTGATTGGGGAATTATTAGAGAATTAAAAGAGAATTTATCCGTTCCAATTATTGGAAATGGTGATGTTGTAGATCCTTTGTCTGCTGTTAAAATGCTTGAAGAAACAAAGTGTGACGGCATAATGATTGGCAGGGCAGCGCTTGGAAACCCTTGGATTTTTAAAGATATAAATGCGTATATGAAAGCTGAGTTCATATTGCCAGAAGTTTCGCTTGCTGAAAAACTTTTGACACTTAGAAAGCATATTGAAAAGATGTGTGAATACAAAGGTGAAGAAAAAGGCATGATAGAGGCACGCAAACACGTAGCTTGGTATATTAGTGGAATAAAAAATGCAGCCGAATTTAGAAGGCGAAGTGGCATGCTTAAAACAATGGACGATTTAGATAATTTGATTAAAGATATTTATTTGAATGAAAAAATGTAGGAGAAAATTATGTTTTACAGCTTAACAGGAAAATTAATGCATCTTGATAATAGTATGGCAGTTATAAACTGTGGTGGTGTTGGTTATAAGTGCTTTATTTCTCTAAATACAGCTAAAAATTTGCCTAAACTTGGTGAAGAAGCTACTGTTTACACTCATTTACACGTTAGAGAAGACGCAATGGATTTGTTTGGATTTGCAACTCTTAACGAACAGGAATTTTTCAAAATGCTTACCAATATAAGTGGCGTTGGCCCTAAAGTTGGTCTTGCAATTTTGTCACAGCTTACACCTAACGATATATGCATAGCTGCTTCTTCGGGTGATAGTAAAGCTTTTGCAAGAGCAAGTGGCGTTGGGCCAAAGCTTGCCCAAAGACTAGTTTTAGAGCTTAAAGATAAAGTAGGAAAAGCCGAAAAAACTTTAGACAGTGGTGCAGTTTTAAGCCCACAAAGTTCGAACGCTACAGGCGCTGCACAAGCGTTAATGGCACTTGGTTACAGCTCGTCGGAGGCATATTCTGCCGTAGGAAAATGTGACCCAAGTTTAAAAACAGAGGAAATTATAAGAATGTCACTGCAAGCGCTTGCAAAAAGATAAAAATACAACACAGTAGGGAACGGTCTTGACCGTTCCGCTGTTCAGCCAAGACTGAACCCTACAAAAATATAAAAAACGTAGGAAATGTGCAGTGCGCATTCCACAAATCACGATATAATTCACGCAACACCCAATGGACGTTCCCTACACAAAAACCAAACTCAAACGGAGGAAACCATGGACTATAACGATACCGATTTTGAAAACCGAATGGTCGACCCTGAATATAACGCTGGTGACGGCGAAGTTGACAACCCTTTAAGACCGAAAAGTTTAGAGGAGTATATTGGTCAAGACAAAGTAAAAGAAAATTTAGCTATCTATATTGAGGCAGCTAAAAAAAGAAGTGAAGCTTTAGACCATGTTCTTTTGTACGGCCCTCCTGGACTTGGTAAAACTACTTTAGCAAGCATTATTGCAAATGAACTTGGGGTAAATTTACGAATTACAAGTGGTCCAGCTATTGAAAAACCAGGTGATTTAGCTGCACTTTTGACCTCACTTTCATATGGAGATGTTCTTTTTATAGACGAAATTCACAGACTTCCAAGAACTGTTGAAGAAATACTTTACCCAGCAATGGAAGACTTTGCGATTGACATAATTACTGGTAAGGGACAAATGGCTGCGTCTTATCACTTACCACTGCAAAAATTCACTTTAGTAGGTGCAACAACTAGAGCAGGACAACTTTCTGCACCACTTCGTGACAGATTTGGCGTTGTTTTAAGGCTAGAACTTTACAACACACAAGAACTTGCAAAAATTGTTACTAGAAGTTCAGGAATTTTGGGAGTTGATATTGACTCAAACGGAGCGATAGAAGTTGCCTCACGTTCAAGGGGAACCCCTAGAATTGCAAACAGATTTTTGAAAAGAATAAGAGATTTCGCCGAGATTATGAGCGACGGAATTATAACATATAACACAGCAAAAATTGCACTTGATAGAATGGAAATTGACGAACTTGGGCTTGACTCTGGCGACAGAAGAATGCTTGAAGCTTTGATTAAATTTTACGGTGGTGGGCCTGTTGGAGTTGAAACTTTAGCAGCTGCAATTGGCGAAGAGTCGATTACAATTGAAGATGTAATTGAGCCATATTTAATGCAAATAGGCTATTTGCAAAGAACTCCTAGAGGAAGATGTGCTACAAAAGCTGCGTATTTACACTTAGGTTTAAAACCACCAGCAAAAATGGACGAACCAGAACAGGTGAAATTTCATGATTTTTCGTAGGTAATGCGTTTTTTAAGCAACTAATATGAATAAATTAATCGGCAGGAAAAAGACCTTGCCCTACAACACAAAAGGAAACAAAAATGAGAAAATCAAATTGGAACGATTACGAACTTATTGACTGCTCAAACGGTGAAAAACTTGAGCGTTGGGGCGATATTATTTTAATAAGACCCGACCCACAAATTATATGGAATAGTCCAAAAGAACACCCACTTTGGAAAAAAGCGCACGCAAGGTATAAACGCTCTAGCACTGGTGGTGGACATTGGGAACAATATAAATCTATTCCAGACGTTTGGACTATTAAATACGAAGATTTAAGTTTAAGGCTGAAACCTATGGGTTTTAAACACACTGGAGTTTTCCCAGAGCAAGCCGTAAACTGGTCTTACGCTATGGATAAAATTAAAAAAGCAGATAAACCTGTTAAAATACTAAACCTTTTCGGTTATACTGGTGCTGCAAGCCTTGCTTGTGCTTCAGCTGGGGCAAGTGTAACGCACGTTGATGCCTCGAAAGGTATGGTTAACTGGGGCAAAGAAAACGCAGTGGCTAGTGGTCTTGGCGATAAACCTATAAGATGGCTTGTTGATGACTGCGTAAAATTTGTTCAGCGTGAAATTCGCCGTGGCAATAAATATCATGGAATTATAATGGACCCACCTTCATACGGCAGAGGGCCAAACGGCGAAGTTTGGAAACTTGAAGAACAACTAAGTGGACTTGTAGAAATGTGTATACCACTTTTAGAGGACGATGCACTTTTCTTTATCCTAAATTCATATACAACAGGACTTTCCCCAGCAGTTATGTATTATTTGCTTAACGTTATGCTTGTAAAACCACTAGGTGGCAAAGTTATAACCGATGAAATTGGGTTAAGCGTAAGCGAAACAGGTATGGTTTTACCGTGTGGAAATACGGCGATTTGGGAAAAATAATTGATAAAATATATTAAAAATTCACATATTACTATGGTAGTGGAGGGCTTCCACAAAAGTATGCCCCTTAAAGTAGGGGCGACCTGTGGTCGCAATATCAAGAGCTTAAGGAAAATTATATTTTATTGTAGGGAACACACCTTATGCAAGCGTTCCCCTTAGAGTAGGGGCGACCTTTGGTCGTCCGTGGATAGAATGGTAAATGTTGTATTTTTTTATACAAATAAAGGCAATATTTTATCGTACCTATGAAAACAAGCAAATTAACGCTTTACTCTCGGACGAGCACAGCTCGCCCCTACGGTTCTTACACTAAGGGACACGCTTGATTGAAACCCAATGTCACGATATTTTATTGTAGGGAACGCATCGTATGCGTTTCCATTGCCTATACTCGTTCTCAAAATAAAACACCGTAGGAACCTGCTATGCTCGTTCCTCATAAAAAGGAAACTAAAATGTCTTTTATAGAACTAAAAAATTTACATTTTTCATACAAAACAGATGATGTCGACAGCAACGAAGTTCTCCACGGAATTGATTTAAATGTTGAAAAGGGCGAATTTGTCGCACTTTTGGGGCATAACGGTTGTGGTAAATCTACTTTGGCAAAAATTTTTAACGGTATGTATCAGCCAAGTGCTGGTACGGTTATTATAAACGGAATTGATGCAACTAACGAAGAAAACATGATAGAAGTCAGAAAAACAGTCGGTTTGGTTCAACAAAATCCTGATAATCAGCTAGTTGCTGCAATTGTCGAGGAAGACGTTGCGTTTGGCCCTGAAAATTTAGGTGTTGAGCCGTCTGAAATTCGAAAACGTGTTGATAACGCTTTAAAAACTGTAAATATGTACCACTACAAAGACCACGCACCACATAAACTTTCCGGTGGTCAAAAACAAAGAATAGCAATTGCTGGAGTTTTGGCGATGGAAACAAGCTGTATTGTGCTAGACGAGCCAACTGCAATGCTTGACCCACAGGGTAGAGTAGAAGTTATAGAAACCATAAAAAAACTCAACACAGAAAAAGGAATTACGGTTATTTTTATAACTCATTACATGGATGAAGCTGTTCAGGCTGACAGAGTTGTAGTTATGGACGGTGGAAATATTATAAGTCAAGGTAAGCCAAGAGATGTGTTTAGCCAAGTTGAATTTTTGAAAAAACATAGACTAAGCGTTCCACAAGCGACAGAACTTGCAGTAAAACTTAAGGAAAACGGAATTGATTTGGGTGAATACCCAATGAATACACATGAGTGCATTGCACTTTTGGAAAAAATTTTAAAAAAAGGTTTCATAAACCAAAATCCGTAGGGGCGAGCATTGGTCGTCCGAAATAGGGGCAAAAATTAGTGGAACGACGAGGGTGTCGTTCCCTACAAAAAATATCCAATACGAGGTAATTTGAATTGACAATTTTAGAAACTAAAAATTTAAAATATGTATACGCACCTAATACACCTTTTGAAAAAACGGCTGTTAAAGGTTTGAATATAAAAATTGAACAAGGTGAAGTTTTAGGTTTAATAGGACACACTGGTTCTGGTAAATCTACCTTAATTCAAATGTTCAATGGTTTAATTAAGCCAAGCTCTGGCGAAATTTATTTAGACGGTAAAAATATTTGGGACGAGCCTAAAAAAATGCGTGCCTTACGCTTTAAAGTTGGCATGGTTTTTCAGTACCCAGAATATCAACTTTTTGAAGAAACTGTTATAAAAGATATAGCTTTTGGCCCTAAAAACATGGGTCTAAGCGAAGCTGAAGCGCTTAAAAAAGCAAGAGAAGCAGCGCAGTTTGTGGAACTTCCTTATAATCTTTTAGAAAAATCGCCTTTTGAACTTTCTGGTGGTGAAAAAAGACGTGTGGCAATAGCTGGTGTTTTAGCTATGGACCCAGAAGTTTTGGTTTTGGACGAGCCAACAGCTGGACTTGACCCAAGAGGTCAAGAAATGTTACTTTCTCAAATTATGAAGTACCACGAAACTAGAAAAAACACTATAGTTTGGGTTTCGCACAGCATGGAGGACATAGGAACAGTTGCCGACAGAGTTTTGGTTATGAACCAAGGCGAAATGGTTATGCTAGACGAAACAAAAAAAGTTTTTGCAAGGGGTGTGGAACTTAGAAAAATAGGACTAAAAGTTCCTCAAATAACCCATATAATGGGTAAACTTTACGATTTAGGTCTAGATGTAGATAAAGGGTGCCTAAAAGTTAACGAGGCTTTAGAGCAAATTATACCACTTTTAAAGGGGGATTTAACATGATTTCAGACATTACAATTGGACAATATTTCCCAAGTAAAAGTATAATTCATCGACTTGACCCAAGGCTTAAAATATGTTTAGTTATTTATTTTATAGTTTTAATTTTTTGTAGTAAAAACTTTTTAAATTTAGGAATTTGCATAATTTCAATTATTGCTTTTATGTATTTATCAAAAGTTCCTATGAAAATTTATGTAAAATCACTAAAACCAATTTTCTTTATTGTTGCTTTTACTTCACTGATTAATCTTTTTTACGGAACAGGCGACCCACTAATTAGTTTTTGGCTTTTTAATATAACACTAAACGGAATTTTTAACAGCATTTTAATTGCTTTTAGAATTGTAAGCCTTATTTTAATAAGCTCTGTGCTAACTTTTTGCACATCTCCAACTCAGCTAACAGACGCCATTGAAAGACTTTTAAAACCACTTGCTTACTTAAAAGTACCTGTACACGACTTTGCAATGATGATGACTATTGCACTTCGTTTTGTGCCAACTTTACTAGAAGAAACTGACAAAATTATGTCAGCACAAAAAGCAAGAGGTGCAGACATGGAAAGTGGTGGAATTATGCAAAGGGTTAAAGCCTTAATTCCTGTACTTATACCTCTTTTTGTTTCAGCTTTTAGAAGAGCGTTCGACCTTGCAACTGCCATGGAAAGCCGTTGTTATACAGGTGGAAAAGGTAGAACAAAGATGAAAATACTTAAATTTGGCAAAGATGATGTGCTAGCCTTGGTTTTTTCAGTTGCATTTTTAGGAATTTTTATTCCACTGAATTTAATTTTACCACAAATAGTAAGGTGACGGTTATATTGTAGGGAACGGTCTTGACCGTTCCGCGGTTCAGTCAAGACTGAACCCTACAAATACATTTATAAATACAACATGAAAGGCAAAAAATTGGAACGAAATTTACTTATAAAAATCGCATATGACGGTGCTCATTTTCACGGCTGGCAAATTCAAAACAACGCTTACACCGTGCAAGAAGCTTTTCAGACTGCTCTTTTTAAAATTATAAACGAAAATGTCGACATTAAAGCGTGTAGTCGTACTGATACTGGGGTACATGCCAAAATTTTTTGCATAAGTTTAAAAATAACAAATCCTATAGAGCCTCACAGGCTTATGTCTGCTCTTAATCATTTTTTACCGACTTCGATTGTGGTGTTAAGCTGTGAGAAAGTAGCCCTAGACTTTCACGCAAGGTACTCTTGCAAGGGCAAAGAGTATGTTTATCAAATTCATAACAGCAAACTACGTGACCCTTTTTTAGACACAAAAGTTTTCCACTATTGGTATGATATTGACGAAAAACTTTTGGACAAAGCTGCTGCTCATTTTGTTGGAACACACGATTTTACTGCTTTTTGTACAGGTGATGCAAGACGAAATGGCGACATGACACGCACCATATATAGTGCTAAAGTTCACCGAGATGGCAATATGGTGTATTTTACAGTGAGTGGTAACGGATTTTTATACAACATGGTTCGCATAATGGTGGGGACTTTGTTAAAAGTACAAGAGGGAAAAATTAAGCCAGAAGAAATTCCACAAATTTTAGAAAGCAAAAATCGCTCAAAAGCAGGCACAACAGCAAGTCCGTGTGGACTTTATTTAAACAAGGTTTTTTATTAAAAATATGAGGAACACAAATAAATCCTAAATGAGGTGAATTTTTGGATAAAAGAAAAACAAGGAAAGAAATCATAATAAGAGAGGGTCAAAAAAAGGTAATAGAAGAAGTAGACATTTCTCACGAAGAATATTATGCAACCAAAGAACAGCTTGAAAAAGTAAAAGAACGACAAAAAGAAGAACCTACTAAAAAGAAAAATCCAACACTAAAAGTATGTTTGGTAATTTTAATTACTGTAATATCTTTAGTTTTATATTATAATCAAGCAAATTTGAGCTTTGAAAGTGTTACTTTTTGGGTTAAAACGCAAGTTGTTGGCTCTGGTGTTGGCGACGGTTACCCTGTTAGCGTTGTTGGAAGTACTGTTTCAAGCGAAAATTTTATTTCAAACAGCAGCAACAGCGTAGTTTTAAGCGATACAGCTCTTTCTATTTACAGCGAAACTGGCAAAGAACTTCTTTCAACTGGGCATGAATATAACAACCCCGTTCTGAAAAATAGTGGCGATTATTTTTTAATTTACGGAATAAACCAAACTAACTATAGTATTTATACTGTAAATAGCAATATTTCAAATTCTTCTGTTGACTATGCAATTTTATCAGCAGACATTGCTTCTAATGGAACGTATATTATAGCCTCTCAATCTGTTGACTTTACAAGCGAATTCAGCGTTTACTCTGTAAAAGGAGTTTTGCAATACACTTATAAATTTGCTAACGGCTACATTTCTTCTGTAGTTTTAAACTCTAGCGCTACTGGTGGAGCTGTTTCTATTGTTTATAGTAGCGACGGCATAATGTGCACAGATATTTATGTTTTCGACTTTACTTCTGCCGACCCAGTGGCTGTTTACACGAGCAGTGACAATGTTATTTTAAACATTATTTATAACAGCGATAGCCAAATTTCAGCTGTTGGAAACAACAAGGTTTCTGTAATTAGCAGTGATAAATTAAGCGAATATAGTTATGAAAGCAATACTTTGTCCGCCGTTAGTACTGAAAACAATCAAATTATAATATCTTTAGTTAATGCAACTGGCGAAAGTACTATAGTTGTGTTTCAAAATTTAAGTGAAGTTGTAGAGTTCCAAGTGAATTCATATGTCGACCATATTAGCAGTTATGGCCAAAGCATAGCAGTACTTACAGAAGATAAAGTTGAGTGTTACAACCTATCTGGTACTTTAATTGGAATTAGTGATGCTTCTTATGATACAAAAGCGATTGCGCTTTCTAGTGAAAGCAATGTTTATATGTTGGGATTAAGTAAAATTGAGTACGTATCTTTAAATCCAGTATAAAATAGTTGAAATGTTCATATTTTTGTGATATATTATTTAAAAATCAGAAAAGGAGTTTTTATGCAGTATATTTTAGATATAATTATAGTTGTAGTTTTAATTTTTTCTGTGGTAGCAGGAGTGAAAAAAGGCTTAGTTCAGTCAGTTATCAGCTTTATTGGTGCTATAGTTTCGTTTGTTTTGGCAAATAAATTCGCAAATGGTATAGCTACAAAAATTTATAGTACTTATGTAGAACAAGGTCTTTATGACAGAGTGCTAGAAAGTGCTTCTTCGCAAACTCCTACTGAATTAGTGGAAAATATTTATCAGCCACTTCCAAATTTCATTAAAACTTTATTGACTTCTTACGATGTAAGTGAAGACACAATTTTATCAAATATAAGTTCGGTGGCAGAAAACACTGCTACTTCGATAGTAGATAGCTTATCACCAGTTTTTATTATGATAATAAGTTTTTTTGTTATTATAGTTTTGTTTATTTTGTTTATGATAATAGTAAAAATTATTGCAAATTTAGTTGAGCCACTTCTTAAATTGCCTGTTATTGCTCAATTAGACGGTTCTTTAGGTGGCATTTTTGGATTTTTGTTTGGCTTTGTACTTGTTTGGGTGATATTAGCTATAATTTCTTTTGGAATTTATTTTTTAGATGGCGAACAAATTACTTTAATAGAAACATTTGTAAATCAATCTATTTTATTTAAAATCATTACTAATTTAAATCCATTTTCTTTAATGTAAAGGAGAATTTTTGATGTTTAAGAATAAGGAATTTAATCAAAATATAAATGTGCCAAATTCTTTATGTGCACTTAGAATTGCATGCATTCCGTTTTTTTGCTATTATTTTTTAGAAGATGAACTTCCTATTTCAATTCTAATAATGGTAATTTCAGGAATTTCAGATGCTTTAGACGGTTTTATTGCACGAAAATTTAATCAAATAACAGAACTTGGCAAAATATTAGACCCTTTTGCAGACAAACTAACACAAGTAGCAATCGCTTTATGTTTGTGTATAAAATACCCAAAACTTTGTCCGTTTTTTATTTTAATGTTAATTAAAGAAGTTTCTATGCTGATTTTTGCGACAAGACTATTAACTCTTAAGAAAAAGCCAGGTGCTGCAAAATGGTACGGCAAAGTTGCAACCGTTTTGTTTTACATTTCGACAATTATAACAGTTTTTCTTTCAAAAATTAATATGGAAGAATTTTATTTTGACATAATTACAAGTTCTTTAATGCTTTTAACTGCTGTCATGATGATGTACGCTTGGAAAAATTATTATAATTTATATAAAAAATTGTTAAAATCAAACAATCCAAATGATGAAATTTGCTTAAAAGAGCATTTAATAGCAAAAAAATAAGAAAAATTACTAATGTTAATAACTTGTTTATACATTTTATGCAAAAATTGTGTATAGTAATAGTATTGAATGTTTATTACGAAATTTATATATAATATGAAATGAAGGGAAGAAAAAGAAAATGATGATGTGTTCAAGATGCAAAAAACGTCCTGCTATAGTTTTTATTTCACAGCCAAATAACCCAAACTCTACAGACGGACTTTGCTTAGTATGCGCCAAAGAACTTGGCATTAAACCAGTAAACGATATTATGAGCAAAATGGGAATTACAGACGACATGATTGAGTCTTTAGAAGTTGGCATGGAAGGACTTATGTCTATGGAGGACGAAGACGAAAACGATGATGACGGTTTTTCTGTAGGTGGGTCTATGTCACTTCCTATAGCACAAATTTTTGGTGGGAATAAAGACAATTCACAAAATAAAGAAGCCCCTAAAAAAGAAAAAAAAGATAATTTTCATAAAGCTAAAAGAAAAAATCTTCAAAACTTTTGCACCGATTTAACAGGAAAAGCAAGACGTGGCGAGCTTGATATTATTATTGGCAGAGAAAGAGAAACCGAACGTGTAGTTCAAATTTTGTCAAGAAGAACAAAAAATAACCCTTGCCTAATTGGTGAACCTGGTGTTGGTAAAACTGCAATTGCTGAAGGTTTAGCCTTAAGGATTGCAAACGGAACTGTTCCTAACAAGCTTAAAAAGAAAGATGTTATGCTTTTAGACCTTACTTCTTTGGTTGCTGGTACCCAGTTTAGAGGACAGTTTGAAAAGAGAATTAAGGACTTAATAGACGAAGTTAAACAAGCTGGTAACATAATTTTATTTATAGATGAAGTTCATAATTTGGTAGGCGCTGGTGACTCTGAGGGTGGCATGAATGCTGCTAATATTTTAAAACCAGCCTTATCTCGTGGCGAAATTCAAGTAGTTGGTGCTACAACTTTCAACGAATATAGAAAATATATCGAAAAAGACAGTGCTTTAGAGCGACGTTTTCAGCCTGTAACAGTTAACGAGCCTTCTGTTGCAGAGGCTACTGAAATTATTTTGGGTATTAAATCTTATTATGAAGACTTCCACAAGGTAAAAGTGAGCGAAAAGATTGCTAAAACTTTGGTTGTATTGTCTGAAAGATATATTACTGACAGATTTTTGCCAGACAAAGCTATCGACATTTTGGACGAGGCTTGTACAACTGCTGCGCTTAGAAACAAAGACCTTGAAATTTTCGAAAAATTACAATATGATTTAGACTATGCAAAGGCTAAGGAGCAAGATTTATCTGCAAGCGAAGTTATAGACTATGAAAATATAGCAAAAACAAGATATGAAATCACTTTGCTTGAACAACAAATTAATGAAACAGACATGGATAAAGTGTACACAAATGTTACAAGCGAAGATTTAGCAAGGGTTATTGAGCTTTGGACTGGTATTCCAGCATCTAAAATTCAAAAAACTGATTTAGGCAAATTAAGTAATTTTGATGTGGCTCTTAAAAAGAAAATCATCGGTCAAGACGAAGCTGTTGCTGTTATTTCTGCTGCTACAAAACGTAGCCGTTTACAGCTCAGCCCTAGAAAACACCCTGCTTCATTTATATTTGTAGGGCCTACTGGTACAGGTAAAACTGAACTTGTAAGGGTTCTTTCTAAAGAGCTTTTCGACAGTCCTGAAACTTTGATTAGGCTTGACATGTCAGAATTTATGGAAAAGCACTCTGTTTCCAAAATAATTGGTTCACCTCCAGGCTATGTTGGTTATGATGAGGCTGGACAGCTAACTGAAAAAGTTCGTCGTCGCCCTTATAGCGTTATTTTGCTTGACGAAATTGAGAAAGCTCACCCAGATGTTATGAATGTTCTTCTTCAAATTTTGGACGAAGGTAGAGTTACCGATGCTCACGGAAGAACTGTAAACTTCGAAAATACAGTTATTGTTATGACTTCAAACGCTGGTAGTAACAACAAAGAAAGTGTGCTTGGTTTTAACAAAAATGACGGCGAAATTAGCCGTGACAAAGCAGTTAAAGGCTTGTCAGAGTTTTTAAGACCTGAATTTTTAAGCCGTATTGACGAAATTGTTATCTTTAGACCACTTGACGAAAGTGATTATTCTAAAATCGCTGCTTTAATGCTTGATGAGTATATTGAATCATTGAATGAAAAAGGGATTTCACTGATTTACAGCAGTAAAGCGTGTGATTTGATTGCTAAAAAGTCAATTAACGGTAAAAGTGGTGCTAGGGATATAAGAAATAATATTCGACGTGATGTAGAGGACCAAATTGCAAGCGAAATCATAGAAAAAGGTGAAGACAATATTACTATGGTAAGCGTTGATGTCCAAGAGGATAAAATTTTAGTTGTGAGTAAATAATATATGGTAAATGAATTTTCAAGAACTGCACTTTTGCTTGGTGACGATGCTATAAAAAAGCTAAACAAAAGCCGAGTTGCTGTGTTTGGTATTGGTGGAGTTGGTGGCCACGTTTGTGAGGCTCTTGCTAGAAGTGGTGTAGGGAATTTAGATTTATTTGATAATGACACCGTTTCACTTAGCAATATAAACAGACAAATAGTAGCACTTCACTCAACCATTGGGAAAAGTAAGACCCAAATTATGGCGAAAAGGGTAAAAGATATAAACCCAAACGCAAATGTTGTGACTTACGACATGTTTTTCACTCCTGAAAACAGCCACGAAATTGACTTTTCAGTATATGATTATGTAGTTGATGCTATTGACACTGTTAGTGGCAAAATTGAAATCATAAGAAAAGCCAAAGAAGTTGACGTGAAAGTTATAAGCTCAATGGGCGCTGGAAACAAACTTGACCCAACAGCTTTTGAAATTGCTGATATTTCTAAAACTAGCGTTTGCCCACTTGCTAGAGTTGTTCGTAAGAAACTTAAGGAGCTTAATATAAAAGATGTAAAAGTGCTTTTTTCAAAAGAAGAGGCTATGACACCATTTTTAAGCACAGAAAGTAAGGGAAGTGCAGGCAGACCAGTGCCAGGCAGTACAGCTTTTGTTCCATCAGTTGCCGGTTTAATAATTGGTGGCGAAGTAGTTAAAGATTTAGCAAAATGAAATTTAAGGGACGGATTTTCCGTCCCTACACACTGTCAAAAAAACCTATATTGTAAAAAAAGTTGCACAAACATTGTAGGGGCGAGCTGTGCTCGTCCGTGGATAAAACAAAAAGTTTTGTCTTGTTTTGTGTAAAATAGAGAAATATTTTTATTAATTTTATAAAAGCACTAAATTAGCATCTTGATTTCGGACGAGCACTAAATTAACATCTTGATTTCAGACGAGCACAGCTCGCCCCTACCATTTAAAAATATATTTTCGGTATTTTACACAAATACAAAACCTTTTTCGACAAGCTGAAGGGACGGATTTTCCGTCCCTATTTTTGCGATTATTTTTAGTAGGGAATATGCAGTGCATAATACTAACTCCGTTGCAATTCATGCTCACTTACATAACCAATTTCCCAGTTTCGCTTTCTAAAATTATATAAATTTGCTCTTCTAGACCAGTTTCCCCATTTATATAAACTAAAACTTCTGTTCCTGTTTCGCTGTCCTCGCATAGAAACTCATAGCATAAAGCTTCGTTTGCTGTAATTGTTGGTGTAATTGCTATA
Source organism: Clostridia bacterium (assembly GCA_044432645.1). Lineage (GTDB taxonomy): Bacteria > Bacillota > Clostridia > Oscillospirales > Acutalibacteraceae > SIG603. The sequence goes on along the minus strand of JAWXUM010000006.1, from coordinate 56,515 downwards.
TTGATGCTTTTTATTTCTAAATTAGAGCTAACACTTTCGCTACACGTAACTTCGTCAATTGATGGTATAAGGTTTTCTCTTTCAAAGTGATTGGAAAGGTAACCAGTCGCACTAAATTCAAACAGTTCCCCCTCCCCTAGTTCGACTGTAACCTTGATTAAATCAGGATACAAAATAACATCGTCTTGCAAAGGTGCAAAATTAATCGTGCACATGTTATCGTTTATTACATAGTAACTTTCTTTCATATTGTCATACCCAGCCTCACTCAAATGCTGTAATGCCATTTCTAAAGCTTCTTCGTAGCTTAAGTTGCTTTCAGTAAGTGTTTCGGTCTTTTTATAGTATGAAATTTCACCACCAAATTTAGTTACTTTAATTGTAATTCCCTCACCCTCAAACTGAAAAGCAGCCAAACTCCCCTCGTCTACATACTTTAGGCTAAGTTCGCTTTCACTCACTTTTGCAAACTCAGCAGCTATACTCAATGCTTCATCTTGTGTAATTTCATCTTTATTTGCTAAAAAAACTGCCTGACTATTTACTATATGGTCAGAAAAAGGTCCGTCATAAATCATAGTTGGCAACGAGGAAAGCTCTGTAGCAAGTTCGCTTATACCACTGTCAAAATTATCTAATCCTTTAAGATTAAAACTTTTGTTTATTACACTTTCAATTTCGCCCAAAGAAACCTCGGCATTTTCAATTTGACCTTCTATTTCTTCAAATTCTGACTTAATAGCCGTTACGTAGCTTTGTAAAATTTCGAAATTAGTATAATCTTCTTCGGTAAGTTCTTCATTTTTTGCAATTTTATACTCTATATAAAAAGCATAATCTGCCACAACTGATAAATAATTTTCAATAATCTCGCAGTTATTGTCTTCAAACGGTAAATAACTAATAGCTGTTTTTGCCCCTGTTGCACTTTCTTGTAAAACTGTAGCAATCGTTATTTGGCCGGTAGAAGTAGCAGTGTATTTCGACTTTTCAAGTGCTGAATCCATGTCCTCCAAATATTCCATAAGGTCACCCATCGACCTTGTGTAAGTGTTGACGAGTGTAGCACTGTAATCTTCACCAATAGACTTAAATCTGAAGCCTAACCACGTTAAAAAAACTATGGCTATTACAAAAATTGGAATTAATATTTTCAAAATTTTTTTAGTGATAAAATCACCCTCTTTTTACATTTTTAATTATTGTTTCCAGTTTTTTATTATTTATGCAAAAATGTTTCACGTGAAACATTTTGTAAATTTGTAAAATATCACTTCCATAATTTCAAAAAATATGGTAAAATAAATATAAGATTAAATTAGGAGCGATTTTATGGGAAAAGTAATATCTGTCGCTAACCAAAAGGGTGGAGTTGGCAAAACAACAACTGCCGTAAACCTTGCAGCGGCTTTAAGCACTATGGATAAACGAATTTTACTTATTGATATAGACCCACAAGGTAATGCAACAAGTGGTGTTGGAGTTGATAAAAGAAAAACCGATTATTCTTCTTACGAAGTTTTAATCGGCGAAAAAACAGCTGCTCAAGCAATTGTGAAAACTGAATTTAAAAATTTAAGCCTTATGCCGTCTGATATGGACCTAGCTGCAGCTGAAATTCAAATTTCTACCATGGACAAGCGTGAAAGCTTGCTTAAAAATGCATTAGCCACAGTCCGTGGCGATTATGATTATATAATAATGGACTGTCCTCCGTCATTAGGACTTATAACAACCAACGCTTTAAACGCAAGCGACACAATTTTAATTCCAATTCAATGTGAATTTTACGCTTTAGAGGGTCTTTCACAACTGATGAACACAGTTAGAAGAATTAAAAGGCAATTTAACGAAAATTTAGACATCGAAGGTGTTTTGCTTACAATGTATGACGGCAGGCTGAACTTAACCCAACAAGTAGTGTCAGAAGTAAAAAAATACTTTCCTAGAAAAGTATTTTCTACTGTAATTCCACGAACTGTAAGGCTTTCAGAGGCACCAAGTTTTGGAAAACCAGTTTTGTATTATGATAGGCTGAATAAAGGAACCGAAGCTTACAATGCGTTAGCTACAGAAATTATAAAAAAAGGAGCATGTTAATGGCTATGAAAAAAGGTGGACTTGGAAAAGGTCTTGACTTAATATTTGCAGAAAATACAATAGAAAATTCATCTGGAACAATGATTAAAATAAATGAAATCGAACCAAATAGGAGTCAACCAAGAAAAGACTTTGACGCTGAAAGTTTGGCAGAACTTGCTGACTCCATTGCAATGCACGGTGTTTTACAACCAATTATTGCACGTCCAATTTTCGCTGGTGGCTATGAAATTGTAGCTGGTGAAAGACGTTGGAGAGCGAGCAGAATGGCTGGGCTTAAGGAAATTCCAGTTATTATTAAAGAAATGGACGATAAAGAGTTCATGCAAATTGCGTTAATAGAGAACTTGCAACGTGAAAACCTAAACCCAATTGAAGAGGCTAGAGGTTACGAAGTATTGCTTAAAGAGCATGACATGAATCAAGAAGAAGTTGCTAAAACTGTTGGAAAATCAAGGTCAGCAGTAGCTAATGTGCTAAGACTTATGAGTTTGCCTGATTTTGTAATTGAAATGATAGAAAAAAATGAAATTTCAGCTGGTCACGGAAGAACTTTATTAGGCTTTAAAGACGAAGAAGACCTTAAAAAAGCAGCAGAACTTGCAAAACAGGGCATGAGTGTTAGAGCGTTAGAAGCACTTCAAAAAAAGTGCAATCAAGAACATAAACCAAAAAAACAAACAACACGTAATAATTATTTTGTCGAAGCTGAACTAGCACTTAATGAATTTTTAGGCAGAAAAATAAAAGTAGACGGAACAAGCAAAAAAGGTGTTATACAAATTGAGTTTTACGGCGAAGATGACCTAAAAGAGATAATGAAGAATTTTAAAGGGTAAAAAAGCCAACAAAAAAGCAGTGATGAAATTCATCACTGCTTTCTGTTTATTTAACATCAACTACTACTATACAGTCGTTATCAAAAGCTGGGACAAATGAGTTCCAACGAGTTAGTTTCATGTTTTTTTCTTCGCTATATTCACCAGTATATATATTGAAGCATTTATAAGTACACTCTTTGCCATCTAAAGCACCACTAGCAGGTAAAGTAGCGTGAAAAACATCACCATGGCAATAAATTAAAATCTTACTTAAATCTTTATTTGCTAAGTAATATCCACCTTGACCAAGCTTTTCGGCTGGTGCTAAAGTTTCATATTCATTTTCAATGAAGAATTCATTCATATATTTATAATACTCAAAATGAGGTTTGATTTTAGCTTCCCAAGGCATCATTGTGGCACTCCAAGAAATTGGTTGCCAGTAATAGCAAGAATAAGTTCCAGCAAATAAAATCGCATAATTACGTCTTAAACAATGTTCTGCATTTGTGTAAGTTCCTGTAAATACAGAATAATCACCCTCTTCGTAACCACCGTGCTCAAGGTTGAAAACAGGTTTATCTGGGTGTTTACTTGCAAGACCAAGCATTACTGCATGTATGTCATAAAGCCATGTTTGAGTAGATATAACATCAACAAGAGTAGGAAAAGTTTCACAGAACTGATAATCATGTACTGTAACAAGTCTTTTAAATGCGTCAAGCTTTTTAAGGCGAACTGTTCTTTCTACAATGTAGTCCATATCACAATAGCCGTAGCTTAAAGCTTCTTTACTAACGTCCCACATAATGTTAGAAAACGCACCATAACGCTTAACAACATAGTCAAAATACATGTTATCCCATTTAGATGAGCATTCAGGCCAGTTAACTTTTTTGTTCCATACGTAAATCATTAAATGAGAAACTATATTTTCTTTATCAAGAATTGAGATTACATTATCCAAATGCTTGAAAAAATCAACGTTTAAAGTTGTGAAATCAGGCTCTACATTGCTTCCACCAAAAGGAAAAATGTCGTTTCTTTCGCCTTGCTCATGCTCGGGCATAATGCGAGGGTCTTTTTCCCACTGAATATCATAAGCGTAAACATTCATTATTACATGATTAAGTTTATTTTCAGCAAGCTCTTTTGCAAGACGTTTTGTTTTAGTTAACTTCTCTTTATCATCATAACTAATAGCAAAAAGCCAGTCACACTCAAACCCACAAAGGTTGTAATGAGTGCCGTCGTAGTGATAAATTCTATTTTTGTTTTTGTCGTTTAAAACAAGAGGTCCGTGTTTTGAAGTATCATCATTTTCAATTACTGTAACCGTACCAGTATGTCCGTCTAAATCACGAATATCAGAATGTGTTGTATAGCTATATTCACCAATTTCATTGAAATTGAAACGAAGTATATACTCGTCACCACCGTTATAGAAACCATGAATTTTAATTCCTTTGTCATCAGCAGAGCTTTTTACAATAGCATAAAAATCGACTTCACAAAAAGGATTTCTAGTTGTTTTTGCAGTAAATTTAATATCAAGTATTTCAAATTTTTTAGTAGTCATATTATCTTACCCTTAACCTTTAACAATTTTACCGTCCATAATAATAGTTTCAGCGTCTGTCATGTAGTGGAAAGGGTCGCCAGACCAAATAACAATGTCTGCATCTTTGCCTGTTTCGATAGAACCAACACGGTCGTCAATTTCAGCAAATTTAGCAGGATTAATAGTAAGTGCTTTAAGCATTACAACAGGGTCTACACCCTCTTTTACATACATAGCAGCTTGTGCTAAGGTATGTTTTAGTGGAATAACAGGGTGATCAGTCATAAGAGCAAAAGGAATTTCAAAGTCTTGATAAACCTTGCCACCTTTAAAGCTTTTGTTTACAAGCTCAAATTTAGAACGCTCGCCAAGTGTTGGACCTATGATAATATTTTGATTTTTCTCTTTTAGAATTTCAGGGATTAAATAACCCTCGGTGCAGTGGTCAACAGTGCCATGCAAACCGAAATCTTCCATCATTCTAATTGCAGTTACTATGTCATCTTGTTGGTGAGCATGTATTTTTACAGGCATTGAGTCAAATACTCTCATTAAGCTGTGAAGTTTTGCATCGAATTTAGGAGCAGTTTTACTTTCGTCTTCTTTAGCAATTTGAATTTCATCATGATAAATTTTCGCTTTTGTCAAAGCTTCTCTTAAAATAGCAGCAGTACCCATTCTTGAGCAAGGCATTTTACCTTTTTCACCAAAACAACGTTTAGGATTTTCGCCTAAAGCAATTTTCATAGCAACTTCTTCTTTGATAATCATGTCATAAACAGTTTTACCACAAGTTTTTAAAGCTGTAAAAGTACCACTTATAACTTCGCCACTACCAGGGCCTGTAACAACTGTTGTTATACCAGCGTCTAAAGCTTCGCTAAAAGCAATGTCCTGAGGTTTAACAGCGTCAATGCCTTTCATATGAGGTACAATAGGGTCAGTAATTTCGTTGCCGTCAGCTCCAGCCCACAAAGCACCGTCTTGGTAAAGACCAACATGACAGTGACCATCTACAAGGCCAGGAGTTACAAGCTTGTTTTCTGCATCAATAATTTGAGCATCAGGGTAGTCGTTTTCATCAAATTTGCCTATAAATTGAATTTTGCCATCATCAACTAAAATATCGCATATTTCGTATTCAATTCCAGCCATATTTAGTAAATTTGCATTTTTAATCAGTAACATAAATACACTTCCTTAATAATAATAACCAAATTATAACATATAGAAAAATTAATAGCAATAGTGTAAAATATATAAAAGTTTTAAACTAAAATTGGTTGAAAAGTTTGTTAATATATGGTATATTAAAGGGTAATAATAAAAAGAAAGGCTATATTATGAAATTAAAACGAAACCAATTTAAAGGATTAATCTCTAATTTGCTAACTTTAGTTATAATTTTTGTATTAACATATTTATATAGTATGACATGGACTGCGTATTATGCCCTTACAATTCCTGACCCTTTTTGGAACAAAGGTAACTGGCTAGTTATTGCTATTTACGCTTTTATGCTGTATATTTTCATGAAAGTTTACGGCACAAAAAATATAGGCGACTGGAAAATTATAGACATAATATATTCGCAGTGTTTAACTGTGCTTATGGTTAACGGTTTCACTTTTTTACAAATAGCACTTTTAAACCGTAGTTTTCCGTTTATAAGGCCTTTAATTTGGCTTACAATTTTCGACTTTGTGTGTGTTATAGCTTGGACAATTATAGCAAAATCTTTGCACCAACAAATGTATCCACCACGCAAAATGTTAATGGTTTACGGCAAGTTTGACCCCGACCATTTAATTAGCAAAATGAAAAAAAGAGAAGACAAATACAGCCTTTGCGAATACATTAATATTAATATGGGCATAGAAATTGTAACCGAGCGTATTAAACAATACGAATCTATACTAATTTGCGATTTACCAAGTGAAACTAGGAATGATATTTTAAAATTCTGCTTTGAAAATTCAATAAGAGTTTACGTTGCGCCTAAAATTTCAGATGTTATTATGTCAGGTGCTGTAAAAAACAACACTTTCGATTCCCCTTTGTTAATTTGTAAAAACCGTGGAATTAGTATGCAAAATCAAATTATAAAAAGAATTATGGATTTAGTTGTTATTATACCAGTTGCAATTGTGACTTTACCATTTATGATAATTTCCTCGTTAATTATTAAACTTTACGACGGTGGCCCTGTTTTTTACAAGCAAAAAAGGCTTACTTTTAACGGTAAATTTTCGAAATATATAAATTTAGAAGTATGAAAACCGACAGCGAAGTAAAAGGCGCTCAACTTGCAAAAAAAGATGACGACAGAATTACACCAATTGGTAAAATTTTAAGGCTTACTCACCTTGATGAACTTCCACAAATTATTAATATCATCAAAGGCGAAATGTCCGTAGTTGGCCCACGACCAGAACGCCCTGAAATTGCAGAACAATACAAAAAAGAAATACCAGAATTCGATTTTAGGTTAATGGCTAAAGCTGGGCTTACAGGTTATGCGCAAGTTTTTGGAAAGTATAACACAACGCCTTACGACAAATTAAAACTTGACTTATTTTATATAGAACAGCAAAGTTTAATGCTGGATTTAGAGCTGATTTTAAAAACAGTTAGAATTTTAGCTGCTAAAGAAACAAGTGAAGGCGTTGACGACGACCAAATAACTGCTATAAAAGAAAAGAGAGATTAAACTTGACTGAAGTTTCTGTAATAATGCCTGTTTTTAACGGAGAAAAATTCATAAAAGATGCTATAAAATCGGTGGCAATTCAAAACGTGCCTGTTAAACTTATTGTGGTTAACGATTGCTCCACCGATAAAAGCGTAGAAATTGTCAAGCAATGCAAAAATGAATTTGACAATCCCAAAATAACGCTTGTCGATTTACATCAAAATAAAGGAGTTGCATACTGTAGGAATTTGGCCATTAAAATGGCTGATACAAAGTATGTAGCTTTTTTGGACTGCGACGATATTTGGCTTAGTGGAAAACTAGCTCAACAGCTAGAAATACTTAAAAAAAATGATGCTAACATTTGCTGTACAGCAAGGGAGTTAATAGATTTTAACGGAAAAACTACTGGAAAAATAATTGCACCTGAAAAGTGCATTACTTATAATAGTATGTTAATACACAATTCAATAGCTATGTCATCAGCAATTATAAAAACTGAAATTGCAAAAAAATTCACTATGCAAAGTGGCAATTTTCATGAGGACTATATATTTTGGCTTGATGTTTTAAAACAGCACACTAACGCTATTGGCTTAAGCGAAGTGTACACTAACTACAGGCTGAATCAAAACTCTAAAAGTGGAAATAAAATTAAATCAGCAAAAATGCACTACAACTCACTTTTAAAACACGGAGTAAACCCGATAAAAGCAATTTTTCTTTTTGTAGTTTACGCTTTTTTCGGTGTTATTAATCATAAATTGTAATAATTCTAAGGAGATTTTATGGAAATAAATTTATTTGCTTACATGGCAATTGTGACTTTTTTGTCATTTATTGTTAAGGGTATGTCTGGTTTTGGTAATTCTATGTTTTTTGGTACTTTGCTAGGCTTTAAAGTCGATAACATTTCAATAACTCCAATGGATTTAATGCTGTCTTTTCCATCAAATGTTATTATTATGTGGAAAGAACGCAAATCTATTGACCCAAAGGTTTGTGTGCCTCTAACCATTCTTGTTATACTTGGCTCCATTCCTGGTGTTTTGTGGCTTAAAACAGGCGATGCCGTTACAGTTAAAATAATTTTCGGACTGCTTGTTATCGCAATTGGCATTGAAATGTTTTTCAGAGAAAGAATTACAAAGCCACAAAAAAGCTCTAAATTGCTACTAGGTATAATCGGATTAGTTGCTGGTTTTTGCTGTGGAATGTACGGTATTGGCGCCATGCTTGCAGCTTATGTTGGCAGAACAACAAAAAATACACAAGAATTTAAAGGTAACATCTGCGTTGTTTTTATTGCAGATAATATTTTTAGAATAATTTTTTACATATATATCGGCATAATAACTTTTGATATTTTTAAAACTAGCCTTATGCTTATCCCCTTTATGCTTTTAGGGCTTGTGTTTGGAATGAAACTTTCAACTGTTATAAAAGAGAAAACAACAAAAAATATAGTTATTATTTTACTAATTTGCTCAGGCTTGTCATTAGTGCTTACCAATATAGCCGGGCTAATATAGTAATAACCACAACTCTATCAACTATTAACTAAAATATTTACTCCCATTATAACCATCCCCTAAATTAAGTTTATTTTTGTTAAAAATGGAGAAAGATAATGTATATAATGCAAAAATCACCCCAAAAGTGGCAGCAAAGACTAAAATAATCCCTATTTTTAATAAATATAATAAAGTTCATAATAGTTTACATATATCTTGTGTTTTAATTGTAAAAACTACTAAAAACTTTCATTATATAGTGTCTTAAACGTAAGTGGATATACACCATAAATGATTTTAAATTCATAATAAATATAAAATCATACATAATTTGGTTAAAATTGAGTATATTTATACATTTTAAGTGTATTTTATATCTCCTAATTGTACATTAAACTTATCTTTTTCTACACATTTCCCAAATGTTTTTGAAAGTCAAAAACATAAATTAAGTAAAATAGTACAAAAAAACACAAATTTTTAGCAAAAGATAACAAAAATATACAAAAATAGAATTTTATTTAAATTGATAAATTTACATATTTGTACAAACTATACAAAAAACACAGTTTATAAATCTTGACAATTTACGTTTTTTCTAATATACTTTTTAAGTACTTAAATGTGGACGAGTATAATATATATTAATTATAGTCAAGCTATAATTTTATTGTAATAATCAAGGAGTTTTTATGAAACATCGATACAAAGTGGAAAAGAAACCTCACACGGGTAAATTTGTCACAATTGTTCTATTAGTCATAGCTATTTCTGTAGGTTCTATATTTTCTGTAATGGCAAACACTTTGGAATATCTTGTTATTGACGGCAATGATGTGTATAAGTTCTCATTGCTTTCTGCCAATAGTGTAAATATTATTGAAGAAGCTGTCGAGCAAGGCATGGAAGATTTAGAAGAAGACGACACTTTTACAAAAGAGGGCGTAACTTTAACTGTTATGAGAGCTGTTGATATATCGGTTGACGATGGAACCGGAATTACTTTTTTAAAAGCGTACGAGGGCGAAGTTTTAGGTGATATTCTTGCTAGAGAAAATTTTGTTATTAGCGATGATGACATTGTTAGCGAGTCTTTGGACTTAGTTGTTGATGCCGATATTGACATAAATATCAACTACTGCCTAAACGGAACAATTATTTTAAACGGCGAAACCAATCAAGTAAGCACTTACAGCACTGTGGTAGAAGATATTTTGCTAGAACAAAATATTGACATTATAAACGGCGATATTATAAGTCAAAGCCTTGAAAGTTTAGTAACAGACGGCTTTGAAATTACACTTGAAACACAAAATTCCATAACTTTAAAATATCAAAACGAAACTATAAGTTATGACTCATTTGCTACTACTGTAGGTGATTTTTTAGAAGAACAAAGCATTGTTCTTGATGAGGATGACGAAGTAGTACCAAGTTTAGATTTTGAAATTACTACTAATTTAACTATCAATATTGGTATTGTTGAATATGTTGATGTAGTTGAAACCGAATCTGTTTCTTACAGCACTGTTAAAACTTACAGCGACGACATGTACGAAGGCGAAAGTAAGATTACTACTATTGGACAAAACGGTGAAAAAGAAATCACTTATACCGAAAAATACATTGACGGTCAATTAGTAGAAACATCTCAAACTACTGAAACTGTTGTTATTGATCCAATTTCAAAAGTTATTGTTTACGGAACTAAAGAAGTAAAAGAAGATAGTACAACTGATACCTCTACAGATAACACAACTGATAGCACTACGGATACCTCTACAGACAGCTCTAGTAGTTCTTCAAGTAGCTTAACTTTTGTTGATTACAACGGCGATACCGTGTCTTATTCATCTGTTATTACAGGCGAATGTACAGCCTACACAGCAACTGGAAACACCACTTCTTTAGGTGGAGTTGCTCAAGTTGGAGTCGTAGCAGTTGACCCTAGCATTATTCCTTACGGTACAAAAATGTACATTACATCTGGTTCTGTAGTTTACGGTTACGCAGTAGCTGGTGACACAGGTGGCGCTTTACTTGCTGGTAACGCACTAATCGACTTGTATTACGATACTGAACAAGAATGTATTAGCTTTGGCAGACGTGATATGACAATTTATTTCTTAGACTAATAATTAAAGGACGAACACAAAATGTGCTCGTCCTTTGTTTTATTTTGAATGAATATATATTGTTTTACTAGTAACCAGTCCGTTACCCTTTAAAAACTCATCATTTAAAAAAGTATAATAACTTCCCGGAATAATGATACCCGCAAAAATCGTTTTAATTCCAGTTGCCCTTAAAAGTTCGTCGACAAATTTAACGCAGTTGTCGCCTGTAATCCAATAATATTTATAACGACCACTATGAAATTTAAAAAACTTTGTTTCAGTTCTCATAGAAAGCCTGCAAGGGTTGTCGGTGTAAATGCTTGGGTCTTCCCCTTTTTCTTTGGCAATTTGAGCCCTACACTTCCAAGGACTAGTACGTTTTTTAAATTCATCAAGTTTTGCTATAATTTTTTCGGTTTCTTCGTCTGTTACAGCAAGTTCAAAGCCGAAAAGAGTTTCGTTTTTTACTTTTTCACAGTAATCAATGTAATCGTCCTTATTATAAACTTCGTAAAAAACACCAGCTCCTAAAATTCCACCAAGTTTAATGTCTTGCTTGTCGTAAGTACCGTAACAAATAATTGTACCGTCTATAACTAAGTCAATATGCCCACCAGTGCCTTTTAAGGACGGCGCAAAGTGTATAAGCACTTCCACCCTTGACTTTTTGTCAGAACTTCTCATTACCAGTGGAATTTCTTCTTCTTCGTTCTTTTCAAAATACTCATTTATATTGTCTATTAAAGACAATGGCATTAAAGTTGTTAAAAAAGATGGAGGAGTAATTTTTACGTGATTTTTAAGATTATTTATTGTTTTGTTTGGCATAACTTGTGCCAAAGCGTCGATAATTAAAGTAACACCTAGCAAAATTAGGTAAAGCGCAATAAGCCTAGAGCCAACTCGCATATGTTTATACGACAGGTAACTAAAAGGAATTCCAAACCCAGCATGCATAAGTGCAGAGATTAAATACCTAAATGGAGCAGAAGATTTTTCTTTTCTGTACTGAAAGAAACTTATCAAACTGCTAAGTGACAGTGTAAAGGACCACCAAATAAGAGCCAAAGGAATAATTAAAAGAAGATTTTCAATATTGCTATAAAAAATAAAAATAACTGCAATTGCTACTAAGCAAATAAAAATATTGTGCCTTATATGGGAAAAACCTTTTTTAAAATAGACTACTATTTGAACTAAGTTCAAAAAAATTGTAAATCCTAAAAATGAAAAAACTATTATAGAATTTATTTTAGAGTTCATTATAGTTACTTCTTGTATCATTAAAATACCTATTATAATACTTGAAATTCCCTGTAAAAATAAGGTAGCTGCACTAGTTTTATTCCGCAAATGTTTACTTTTCATTTTTCCTCCATAAAATTTGATTTTTATTTAATATAAGGTAGCCATTAGCTAATTTTTTTTGCCGAGATTTACTTGCAATTTCACAAACTTAAGCTTTTGGGCAAGGTATGCCTTGTATGCACCAATGTCACAAACTTAAGGAACAAGAATATCCATAGTAGGGTATGCATCGTATGCATACCGTTCGTAAGGAGATATTTTTTCGCATAATTATATGTTATTTATTGGTATTATTCCTCTTTTAAATAAAAATTGAAAAACGAAGATAATCTCACCACCTTGGAACGCATGCGATGCGTTCCCTACTGAAATCCTTAAGTTTTTGACATTGTTGTATGCGCACCCTACAATAAAATACAATTTTCACCAAAATATCAAATTGAAATATCCCTTTGAGCCACTGCGTTCAAACTCATATCAGCAGTTTTGCCAGCCATAAATTCATAATACCCTTGAGCTGCAATCATAGCTGCGTTATCTCCACACAAATCAAGGCTTGGCATATACAAATTACAGCCTATTTCCCTTGCTTTGGCTTGCATTTCACGTCTTAAAAGCCTGTTAGCAGAAACTCCACCAGCTAGAACAAGGTTTTTATACCCACACTCTTTAGCAGCTTTAACAAAATTAGATGTTAGGCAATCGACAACAGCTTTTCTATAGCTTGCGCATAAATCATCTCTATTAATTTCTTCATTTTTTTGGCTAGCCTTGTGCAAAATATTAATTACAGCAGTTTTAAGCCCTGAAAAACTAAAATCAAGTGGACAACCGTCTACTTTTGGCCTTGGCAAAGTAAAAGCGTTGTCGTTGCCGTTTTCGGCTAGTTTATCCATAACAATTCCACCAGGATATGAAAGACCCATAGCACGAGCAGCCTTATCAAAAGCCTCACCAGCTGCATCATCACGAGTTTTACCAATAACTTCAAGCTTAGTGTAATCATCAACTTTTATAATATGACTATGCCCACCAGACACAACAAGGCACAAAAAAGGAGGCTTAAGCTCGTTATTTGTAATGTAATTAGAGGCTATATGCCCCCTTAAATGGTGAACAGGAACTAATGGAATTTTGTTTGCAAGCGCTAAACCTTTTGCAAAATTAACTCCAACAAGCAATGCACCAATAAGCCCCGGCGCATAAGTCACTGCAATAGCGTCTATTTCATTTATTGTTAAATTAGCTTGTTCTAAAGCCTGTCTAGTTATGCTTTCAATACATTCACTGTGACGGCGTGAGGCAATTTCTGGCACAACTCCACCGTAAAGTTTGTGTTCTTCGACTTGCGAAGCTATTACAGAACTTAAAACCTCTCTGCCGTCTTTCACAACAGAAACAGCAGTTTCGTCGCAAGAACTTTCTATTCCTAAAATAAGCATTTTTACCTCCAATGTGTTTTGAGTTTGTTTAACGGACAACCACAGCTCGCCCTTACGGTTTATTAAATTTAGTATAAATAACTCCGTTTTCGGTTGGATTTTGGTAAAAACTTTTACGAATACCAACTTCTTCAAAACCTAAATTCTTATATAAATCAATAGCTTTTACGTTACTTTCTCTCACTTCAAGGCTAATACTAATTTCGCAAAGTGAAATTAACTGTTTGCAAATTTGGGTTGCGACGGATTTTCTTCTATGTTTTGGAAAAACTGCTATGTTAGTCACAAAGCCTTCTCCAAAAACAAGGTGCATACCACCATAGCCTAAAATCTCGTCGTGCTTGGTAGCTACAAAAAACCTTGCGTTTTCATTTGTAATTTCTTCTATTAAAGATTTTTCACTCCAAGGAGTAGAAAAACACGTATTTTCTAATTCAGCAATTTGAGGCACATGCTCAAATCTCATAATCTCTATGTTCATAAACCATTTTTAGTCTGGCATAAAAAACCATGACTTCCTTTGCTAGTAAGTTACGACAATTTTCGTACTCTTCTAAACTTTTTCCACTAGGGTCATCTATGTATTTTGATATGTAAATTTTGTCGGTTGGAACACCTAATTGCTCCAAAATATATGCGTGAGTTTTGGACATCGTAAAAAATCCGTCCCAAATAGGAATTTCTTCTGCTCTAAATCTTCGTGAGCGATGAGAACTTAAGTTTAAATACCAAGATTTCATACATTCCACTGCTTTTTCCTCTGGTACGTCACCAGTATTTGCACCAGTTCCAGCACTCTGGCACATTATTTTATCTACCAAGTTATCATCTTTTACCAGTTTTCGAAAAATATTTTCAGCCATAGGACTTCGGCAAGTGTTTAAAGTATCTATAAATAAAATTTTCATTCTATCTTCCTTTCTTTGTTATTATATCGTAAAATTCAGATTTTTACATCTTTTTATAAACCAAAAAGTCAAAATGAATTTTAGTTTTTAAGTAATTCACTTCTTTTAGCTTTTCACTACCATTTTTACCAGTTTTCCAGTAATAAGGTGTCATAGAGAACAAATTCCAAATGGTTTTGTTGTCTTTAATTTCAATCTCATCCGTTACACTTACACGCTCTAAAAACTTAAAACCGTTGTAATCGGTGTCTTTTTCTTCGTTTTCATAAGGATTTTTATATAAAATCTCTTTAAGTTCATAAAGATGTTTTTTTCCAGGAACTGCAAAAATGAAAATTCCGTCTTTTTTTAAAACTCTTGCGAATTCATTTTCAACCATTGGCGAAAAAATGTTGATAAGTACATCAAAACTTTCGCTTTTAACTGGAATTTCAAAAGAACTTGCAACAGCAAAATTTATGTTTTTATAAGTGCCAGAAGCTGACTTTACTGCAAATTTAGATATATCAAATGCGACTATTTCAGAATTTGGAAAGCAAGTTTTTATACTGTTAGTATAATATCCCTCTCCACAACCAGCATCTAAGATGAAATTTATATTATCAGTATAATTTTTTATAGTTTCACATAAGGCTTTTTGAAATTTTTGATAAAAGCCTTGATTTAAAAAGTCACGTCTACTATCTACCATTTGCTTATTATCGCCTGGAATTTTTGAGTTTTTTTGGTTGGCTAAAAGTAAATGATAATATCCTTGTTTTGCCCTGTCATAGCTGTGATTATTTTCACAAACAAGATTTTTTCCATTTAAAATTAAAGGCTTTTTGCAAAGTGGACATATAAATTTATCAGTCATTATTTCACCTTTCAATAAATTTAAATTTACAAGATAACGGAACGACGAGGGCGTCGTTCCCTACAAATATCTTTCGCTAAGGGGCTTCTTATTTCTATCCTTTTGCAATATGCCAATTTTCTCCGTAATTCGCTTCGGCAAGCATTGGCACTGCTAAATTGGCTGCATTTTGCATTTCTTCTTGCAAAAGTTTTGCCACAATTTCTGTTTCATTAATAGGACATTCAACAATTAATTCATCGTGTACTTGCAAAATTAATTTTGCCTCTAACTTTTCTTCTTTAATCCTTGAGAAAACTTTAACCATTGCGATTTTAATTATGTCGGCTGCTGCGCCTTGAATTGGCATATTTCTTGCGACACGCTCACCAAAAGCTCGCATATTAAAGTTAGAACTTGCAAGTTCTGGCAAATATCTTCTTCTGCCAAATAAATCTTCTGCGTAACCCAATTCTTTGGACTGGCTTATAACTTTGTCCATATAATCACGAACACCAGAAAAGTTTAACAGATATTGGTCGATATATTCTTGTGCCTCGAAGCGACTTACGCCTATATCTTTAGAAAGAGAAAACGCACCTATGCCGTAAACTATGCCAAAGTTAACAGCCTTTGCACTGCTACGCATTTTAGGAGTAACAAATTCAAGTGGCATATTAAAAACTTTAGCAGCAGTAGTGCTATGAATGTCTTCTCCATTTTTGAAAGAGTCAATCATCACTTTATCTTCAGCAACATGAGCTAAAACCCTAAGTTCAATTTGAGAGTAATCGGCATCAACCAAATTACAACCCTCTTTAGCGACAAAAAACTTTCTAAATTCCTTACCTAAATCAGTTCTTACAGGAATGTTCTGCAAATTAGGTTCAGTGCTTGAAATTCTGCCTGTTCTAGTTTCGGTTTGGTTAAAATTAGAGTGAATTCTGCCGTCGCTCGACATAGCTTTTACAAGACCTTGACAGTAAGTGGAGTTAAGTTTTGTAAGAGTTCTATACTGTAAAATATCGGCTACAACTGGGTGTTCGTACCTTAAATTTTCCAAAACTTCTGCATTTGTTGAGTAACCTGTTTTAGTTTTTTTGCCGTGTGGAAGTGCTAGGTCAACAAAAAGAGCTTGCCCTAACTGCTTAGGCGAATTAAGGTTGAATTCATAGCCAACTTGCTCAATTATACTTTTATTTAGGGTATCAATTTCTGCTTTTAAAGTTTCACCAAAGTTAGTAGTAGCATCTTTGTCAAGCTTAACACCAACAAGCTCCATATCGCCCAAAACTATAGCAAGTGGAAGTTCAATGTCCCAAAACAGACTTTCTTGTTTGTTGTCTTTAAGCTGTTTTTCAAGCATATCACAAAGCATTGGAAGCGAAAATGCATAACTTGCAGTTGCATTTTCATTGTCAGCAAGCTCTACAGACATTTGCCTGTAAACTTCATCTATATTATATGAGTTATACGACGGATTTAGTAGATAAGCTACAATAGAAGTGTCCATATAAAGGGACACTAAATCTTCGCCTGTTTTTCTTTTTAATTCTTTATAAAAAGCCTTAGCATTAGTGCAGTATTTTTTAATAGCCTTGTTTTTACCAAAAGCCTTTAAAAACTCATCTGTATAAGTTACAACTTTTACGCAGTCGTCAAAAGCAAAGTAAATTTTGTCGTTATCTAAAATAAAATAAGCTTTTCCCATGTCCTCAAGCATAGGTATAAGGCTAAAACAGTTGCTTACTTCTTCTAAAGTAAATTTTAGGTCATTTACAGTTTTTTCTTTTACTTGAATAATGTTCATTTTTTCCATTTGTTTGAAAAGTTCAAGCTTTGTCATAAGTTTTGCAGCGTTTGCCATGTCAGGCTGTGCTATATTATAGTTTTCGATATTAGTATCAATTGGAACTTCACGGCAAATTGTGCCAAGTTCATAACTTAAAAAAGCATTTTCTTTAGAAACTAAAAGTTTTTCTTTTTGCTTAGGTTTAATATCTAAACTGTCCAAATTATCGTACACGTATGAAAGAGAGCCGTATTTTGATATTAAATCTTTTGCTCCTTTTTCGCCAATACCAGCAACACCTGGTATATTGTCAGAGCTGTCACCTTGAATAGCCTTGATGTCTATAAGCTGATTAGGAGTAACGCCATAAGTTTCCATTATTTTTTCAGGATTGTAAACAGTTACTTGGCTTTGCCCAAATTTAGTTGTAGCAAGCCTTACATTAGTTTTGTCAGAAACAAGTTGCAAACTGTCCCTATCTCCAGTTGCTATAACGCAGTCTATACCTTGTTCTTCGCACACTTTTGACAAAGTTCCTAAAATATCGTCTGCCTCATACCCTTCTAAACTTACGCATTTATAGCCTAAATAACCTAAAAGTTCTTTAAGGTAAGGCATTTGCATAGCAAGCTCTTCTGGCATGCCTTTTCTAGTACCTTTATATTTATCATATTTTTTATGTCTAAAAGTCGGTGCTTTAAGGTCAAAAGCAATTGCAACAGCTGTTGGGTTGCTTTCTTGTTTAAGTCTTTCTAAAATGTTTAAAAATCCATAAATTCCATTTGTGAAAATTCCGTCTTTAGTGCTTAAAATTTTTATGCCGTAATAGGCACGGTTGACAATACTATTGCCGTCAAGTACAAGTAAACTCATCTTTTCCACTCCTTGTCTGGTAGTCGTAAATAATTCCTATAGAAACTCATAAATAAAGTAAATGTAACTATAGCTGCTGTACAGTCAGAAATAGCTTCGGCAAATAAAACTGCGAAAACTTTATCACCTTCACCTACTAAATGAGCAATAGGCTCGGCAAAATTAATAGCAAATTGGCTGTCGCCTAGAAGTATAGGCAAAATGTAAACCAAAGGAATTAAAAGCACAACTTTTCTAAACAAAGCCATAGAAAGTGAGCGTTTGGCTTGGCCTAAGGCTAAAAAGCATTGTTGACAAGCGTTTTGAGCGCCGTATATATAAGAACCCATAAAGTACACACTCATAGCCCAAGCTGTCATAGCAATGTTGTCAGCGTCATTTGTGAAAATTTTTGCGATTACTTCAGGAAAAGTCGTAATAAAAATAGTAAATATCAATGAAAAAGAAACAGCAATTATAATCAAAAGTTTAAAAGTAGCACGCACACGGCTGTAAAGACCAGCGCCGTAGTTGTAACTTAATATAGGGCTTGCACCTTGGCTAAATCCCATAACTGTTGAGTTAAGCATTTGGTAAGTGCTAATTAAAATAGTGTAACTGCTAACGGCTATAGTTCCACCGTATAAAGATAACTGATTGTTGTATGAAATTTGAAGTAGTGACTCTGTTAAATACATAACAAAAGGAGAAATTCCAAGAGCGACTATTGAAAAAACAATTTTAGGGTCTGGCTTTAGATATTTTCTTTTTATTTTTACCATAGTTTTTGGACTAAAGAAAAATTTTAAAACCCAAATAGCAGAAATTCCTTGAGCTAAAATAGTAGCTAAAGCAGCTCCACTTACACCCATATCAAAAACAAAAATAAAAATAGGGTCTAAAATAATGTTTAAAATAGCACCTATTAAAATGGTAGCCATGCTAAACTTCGCAAATCCTTGTGAGGTAATATATGCGTTAAGTCCAAAAGAAAGATGAACAAAAATAGTTCCAACAGCGTAAATTCTTACATATTGAGTAGCGTAAACAATATTGCTATCATTCGCACCAAAAAGATACAAAATTTGTTTTGCAAAAATCAAAATTATAACCGTTAAAGTAACAGCACTTATAATTAAACAAACAAAAGATGTAGTCAAAACCTTGTCAGCACCGTCTTTGTCTTGTTGCCCTAATTTAATAGCAGTAAGTGGCGCACCGCCAGTTCCAACAAGCATTGTAAAAGCCATTATAATTGTAACAACTGGTAAAGAAACAGCAAGAGCAGACATTGCCGTTGTGCCGTCAGCCATTCTGCCTATGTATATTCTGTCCACCATGTTGTAAATTATATTTACAAGTTGAGCCAAAATTGATGGTATAGCAAGGCTAATCAAAAGTTTGGGTATACTTTGGGTTGCAAGTTTAGTTTCTCTGTCCATAATTTTTCCTTATTTCTATCTTTTCTACTATTTATTGGGTATAAAACCATAACTTCTATGACTTTGTCCATGACAAATTGCAAGCGCTAACGCATCTGCCGTGTCGTCTGGTTTTGGAACTTCTGTAAGGCAAAGTAGCCTTTTTGTCATCTCCATAACCTGGTATTTTTCGGCTTTTCCATAACCAGTTATAGAAGATTTAACTTGAAGTGGTGTGTACTCATGCACTTGTACAGCGTTTTTTTGCATAGCCAAAAGAACCACTCCCCTAGCTTCTGCTACATTTATCGCTGTTTTTTGGTTATTTTGAAAATAAAGTTTTTCTACCGAGGCAACCTCTGGCTTGTATTTTAAAGCTATTTCGCTTAATCTATCATAAATTATTTCAATTCTTTTGTTAAAATCCATACTTGCTGGGGTGACAATCGCACCATGTTCAAGCGATTTATAACGGTTTCCCTGTTTTAAAACAACACCATAACCAACTGTTGCGTAACCCGGGTCTATTCCTAAAATAATCAACTTTTTTCCTCACATAATATTATTTTGTATATAGAATTATTATAACATATAAATGTGAAAAAAAATAGTACTAAAAATTATTTTATCTAAGCTTAAAAATCGACAAATATTTTCACTTGGACATGCTAAAATTAGTCACATAAAGGAGATTTGCTATGAGTATTTATATTGACTTTGAAGAACTAACTTATTTAAAACTAAACCCAAATGAACAAGAAATATATGAAAAAGGTAATTTAACAGCAGAACATGCGAAATTGCTTTTAGAAATTTCGTGTAAAGAAATAAGAGAAAAACTTTTAAACACCATTGTTGAAAACAAGTTAAATCCTAAGCAAAGCAGAAATATTTACTACTCAATGCTTAAAACCTATAATATTAAAGGAAATAAACTTCCAACTCAAATATATCTCAACACAATTGACAATGTTGTTAAAAAAATATTGGATAAAGGTGTAAATATTTCAAGTTTCAAAAACGAAACTCCCCATTATTTTGAATGTATTATTCGAATACCAAAATAGTCAGCTGTGACAAAACAGCCTAAAAAACGAGTACGAGATACCCATTCCCTTATATTCATTGAAAAAACCTCCCATTTGGGAGGTTTTTTCGATTTATTTTATCATAAGCTTGATTTTTTAATTTGACTGCCGTGCCTTGGGTACTTAAGTGGTGTATTTTTAACCTTGCTGATTACTGCAATATTTCTTTCGCTTTTATCCTTATCAGGTAAAATATAATGGTCAATTTTTTCTATTTGCCCACCTAAAATTTCTATCGCTTTGTCGGCTTTTTTCACTTCTTGCTCAAGTCCTGGCCCTTTTAAAGCTACAAATTTTCCAGCTTTTTTAACAAAAGGCATGCAATATTCGCTAAGTGTATTCATGTTTGCAACAGCTCTAGCTGTAGCAATATCATATTTTTCACGAAGTTCTGGGTTTTTTCCACCCTCTTCAGCCCTAGCGTGAACACAGCTTACATCCAAACCTAATTCATCTGCTACAATTTGTAAAAATTTTAATCTTTTATTAAGGCCGTCCAAAAGAGTAACCTCTAAATGTGGGTACATAATTTTTAGTGGCAAAGCTGGAAAACCAGCGCCAGTACCTACATCAATTAAGGTTTTAACATCATTTATATCGACCGACTTCAAGAAAAGCAAGCTGTCGATAAAATGTTTATCAATTATATCATTTTCTTCAGTAATAGCTGTTAAATTTATTTTTTCGTTCCACTCTACCAACAATTTTGAGTAAGTTTCGAACTGCTCATTTTGTTTTACGCTAATTTCAATGCCGTAAAGTTTAGCTTTTTCAATTAAATTCATCAGTTTTCACCCACTAAGCTTAAATAAATAAGTAACACAGAAATATCAGCTGGGCTAACACCAGAAATTCTAGACGCTTGCCCTATGCTAAGTGGCTTAACTTTGCTAAGTTTTTCAATAGCTTCAAGTCTTAACCCAGTAATTTTACTGTAGTCAAAATTGCTAGAAAGCTTTTTGTTCTCAAGTCTTCTAAACTCTGCAATTTCGCTCTCTTGTTTTTTTATATAACCTTGATATTTTAACAAAATTTCAACAGCCTCAAATACAGCTTTGGGGTAATTTGGTCTGTCTTTATCAATTTCAATTAAATGTTCATATGAAATTTGAGGTCTTTTTAGCAAGTCCCCAAGCCTAATTCCAGTAGTAACTTTCGCTGTTTCACGTGAAACAAGTATCTCATTAAGTTTATCGGTCGGTGAAAAAACAGTTTTTAAAGCTCTTTGAGTTTCAAATTCAATCTGCTCTTTTTTCTCTAAAAAGTCTGCCCAACGCTCATCAGAAATAAGCCCTAATTCTCTACCAATAGGTGTTAATCTCATGTCGGCGTTGTCTTGTCTTAAAACAAGGCGATATTCCGAACGTGAAGTCATCATTCTATAAGGGTCAGAGCAACCTTTTGTTACAAGGTCGTCAATTAAAGTCCCTATATAGGCGACATCTCTTCCTAAAATAAACTCATCTTGACCTTTAACTTTTCTTGCAGCGTTAATACCAGCCACTAAACCTTGCGCAGCTGCCTCCTCATAACCAGAAGAACCATTAAACTGACCAGCACCGTAAAGACCTTTGAAGTCTTTAAACTCTAAAGTTGCTTTCATTTGCAAAGGGTCAACGCAGTCGTACTCAATTGCATAAGCAGGCCTCATAATCTCAACATTTTCAAGACCTTTTATAGTTTTATAAAAGTCGATTTGCACGTCTTCAGGAAGCGAAGAACTCATTCCTTGCAAATAAACCTCACCAGTGTCAAGTCCACAAGGCTCTATAAAAAGTTGGTGTCTTGGTTTGTCGGCAAAACGCACTATTTTATCTTCCAAACTAGGACAATATCTAGGGCCTACACCCTCAATCATTCCACCATATAGTGGTGAGCGGTGAATATTTTTCAAAATAACTTCTTTAGTCTTTTCGTTTGTCCAACTCACATGGCAAACAACAGAATTCTTAAGCTCTTTTTTTGTTTCGTATGAAAAAGGAACAACAGGCTCATCGCCCTCTTGAACTTCTAAATCAGAATAATCGATTGAACGTTTGTTAACTCTTGCTGGGGTTCCTGTTTTAAATCTTCTTAAATTAAGACCAACTTTTTTAAGTCCCTTAGAAAGAAAAGTTGCTGGGAAAAGTCCGTCAGGACCTCCCTCGTAAGCAAGCTCGCCCAAGAAAATTTTACCAGCCAAAAAAGTTCCAGTGGCTAAAATTACAGTATAGCAAAGATGAACAGCGCCAGTTCTAGTTTCAATTTCCCACTTTTCACCAGCTTGTCTAAGGTCGACAACTTCGGCTTGTATAAGCCTTAAATTTTCTTGACTTTCAAGCTTATTTTTCATAACTCTAGCGTAATAATTACGGTCAATTTGCGCTCTTAAAGAGTGAACAGCTGGCCCTTTGCCAAGGTTAAGCATTCTACTTTGTAAAAAACATTGGTCAGTAGTTTTTCCCATTTCGCCACCTAAAGAGTCAATTTCACGCACCAAATGACCCTTAGCAGTACCACCTATGCTAGGGTTGCATGGGCAGTTGCCAACGGCATCTAAATTTATTGTAAAAACAGCTGTGCTACAGCCAAGCCTTGCAGCTGAAAGTCCTGCCTCTATTCCAGCATGACCTGCACCTACTACGGCTACTTCAAATTCTTGAGATTTGTACATTTTTAGTTCCTTTATTGAGTTTTATATTTATCGTGTATTATCGTAAGGTTTGACGTCCTCGTCGTTCCTTTTTCCTTTGATTTTTTCCCATATTACGGGCGACCAATGGTCTGCCCATACGGTTTTAATCACTACTTGCCCACGCAAAAACGTGAAAAAACATTATTAACTAAAGTATCACTAACTTTTTTGCCTGTAAGTTCCAACAATGATGAAACTGCGTCTTCTGTCATAACAGTTACTGCGTCTAAAGTTAAACCAAAATTTACAGCATTTAAAGCTTCTTCAACTGAAATTAATGCACGGTTTACAGAATCCCTTTGTCTTTGTGTGCATAACTCTGCTCCACCTGTTTCTAAAGTTCCGAAAATCTTTTCAACAAGTTTTTTAAGTTCAGTTGAATACTTTCCGTCTATCGCAGAAATATACATTGAGTATTTTATTTCATTAAAAATATACTCACAGTTGATTTTTTGTTCTAAATCGCTCTTATTTATAATGGCAATACTAGGTTTATCTTTAATATCGTTTATAAGTTGCTTGTCTTGTTCGTTAAGTTCTTGCGAACCATCAAAAACAGCCAAAATAAGCTCTGACCAATTTAGTCGATCTTTCGCCATTTTTACGCCAATTTTTTCTACTGGGTCTAAAGTATCACGAAGACCAGCCGTGTCTGCCAAAATAAGTGGAATTTGCCCTATCATAACTCTTTCTTCTACAACATCACGAGTTGTACCAGCAATATCGGTCACTATTGAGCGTTCACAGCCTGAAAGCAAATTCATTAAAGTCGATTTTCCAGCGTTTGGTCGCCCTAAAATAGCTGTTTTAACTCCGTCACGATAAATTTTACCACTGTCGAAGTTTTTTATCATGTTTTCCAAAACTGTTTTTGCGTTTTCTAATTTAGTTTTCAACATTTTTTCATCAACTTGTGGAACATCGTCGTCTGGATAATCTGCCCAAGCTGATAAATCTCCACCAATATTAACTAAATCAGTTAATATTTCGCCAATTTCTTTAGAAAGTCTACCCTCTTTTATCGACAAAGCACCTTGCCTCGCTCTTTCGCCAGTTGCATTAATTATTTCAATAACTGACTCAGCTTGAGCCAAGTCCATTTTACCGTTCAAAAATGCACGTTTTGTAAACTCACCACTAAGAGCCGGCCTAGCCCCAGCTTTTATAACAGCATCAAGCACTCTTTTGCTAACAAAACTACCACCATGACAAGAAATTTCTACCATATCTTCGCCAGTAAAACTTTTAGGCGCAACAAAATTAAGGGCAATGCATTCGTCTAAATGCTCGCCGTTAATATCGCAAACAGTACCAAATAATGCTTGGTATCCCTTTAAATCTGAAATTTTTTTGTTTCCTTTGAAAATTTTGTCGGCTATTTGATGTGCTTTTTCGCCAGATATTCGTATAACAGCGATTGCTCCAACTCCAGAAGCAGTACAAATAGCTGCAATTGTGGATATTGAGTTTATGTTTTGCATTTTTTTCTCCGATTTTTTTACTTTAATAACTCGCACTGTTTATTTCCTACATAAAATAAACAAAAATGAGGAGGGGAAACCCCTCCCCATTAATTTTTACAAATAATGACTTATTTAATTCTTCCGTAAAGTGGTGCGTCTTCCACTTTTTTACGTACAGGAGCCTCATCAAGTGGTGCTGGGCTGTATGGAACAGGAGCAGTTTCAGAAATTTGTGAAGTAATTTTGTCGTTATATGGTTTAACTGAATTGCTATTATAAGGTTTTCTTGGTCCATTATTATTAAATCCGTCTTTTTTAAAACCATCTTTCTTGAAACCGTCTTTTTTGAAACCATCTTTATTAAATCCGTCTTTTTTGAATCCTCTGTTATTTTTGTTATATCTAGGTTTTTCACCGTCAACAGGGCCTATAACTACGTGACGGTTAAGGTCTGTTCCCTCACTCCAAGATTTAACACCCTCTACTTCTTGAACAGCTGTATGTATAATTCTTCTTTCATAAGGGTTCATAGGTTCTAAAATTTGGTTTCTACCAATTCTTAAAGCTTTTAAAGCAATTTTTTTGCCTAAACCTTGTAAAGTTTCTTTTCTTTTTTCACGGAAACTACCAACATCAATTGAAATTCTGCAATATTTTTCTTCGCCTTGATTAGCAACAAGTGATGCTAAGTATTGAAGTGAATCCAGAGTGTCACCTCTATGACCGATAATAAAGCTTACATCTTCACCTACAATTTTTAAAGTACTGCCTTCGTTTTCTTCTTCAATATTTACTTCTACATTAGCAACATCCATTTTTGTAAGAATGTCTTTTACATATGCAGCAGCTTTTTGAGCAGGTGTAATTTCGTAATATGCTCTAACTTTAGCTAAACTTCCACCAAAAAGACCAAATGTTTTTTTAACAGCATTTTCTATTACTTCCATACTAGCTTTGTCAGTGCTTACAGCTAAAATATCACAAGCATTTTTAAAAGCTATTTCATTTGTTTCGCCTGTAGCGATTGCTTCTTTAATCATTTTTTTACTCCTTATCTCGTACTATTTTTTATTTCCTAAATAATCTTGTGAGTTTTTATTTGTAGATTTTGCTGATTTTTTCTTTTTGTTATCTACTTTTCCTTGTTTTTGATTATTTAAAGTTGCTTTATTTTGTAAATCTATTTTATTAGAAATTTGTCTTTGCAAATTTTCAGGCAAAGTATTCATTTTCTTTTCTTTTTCATATAAAGTTACATAAGCTTTTGCTTCGTTCATAACGTTTAATTGGTCATGGCTAAAGAATTTTTGTGTTACTATAGATTGAACAATACCCATAAGTGAAGATGTTACCCAGTAAAAACCAACAGCAGCTGGGAAAATGTAAGCCCAATAAGCTGACATAAATGGTAACAAGTAAAGCATTATTTTCATAGCGCCTTGTTGTTTAACTTTGCTGTAACGGCTCATAACAAATTGCATTAAAAGTGAAAACACAAGTGATAACACAGGAATTATCCAAAGCAATTCTATAAACGCTGCACTTTTTGGAGTTTCAAGTAAATTTAAACCTAAAAACTCAAAACCGTCTACAAAAAATTCAATTTTTTCAATTTCAGCAGCAGTAAAGAAAGAAGAAACGCTGTCTTTTAAAACATCCCAGTTTTTAATAATATCAAGTTCAACATAGTTACTTAAAACAATGTCAGTACTTGTTCCAACATACTCTGTTACAGCAGTTACAGTTTCACTAGCAATGTGAAGTGTATTTTTAAGTGGGTAAATAACAGAATAGTAAATACCAAACATAATTGGTAATGGAATTAAAGAAGTTAAACAACCAGAAGCTGGGTTTACTCCCTCTTTTTCATATAATTTTTGAAGTTCTTCATTATATTTAGTTTTATTGTTAGCATATTGTGCTTGAAGTAGTTTTTGCTTTTCAGAAAGTTTAGCTTGACCAGCCATACTTCTTTGTTGTTTTACATTCATTGGGAAAAGTGCCGCTTTAAGTATAACTGTAAACAAAATAATTGCTACACCATAATTTTGAAAAATGGTGTATAAAAACCATAATAGATAGCCAAGTAAGCTACCAAAAAAATTAAACATAATTTGCTCCTTTTAAGCTTATTTTTTCTTTTTCGGTACAGGGTCATAACCTGCTTTACAAAATGGATTGCATCTTAACACACGCCACAAAGTTAACATACCACCTTTAAAAGCGCCATGTTCCTCAATAGCCTGTAAACCATAATCCGAACAAGTTGGACTAAACCTACAAGTTGGAAACGGTTTCATGCTTGAAATATTTTTTTTATAAAATTTGATAATAGCTATCAAAATTTTTTTCATTTTAAGATACCATTGGATTTAAGTTGTTTTAAAAGCACTAATTTAATTTGTGTACTTTTTAAATAAGGTGTTTTAGCTCTAGCAACTAAAACTAAATCATAACCTTCTTTAATATTAGGTAAAATTTCTCTTATAGATTCCCTAATAATTCTTCTAGCTCTGTTACGTTTAACAGCGTTTCCTATTTTTTTACTTGTAGTTATGCCAACTCTAACATTTTTTCTTCTGTTTTTAGAAATATATATAACAACACTAGGCGTAACAATAGTATTACCCCTTGCATAAATTCTTCTATAATCTCTATTTTCGCAAATAGCGTTAATTTTCATAACTTAAGCCAACTTTTACTAACTAATTCATTACAATAACAAAGAAAGGTCACTAAATTGTGACCTTATAAGGCAAATATCAATAAGATAAATGTGCTCTTCCCTTTGCTCTGCGACGTGCAAGAACCTTGCGGCCGTTTTTGTCAGACATTCTTTTTCTGAAACCGTGCTCCTTTTTTCTGTGAAGCTTCTTAGGTTGATATGTTCTTAGCATACCTAGAACCCTCCTTTCGGGAATTTATAACTTGATTTTCCATTGTTACACGAAAAACCTCATCTACATCTATTCACTATATATTTTTCAATATAAGCTTTCGCCTTAAAATTATACCTTAATTCATATATATTTGTCAATGCAATTTTTGAAAATATTGCTAGAATTATAATATTTTTGTTAAATATCATGTAATTTGTGATGTAATATTTTCAAACCACTAGATAATGACATTTTTTTACTTAAAAAAGATAAAAATTGTTGTAAAAAAAATATATATTTTATCGTTAATAATTTTGCATTTTTTCTTAAAATGTGCTATAATGATTTTAATTATTTACGTAAAAGCTAATTTGAGGCTTTTTAACAATTTTTGATATATAATATTATTTATTTTAAATATGAGAAAGGTAAAAAATATAGATAAAAGCTTAATAGAAAAGCTAAATCTATAAGGTTATTAAAAAAAATGGAATCATTTAACGAGGCTTGGGATTTAATTTGCGATTATTGTAAAACTCAAACTACTGATATAGGCTACACAACTTGGTTTTCAAGACTTATCCCTATTTCTTTAGACTTTGAAAAAGGAGTAGCTATAATTGAAGCCCCAAACGAATTTCACAAACAAACTCTTGAAAGATGTTATCAAAATCTAATTAGTGAAGCATTTACAACTGTTTTTGGTATATCTATTGATTATAAGATAATGGTTCACGAGGAAATTGTCAAGCAAGAAGAGAAAATTTCTTCACCTGGTGAATATTACGACTTAACTTTCCAAACATTTATAGTAGGCCCTTCTAACAACTTTGCACATGCAGCTTGTGTAGCAGTTGCTACTAAACCTGCACAAATTTATAATCCACTTTTCATTTATGGAAATTCAGGTCTTGGCAAAACTCACCTTTTAAATGCTATTTCTACTGAAATACATAAAAATAATTCATCTTTAAACATAGTATACGTTAAAGGTGATGAATTCACTAATGAACTTATTGAAGCTATTCAAAAAGGTACAACTGCAGCTTTTAGAGAAAAATATAGAAAAGCAGATGTTTTACTTATGGATGATATTCAGTTTATTGGTGGTAAAGAATCTACCCAAGAAGAATTTTTCCATACTTTTAACACACTTTATGAGTCTAGAAAACAAATTATTCTAGCATCAGATAGACCACCTAAAGATATTGCAACTTTAGAAGACAGAATTAAAGGCCGTTTTGAATGGGGATTAACTGCTGATGTTCAACCACCAAATTATGAAACAAGAATTGCCATTATAAAAAGAAAAGCTGAACTTTTAGAAATAAATATTCCATCTAATGTATGTGAATTTATAGCTAACAAATTAAAAAGCAATATTCGTCAACTTGAAGGCATAGTTAAAAAAATGAAAGCTTATTATTTACTTGAGGGCAAAGCTCCAAGTATTATTACTGCACAAAATGCTATAAGCGATATTTTCAAAGACGAAGAATCTACTCCTATTACTATAGATAAAATTTTAGAAGAAGTAGGCAGAACTTACGGTTGTACAAAAGAAGACATTGAATCTTCTAAAAGAAATGCAAAAATTTCTACTGCACGTCAAGTTGCAGCTTTTATTATAAGAAAAACTACAAATCTTTCAATGAATGCAATTGGTGAAACTTTAGGTGGTCGTGACCACAGCACAATTGTATATGCAATTCAGCAAATTGAAGACAAAACTAAAACAGATTTATACCTTAAAAATACAATAGAAGACATAACTAAAAATATTAAAAACCTTTAAACTTAAAGCTAAAGTTTTCAACATTTTTTAATCTTTCAACTGTTTAAACTTTGTTGACACTGTTAAAAACCCTAAATTTTAAACTTATAAACAATTTATAAACAACCAATTATTGAAAACTTTTAAACTTTAAACCCAGTAAAAATAAGACTTTTATATATTTATTAACATTTAAACACCCCCTACTACTACAGCTACTCTTATTAATATATATATAATAAAAAAAATTAAAAAATATTAAATTTATAAAAAACATAAATTTTTTTCAACATTTACTAAAACTACAAATTTTACATATAAAGAGGTATAAAATGAAATTCAAAATTAATAGAAAAGATTTATCTGATAGTTTAAATAATTTATTAAGAGTAGTACCAAACAAAAGTGCAATTCCTGCACTTGAAGGTATTTTTATTAAAGCTAGTGATGGACAAATTGAACTTACTGCTTATAATTTAGAAATTGGAATTAAAACATTAATACCAGCAACAATAATTGAAGAAGGTAAAATTGTAGTAAGCGCAAAATTATTTAGTGAAATTATAAGAAAAGCACCAGATAATATAATCAATATTACTGTTAATAATCATAATCAAATTAAAATTGAAAGCAATTATAGCAATTCATCAATATCTGGAATAAATGCTGATGAATTTCCAGAACTTCCTAATGTTGAAAATAAAAATAAATTTACTGTTTCTAGCGAAACTCTAAATAATATGATTAGACAAACCATTTTTTGTACAACTGAAAACGAAGGAAAACCTATTTATAAAGGAATTCTTTTCAAAATAGAAGATGATACTTTAGATTTAGTTGCTGCTGATGGAAACAGACTTGCTAAAAGGTCAGAAAAAATCACATGTAATTTTAACGATTATTTTATAGTACCAGGAAAAACTTTAAACGAATTATCAAAAATTTCTACAGATGAAGAAGCTGAAGTAGAAATTATACTAAGCAGACGTCATATTATGTTCAAAGTAGAAAATTATATAATTGTTTCAACTATTTTAGAAGGTGAATTTTTTGACTACAAAAACGCAATTCCTAAAAAAAGTACTTTTGAACTTAAAATAAAAACAAAAGATTTTATAGAATCTACAGAACGTGTTTCAATTTTGTTAAATGATAGATTAAAAAGTTATATTAGATGCAATATTGATAATGACACAATTAAATTAAGCTGTTCAAGCTCAATTGGTAAAGCAGAAGATTCATTCCACTGCAAAACTGACGGAAACATTGCCGAAATTGGTTTTCATAACAGATATTTACTAGAAGCTTTGAAATTTAGCGAATGTGATGAAATTATTATGAAAATAGACACTTCTGCACCTTCTTTACCAATATTATTTTGTCCACTACAGGGGGACAGTTTCAATTTCTTAATATTGCCGGTTCTTTTAAAAAGAACTTAATATTGCATAATTATACATTTAGTACACAAAGAAAGGATTTATATGGATAAAGAAGTAAAAATTGATACAGAATATATAAAGTTAGATAGCCTTATGAAACTAGCTGGTGCTTTTGACACTGGTGGAATGGCAAAAATGGCAATTCAACACGGAACTGTTATGGTTAACGGTGAAATTTGCACAATGCGTGGCAAAAAAATGAGAAAAGGCGACAATTTTAGCTTTAAAGGCGAAGTTTGTACAGTTATATAATGGAAATAAGAAAACTTACTTTTCAAAATTTTAGAAATCTAGAAAATTCTTATATAGAGCCTAACAATGAAATAAATCTTATTTATGGAAATAACGCTCAAGGAAAAACCAATTTACTTGAAAGTTTATGGCTTTTTACTGGTGGACATTCTTTTAGAGGTAACAAAGATAATCAACTGCCTAAAATAATTGACCAAAAAAACAGCAAAATAGCAAGTTTAAAAGCAAATTTTTATGCAAATCAAAGGGAACAGTGGGCAATTTTAAACATAGAAAATGGCAAAAGAAACTCTATAATTAACGGTGTTGAAAAGAAAACAGGTTCTGCTTTAGTTGGTAAAATTTGTGCAGTAATATTTTCACCAGAACATTTAATGCTTATAAAAGAGGGTCCAAGCTTTAGAAGAACTTTTATAGATGCTGCAATTTGTCAAATTGAGCCAAGTTACCCAAAACTTTTGTCAAAATATAACAGGGTAATTATGCAAAGAAACGCACTTTTAAGACAAATTCAAACTGACAATTCACTTGAATATATGCTTGATATTTGGAACGAAAGGGCAGTTACTTTCGGCTGTGAAATAATAAATAAAAGAATAAAATACGCACAAAACTTAAATAACAAAGCTAAAGAAATTTATTTTGGAATTTCAGGTCAAAAAGAAAATTTTAATATAGAATACAAACCATTATCTTTAAATGCGTCAGAATATTTGGAAAATCCTAAAGAAAAATATATAAACGCTTTAAAAAGAACAAATAAATCTGATTTAAGGCTAGGAATAACTTCTATAGGGCCCCACCGTGATGACTGCGAAATTTTTATAAACAATTTAGAAGCAAGAACTTACGGTTCACAAGGTCAACAAAGAAGTGCAGTAATTGCATTAAAACTTGCAGAAGCTGAAATTTTAGAGGAAAACATAGGGGAAACACCTATAATTTTACTTGATGATGTCATGAGTGAGCTTGACAATGAGCGACAAAGTTTTATTTTAAATAAACTTACAGGTAAACAAATTTTTATAACCTGTTGCAGTCCTGAAACCATTAATTTAATGGATAAAGGAAAAATGTTTCACGTGAAAAACGGAGAAATTAATTAAAAAAATATGAGGAAAAAATGTATTTACATCTTGGTGGTGACACTTTAATTAGGACAAAAAATATTGTGGGTATTTTCGACTTGGATAATGCTTCACAATCAAAAAAAACTTTGAGTTATTTATCAAAGGTTCAAAAAGAAAATAAAGTTGTTAATGTTTCTTACGAACTTCCAAAAGCTTTTGTAGTTTGTATGGAAAATGAAAAAGAAATTGTGTATATTTCTCAAATAGCAAGTTCAACTATTTTAAAAAGAATGCAAAATAGAAAGGGATGATTAATTTTATATGAAATATTTTGGTATACCCACTTGTCCTTACTGCAAAAAATCTGTTAACTTAATAAGAGTTTGGAGAATTAAAAAAAGCGGTGAATTTATGTGCCCACGTTGCAAAGGCATTTCTAACGTTTATTTATCACCACTTATATATTTATTAGCCGTAATATGTATTTCAGCTGGATTTTTAACTTATTTTTTCGATAGATTTATATGGGCAACAACTAGCATTACTTCACCTATAAAAGTTTTAGTTCCTTTTTTAATATTTTTTATTTTAAGTTTATTTATGGTATACTTAAAAAAGCCTATTATTAGGAAAATAAAAAAGACTAAAGACGGAAGATATTTTGACCAAAACGGTAATGAGCTTAAAATGCGTATGGGAAAATTAATTCCTGTTTCAACAGTTATAAAAGAAGCTGAAAAATTTAGCAAAGAAAATCAAAATCCAAATAATTATGATGATTTATTTAATTTTGATGATATAAAAAGTATAAATTTAGATGAAAATAATTTTGATGATATAAATAAAATTGATTTTGAAGAAAAAATAGAAGATTTTATTCAAAATGATGATATTAAATTAAACAGTATTGAAAAAATTGAAGATATTGAAGAGATCGAAGAGATAGATTTGAAAAGTTTATAATCTATTTTAACTAACCAAAATGGAGGTATAATTTTGGAAGAAAATATGAACGTAAGTCATGTAGATACTGAATATGACGAAAATCAGATACAGGTTTTAGAGGGACTAGAAGCTGTTAGAAAACGTCCAGGTATGTATATTGGGTCTACAGGTCCTAGAGGTCTACATCATCTAGTATATGAAATAGTAGATAACGCAATCGACGAAGCTTTAGCTGGTTACTGTGATAAAATTGAAGTTAAAATTTTAGAAGATAATATCATTATGGTTCGTGATAATGGACGTGGTATTCCTGTTGGTATTCAGCAAAAAACAGGTCTTCCTGCTGTAACTGTTGTTTTTACAATACTTCATGCCGGTGGTAAATTTGGTGGTGGGGGATACAAAGTTTCTGGTGGTCTACATGGTGTTGGTGCTTCGGTTGTAAATGCACTTTCTTCATGGTTAGAAGTTGAGGTGGTTCACCAAGGTAGCCTTTATTATCAAAGATTTGAGGACGGTGGTAAAGCTACTTCAGACCTTCAAAATTTAGGCCCAACAGACAGACCAACTGGTACAACTGTTAAATTTAAACCAGATGCTGAAATTTTCAAAGAAACTACAGAATATGAATATGATATTTTAGAAAAAAGACTTCGTGAGCAAGCTTTCTTAAACGCTGGTGTTAACATTGAGCTAGAAGATGAGAGAAATGAAGAAAAAATTATAAATACATATTGCTACGAGGGTGGTATTGCAAGCTTTGTTGATTATTTAATAGCAAAAAAATCTGTAGACAGCGTTCACGACGATGTAATTCACCTTTCTACTGTTGCAGCTGATGAAAATTCAACTGCCGAAATAGCTTTCAAATACACAGACAGCTATAACGAAGTTATGTATTCTTTTGCAAATAATATTCACACAGTTGACGGTGGTACTCATGAGGACGGATTTAAAAGAGCACTTACTAATGTGATGAATAAATACGCTAGAAAGTACAATATTCTAAAAGAAGCCGACAAAAATTTGTCTGGTGAAGATGTTCGTGAGGGTATAACTTGTATTATTAGCGTTAAAGTTAAAGAGGCTCAATTTGAGGGTCAAACTAAAGCTAAACTTGGTAATACAGAAGTTAGTACACTTGTTTCAGGTATGATAACTAATCATTTTATGACATATTTAGAGGAAAACCCAGCAGTAGCAAGGTCAATTTTCGACAAAGCTTTAGCTGCTTCAAGGGCAAGAGAAGCTGCGAGAAAAGCTAGAGATTTGGTTAGAAAAAAATCTGGTTTAGAGGGTGCTGCACTTCCTGGTAAACTTGCAGATTGTCAATCTAAAAATCCATTAGAAACTGAAATTTACATAGTTGAGGGTGACTCAGCTGGAGGCTCTGCCAAAGGTGGTAGGGACAGAAAATTCCAAGCAATTTTGCCACTTTGGGGTAAAATGTTAAACGTTGAAAAGGCAAGACTTGACAAAGTTTATGGAAATGAAAAATTAATGCCTGTAGTTACTGCTTTAGGTACAGGTATTGGTGAAGATTTCGACCTTGAAAAACTTCGTTATGGTAAAATAATTATCATGGCCGATGCTGACGTCGACGGCTCTCACATTAGAACACTTCTTTTAACTTTCCTTTACAGATTTATGAAACCACTTGTTGAAGCTGGTCACATTTTCCTAGCTCAACCACCACTTTATAGAATTTCAAAAGGTAAAAAACATAGATACGCCTACACAGACGAAGAGCGTGACCAAATTATGGAAGAAATGGGAAGTGGTTTTGATATTCAGCGTTACAAAGGTCTTGGTGAAATGGATAAAGAGCAACTTTGGGAAACAACAATGGACCCTGAAAGAAGAACCATGAGAAGAGTTAGCGTAGAAGACGCAGTAGCAGCCGACGAAATTATGACAATTTTAATGGGTGATAAAGTTGAGCCTCGAAGAGCATTTATAGAGAAAAATGCGAAGTATGTTAAGAATTTGGATGTATGATAAAAATAATTGATGATAATTTAAACAGTAGGGGCGAGCTTAGCTCGTCCACGGTTAAAGATAAACTAAACGGACGACCACAGGTCGCCCCTACAATATCAAGAATAATTCAGCAGTTTAAAGGTTCAATAACCAAACAAATAGGAAAATCAGTTTGGCAAAAATCTTTTTACGACGAAGTTAAAAAAAATGATAAGCATTATAACGAAGTATGGGAATATATAGACGAAAACCCACTTAAATGGACACTTGATAAATATTATTAATTAAATATTGTTAAAAAAAATAATCCGTAGGGGCGAGCTTAGCTCGTCCGTAGAAACGGATAAATTTAAACGGACGACCACAGGTCGCCCCTACATTAAATATAGGAGTATAACTTAATGGACGAAAACGAAATGATAATCGACAATACCCCAAGGCTTACTAATCTGGGTAAAATTGTGAATGTTGAACTTAAAAAAGAGATGAGCGAGTCTTTTTTAGACTATTCTATGTCTGTTATAGTTCAAAGAGCATTGCCAGATGTACGTGACGGCTTAAAACCTGTACATAGAAGAATTTTATACACAATGTACGAAAACAGCCTTTGGCCTGAAAGAGCATACAGAAAATGTGCCGACACTGTTGGTTCTGTACTTGGTAGGTTTCACCCTCATGGTGACGCCTCTGTTTACGATGCAATGGTAAGACTTGCACAAGATTTCTCTATGCGTTATATGCTAGTTGACGGTCACGGTAACTTTGGTTCTGTCGACGGCGACCCAGCTGCTGCTTACAGATATACAGAAGCTAGAATGAACAAACTTTCTGTTCAAATGCTAGACGATATTGACAAAGACACTGTTGATTTTGTACCTAACTATGACGACAGACTTACCGAGCCTGTTGCACTGCCTTGCCATTACCCTAACCTTTTAGTTAATGGTTCAACTGGTATTGCTGTTGGTATGGCTACAAATATTCCACCTCATAACATGCGTGAGGTTATAGACGGTGTTTGCTGTTTAATTGACAACCCAGAGGCGACTTTGGACGAACTTATGGAGCATATTAAAGGCCCTGACTTCCCAACTGGTGGTATCATTATGGGTAGAGCTGGCATGCGTGCTGCTTACTCAACTGGTAGAGGTAAAGTTACACTTCGTGCTAGAGCTGAAATTATTGAAGATGCAAAAGGAAGAAGCAAAATTGTTATTACTGAAATTCCTTACCAAGTAAACAAGGCTAGACTTGTCGAAAATATTGCTGACCTTGTAAAAGACAAGCGTATCGAGGGTATTTCTTCAGTTCAAGACCATTCCGACAGAAACGGTATGCATATTTCTATTGATATTAAACGTGATGCTTCTGCTCAAATCGTACTCAACAAGTTGTATGCTTACACTCAACTTCAAACTACATTTGGTATAATAATGCTTGCAATTGTAGACAAAGTTCCAAAAACTTTAACTCTACACCAAATGCTTTACGAATACATTAGGTTTCAACAAGAAGTTATTACAAGAAGAACTCAGTTTGACCTTAAAAAAGCTAATGACAGAGCACATATATTAGAAGCTTTAATGAAAGCACTTGATTTTATAGACGAAGTTATTGCAATTTTGCGTTCATCTAAATCTATTTCAGAAGGTAAAGCTGCTTTGATGGAGCGTTTTGACTTTGACGATGTACAAGCTCAAGCAATAGTACAAATGCGTTTAGGACAACTTACTGGTATGGAAAAAAACAAGCTTGAAGATGAACTTGCTGCACTTAAATTAAAAATTGCTGATTTCTTAGACATTTTAGCAAGCGAAAATCGCCGTCTTGCTATCATTAAAGACGAGGTAATAGCTGTTAGAGAGAAATTCGGTGACGATAGAAGAACTGAAATCGTTACTATTAGTGGTGAAGTTGATATTGAAGATTTAATTCCTCGTGAAGACTGCGTTCTAACTTTAACAAACTTTGGTTATGTAAAACGTCAAAAAACTGACACTTACCAACTTCAAAAAAGAGGTGGTAGGGGAGTTAGTGGTATGTCACGTCGTGACGAAGACGTTGCTACTGAAATGTTTGTTATTAATTCTCACGATTATGTTATGTTCTTCTCAGACAGAGGTAGAGTTTACAGACTTAAATGTTACGAAATTCCAGAGGGTTCTCGTGTTAGCCGTGGCATGAACATTCAAAACTTGTTGCCACTTGAGCCAGAGGAAAAAATTACTTCTATGATTAAGGTAACAGAGTTTACAGACGATACTTTCTTAATTATGGTTACAAAAAATGGTATTATAAAAAGAACTGCACTTTCTGCTTACAACACAGCTAGAAAAGGTGGACTTATTGCTATTGACCTTGACGAGGGCGACACACTTTCTTGGGTTAGAATTACAGACGGCAAGCAAGATTTAATAGTTGCTACTAAACTTGGTATGGCTATTAGATTTGACGAAAATGATGTTAGAGCTGTTGGTAGAACTGCTCGTGGTGTAAAAGCTATCGACTTAAAAGACGGCGACAGTGTTGTTGGAATGTCAATTATTCGTGAAAACGGATATGTTCTAACAGTTTCCGAAACAGGTTACGGCAGACTTTCAAGCCCAGAAGATTACCGTCGTCAAAACCGTGGTGGTAAAGGTCTTACAAATTACCATATTAATAAGTATGGTAAAATTGCTGCTATTAAAGTGGTAGATTTAGAAGACGATATTATTTTGATTTCAGAAAACGGAATTATTATAAGAATTATAGCAAGTTCAATCCGTATTTGTGCAAGACCAAGCAAAGGTGTTAAGGTAATGCGTATTGAAGACGGCAACAAAGTGGTAACAATCGCAAGAACAGCACACGAAGAAGAAGTTGAAGAAGTAGAAGAAGAAACAGAAACAGCAGAATAAACCGTAGTACTCTGTGTCAAATAAAACTTTACAAAACGATAAATCTGTATTGTAGGGCTTCCTGCCCTACAATACAAAATTTAATTAAATAATTCAATAATAGTGGCAACTAATGGTTGTCACTATTATTTTTTAAAATATAAATTACCTAGGTACGCATACGATGCTTACCCTACAAAGAGTAACCTACAAAAAAATTAACGGATAAATAAAATAAATATAAATTGTATACTCTAAAAATACATTTTATAAAAATTTTCCACTATATATGGATTGTTATTACTTAAAAAACACAATTTATGTAAGTAAATTACTAAATTTTGCAAGTTCACATATAAAAACTTGCAAAATTGGCAAAAAATACAAATTTCTAGTGTTTTAAAAAATATTACAAAAATTTAACCTTTTTTTTAATTAAAAAAGCATATTTTAAACTACTGTTAATTTTTAAAAAATACAATTTTTTGAAATTTGTATTTTTATAAAGGACACGTTATGCAAATTGACTAAAAAATGCATTTAAATTAATATATGTTTATATTAATTTTTAGTTGATTTTTTTGAAAAATTTTAGTAAAATATAACTAATATGAAATTATAAAAAATAAAAAATTCATATTTCAAAAATTTTAGGAGGAATACAAAAAAATGACATTAAAAAAATTACTTGCTCTTGCTTTATCAGCTACAATGTTAGTAGCAAGCTTCACAGCTTGTTCTTCATCAACAGAAGATACATCAAGTGCAGACGACACAACTTCATCTGATACAGATGTAGAAGAAGAAGAAGATGACACTGATGCTTTCGCTTTTGATTCAGATGATGAAAAAGAAGAAAATGTATCTCTAGGTTTATACCCAGGTACATCTGCAGAGGGTTCTATCACAGCTAACTTAGGTTCAGAGCCTACTTCTTTAAACACAATGCTTGCAACATATTCTCATGACTTCGTTGTTCTTAACAACCTATACACAGGTCTTTTAGAACTTGACGAAAATGACAATGTTATCCCTGGTGCTGCTGAATCTTGGACTGTTTCTGATGACGGTCTAACATACACATTTACACTAAGAGAAGACATTTACTGGTCAAACGGCACACAACTTACTGCTAATGACTTCTACTTTGCTTGGACAACACTTCTTGACCCAGCAACTGCTGCTGACTATGCTTACTTTGGTTTCATTATTGAAAACGCAGAAGCTTACTACAACGGCGAAGTTGGTATCGAAGAACTAGGTCTTGAAGTAACAAGTGACTTCGAATTAGTAGTTACTCTAGAAGATCCAACAGCTTATGCTGAATTTACATTCACATTCGGTTCATTCATGCCTGTTAACGAAGAATTCTATAACGAAGTTGGCGCTGACAACTATGCAATGGAACCAGAATACACAATTTCATGTGGCGCATGGATCATGGAATCTTGGACACATGACTCAAACATCGTTTTAACTAAAAACGAAGATTTCTACAATGCTGACCTAGTTGAATTAGACGAACTAATCTATGTTATGATTACAGATACTAATACAGCTTTAAACGCATTATCAGCTGGTGAACTTGACATTATGACAATCACTGGTGACCAACTTACTCTTTTAGAGTCAGAAGGTCAACAAGTATATAGCTATAGCTCAGGTGCTACATACTACCTATTATTCAACCATGAAGATGAAATTATGAGCAACTTAAACCTAAGAAAAGCTCTAAGCTTATCTTATGATAGAGATGCTTATATCGCAACAGTTTTACAAAACTCATCTATCCCTGCAAACAGCTTTACTAACCCAGGTGTTTCTGGTTCATCAGGCACATCTTTCGCTGCTGATGTTGAAGCTGAATATGGTATCTTAAACTACACAGATATCGAAGAAGCTCAAGCTTATCTAGAAGTTGCTTTAGAAGAACTAGACATGACTCTTGAAGAGTTAAATGCAGTTCTAACATACAACTGTGGTGATAGCACAACTTCTATCAACACTGCTGCTTTCTTCCAAGAACAATGGAGAGTTAACTTAGGTATCGAAGTTACTGTTCAATCTATGACAACTAAAGAGCAATCAGAAGCTAGAACAGCTGGTAACTACATGATCGACTTTACTGGTTGGGGCCCTGACTACAATGACCCTATGACATTCTTAGACATGTGGGTTTCAGACAGCTCAGGTAACTCATCTAACTTCGCTAGCGAAGAATATGATGCATTAGTTGAAATCGCTACAACATCTACAGACTTAGAAGAGCGTCAAGCTGCATTCCTAGAAGTAGAAAAAATCATCGCTGATGAAGTTGTTGTATCTAACGTTTATTGGTCAATTACAAACTACACAGTAAGTGATAAAATTGCTGATGGTTTCTCAAGATCAACATTCCAAGATATGTACTACACATACACAACACTTAACTAAGTTAAATAAAATTTAATATAGTTATTAATTAATAAGTCTTTAACGGTGAGGACCTCAAGGGTCACTCACCGTTAATCTTATAAAAAACCTTATAAAATGAAATTTTAGTAAAAGAAAAATGCAAAAAATGTCAAAAAACGACCCCAAAAACAAAAATATTTATAAAATATGAAAAAAATTGAAAAAAAGTATTTATTTTTTTGAAAATAAATGTTAATATATATGTATTCTGTTTGTGTACAGTTGTTTTTTATGTGA
The DNA here is from genome assembly GCA_044432645.1 of Clostridia bacterium. Taxonomy (GTDB): domain Bacteria; phylum Bacillota; class Clostridia; order Oscillospirales; family Acutalibacteraceae; genus SIG603. The sequence continues at coordinate 16,015 of JAWXUM010000006.1, read as the reverse complement.
TGATAGTTTAATTAACCTACTTTGTAGGGGCGAGCTTAGCTCGTCCGCAAATAAAGGTAAGTTAAGCTGACGAGCTAAGCTTGCCCCTACATTAATAAACACGTATAACAAACGACGCAAATTAATTTAAAATTCGAAAGGAGAATCACCTATGTGGAAATATATTTTAAAAAGAGTTGGATATGCTATCTTAACACTTTTTGTTTTGGTAACTATAACATTCTTTTTAATGCAGTTGTTACCTGGTGATCCATTTACAGGAGAAAAAGTAATTTCAGACGAAATCATGGCAAACTTAGAGGCTAAATACGGTCTTGATAAACCACTATGGCAACAATACTTTTTATATATCGGCAATGCTTTACGAGGCGACCTTGGTATATCTCTTTCAGATAACCGTGAGGTTACAGCTAAACTTATGACAACTTTCCCAATTTCTTTTGACCTTGGTATTAGAGCTCTATGTCTTGCTTTTGTAGTTGGTGTTTCACTTGGTACTATCGCTGCTATTAATAGGGGTAAAGCATGGGATACTACTGCTACTATCATTGCCCTTTTGGGTGTTTCAGTTCCAAGCTTTATTATAGCTTCGCTATTACAATATTTCTTGGGTGTTGTACTTTTCCAAAAAACAGGTATAAACTTCTTCCCTATAACTGGTTGGACTTCATTTAGACATACAATTCTACCTACAATAGCTATGAGCTTCGGTTCTATCGCTACTATCTCAAGACTTATGCGTTCAAGTATGCTTGACGTTTTAGCTTCTGATTACATCAAAACAGCTAAAGCAAAAGGCTTACCTCAATATAAAATTATTTGGAAACACGCAGTTAGAAACGCTATCATGCCTGTTATTACAGTTTTAGGCCCTATTACAGCTGGTCTTTTAACTGGTGGTTTCGTTGTAGAGAGTATCTTCTCTATTCCTGGTATGGGTAAAACTTTCGTAACAAGTATTCAATCAATCGACTATACAATGATTGCTGGTACAACAATGTTCTACGGTGGTTTCTTAATTATTGCTAACTTGGTAGTTGACCTTGTTTATGGTCTAATCGATCCAAGAGTTAAACTAGAAGGGTAAGGTGAGTGGACATGAGTAAAATTAGTAGTGAAAAATTCAAATGGGTCGGCTCAAATCCTTATGCTCGTGAGGGCGTAACAGGTAAAAGCCTTAACTTTTGGCAAGATGCTTTTGGTAGATTTAGAAAAAATAAAATTTCAATGGCTTGTGGAGTGTTTATCATTCTTTTAATAGTTGCTGTTATTGTATTACCTATGATTTCTCCTTTCGATATTCGTGAGCAACATTACGGACATGTAAACTGTGGTCTTTTTACTACATGTGACCAAATTGACGGTGCTGTGCATATATTTGGTACAGATAGCTTAGGTAGAGATTTATGGTCAAGACTTTGGGAGGGTGGTAGAGTTTCTCTTATCATCGCTTTCTCAGCTGTTGCCATTAACTTTATCGTTGGTGTTATCTATGGTGGTATTGCTGGTTACTTCGGTGGTACAACAGATATTATCATGATGAGAATTGTTGAAATTATATCTGGTATCCCTTATCTTTTAATTATCGTTTTATTAATGCTTGTTTTGTCACAAGGTATTGTTACTATTATTATAGCGTATGCCACCGTTGGATGGACGGGCATGGCAAGGCTTATTCGTGGACAGATATTTATACTCAAAGAGCAAGAATATGTTGTTGCCGCTAAATCGATGGGTGGTAGCCCTGCTAGAATTATTTCTAGGCATTTGCTACCAAATACACTTTCAGTTGCTATTGTTAACATTACACTTTCAATTCCAGGTGCTATCTTCACAGAAGCTTGGCTTTCATACCTAGGTCTTGGTGTTCCAGTACCTAACTCATCATGGGGTATGCTTTGTTCAGCAGGACAACAAGTGTTTAGATTTTACCCAGTGCAAATGGCAGTTCCAGCAATTGCACTTTGTTTAACAATGCTTGCATTCAACCTATTAGGCGATGGTCTTCGTGATTCATTTGACCCTAAACTAAGACGATAAGAAAGGATAAAGTGTTATGTCAAAAATTTTAAACGTAGACAATCTTCACGTTTCCTTTAACACATACGCAGGTACAGTTCAAGCTGTACGTGGTGTTAGCTTTGACCTAGAAGAGGGCGAAGTTCTAGCAATCGTTGGAGAGTCTGGCTGTGGTAAATCAGTTACTGCACAAACTATTATGAAACTTAACCCAATGCCTCCTGCTGTTATTCCAGAGGGCGACATTGATTTGCTTGGTAAAGACATCGTTAATGCTACTGAAAAAGAAATGCAGTCTATTCGTGGTAAAGACGTTGCTATGATATTCCAAGACCCTATGACTTGTATGAACCCAACAACTCCTGTTGGTAAACAAATTGTTGAGGCTATTAAACATCATAGAAAACTTTCAACAAAAGAAGCTCAAAAAGAAGCTATTAGATATTTAAAACTTGTTAATATCCCAAATGCTGAAGAAAGAGCTAAACAATATCCACATGAATTTTCAGGTGGTATGCGTCAAAGAGCTATGATAGCTATGGCACTTTGCTGCGAACCTAAACTTTTAATTGCTGACGAACCTACTACTGCTTTGGACGTTACTATCCAAGCTCAAATTATGGATTTATTAGTTGAAATTAAAGATAAAACAAGTGCTGCGATTATTCTTATCACTCATGACCTTGGTGTTGTTGCTAGTGTTGCAGACAGAGTTGCAGTTATGTATGCTGGTAAAATTGTAGAAACAGGCACAGCCGAAGAAATCTTCTACAGACCAAACCACCCATACACAAAAGCTTTGCTTAAAAGCTTGCCGGAAATTGATACAAGTAAAGACGAAAAACTTATTTCTATCCCAGGTTCTCCTCCTAACCTTTTAGACCCACCAGTTGGTTGTGGTTTTGGTGCTAGATGTGAGCATTGTATGCAAATTTGTTTAGAGGAACAACCTGAAAAATATGATATTTCGACTGTACACCATTCTGTGTGTTGGTTAAATCATCCAGATTGTCCATCTGCTGCTGAAAGAGGTGACCCTAATGAGTGAGAAACTTTTAACTCTTGACGGAGTATGTAAATATTTTAAAGTTAGCGGCGGTTCACTTAAAGCTGTTGACAATGTAAATATTGAAATTTTTAAAGGCGAAACTTTAGGACTTGTTGGTGAGTCTGGCTGTGGTAAATCTACTTTAGGTAGAGTTGTTATGGGTATTTATAACCCAACAAAAGGTAATATGACTTACGGTGGAGTTCCACTTGATTTTAAAAAATCAAAAGACCGTTTTGCTTATACTAAAAAAGCTCAAATTATTTTCCAAGATCCATACGCTTCACTTAACCCTAGAATGACTGTTGCTTCTATTATTGAAGAGGGCATGATTATTCATAAAATGTATGACCACAAAAAAAGACAAGAGAGAGTTTACGAACTTCTTGAAACTGTTGGCTTAAGCCGTGAGCATGCTGGTCGTTTCCCACATGAGTTCTCAGGTGGTCAACGTCAAAGAATTGGTATTGCAAGAGCACTTGCTATTGAACCTGAATTTATCGTTTGTGACGAACCTATTTCTGCACTTGACGTTTCTATTCAGTCACAGGTTATCAACCTTTTAAGTGAACTACAAGAAAAACTTGGACTAACTTTCCTTTTCATTGCTCATGACCTTAACATTGTTAAGTATATTAGTGACAGAATTGCTGTTATGTACCTTGGTAACGTTGTAGAGCTTGCAAGTAGTGATGAGCTTTATGCTAACACACTTCACCCTTACTCAAAAGCTTTGCTTTCAGCTGTTCCTATAGCTGACCCAAGCAAAGAAGCTCAAAAAGAAAGACAAATTTTAACAGGTGATGTTCCAAGCCCTATTAAACTTCCAAAAGGCTGTAACTTTGCTGGCCGTTGTCCAGTAGCTTGCGAAATTTGTCAAACTACAAAGCCAGTTTTAACAGAAATTAAACCAGGACATTTTGTATCTTGTCACTTAGTTAAGTAATATTTTTACCCACTAAAGCGTATAGTTTTAGTGGGTATTTTATATGTGGAACGCCCGTTGGACGTTCCACACCAACAATTGTGAATTATGAATTTTAAATGGGGTGTTATTATTTGTCTTTAATCGAAATAATTTTAATCGCAATAGGTCTTTCTATGGACGCATTTGCTGTTGCAATGTGCCGTGGACTTTCTATGCGTAAATTTAACCTTAAGTTAACACTGCAAATATCTTTTTGCTTTGGATTTTTCCAATCTTTAATGCCTTTTTTAGGATATTTAATAGGAAATCAGTTTGAGAAATATATAAACGCATATGCTCACTATGTTGCATTTGTATTGCTTGCTTTTATAGGAATTAAAATGTTTGTGGAGTCTTTTAAAAAGGACGATGAAAACGTGAGTGAAAATTTAAATTTGTTGGCTTTAATTATTATGGGAATTGCAACAAGTATTGATGCACTTGCTGTAGGCGTGAGTTTTGCAGTTTTGCAAAACATCAAAATTATTCATTCCGTAATTTTAATAGGTAGCATAACTTTTATTCTTTCAATTATTGCTGTAATTGTTGGCATGAAATTTGGCTCTAAGTTTAAAAATAAGGGTGAAGCTGTTGGTGGTATTATTTTATTTGGTATTGGACTTAAAATTTTGATTGAGCATTTTATATAGAGGTGCTACCATTGGTCGCCCGTGATAGGGGCAAAATTAACGAATGAGGGAACGACGAGGGCGTCGTTCCCTACAATATAAAAAAATCATAAAACACTTGACTTTTTCGTGCTTTGGACTTACAATAATATTAATATTATGTTAGCTATGATAAAAACTAAATTCATAAGTTTTCTTCAGAAAATCGGTGGTTGATGTGAACCGATGTGAACTGTGGGTGTTCCATTTTTTGAGCTGATAAGTGGGCGGTACTTTATAACGCAACAAGTGGGCTGATTGTTCAGTCAATTTGGGTGGCACCACGGTAACTCCGTCCCAATTTTTAGGGATAGGAGTGTTTTTTTTTGCCATAATATGGTGTTTGCTTGTAAAAAAACGTAGGGGAGAGCTGTGCTCGTCCGTATATAAAAAATAAATTTAGGAGATATAAAATGCTAGACATCAAATTTTTAAGGGAAAACCCTGAAATCGTAAAGGAAAACATTAAGAAAAAATTTCAAGACCACAAACTTGATATGGTTGACGAAGTTATAGAACTTGACAGCCAAAAACGTGCTAATCAACAAAGAGCAGACGAGCTAAGAGCGTCTAGAAACAAGCTTTCTAAACAAATAGGTGGCTTAATGGCTAAAGGTTTAAAAGACGAGGCCAACGAGGTTAAAGCTCAAGTTACTGCACAGTCTGCTGAACTTGCAAAGTGTGAAGAACTTGAAAAAGAGCTTGACGAAAAAGTTACAAAAATTATGCTTGTTATACCTAATATCATTGGCCCTAGCGTTCCAGTTGGTAAAGATGATAGCGAGAATGTTGAAGTTCAAAAATACGGCGAACCTTTCGTGCCAGACTTTGAAATTCCTTATCACACTGAAATTATGGAAAAACTTAAAGGTATCGACCTTGACGCTGCAAGAAAAGTTGCTGGTAACGGTTTTTACTATTTAATGGGCGACATTGCTAGACTTCACTCTGCTGTAATTTCTTACGCTAGAGATTTTATGATTGACCGTGGGTTTACTTATTGTATTCCTCCTTACATGATTAGAAGTGAAGTTGTTACAGGTGTTATGTCTTTTGCTGAAATGGAAGCTATGATGTACAAAATTGAGGGCGAGGACCTTTATTTAATCGGCACAAGCGAACATTCTATGATAGGTAAATTTATTGATACTATTGTAAAAGAAGAGGAACTTCCTCATACACTAACTAGCTACTCACCTTGCTTTAGAAAAGAAAAAGGCGCTCATGGTATTGAAGAAAGAGGCGTTTATAGAATTCATCAATTCGAAAAACAAGAAATGATTGTTGTTTGTAAACCAGAAGAAAGTCCTATGTGGTTCGAAAAACTTTGGACAAACACTGTTAACCTTTTCGAAACTTTAGATATTCCTGTAAGAACTTTAGAGTGCTGTTCAGGCGACTTAGCTGACCTTAAAGTTAAATCTATCGACGTTGAGGCATGGTCACCAAGACAAAAGAAATATTTCGAGGTTGGTTCTTGCTCAAACCTTGGAGAAGCACAAGCTAGAAGACTAAAAATTAGAGTAAATGGTGCTGACGGCAAAAAATACCTTGCTCATACACTTAATAACACAGTTGTTGCACCACCAAGAATGCTAATTGCATTTTTAGAGAACAACCTAAACGAAGACGGTTCTATTAATATTCCAGTAGCACTTAGACCATATATGGGTGGTAAAGAGTTTATTGGTAAATAATTTGTATTAAATGAGCATGGTTCATTGCGGCAGTTTTAAAGCATCAAAAAACATAAATTTTAAGGAGAATAACACATGAAAACATTAGAATTCACAGCTTATGAAGGCACAAGTGGCAAAGTTACAGCATATTTACATTCTTTAATAAATGAAATGCCTGTTTACAGGGAAAAATATCCAGTTATGATAATTTGTCCAGGTGGTGGCTACAATTCGTGCTCACAAAGAGAAGCAGACCCTGTAGCTTTTGAGTATTTATCTGCTGGTTTCAATGTTTTTATATTGAATTATTCTGTTAAAGATGAGGCTAAAGATTTAGTTCCTCTTAAAGAGCTTAGCTCCGTTATTATGAAAATTCGTGAAAATGCTGACGAGTGGAACTGCGACGGTGAGAAAATTACTGTTTGTGGTTTTTCAGCTGGTGGACATTTAACTGCATCAATTGCAACTCTTTGGAACCACCCAACACTTCTAGAAACTTTTGACAATAAAGGTGGACTTAACAAGCCAAACGCAGTTGTTTTGTCTTACGCTGTTATCAGTGCCGACCCTGCAATTTATCACGGTGCTTCAATTAAAAGAGCTGCTGGAATTGCGTTTGAAAAAGCACTGGATTTAATAAGCCCAGAAGAAAAAGAAAGACAAATGTTCTTCTCACTTGACAAACAAGTAAGCAAAGACACTTGCCCAGCTTTTGTATGGCATACTGTAGAAGACACTGTTGTACCTGTTGAAAATGCTTTAAGATATATTATGGCTATGCAAGAAAATGGAATTTCTTACGAGGCTCATATTTTCCCAACTGGTGGACATGGTATTTCTGTTTGCACTAACGAAGTTAATAGAGAAGACGAGCACAATGGACAATGGGTAGAACTTAGCAAAAAATGGCTTAATAAAGTTTTTGATTATAAACTTTAAGGAGAAATTTTATGAAAAATCATTATAATATTTTAGTTCAAAATTTTTGTATTCCTTTAGATGCTAAAACTTATTTGATTAACTCAAAAGAAAAAATATTTAATGAGTATAATGAGGAAATTAAACAAATAATAGCTAAATTTTATAAAGTGAAAAATAAAACATTCTTAATAGAAAACGAAGTTAAAAGTTTAAGCGAAAAAAGTAATATTCATGAATATACACTATATTTTATTGTATTAGCTTGTTCTTCATACTATATGTTGGAAGATTTTAAAAGAGCAAATATAAGTGAAAAAGTGTTTTGGGACACTATAGAAGATTTACAGTACAAGCTTATCGAGTGCAAAAATGTAAAGGGTGTTTGGGGAAATTTTGCGCATGGTTGGTATAATATTTTTTACACACTTGACATTTTTAAACTTGGCAGACTTGAATTTGAAAGGGTAAAATTCCCTAAAGAAAGCTATACTTTTGAAGACGTTACAGTTAACAAAGGTGACACAGTTTACAGCGTTCATATTCCGTCTTGTGGTGCACTTTCAAAAGAATTAAGAGAGATTTCTTACAAAAAAGCGTTTGATTTTTTCAAAGATGAACTTTGTGATAAGCCACTAGTTTGTATATGCGACTCATGGCTTTTATACCCACAAAATAGAGAAATTTTTCCTAAAAATAGTAATTTATTAGACTTTTTAAGCGATTGGGATATAATAGAAAGTAACGAAGACCCAAATTTTGGCAACGCTTGGAGAGTTTTTAACAAAGATTATCAAAAAGGCCAAATGAATGCAGAAACAAGCCTTCAAAAAGCAATAGTTAATTATATAGAAAATGGTGGAACTATGGGCAGTGGATTTGGTATTAAAATCATTAAGCCTTAATGCGCCACCAAGTAAATTTCATTGCAGTGAAGGCATTGCATGCGTTTTGCAAACAACATCAAAAAATAAATAATAAAGGATATAAATATGAAACTAGGTATAGTAGGACTTCCTAACGTAGGAAAAAGCACACTTTTTAACGCAATTACAGATGCAGGCGCTCAGTCAGCAAACTATCCGTTTTGCACTATAGAGCCAAATGTTGGTATGGTTGCTGTTCCAGATTATAGAATGGACAAACTTGCTGTAATGTACGACCCTGACAAGTTCACTCCAGCTGTTATTGAGTTCGTTGACATTGCTGGGCTTGTAAAAGGCGCATCAAAAGGAGAGGGTCTTGGTAACAAGTTCCTTTCAAATATCCGTGAGGTTGATGCAATTGTTCATGTTGTGCGTTGCTTTGACAACGATGATATTATTCACGTTGAGGGAAGTATTGACCCTAGCCGTGACATTGAAACTATCGATATAGAATTAATTTTATCCGACCTTGAAATTTTGGATAGAAGAATTGACAAAGCTAAAAAAATGCTTAAAGGCGATAAATCATATCAAACTGAAATTGAGCTTTTAGAAAGAGTTAAAGAAGTTTTGGAAGAGGGTAAAACTGCTAGAACTGTTGAGTGTACACAAGACGAGGCAGAACTTTTAGCTACAGTAAATTTACTTACAAATAAACCTATTATCTACGCTGCAAATATGAGCGATGACGACTTTGTAAACGGTGTTGAAGATAACGTAAGACTTAACAGAGTTCGTGAAATTGCATCAGAGCAAAACGCAATTGTTCTTCCAATTTGTGCCGAAATTGAAGCTGAAATTTCTGGAATGGATAAAGAAGAAAAAGAGATGTTCTTAAGCGAAATGAACCTTGAAGAATCTGGTCTTGACAGACTTATCAAGGCTTGTTACGAGCTTTTAGGCCTAATTTCTTACTTAACAGCTGGTAAACAAGAGGTTAGAGCGTGGACAATTACAAAAGGAACTAAAGCACCAGGCGCAGCAGGTAAAATTCACACAGACTTCGAGCGTGGCTTTATTAGGGCAGAAGTTATAAGCTATCAGGATTTAATCGACAACGGCACTATGGCAGCTGCAAAAGAAAAAGGTTTAGTTCGCAGCGAAGGAAAAGAATACGTTATGCAAGATGGCGATATTGTGCTATTTAGATTTAACGTTTAAATTATTAGAAAAGGAATAAAAACAATGCAAAATACAGTAAAAATTTGCGAAGATTTAATTTATCTTGGTGTAAACGACCGTCGTTTAGAGTTGTTTGAAAATATGTTTCCTTTGACAAAAGGTGTTTGCTACAATTCTTATTTAATGATTGACGAAAAAACTGCTCTTTTTGACACAGTTGACAACGCTGTTTTGAACCAATTTGTAGAGAATTTAGAATACGCTTTAGACGGTAAAAAATTAGATTATTTAATAGTTAACCACATGGAGCCAGACCACGCTGCTACAATGGCTGACGTTTTGATTAGACACCCAGAGGTAATTGTTGTTGGAAATGTTAAAACATTTAACATGATGACTCAATTTGGCATGGCACCACAAAACAAATTAGTTGTTGTTCAAAATGATATTTTAGATTTAGGCAAACACAAAATAACTTTCGTAATGGCACCAATGGTTCACTGGCCTGAAGTTATGGTAAGTTATGACATGACAGATAAAGTTTTGTTCTCAGCCGATGCTTTTGGTACTTTTGGTGCGTTAGACGGCAGAGTTTACGCAGACGAGTACAATTTTGACAGGGATTGGATTGACGACGCTAGAAGATATTTCACCAATATCGTAGGTAAGTACGGACCACAAGCTGCAAGTGCTCTAAAAAAAGTTGCAAGTTTAGAAATAAACACAGTTTGTCCACTTCATGGACCTATTTGGCGAGGCGAAAGTATAGCTTATTTCTTAGAAAAACAAATGAAATGGAGCTTGTATCAACCAGAGAATGAGGACGAAATTTTACTAGCTTATGCTTCAATGTATGGCAATACAGAAAGTGCAGTAAATGCTGTTGCTACTATGCTTTCACAAAAAGGCAAAAAAGTTACAGTTATAAATATTTGTAATACAGATAAATCTTATTTAATTGCACAGGCTTTCAGAGTTGGAACATTAATTTTAGCTGCTCCAACATATAATGGTGGAGTTTATCCAGCTATGGAAACTCTAATTTTAGACATGAAAGCGCTTAATTTACAAAATAGAGATGTTTATATCATTGAAAATGGCACTTGGGCACCAACTGCTGGCAAAAAAATAACAGAGGTTATGGCTTCAATGAAAAATATGAACGTTAAAGGAACTCTTACAATTAAGTCAAGTTTGCAATCAGTATCAGATTTAAATAAATTTGTGGATAGTATTTAATTTGAATTCTGTCCTTACGGTTTTATCATTTATTATCGTAGGGGCGGCCTGTGGTCGTCCGTTTGAGGTTTTCAATTTCACGGACGACCACAGGTCGCCCCTACGGTCTTTTTTTATTTTATTGTATGCGTTCTCTGCCCAAAAGCTAAAGATTTTTTATGGGTGACCAATTGTCGCCACTGTGTTTTTTTTTCTTAATTTTTTCATAATAATAAAATATGTAGGAACTAAGAAAATAACGGCTGAACCCCATGCTACTGGATTTGCTAAAACAGAACCTGTGTAGCCAAGTAAACCTATTAAACCAAATGCTACAAAAACTCTTGCGAAAAGCTCCATAACTCCGGCAAACATTGCAACAGCAGAATAACCAAGTCCTTGAATTGTGTTTCTAAAAATGTGCAACAAAGTATTTATAGGCAAAGCTGCCATGTTAAAAAGTAAGAACAACTGAATGTTTGCAATTGCATCAACCTCGTCAGCAGAAACCAAAATAAGAGCTAAATATTCGCCTGTAAAGAAAATAACAATAAAAGTTACAACTGAATAAGCAAAACCTATCAATACGCTTTGTTTCAAACCCTTTGAAATTCTGTCAAGCTTGCCAGCACCAAGGTTTTGCCCAGCAAATGTTGCCATAGCTAGACCTAAAGTTTCTAAAGGTTTTATAGCAAAACCACTAATTTTTGAACCAGCAGAAATTGAAGCCGCATAAATTGTACCCAAAGAGTTAACAGCTGATTGTAAAATAACAGAGCCTATCGCTGTAATTGAAAATTGTAAACCCATTGGAACACCAAGGCTAAACAATTTTTTGATATAAGCAAAATCAAAAATCCAATCTTTTTTTGTAGTTTGTAGAAGATGAACTTTTTTGTTAATTAGTATAATACAAGCTATGCCAGAGGCAGTTTGTGAGATTACTGTTGCCAAAGCTGTACCCAAAACTCCAATTTGTAAACCAATAACAAAAATTAAGTCAAGAATTAAATTAACACCAGCAGAGCAAATTAAGAAAAACAAAGGTGTTTTGCTGTTGCCAATCGCCCTTAAAACTGCTGCTAAAAGGTTGTAAAGATACATACCAGCAATTCCCATGAAAATAGTTGAAATATAAGTATAAGCGTACGGCATCATTTCGTCTGTTGTGTTCATTAAAACCAAAATTGGTCTTAAAAAAATCAAAACAGTTATTGTTAAAACAATGGAAATAAAAGCAGCTAAATAAATTGCATGGGCAAAATACTTTTTCAAATCGGCTATATTATTCGAACCGTAACTTTGTGAAATTGGAATACCAAAACCAGTGCAAGTACCGATTACAAAACCTATTACCAAAAAATTAAGCGACCCAGTTGAGCCAACACCAGCTAAAGCTTCAATTCCTATAAATCGGCCAACAATAGCCGAGTCGGTTATGTTATAAGCCTGTTGAAGCAAACTACCAATTAAAATTGGAATTGCGAAATTGACTATAGATTTATAAGGAGAGCCTACGGTTAAGTCGTTATTAGATTTTTTTCTCATTTTTATAATTTTGTCGCATGTGAATTCGCCTAATTAGTAAAAACATATACGGCAATCCTTTCTTTAGCATAGTAATGTAAAGTATTTAATTGAAGTATACTCTTTTTTAAAAAATAAGTCAACTTTGAATTTAATATTAACAAAACAGTGTTTTTCTTGAATTGGGCTTGAATTCGTGTTATAATTAACAATAATTATATATATAAATTAAACTTTGATAGGAGTTTTTTAATGAGCATAAATTTGAAAAGCATAGAAAAAATTTGCTGTGATGTCGCAGTTAAGGCTGGACACAAAATCATGGAGGTTTATAACGACGAAAGCAAATTCAAAAACGTTGAGTATAAAGCCGACAACTCTCCACTTACAATGGCAGACAAAGAGGCTAACGCTATTATTGTAAAAGTTTTAGAGGAAAATTTCCCTGAAATGGCTATTTTGTCCGAAGAGGGCAAAGATAACCTTGACAGACTAAATAATCCATACTGCTTTGTTGTTGACCCACTTGACGGAACTAAAGAATTCATTAAAAGAAATGGACAGTTCACTGTAAACATTGGACTAGCATTTGAACATAAAATCATTATGGGTGTAATTTATGTGCCTGTTTCAAAAGAACTTTATTTTGCAAGTAAAGACGGTGGAGCTTTTTACACTGACAAAAACGGCGAAACTTCTCGAATTTTTGTTTCAAAAGAAAATGATTTAAGCAAAGTAAGGCTTGTTATGAGCAGTTCCCATGGCTGTGAGGAAATGGAAAAACTCATTGAAAAATATAATTTTACTAATTTTGTAAAAATGGGTAGCTCGCTAAAAGGCTGTCTAGTTGCAAAAGGTGACGCTGAAATTTACTATCGCCACAACCCAACAATGGAGTGGGACACAGCGGCTATGCAGTGTATAACTGAAGAAGCTGGTGCTACATTCCGTCAAATGGACGGTACAGAAATGCTATACAACCGTGAAAATTCCTTGAATTACAAGGGTTTTTATATAATTAATACTAAAGAAAATGAACTACAAGGAGAATAATATGAACGAAAAATCATATTTAGATAAACTTGAAGCAGAAGCTATATATATAATGCGTGAAGTTGCAGCAGAATGTGAAAACCCAGTTATGCTTTACTCAATTGGCAAAGACAGTTCTGTAATGCTACATTTAGCAATGAAAGCTTTTTACCCAGAAAAGCCACCTTTTCCTTTTATGCACATAGACACAACATGGAAGTTTAAAGAAATGATTGAATTTCGTGATAGAGTTGCAAAAGAAAAAGGCATTGAAATGTTGGTGTATACAAATGAAGACGGCGTAAAACAAGGTATAAATCCGTTTGACTACGGCAGTGCTTACACCGACACCATGAAAACACAAGCGCTTAAAGATGCACTTAACAAGTATGGTTTTACAGCAGCTTTTGGTGGTGGCAGACGTGACGAGGAAATGAGTAGAGCTAAAGAGAGAATTTTCTCTTTTAGAAACGCAGACCACGCTTGGGACCCTAAAAATCAAAGACCAGAACTTTGGGATTTATACAACACACTTATTAACAAAGGCGAAAGTATGCGTGTTTTCCCAATTTCCAATTGGACAGAAGCCGATATTTGGAGATATATCCAAAGAGAAAATATAGAAATTGTTCCACTTTATTTTGCAGATACAAGACCTGTTGTCGAGCGTGACGGTCAAATGATTATGGTTGACGACGACAGATTAAAGCTGAAAAAGGGTGAAGTCATCGAAGAAAAATTAGTTAGATTTAGAACTCTAGGTTGTTACCCACTTACAGGCGCAGTGGAATCAACAGCGACTACTTTGGACGAAATCGTAGAAGAAACACTGGGCGCAGTTTCATCTGAAAGAACCAGCCGTGTTATCGACCACGAGGCAAGAGGTAGTATGGAAAGACGTAAAAGGGAGGGCTATTTCTAATGAAAGGCTTATTAAAATTTATTACTTGTGGTAGCGTTGATGACGGAAAATCTACCCTTATTGGGCATATATTATACGATTCAAAATTATTATTTGCCGACCAAGAGAATGCACTTATATTAGATAGCAAAATCGGTAGCCGTGAGGCTCAAATAGATTATTCACTACTGCTTGACGGATTAATGGCAGAGCGTGAGCAAGGCATAACAATCGACGTTGCTTACCGTTATTTTAACACAGAAAAACGTAATTTCATCGTAGCTGACACACCAGGACACGAAGAATACACAAGAAACATGGCTGTTGGTGCCAGCTTTGCAGAACTTGCAATTATTTTGCTAGACGCTACAAAAGGAATTTTAACTCAAACAAGACGTCACACAAGAATTTGTAATTTAATGGGTATTCGCCACTTTGTTTTTGCAGTAAATAAAATGGATTTGGTAGATTACGACCAAAAAACTTATGACAAAATTCAAAGAGATATAAAACGATTAATCGAAGACAACGAGTACGAATGTGACAGCATTAAATTCATTCCTGTAAGCGCAACCGAGGGCGACAACGTAACAAAATCATCAGCAAATATGTCTTGGTATAAAGAAAGTCCACTTCTTGAATATCTTGAAAATGTAGATACTTCCGAAAAAGAAGAGCAAAAATCATTCATGATGCCTGTTCAAAGAGTGTGCCGTCCTAACCTTGATTTTAGAGGTTTCCAAGGACAAATTTCTCGTGGTGCTGTTTCAGTTGGCGAAGAAATCACAATTTTGCCAAGCAAGGAAAAAGCACTTGTAAAAGAGATTTACAACACAGATACAAAAGTTCAAAAAGCTAGTTTCGGTGAAGCTATAACGGTTTCTCTTGACAGAGAGGTTGATTGCTCTCGTGGTTGCGTTATCGCAAAAGAGGAGCATACAACAACAAGATTAATCCGTGCAGATTTAATTTGGATGGACGACGAAAAACTTGTTGTAGGTAGAAACTTCCTATTAAAAGTTGGCACAAAGCTTGTACCAGCTACAATAATGAACATTCACTACTGTGTAGATGTTAACACTGGCGAGCGTGTTCTTTCTGATGATGCTAAGAAAAACGACATTATAAATTGCGACATTTCGCTTTCTGAAAAAGTTTTGGTTGAGTCTTTTAAAGATAACAAAGAACTTGGCAGATTTATTTTAGTTAACAGAGTTACACATATGACATCAGCTTGTGGTATTATAGAGCATAAACTTTATCGCTCTGACAATTTAACATGGCAAAACCTTGATATTACTAAAGAATATAGGGCAAACCAAAAGAATCAATCACCTAAAACTATTTGGTTTACAGGTCTTTCAGGCTCTGGTAAATCTACAATTGCTAATCAGCTTGAAAAAGAGCTTGCAGTAGCAGGAAAACACACAATGTTGCTTGACGGTGATAATGTAAGGTTGGGGCTTAATAATAACTTAGGATTTACAGAAGAAGACAGAATTGAAAATATAAGACGTTTTGCCGAAGTTTCAAAACTTATGAATGACGCTGGCTTAATCACTTTGGTTTCTGTAATTTCACCTTTTGACGAAGATAGACTTAACGCCAAGAGAATTATAGGTGATGACAGCTTTATTTTGGTGCATGTTGCAACTTCTGTTGAAGAGTGCATAAGACGTGACACAAAAAATCTGTACCAAAAAGCAATAAACGGAGAAATCAAAAACTTTACAGGCATATCAAGCCCATACGAAATGCCAACCAATGCAGACATTGTTGTAGATACAGAAAAAACAAGTATAGAAGACGCCGTAAGCCAAATTTTGGAATATATTAAATAAATTAAAAGGAATGTGCAGTTAAATGCACATTCCTTTCAGACTGTCAAAAAAACCTATATTGTAAAAAAAGTTGCACAAACATTGTAGGGGCGAGCTGTGCTCGTCCGTTGATAAAACAAAAAGTTTTGTCTTGTTTTGTGTAAAATAGA